>CAZFLM010000171.1:0-3448 GCA_964519955.1 uncultured Chthonomonadaceae bacterium | reverse complement strand
GCGCCCCACCCCCCGGCGCCGCCCCGGGTACCGCCGCCACGCCGGAGCTTGGCCCCACGGTCTACATGACGCGCACCGGCCGCCGCTACCACCGCGACGGATGCCCGAACGTGCGTCAGGGCGCGGTCGCCGTGCCGCTCTCCGAAGCCCAGCGACTCGGCCTCACGCCCTGCCCGGTGTGCAAGCCGTAGGGGGAGTGAAGGTGGTCAGCGGTCGGCACGGAGGAGGAGGAGGCAGGCGGGCGCCGGGCCTCACGAGGCCGCCGCCGCGCCCCGTCAGCTCGCGGGCGCCCTACTCCACGTAGTGGCAGACGTCGAGGATTACATTGCCGTTCTCGTCCGCCGTCGTGAAGCGCGGGCAGCCGTAGCGCTCGAAGAACCACCACGCCTTGCTGTTGCCCGCATCGGGCACGACCTTCATGCCGGCCTCACCCAGCGCCTCGGCGCACCGGCCCTCCTGGCCGAACAGATCGCTCATCGATCCGTACAGCCAGCAGACGCCGAGCGCACCAGCCTCGAACTCGACGGATGCGAAGCCATCCGGCACCGGCGTACCCGGCGGCACGAACTCACCGATCCAGTACTGGAACGGCTCGCCCTCGCACCAGCGCATCAGGCCGATGTAGGCGTCGCCGTCCTCGTACAGAGCATGGGTCACCGGTTCGCCGCCGGCCGCCTGCTCCACTGCGGCGAACCAGCCGTTCGCGAACCACTCGTGCCACTTGGCGCCGAAGCCCCCGTCCACACGATCGCCATCGCCGTACATCCTGCCGATGAACCGCATCGCCGGTACTTCCTGCCGATAGGCCTTGACGATCTCCGCCATGAGCTGCTGCCTCCCCGATCGGTGATGCCCGCCTTGCGCAGGGCACGCGCTCAGGTTCCGCGAGGACGCAGGAGTTCCCTGCCGCGCGCCAGGCCGCAGGCCATGAGCGAGCCGGACGGGATGGCGGAGCCTCCCAGTCCCCTGCAGCGATCGCCACATTGCCCGGCTGCTAGCTAACAATGATTCAAATACATCTTGACGTCTGGGATACAGCGTGTTATAGTTCGCTCGGTGAGCAATCGTATATAAACGTATCCACGGGACCAGCGAGGCCGCAGGCGGGCTGTGCGCCGCTCCTCCATACCGGCTCTCGTCGCCCGACGATGGCCCGCTTGCAGCAGGCTCGTCCAGGTCACCGACCATCAGCGCATGCCCACCAAGGAGAACCGACATGCCCAGTCTCCCGGGATGGGGACCGTTCGCCGCCTCGTTGTCGCTGCTCCTGATCGTGGGTGTAGCGATCGGCGGGTGCCACCGCGAGCCAGCGGAGACGAACGACTACGGCACGAAGCTCACGCGACTGCCGACGTTGGCGGACGCGCCAATGATCTACGAGAAGGCCGGCTGCGCGCGCTGCCATGGGCCGATGACGGGCGGCGGCGGCTCCGCCCCGGATCTGGCCCACACCGGGTCCAGGCACGGCGCCGATCTGACGGCAAACGTGGTGTGGATCGGAGACCAGATCCGCAACCCAAAGGCGCACAACCCCAGCACGGCGATGCCTACCTATGACGAGAGCAAGATGGCGTACGGCAACGCTCAGGTTCTGGCCACCGTGCTCGCCAACCAGAAGTAGGCGCCGCCGGCCTTGCGGGGCCCGCCTGCGCTCCCCAAGCTGGCGTTCTCGCCGACCGCTCCCCGTACCGGCCGCCCCCACTCCAGCAGCGGCCCGATCGCGAACCTGTGCACCAAACCGACCTGACGGCGGGGCCTGAGCGGCGGACCGAGTTCCGCAACACTCAGCGTTCCGCGCCACCCGGTGGCCCTCTCCGTGTGATCGTACGCAAACGTATGCCGACCTGGAGGCAGACGTGGAACCGGGCATTCTGTACAGGCAGTTGTGCGAGATCCTCCGTTCAGGTATCGTCGGCGGCGCCTACCCGCCTGGCTCACGGCTGCCGACCGAGCCGGAGCTGATGGCGCAGTACAAGGTGAGCCGCGGCACCGTGCGCAGAGCGCTGGACATGCTGAAGGAGGAAGGCCTACTCGTCAGCATGGCCGCCAAGGGAACGTTCGTCACCAAGCCCGATGTGGCGCCGGACGGCGAGCGCGGCAGCCTGATCGTCGTGCTGACCCCCGACATCGACACCGGCTACTTCTCGCGCATCATCCGCGGCATCGAGCGGCAGGCGTATGCGGACGGCTTCGTCGTTCGGGCGCACGCCACCAACGATCTTGTAGCCGAGGAGGAGCGCTATCTCGCCGCCATCGATGATCCGGTTGCCGGCGTGATCGTGGCGGCGGCAGCCATCGGCGCACGCAGTCCCCGGCTGATCGAGAACTTCGGCCCGGGCGCCACGCCGCTGGTGTTCGTAGACCGGTACCTGCCGGGGTATGGCGTCGATGTGGCCACGTCCGACAACGTGCGCGGGGGGCTCATCGCGACGGAGCACCTGCTGGCAGCCGGGCACCAACGCATCGGCATCGCGCTGCCACGCGAGTGCTCCTCGTTCCGGGACCGCCTCGTGGGGTACCGGCTGGCGCTGGAGCAGGCAGGGATCGCGTTCGATCCGCAGCTCGTCGCGCGCCCACCGGCCGAGGCCCGCGATGGGTCGAACTCCGAGTACAGGCGGCTCGGAGAACTGATGATCCAGCAGATGCTGGCGCTCACCCTCCCGCCGTCCGCGTTCATCGTTCCGAACAACATGGCTGCCGTCGGCGCGCTCGGGTATCTCCGCACCGCGGCGCCCCGCATCCACGAGGCCATGGCGATCGTGGGTTGGGACAGTGTCGACTCGGCGGAATACGTCACCCCTGCGCTCACCACCATCGACCAGGAGCCGCAGGACATGGGCGCAGCGGCTGCCAGGCTGCTGATCTCCCGCATCAACCACGTCGTGGCGCCGCCGCGCCACTATGCGCTCCCCGTGTCGCTCTGCGTGCGCGATTCCACCGCCACGCGACCGAGCCCCGAACCAACGGGCTCCTGGGCGCCCAGCGCAGCGGACGAGGCCGAGGCCGTTGTCCGCTGCATCCCGAGGGCGCCTCGACAGCGCCTGCCGGCCGGGGTGGGTACCGATGGGCCACTCGCCCCATCCGGCTCTGCGAGGACGGCCGAGAAGCCTGACTAGACCCGTGCGGCGTCCGGGCGCCGCGCGCGACAACCTGCCCAGATGCCAAGTGCGCTGCCGCCATGCGGCGAGCGGCCAAGCCCGGGATGGGCTCCACAGCCCGTGCGCGACCGATGGCGCAGCGCCACGAAGCTTGTGCCGTGTTCGACCAGCAAGCGGCTGCACGGTTGACAGCCGAGGTTGCGCGCGCGGGGGAGGAGGTGATATCACGCGCCTTTCGACGTCCACAGCCGTTGACCCAAGAACTGCTGTCCAAGCCATCGACTAATGGAAAGGATCTAGACGCGCGATGAAGAACG
This sequence comes from uncultured Chthonomonadaceae bacterium, assembly GCA_964519955.1. Classification (GTDB taxonomy): domain Bacteria; phylum Armatimonadota; class Chthonomonadetes; order Chthonomonadales; family CAJBBX01; genus CAZFLM01. The sequence continues at coordinate 33 of CAZFLM010000171.1, read as the reverse complement.
GCTCTTCCAGCCATCGACGGAATGACCACAGCG
>CAZFLM010000170.1:0-3627 GCA_964519955.1 uncultured Chthonomonadaceae bacterium | reverse complement strand
CCCGTCCAGTACAGCCCAGGCGCCGCGGTGGGATGGGCGTCCCTGCCCGTCCAGTCCGAGGCCCCACGCCTCCCCCTGTTCGGTATACTGACACCACCATGCCGTGACGGGAGGTCGCCCCTATGCGCGCCGAAGTTGTCTCTGTCGGAACCGAACTGCTCCTCGGCCAGATCGTCGATACCGACGCGGCGGCCCTGGGCCGCGCCCTCTCCGAGCTGGGTATCCTCGTGTACCGCCGCGTTACCATCGGCGACAACCACGACCGCCTGCTCGCAGCGCTCCGGGCGGCCCTCGCCGAGAACGACATCGTCCTGACCATCGGTGGCCTCGGCCCCACCATGGACGACATCACTCGCGACACGCTGGCCGAAGCCGTCGGCGACACGCTGCGTTACGATGCCGAGTACGCCGAGCAGCTCACCGCGTTCTTCGTCAACCGCGGCGTCAAGATGGTCGAGAGCAACCTGCGCCAAGCCTGGGTGCCCACGAACGGGCGCAAGCTCAGCAACCCGAACGGCACCGCCCCCGGCCTCCTCTTCGAGAAGGACGGCAAGATCGCCATCGCCATGCCCGGCCCGCCCAGCGAGTTCCTCCCGATGCTGGAGAACGAGGTCGTCCCCTACCTCCGCACGAAGACCGGCGCCGCCACCATCCGATCGCGCGTGGTCCGGGTCTGCGGCATGGGCGAGTCGCTCGTCGAGGACCGCGTGAGGGACCTGATGATGGGCGACAACCCAACCGTCGCCCCCTACGCCAAGACCGGCGAGGTCCACCTGCGCGTCTCCGCCCGGGCCAGCAGCGTCGAGGAGGCGGATGCCCTCATCGCGCCGATGGTCAAGCAGATTGAGCGCCGCCTGGGCAACCACGTGTACGCCTTCGACGACGAGCCCATCGAATCGGCGGTCGTCCGTCTGCTCGCCGAGCGCGGCCGCACGCTCGCCCTGGCCGAATCCTGCACCGGCGGCACGCTGGCAGGCCGCATCACGGACGTGGCCGGTTCGTCGCAGGTCTTCCTGGGCGGCTGCGTTACCTACAGCAACGAGGTGAAGACGGAACTCGTCGGCGTGCCCGCCGACCTCATCGCCGCGCATGGCGCTGTCAGCCAGGAGGTCGCTGAGGCGATGGCCCGCGGTGTGCGCGAGCGCCTGGGCGCCACCTACGGCATCGGCATCACCGGCATCGCCGGCCCGGGCGGCGGCTCGCCCGAGAAGCCGGTCGGCCTCGTCTACATCGGGCTCGCCTACCCCGATGGCGTCGAGGTAACGCGCAACCAGTACATCGGCATCCGCGCCGACGTCCGCCACCGCGCGACGCAGACAGCCCTCACCATGCTGCGCGACCGCATCCTGGCAAGCACGCCCGCCTAGCGTTGACGCCGTGCTGGGATGGGCGTCCCTGCCCGTCCTGTACCGAGCCGCGGTGGGATGGGCCTCCGCGCCCGTCCGGAACCGAGCCGCGGTGGGATGGGCGTCCCTGCCCGTCCGGTACAACCCATCTGCAGGTTGCTTTGGTCTAGCGAAAGGTCCCAGCCATGCTGCTGACATGGTTGCTCTGCGCGCTCCTCGGCGGCCCGATCACGCCGCTGCCGAACGCACACGCCCACAACGACTACGCGCATGCGCGCCCGCTCCTGGACGCCCTCGACCACAGCTTCTGCAGCGTCGAGGCCGACATCTTCTGCGATGGCGACGCCCTCCACGTCGCCCACGACCGCAAGGCCATCAAGCCGGAGCGCACCCTCGAAGCGCTCTACCTCGATCCCCTGCTTGAGCGCGTTCGCGCCAACGGTGGCCGCGTCTACCCCGGCGGCCCGAGCGTCACGCTGCTCATCGACATCAAGGAGAACGGCGCCGAGACGTACGCCCGCCTGCGCGACGTCCTCGCCCACTATCGCGAGATGCTCACCGTCGTGCGCGACGGCGTCCGTACCGAGGGCGCAGTCACCGTCGTCCTCAGCGGCGACTGCCCGCGCGAGATGGTGCTCGCTGACCGCGTCCGCTGCGTCGGCATCGACGGCCAGGTCGCCGACCTCGACTCGAAGCTGCCCGCTCACGCCATGCCGCTCATCAGCGATCGCTGGGGCAGCCACTTCCGCTGGAACGGTGCCGGCCAGATGCCGGACGCCGAGCGCGCCAGGCTCCGCGACATCGTCGCTCGCGCCCACGCCGCCGGCCGCCGCGTCCGCTTCTGGGGCGCCCCGCAGAACGAGGCCTTCTGGTCCCAACTCCGCGAGTCCGGCGTCGACCTCCTCAACACCGACTACCTCCAGCGCCTCCAGGACTTCCTGCTCGGCACCCGCATCCCGCCGCCAACCGAGACAACCCAACGCACCGCACCACCTGCCGTTCTACTCGCTACTCGCTCCTAGCTACTCGCTACTCGAAACAAACCAGTAGACAAACGCATCCATACCTGCTACAATGGCCTGGTCGCGGACGATCCGAGAGTCGCCGCCAGGAACCCGACGAATGCGCCTCTTCTTTGCCGCCAACCTCCCGCAAGACGCCCTCGACAAGGTCGCCGAGGCGCGCAACACCGTGCGCGCCGTGCTCGGCGATGACGGCATCAAGTGGGTCCGCCCAGAGCAGTTCCACTACACGCTCAAGTTCCTGGGGGAGCTTTCTCCGCGCCGCGCCTATCAGGCCGTCGAGGGAACCCAGGTCGTCGCCAGGGCCATCCGGCCGTTCGACCTCACGCTCGGCGGGGTCGGCGCTTTCCCCAACACCCAACGCGCCAGCGTCGTCTGGGTTGGCGCCACGGCCGGGGCAGAGCCGCTCTGCGACTTGGCCGGCATCCTCGACCGCACGCTCGCCGGCCGAGGGTTCCACCGCGAGCGCCAGCCGCTGAAGCCGCACCTCACCATCGCCCGCGTCAAGGGGTACGGCGGCGAGACGTCCGTCGCCCGCAACCTGGCCAGCATCGTGGTGCCCGATATCACGACGTTCACCCTCGACCACATCGACCTCATGCAGAGCGTGCTGCGGCCCGAGGGACCGACCTACACCGTCGTCGAGACCTTCCCCCTGCGCCAGGAGTAGCCTGACGCCTGGCGCACGACAGCCGTCAGTCCAGGAGAGAACCCGTGGACAAGCAGAAAGCCCTCGATATTGCCCTGTCGAACATTGAGAAGCAGTTCGGCAAGGGCTCCATCATGCGCCTCGGCCAGGCCACGAAGCTCAGCGTCGACGCCATCCCCACGGGAGCCATCGCGCTGGACATCGCCCTCGGTGTTGGCGGCATTCCGCGCGGCCGCATCACCGAGATCTACGGCACGGAGTCGTCCGGAAAGACCACGCTGGCCCTGCAGGTCGTGGCCGAGAGCCAGAAGCGCGGCGGCACCTGCGCCTTCGTCGACGCGGAGCACGCCCTCGACCCCGACTATGCTCGCAACCTCGGCGTGGACCTCAACAGCCTGTTCGTCTCACAGCCGGGCACCGGCGAAGAGGCCCTGGAGATCATGGACTACCTCGTCCGCTCCAGCGCCATCGACGTCGTCGTGCTGGACTCGGTAGCCGCGCTCGTGCCCAAGGCGGAGATCGCGGGCGCGATGGGCGACTCCCACGTCGGCCTCCAGGCCCGCCTCATGTCCCAGGCCCTCCGCAAGCTCGCCGGCAACCTCAGCCGCGC
>CAZFLM010000169.1:0-3665 GCA_964519955.1 uncultured Chthonomonadaceae bacterium | reverse complement strand
GTTGACGGCGATGGCCTTCTGGGTTGGTGAGAGGGTCCGGTCGTTCTGGATGGCCTGCGCCTTGTCGGCGATGGTCGGGCCGGAGGGCTGCGGCGCTGCTTCGGGGCTGGCGCAACCGGTGAGCAGGGGAAGCAGAACCGCGGCGACGATGGTCAGGCCGCGCTTTGGGTTGGTGCGGCTGCTGGCGTGCATTTGGGACCCTCCGGGCGCCAGTGGCCGTGTCGGCCCTCTCGCTGGCAAGTGGCTGATGGGTGGTTGTTCCACACCGGGCCCGCGGTTTGGAGGCCCGGGGTGGCAGGTGCGTCGGCGTCCTGGCGCCGGGGAGGTCATGGCCACATGAGACGGCTCGAGTGCGGCGTGTGCGGGTTCGTGTACGACGAGGAGGCGGAGGGCGTTCTGTGGGAGGACCTGCCGGACGACTGGGTCTGCCCGGTGTGCGGGGCGTCGAAGGGCGAGTTCGCCGAGCTGGCGGCCGCCGCGGAGCCGGCTCCGGTCGCGCTGGGCGACTACCTCGGCGCGTGGCAGCGCTCCGCGGACGACGTCGAGCGCCACATGGCCGACATCCACCGCATGGCCGTGTCCGGCGAGTCCATCGTCGAGCCGATGCGTACGCGCGACGCCGCCATCGTGTGGGACGACATCCTCATCGTTGGGGCCCAGTTGGCGCGCATGCCGCTGAACCGGGACGAGGCGGTCAACACGCGCACGACCATCGGCCCGCGCGCGAAGCGGCCACTTCTCATCGAGACACCGATCTACGTGACGCACATGTCGTTCGGGGCGCTCTCGAAGGAGGCGCAGACGGCGCTGGCGATGGGGGCGGCGGCGGTCGGGACGGCGATCGGCTCGGGCGAGGGGGGAGTGCTGCCGGATACGCAGCGGCTGGCCCACCGGTTCATCTTCGAGTACGTGCCGAATCGGTACAGCGTGACGGACGAGATGCTGCGCCGCGCCGACGCCATCGAGATCAAGATCGGGCAGTCCGCCAAGCCCGGCATGGGGGGTCTGCTGCCGGGCTCCAAGGTGACGGCCGACATCGCGGCGGTGCGCGGCTTCCCGATGGGGCGCGACATCCACAGCCCGGCGCGGTTCACGGACATCACCACCCGCAAGGAGCTGCGGGACGAGGTGTCCATGCTGCGGGAGCGTTCCGGCGGCTGCCCGATCGGCATCAAGCTGGCGGCGGGGCACATAGAGGAGGACCTGGAGTTCGCGCTCTACGCCCGGCCCGACTTCGTCACGCTCGACGGCAGGCCCGGCGGCACGGGGGCGGCTCCGAAGTACATCAAGATGGCCACGTCCATCCCGACCCCGTATGCGCTGTACCGGGCGCGGACGTACCTAGACAAGGCGGGCGCGAAGGAGGTCTCGCTGGTGATCACCGGCGGCTTCCGCGTCTCGCCGGACATGGCCAAGGCCCTCGCTCTCGGCGCGGACGCCATCGCCGTCGGAACCGCCGCGATGATGGCCTGCGGGTGCCAGCAGTATCGCGTGTGCAACACCGGCAAGTGCCCGGTCGGCATCGCGACGCAGGACCCCGAGCTGCGCGCGCGGCTGGACGTGGACGCCTCGGCCAAGCGCGTCGCCAACTACCTGCGGGTGTGCACCGCCGAGCTGAGGGACTTCGCCCGCCTCACCGGCCATGCAGATGTGCACGACCTGGGCATTGGCGATCTGTGCTCGTACAAGGGCGAGGTCGCGGAGTACATGGGGATCTGAGGGGGGCGGGGCTGCGGGCCGTGAACGACCCGCCTGGTGGGCCTGCGGCCGGGCGTCCTGGCGGACGCGGGGCTGTGCGCGGCGATGCCCCTCTCCCGGCCTTCGGCCACCCTCTCCCGCGAGGGGCGAGGGCCGTGGAGGGGGCATGTGGGTTGGGCCGGGCAGCGGTCAGTCTTGTTCCAGGACCAGGTCGGCGATGACGGGGCGGTGGTCCGAGACGTCCGGGGTGCCGACCCAGCAGTCGACTACGCGCCACTGGGCGCTGGGCAGGATGTGGTCGATGCGGATGAAGGAGTGCCGCAGTTGGCGCAGGCGGCGCATGTTGTGGCCATAGGAGTAGCCGTAGCCGCGGCCGCCCTCGTCGAACGCGTCGTGCACGCCCGCGCCGAAGAGGGTGCGGCAGACCACGGACTGCGTGGGCGCGTTCAGGTCGCCGCCCAGGATCACGGGGGCCTTCTCGCCACGCAGGTTATCCGCCAGCAGTCTGGCCTGGTCGAGACGGGTGTCGGCGCTGTCCTCGACGGCATCGGCCGTGTCGGTTTCCATCGACCGGACGCGCAGCAGGGAGTAACGCGGCGACTTGAAGTGGACCGAGTAGACGACGACCGTGCGTCCGTCCAGGTCCATCTCGACGCGGGCAGCCCGATGGTTGTGCTCGGGGTAGGAGATCCAGCGCGGCTCGGGCTTGGTGATCGGGTGGCGGCTCGCGATGACGTACTGCCCAAGCTCCTCCACCTGCCAGTCGTCTCCCAGCGCCTTGCCGAGGCTTTCGCCCGCCGTGAGCGCATCCTGCATGACGACCAGGTCGGGGTGGTGCAGCTCGATCTCGCTCACGACGCCGTCGACCTTGGCCTGCGACCACTTCACGTTCCAGGTCATCACGCGCAGGTGGCGCTGGCCCGGCGCGGGCTGAGGCGAGAACCAGCGGAACCGCAGGCCCATGAGCGGCCCGGCGACGAACAGCGCGAGGAGGAGCGGGACATACCACCGCCGGCGATGGGCTGCGAGGACGAGGAGCGCGAGAGGGACCGCCGGAACGAGGTAGACCCACTGCGGCGCGTAGAGGTTCACCACGCCGAGCCACCAACGCTCGGGGCCGACGATGTTGGTGAGCCACAGGACGGCGAGCGCGAGGGCGTAGATGGCCAACGCGATGTCGACGAGGGCCTGCAGCGGTGTGCGCTTTCGACGGGTCTTCGTCTGTCCGCTGTTCTCCGTCGCCATTTGCCGTCCTGGTCTCCTCTCCATCTGCCTGCCGGATCGCCGGCGCGATTCGTTTTACCAGAAGACCGCGGGGCGCGGCGAGGGGTTGGGGCGCAGAACAGAAGGACCGGACTGGCGCGGGGCGCCGTCCGGTCCTCCGACCATGCATCCAGGTTCTCGGCCGCCTCAGCGGGGCGCTGGCCTGGTACGTTGCTGAGTGGAACTGGACGGGCACGGATGCCCATCCTGCCCACGACACTCGTGCTTGGTCGAGACTAGTCCGGGTACCAGGTGACCAGGCCCGGCGTCTCGATCATAGTCCCGAGCGAGCCGCACGCCATGGAGCCGAGTCCGTAGGAGGCGAAGCTGATGACCTCATCCGGGTCGGCGCAGTAGTACGTGCGGGCCTTGACGTCGCGGGGCGCCCCGATCTTGAGGCCGCCGCCCAGGTTGATGATGCCGGCCTTGTAGGCGACGTTCTTGGAGTGGCCATCGGCGAAGTTGACGTTGAACTTGCCGCGATGGCGCATCGAGTTGTTGTTCGTGCCTGTCCACCCGCTCACGATGAAGTCGGCGCCGTTGGTGGGGCGATACGTGTCGTATGTGTCCGAATAGGCGAACACCTGGGACGGCGACACCAGGGCCGCCAGAGACTTGCCGGGCTGATAGACGCGGCCCGACGGGCCCAGCGGGGCGGCCTGCGCGGGGCCGACGAGTCCGCCGCCGGCGTAGATCAGCGGGCC
>CAZFLM010000168.1:0-4029 GCA_964519955.1 uncultured Chthonomonadaceae bacterium | reverse complement strand
TCCGCCACCTGCGCCGCGGCGAGACCGCGTCGAGCATCTTCTTCTACTTCTCCCTCGTCGGCATGCCCATCGCGGCGGTCGGATGCCTGTTCCAGCCCCTGGTTTGGCCCACGGCCATCGGATGGTGGCTGCTGGTCGGCATGGCCGCCTCCAGCGTCGTCGCGCAGATGCTGCAGACCTTCGGCTATGGGTACGTGCGCACGTCCGAGGGGGTGCTGATGACCCTCTCGCAGATCGTCTACAGCTCCGTCGCCAGCGCCGTCGTCTTCCACGAGCCCATCCCGCCAGCCACCCTCGCGGGCGGCGTGCTCATCCTCGCTGCGGGCATCTGGTCGGCCACGCAGCCCGAAGGCGCCCGCAGGGAATGCCGCCTCACCCGTCGAATAACATGGTAGGATGGCGAGGCCGCACATGATCGACCCGCTGATCGACCAGTTCACCCGGCATCTCACCGAAGTGCGAGGCTACTCGCACGAGACGGTACGCGCCTACGCCGCCGATCTGTTCCAGTTCGCCGATCACCTGCGATCCGCGGGAGTCGAGCAACTGCGTGGCATCGATCTGGCGGCCCTGCGCGCCTACCTCGCATCGCTGCAGCCGCACGCGTACCGGCGATCGACCCTCGCCCGCAAGCAGGCGGCTTTGCGCGCCTTCTTCCGGTGGGCCAGGCGCAACGGCCACATCGCCGAGGATCCGGCTCGCCTGCTGCGCACGCCGCGAGGCTCTCGTCCGCTGCCCAAGTTCCTCCGGTCGCCCGAGATCGAGGCGCTGATGGCCGCGCCCGCGTCGTCGCCGGCCGGCCTGCGCGACCGCGCGCTGCTGGAGCTGCTTTACGCGAGCGGTCTTCGGGCGGGCGAGGCGGTGGCGCTGGACCTGGACGATGTGGACCTGGGCGGCGCTCAGGTGCGGGTGCGGAGAGGGAAGGGCGGCAAGGAGCGGCTCGCGCTGCTCGGGCGCGCGGCGGTCGACGCGATCGCAGCGTACGTGGAACGCGCTAGAGACGAGCTCGCCGCAAAGAGCCGGCTCGGCCGATCCAACGCTCTGTTCCTGAACAAGCTCGGCGGCCGGATGTCGGACCGCGGGGTGCGGCGCACGTTCGATAAGTATGCCGCGGCGGTGGGCACGCGCCTGAAGATCACGCCGCACGTGCTGCGCCACTCCTTCGCCACGCACCTGCTGGAGAACGGCGCCGACCTGCGCGACGTGCAGGAGCTGCTGGGGCACGCGGACATCGGCACGACGCAGGTCTACACGCACGTGACGACGGAGGCGATGCGCTCGGTGCACGCGGCGGCTCATCCGCGGGCGCGGGGCGATGCAGAGGACGATGCGCCGGGTTGAGGCGCGCGCGTGCCGAACGGCTGTCTACTTCTGCGCAGGCGCCGCCGTCAGGAACTCGCATGCTTGGCCATTCGTCCAAGTAAGTGGTATGAGCGCCGAGACGCGAGCCGATGGCCGGTCCGAGAGACGCATGCGGTGACCCGGGGAGGCGTCCGGCCGGGGTACGTGCGCGGCGTACGCGCGTAGAGCCCGGCTAAGAATCGGGGGTAGACCGGCGGATGTTTTGCCGATAATGGCAATGTCGATCCGCTTCCCCGGGCAGGGAAGTCCCGAGTCGCTGTTTTCTATCGGTCTGTGCCAGAGCGCCGATCGCTGATGGAGCAAGACGCCGTGAGGCGATCGAGCTCGGCGCCGGGCAGCCGGTCTGGAGCGAAGCGATGAATGCCCGCAACCGAAGCCGCACGGTTCTCTTCCTGGACCTGGGCGCGGCCTACAACCGAGAAGGACTGCCCCTTCCGCCCGAAGACGAGCGCCAGTTCGTGATGGCGCATCAACTGGTGCTTGACCCCGTCCTCGTTGCTCAGTTGGCCGACGAGGATGCGGAGGACATGCTGCTCGACCTGTACGTCGCCCGCAGGAGGTGGATGCAGTAGTCGACGTAGCACGGGTATTGACGGGAGGACTCCGGCCGCACCGGAAGGAAGTATGCGGCGGAGTCCTCTTGGCGTCTGTAAGCGCGCTGCTTGCCGCGCCCAGACGGTGCCACCGTGGGGACGATGGACTGGAGCGAGGGTGCATGTTGCGAAGCACGACAATCATAGCGGTTCGCAGGAACGACTCGGTGGCCATCGCCGGCGACGGCCAGGTGACGATGGACGCCACCATCGTGAAGCATACCGCCCGCAAGATACGCCGGATGCATGGGGGCAAGGTGCTGGCCGGATTCGCCGGATCGGTGGCCGACGCACAGGCGCTGGCGGACAAGTTCGAGACGAAGCTCGAGGCGAACGGCGGCAACCTCACGCGTTCCGCCATCGACTTCGCCAAGGAGTGGCGCACGGACCGCATCCTGCGCCGCCTCGAAGCGCTGATGATCGTTGCGAACGCGGAGAAGCTCTACCTGCTCTCGGGAGACGGCAACATCCTGGAGCCGGACGACGGCGTCTGCGCGATCGGATCCGGTGGCCCCTACGCGCTGGCGGCGGCCAAGGCGCTCATCGCCAACACGGACCTGTCGGCGCGGCGCATCGTCGAGGAAGCCATGCGCATCGCCTCCGAGATCTGCGTCTATACGAACGACCGTATCGTCGTCGACGAGCTTCCTTAGGCGGCTCAGCATGTACGAGGCGCGCGCGGCCAGGTCGGAGGACATCGACGGCCTGGTCGGCCTGCTGTGCGAGGCGTTCGACCTCCCCTTCGAGCCCGCGCGCGAGATCGTCCTCGGCGACCCCTACTTCGATCTCACCCGCAAGCGCGTTCTGGCGGACTCCGCCGGCTGCGTCGTTGCCTGCCTGACCGTCACCGACCAGGTGATGTGGATTGGGCGCGCCCGTGTGCCGGTGGCCGGCATCGCCGGGGTGACCACCCGCCTCGACGTGCGCGGCCAGGGGCTGGCGGGCGCTCTGCTGCGCGACACCCTCGCGTTCCTGCGCGGCGAGGGGTATGGGCTCACCGCGCTCCTCGCCCCCGACCCGCGCTGCTACCGGCGCCTCGGATGGGAGCACGCCGGGCTTCACGCCCACCTCATCGCCCCGGCCCGGCATCTGCCTCGCCGGGGCGAGCCGCGCCGAGTCCGCCTCGCCACTCCCGCGGATATCCCTGCGATGTCCGCCCTCTACGACGCGGCCAGCCGGGAGGTCACGGGCTCCTGCATCCGCGATGCCAGGCGATGGGACTACCTCTGGCGCCTGCAGCATGACCGCTTCGTGGCGTGCTTCGACGAGGTGGAGGGGTATGCGCTCTGCGAGCAGCGGGAGCAGGAGGCGGGCGACCTGACGGTGGCGGAGATCGTGGCGGCCACGGAGCGCGCCCGCGCCGCCCTCGTCTCGCAGCTTGCCGGCATGGCGCGCGGAGGCAAGGTGCACTACACGGGTGCGCGGCGCGTGGCGGAGGACAGCGGGCTGGCAGTCCGCTGCGCGACGATCGTCGAGGAGCCCGGACCGATGTTCCGCGTCGTGGATCTGGCCCGCGCGCTCCACGACCTGCGCGACAACGTGGCCGGATGGACCGGCCGGCTCGTCTGCCGAATGGTGGACGGGGACGCCGCCCAGGCTGCCGTCATCCGCGGGGATGGCAATGATGTCACCGTGAGCCCCAGTGATCCGGATGCGCCCGTTGACCTGGATGGCGCGGTTGCCGCATGGTCGGCGCTCCTGCCCGGCGGCATCGGCCTTGAGGAGGCCATCGGCAGCGGCGCCATCGCCTGCGGCAATCCCGATGCGGCCCGTGCCGCCGCCCCGCTCTTCCCACCCCGCAACCTGGCGGTCCCCGTACCGGACTACTTCTGAGGCGCCACTGCCCCGGTGGCGACGGAGCGCCACCCTCCAGTGGTTCGCGCGTTGCCCTAGCCTGGATCATGCACGAGTGCAGTGGTGGGATGGGCGTCCCTGCCCGTCCAGTGGGGCGCCGGGCCAGGTTGCCACGAGTCCCTAGTCCGCCTCTCGCACGAGCGCTGTGGTGGGATGGGCGTCCCCGCCCGTCCAGTGGGGCGCCGGGCCAGGTTGCCACGAGTCCCTAGCCCGCCTCTCG
>CAZFLM010000167.1:0-4427 GCA_964519955.1 uncultured Chthonomonadaceae bacterium | reverse complement strand
CCTGCCCGTCCGGCACCGCGCCCTGGTGGGATGGGCGTCCCTGCCCGTCCGGCACCGCGTCGCGCTCACCCCTCGGCGTAGAGCACGCGTGCGACTTCGTCCGGAGTCGTCACCCCGTCCATCACCTTGCGGATGGCGGAATCGGTCATCGTCGACATGCCGTCGCGGATGGCCTGGCCGCGCAGCAGAGCGCCGTCCGCCCGCTTCATCACCAGGTCGCGGAGCGAGTCGGTCATCGGCGTGATCTCGTAGGCGGCCGTACGCCCCTTCATGCCGCGCCCGCCGCACCGCGTGCAGCCACGTCCGTACGCGAGCACCGGCAACTGCCCGTCGCGCGTCGGCAGGCCCAGCGCCTCGACGGTGGCGGCGCTCGCGGCGCGGGCCTCCTTGCAGTGCGGGCAGATGGTGCGGAGGAGCCGCTGCGCTACCAGGCCCACCACGGTCGAGCTGACCAGGTACGGCTCCACGCCCATGTTCATGAGCCGCACGAGCGCGCTCGGAGCATCGTTCGTGTGCAGCGTGCTCAGCACCAGGTGCCCGGTGAGCGCTGCCTGCACGGCGATCTCGGCGGTCTCGCCGTCGCGGATCTCGCCCACGAGGATGACGTCCGGGTCCTGGCGCACGAGCGTCCGCAGGCCGGTGGCGAACGTGCTCCCGATCTTCGGGTTCACCTGCACCTGGTTGACGCCCTTGAGTTGGTACTCGATCGGGTCCTCGATGGTGGTGATGTTGATCGTCGAATCGTTGATACGGTTCAGCGCCGCGTACAGCGTGGTGGTCTTGCCGGAGCCCGTCGGGCCGGTGACGAGCACGATGCCGTGGGGCCGCCGGATGAACTGGTCGAACAGCGACCGCTGCTCCGGGAAGAAGCCCAGCTTGTCGAGGCCGGCGAACGCGCTGGACTTCTCGAGGATGCGCAGCACCACCTTCTCGCCGAACAGCACCTGCATCACGCTGACCCGCAGGTCGTACTCGGCGCCGGACGGGTCGCGGAAGGTGATTCGGCCGTCCTGCGCGCGCCGACGCTCCGCGATGTTCAGCCGCGCCATGATCTTGATGCGCGAGACCACGGCCGCGTGGTGGTGCCGCGGGATCGTCATCTGATCGTAGAGCAGTCCGTCGACGCGGAACCTCACGCGGACGACCTGCTCTTGCGGCTCGATGTGGATGTCGCTCGCGCCGGTCGCCACGGCGCCGCTGACGATGCCGTTCACCAGACGCACGATGGGCGCGTCCTCGGCAAGCCCCACGAGTTCGTCCACGGAGAGGTCGGGCTCCGAAGACGGGCGCTCTGCCAGCTCGTCGATCACCGAGAGGGCCGAGTGGCGCACGTCGTAGGCGCGGTTGGTGGCCTCCTCCAGCTCCGGCCGAAGGACGAGGTGCGGGGCGACGCGGTGGTTCAGCCTGGCGCGCAGGTCGTCGACGACAGCCAGGTCGAGCGGGTCGGCCATCGCGACCAGATACTCCTCGCCGCGCTGGCCGAAGAGCAGCAGGCCCTTGCGTCGGGCCAGGGGCTCGGGCAACTCGCGCGCGAGATCGTAGTCGACAGGGTATGAGGACAGCTCGACGTAGGGAAAGCCGGTGGCGTGTTCGAGGTACGGCCCGATCTCGGACGGGTCGACGAGCCCGAGCGACACGAGCGTCTCACCGAGAAACGCTCCCGTCTGCCGCTGATGCTCCAGCGCCTGCCGGAGCTGCTGCTCATTGATCAGGCCGTCGGCGATGAGGTGATCGCCGAGCCGCATCCCGCGGTCGCGCCGAACGGCCTGTCCGATTGTTCTCGTCTCGCGAAGCATGATCAACCGCTCGGCCGGAAGGAAAGGGGGCCAGCCACCACCCCGGCGCGCCTCCGTTTGCTGCACGATCGTTCACGGAGCCGCCGGGCGCATGCTATTCAGACGATCGTGAGTACTCGGGAGTTCGGGGTTCCTCTGCACAAGCAGCTCTCGCAGAGAAGGCTCACGGGGTACGGCTCGAGGAGAATGCCGCGAGCAGCGAACACACCCACAGAACTACCACTGCACAAGCCGTGCCAAGAGGGCAACAGGCCGGGCCTCGGGAACGTCCACCGAGGGCCCGGCCGCCAATTGCCAGAAAGAGCTTGGAAGGATGCCTTCGGCCTACTTCCCGATCTTGAACATCTTGGTGCCGCACGTGGAGCACGTACCGGTCGTTGCCGGCTTGCCGTTCTTCATGGTGATGGCGGTCGGGTCCTTCATCTCCTTCTTGGCCTTGCACTTAACGCAATAAGCCTCCATCGTGACATGCCCTCCTTCTGAGAGTTAGAACAACGGACACTGCTTTCGATGTGAACCGTTAGATTCCTGCCTGGGCCCGCACGACTTCCTGCGGCGATGCGGCATTCGCAGAAACGCCCGTCTGTGCGAACCGAAGTCACCTGCTGCTTTCGCCACGGGCTCACGTATTCCTTCCTGCTTCTTTCACCGATTTCGAGGAATTGCGAGGCTCTTTTTGCATGCCGGCCGCCTGGAAGCCCCTGGTGGTACAATCTGCCCCAGTGTCAGCCCGCCCGGGAGCCCGCGATGCCGCCCGACGAACCGCAGTTGCCGCGAGCCGCCGCACGCCGCGCCCGGCGGCGCAGACGCATCTTCCACCGCGTGTCCCTAGCTGTCGCGGCGCTGGGTGCGGGCTTCTACATGACCACTTGGCTGCGCCACCCGGCCGACACGTCGATGTTCCTCCTCGCTGCGCTCTGCCAGTTCGGCTGCATCGCTGGCTGCGCCGCAGCCTCCCTCGAGTGGCGCGTCCGGGGCCGGCGCCTCTGCGTGACATGGAAGGCCGACGCCCCAGAGGACGTATGGCTGCTGCTCAACCCACCGTACGTGCTGCTGCCCGGGATCGGGAGGCGGTGGGCCGCAGCCCTTCGGCGTCTGCTGCCGCTCGTGGCCGAGCAGCCCGAGGAGCCCGTGTCGGCCCGCTCCGTGCAAACGCTCGCGATGATACTGCGCTACCTGGCGCTGGCGCCAGGCGTCGGCAACACCAGCGCCTACTCCTCGTGGTGCATGGGCATCGCTGATTCGGTGCGGCAGGCCTGGCAGCCGATGACCGCCGAGCAGGAAGACCTTGCCATCGGCTTCCTGCACGCCCTCTCGCTGCATGGCGGCCAGAAGCACCTGCCGCTGGTCCGCCGGATCGCTGCGGGCGAGGGGCGTTCCGCGGGCTGCGCGCGCGCCCAGCAAGCCGCCGTCGAGTGCGCCGCCGCCATCGAAGCCCGCCTCGCTCTGGGCGCCACGGCCGGCGCCCTCCTCCGCCCCGCCGACGCGCCGCCCGGCGAGACCCTCCTCCGCCCGACATCCGCGTCGCCGGATCAGGATGCCGAGGTGCTGCTGCGGCCCACGACCGCACCAGAGGAACAGGCCGAATGCCGCTGAGCGACCGGGAGTTGGAGGACCTGCGCGACTGCGTGACATTCTGGAGGCAGTTGCGCCGCCGCGCGGGCGCCTGGTCCGCCGCCATTGCGTTCATCGGCTTCGCGGCCATCCCGGTCGTGGCCGACGACCGCCTTCACCTCCCGCGTTCCGCGGTGGGGCCACCATTCCTGCTATTCATAGGTGGGATGATCGCCTTTCTTGTCGTCTTCGTCGCTCGCCCGTCGGAGGAGCGGCTCAAAGGCCAACTCGCCAAAGAGGACGATGCCATGAGTGTCGGTCCACTGATCGAGGCGCACCGCATGATGCTGCCCGCCATCTCTGAGTTCGCCTTAGCCAGGTTGGCAGAGCGCCTTCCGCTCGTGGAACAGGAGGATGCCGAAACGCTGTCGGCCTACCAACACCAGGTCGCGCGGCAGATGCTGCAGGCGACCGTGTTCGACCCACCGACCGTGCCCATCCCATACTGGTTCCCGGTGGGCGAACTGGCCCGGCATGCGGTCGCGCGCAAGCGCATGAGGCGTCAGTACGGCCCGCGCACAGAACAGCAGCGCGACCTATGCCTGGGTCTGCTGCGCCTCCTCGGCTTCATCGGCAACGCCGAGGACCTGCGTGTCGTGCGGCGGGTCATCGAGACCAGTGCGCGCGATCCGCTGTGCGCCGCCGCCATCGAAGCGCGCCTCGCGCGCCTCACCCCCGCCGAAACGCTCCTGCGCGCGTCCGCCGCCCCCGGCGAGAGCACCCTCCTGCGCCCAACCGCACCAGCCCCCGAGCAGGACGCCGAGGTGCTGCTCCGGCCCACGACGGCGCCCGGGGATTAGGGCACCGCTTGCTCGCGCGCGCGGCTCTGCCCCGGAGAGGGGTGCCACGGTGCCGCCGAGGGCGGCGGCGGTCCATGACGGGTGGTAGCCGGGCCCAGTCCGGAGGACGATCGGCCGGAGGCCACGCTGCCGGTGGGCTTGTCCCACCGGTGGTCGGCGAGCCCGGGCCCAGTCCGGAGGACGATCGGCCGGAGGCCACGCTGCCGGTGGGCTTGTC
>CAZFLM010000166.1:4699-4767 GCA_964519955.1 uncultured Chthonomonadaceae bacterium | reverse complement strand
CTGCCGACTACAGCAGACCGGTCGCTCACGCTCCCGGCTCGGAACGTTCGTCGCGTCAGGTAGAGGGT
>CAZFLM010000166.1:0-4599 GCA_964519955.1 uncultured Chthonomonadaceae bacterium | reverse complement strand
CTGCCGACTACAGCAGACCGGTCGCTCACGCTCCCGGCTCGGAACGTTCGTCGCGCAACGCACGCGGTCCCGAGGCGCGACGGTCATGGAGCGCGTGACCGCTCTGCGTGCGACTGCCCATGACCCATGCCGTTCTCTGTGCCCCCTCCGTGGGCTCTGCGTCTCTGTGGTGAGCCCGCCGTTGCCGTGAGCACTGCCGACCAACGATTGGATACGACAATGACCGATACGGACCAAAACCCCGACCTCCGCGCCTCCGTACTCATCGAGGCACTGCCGTACCTGCGCCGGTTCCAGGGCCAGACGCTGCTGATCAAGTACGGCGGCAACGCCATGATCGACGAGAACCTGAAGCGCCAGGTGATGCAGGACATCGCGCTGCTGCACTACGTGGGCATCCGGCCCATCCTGGTGCACGGCGGCGGGCCGGAGATCAGCTCGCTGATGAAGCAGATGGGCCACGAGCCCCACTTCGTCGGCGGCCTGCGCGTCACCGACGCCGCGACGATGGAGATCGTCGAGATGGCGCTGGCGGGCAAGACGAACAAGGGCATCGTGGCGCTGCTGAACGGGCAGGGGGCGCTCGCGGTTGGCCTCAGCGGGAAGGACGCGAACCTGATCGTCGCCCAGAAGCTCGAGTCGCCGCGCGGCGATCTGGGCTTCGTCGGCGAGATCGTCAAGGTGAACGCCGAGCTGCTGAAGCTGCTGGCGGACAACGGCTACGTGCCGGTCATCTCCTCGGTGGCCATCGGCGAGGACGGCGAGTCGTACAACGTGAACGCGGACCATGCGGCGGGCGCCATCGCGGCGGAGGTGGGCGCGGCCAAGCTCATCGTGCTGACCGACGTCGAGGGTGTGTACCGCGACTTCTCGGACAAGGCGTCGCTCATCTCTGAGCTGACGCTGGACGAGGCCCGCGCGATGATCGCCGACGGCCGCGCGGAGAAGGGCATGATCCCGAAGCTGGAGGCCTGCATCATGGCCGTCGAAGGCGGCGTAGAGCGCGCCCACATGATCGACGGGCGCCGGCCGCACTCCGTGCTGGTGGAGGTCTTCACCGACGCCGGCATCGGGACGATGGTGAGGAAGTAGGCGCAGGCAACGGAGCGGCGGTATGATGGGTGCAGGGAGGTGATGTGCGATGCAGCTTGAGGAGTACTTCGAGTTCCTCGCGCCGACCGATATCCGGGTCAAGGGCACGCGCATCGGCCTGGAGACCGTCCTCGGCGACTACCTCGGCCACGGGGCCGGCGCCGAGGAGATCGCCGCTCGCTACCGCTCACTGAGCCTGGAGCAGGTCTACGCCTGCCTGACCTACTATTGGCGGCACCGCGAGGCCATGGACGGGTACCTGTCCGCGGTCGACGCCGAGATGGACCGGCTGAGGCAGGAGCAGGAGGCCAACCCCGGTGAGGGGCTTTTGCGGCTGCGGCACATCCTGGCCGAACGCGCCCGGGTCGTCGCATGACCGGGTGGTGTACCTGCCGCTGAGGCGCTGACCGCCGGCGCGCGCCGGCATCGGGACGATGGTGAGGAGATAGCCGCAGCCTACGGAGCGGACTACCGATGGGTACCGAGGTCGCTGGGGCTGTACTGATGGCGTTGATCCTGCTGCTGATCGTCCTGGCGGTTGTCGGAGGGATGATCTACGGGGCAGCGGGCCTGATCGCCGGGGCGGAGAGCGCGCGGAGGCTGCGGCTGCTCTCGAGGGCCAGGCGGGCCGACACGCGCGAGCGCTTCGTCCGGGGCATGGCCAGCGCCGGCGCGCCCATCCGAGTCGCCGAGGAGACCTTCCGCTACGTGGCGGAGGACCTGGGCGGCACCCCGTACTACCCCGTCTATCCCACCGACTCCCTCAGTGACATCTATGGCGTCGGGCGCGCCTTCGGCACGGAGCTGGAGGACGTGCTGCGCGAGGTGACGATCCGCTGCGGCGTGCCCATCCAGGTGAGTCAGGTGAAGTGGCCCCCCATCGTCACGGTACGCGACCTGGTGCTGGCCGTCGCCGCGGTGTACCGGCAGGAGATGGCGAACCGCGAGACGGGGCACTTGCTGCGCCCGGCCGACGCGCCTCCGGATTACGACGCGCTGCTGCGCCCTGCCAAGGCCGTCGACGCCGCAGCACTGGTGCGGCCCGCCGAGTCGCCCACGGACGACGGTGCCGATAGGTAGGTTTTCGTCCGGCAGCCCGACGGTGTTCTGAACGAAAGCGATCTGGAGCACGTCGAATGGCCGACCCGAGTTCCCACGATGGGACGTTATGGTACGCATTGCTGGACGAGGAGTCCCCGCGATTCGTGCGGGTCGGCCCGTTGGGCGCGCAGCCTGCCGAGGATGCGGACGGCACCGAGACCGTGACGCCCCGCTCGCCGATCGGCGAGGCCCTGCTGCGCGGCCGGGCAGGAGACGTGCGCGCGGCCCGGGTGGAGGGCGACCTCCTCAGGCTGGAGGTACTCGCCACGCACCCCGACCAGCGCCCCCAGGTGGAAGAGGCCTGGCGGATGGAGCAAGCGGGAGACTACGCCGGGGCCGCCACGGTCTACGCCTCGATCGGGAACCACGCATCGGCGGGCCGGCGCTTCGAGCGAGCCAGAGACCTGCGCTCGGCCGCGGCCTCCTACGAGCGCGCCGAACTGTGCGCCCTCGCCGCGCAGGCTTACGCGACCGCAGGCGACTGGGCCAGCGCCGGCCGGTGCCATGAGCGGGCCGGACACCTTGCTCCCGCCGCGGAAGCCTACACCCGAGCCGGCGAGCATCGCCGCGCCGCCGTGCTCCTCGGGCGCGTTCGCCGCTGGCGCGAGGCCGCTGCGTCGTACCTCGAAGCGAACGAGCCAGGCTCGGCAGGCCGCTGCTTCGAGCGCGCTGGAATGCTGCCCGAAGCAGCCAAGGCCTACCACGCGGCCGGCGACCCGCTCCGCCAGGCCCCATGCCACAAGCGCCTGGGACGGTGGCGCGAGGCTGCCCTGTGCTACCGGCAAGGCGGGGACCTCATGGAAGCGGCGCGCTGCTTCGAGGAAGCGGGCGACATGGGCGAAGCGGCGCTGAGCTACGCCGACGCCGACGCCACATTCGACGCAGCCCGATGCAGGGCGATTGCGGCCGAGGGGGCCGGCGACTATGCAGGCGCTGCGCAGGCCTACGAGGAGGCGGCAGCCAATTCCTGGTGGGGCGCCGAAGCCGAGGACTACACCTCCAGGGCGCAGGCATGCCGCGAGCGCGCCGGCGAGGTCCGGTCGGAGCCGCCGCTCCCATGATCGATCCCGCGCACGCAACCGACCCAGTCTACCTCACGCAGCAGCTCTGGCAAGGAGGCGCGGCCGATCGCCAGGAAGCCGCCAGGAGGCTGGACGCGCTTGGGCCGGACGCCGTGGCCCAGATCGTGGACGCCGCCGCCAGGGAGCACCCCATCACCGCGCCCAAGCGCCTTGCCGCCTGCGCCGCCCTCGCCGCAGCGGGAGCGGTGGCGGGCGGGCGAATCTGGAGCCCGATAGAGGGCGGCCTCGCCGGCGCCACTCTGGGCGCGGGGCTGATGTGGGCAGCCATGCGGCTCGAGGCTCGCGCCGGCTGGCCCTACGTTATTCAGCATCTGGCCAGCCGCGAGGACCGCGAGGTGGTGCGCCGCTTGCTCACCATCGTTGGCGACGCCGGAGCCCCCGAGAACCACCGCAAGGTGGCCGCGCGGGCCGTCGGCAGGCGCCTCCGCCAGATCCCGGCGGGCGCCATCGACATGTCCGCGGACGAGCGGCAGGCCCTCGCCTCGGCCCTCTCGCTTCCCGACGCCGACGCTGTCATCGCGCTCATCCGGGCCGCCGACGACCACGGCGTCGTCGAGGCGACGGACCGTGTGCGGCGCATCGCGCGCGGCCACTGGCGCCTCAACGTGCCCGCCGCCCACCGGGCTCGGGTCAGGGCGGCGGCCGGGCGCGTGCTGCCCATCCTCGAGCGCCTCGAAGGCCTCTCCACCCAGCAGCGAACCTGGCTCCTGCCGGAAGTAGTGCCCCAGAACTGGCGCGAGGCGCTCGTCGCGTGGTTCAGCGGGCGCCGGTTCATGCGCCGCTCGACGCGCGACCAGGTGCGCGATCTGATGCGCCTGCTGGAAGGCGAGGGGATCGGCGCGGGCGCCCGCGCGGCGCTCATCCTCTGGCAGATGGCCCATCGCAACGAGGCGGCAGGCGGCGAAGGCGAGGCGCTGAGCGGTGAGTTCGTCCTCGGCGCGCTGGAGGCCTTCCGCGAACAGGGCGACGAGCGCGTGCTGCCGTGCGTGGAGCACCTTGCCGAGACCGATGCCGTGGACGTGGAGGGCGTGCTGATCCGCGACCTGGCGAGGGAGGTGCTGCCGGTGGTCCGGGCTCGTGCCGAGGAGCAGAAGCGCCTTGCGGCGGAGGCCAGGCAGGCGGCGCTGCTGCTGCGCCCGGCCGAGGCCGACGACGGCGCCACGCTCCTGCGCCCCTCCCAGCCCGAGGAACCGGACACGCTCCTGCGCCCCGCGCCCGAGGTGGAGGGCCCCGCCGACCCGGTGCTGCAGGCGGAGGTGAAGCGCCTGACCCGCCAACTCGGCAGCTTCCGCCGCTCGACGCGGGAGGAGGCGAAGCGCCGGCT
>CAZFLM010000165.1:0-4851 GCA_964519955.1 uncultured Chthonomonadaceae bacterium | reverse complement strand
CGGTGAGGTGCTGCTGGAGCCGCTTCTCCAGGACTGCGAGGGCCGGAGCATCCCCGATCGCGGCGCGCCGAACCACCAGCCCGGCCGGTCTGTCGCCGCCGACCGCAGCCAGAGCGCGCGCCAGGTCGACGCAGACCATGCCGAACCCATGCCAGAACCAGGCATCGTGCATCTCGCGGTCGTGGGCCATCAGGACGACGGCGTGCGTGGTCTTGCCCGTGGCGACCCACTCCTGCGCGAGCGCCGCGTAGAGCGCGTGGGAGACGGCGGCTCGGTTCGGCCCGGCGGCGCCGTGAGCCCATTCGGGGCAGACGACGCCCGGGCGCGTCCCCTTGAACTCGGGGATGCCGAAGCCGCCGAGGTAGCCCGCCAGCCTGCCATCCTCGATGGCCGCCGCGGCAGGCTCGCGGGCGATGAGGTCGGCCAGCTTCGAGGCGATCTCGCCGACGAGGTTCGGGCGCTCCGGCAGAACGGGCACGGCGCGGCGCTGTTGCGCGTAGGTGGCGGCGAACAGGCGGGCGGCGTCTTCCAGATGCTGCTCGCGCAGCGGGACGATGTCCAACGTGGGGGCTCCTCCGGGACGGTTCAGTCGGCGGGGCCGACACCGACCCTGATATGTTGTCGTGCGGGGGAGGGGCGATGCTAAGCGGAGGTGCGGCGGAGGCGGCCGACCTTGCGGCTCAGGTGCGCCAGCTTGCTGTGGATGAAGACGAGCGGATCCGTGTTGATCTGGTGCAGGAACGCGCGCGTCGCGGGCGACGGCAGGGCGCCGCGGAGCAGCGAGAACCACTCGGCATGCGAGCGGCCGCAGTCGCCGGCGGGAGGCTCGACGGGGCCGGCCGGCCACTCGTTCGCCGCAGCCCGCATCGCGAGGTCGACGAAGTTCATCCCCGCGTGTCGCGCCGCGGCCAGGCTTGCCCAGAAGCGCGGGTTGCACTCGAGGAGCACGGGGCGGCCGTCCGGGCGCTCCAGCAGGTCGATGTGCGCGACCCCGGTGTAGTCCACGGCTGCAACCAGGGCCGCGGCGATGCGCGTGGCGGCCGCGTTGTGCTCGAAGCGCAGGCGCTTGCCGGGGAGATGCCGCTGCACAGAGGATGCCACGATCCGGCCCTCCTTCGCGAGCAGGCTGACGCCCAGGTCGGGCCCGGCGACATACTCCTGCACGATGAGGGGGCGGTCGGGCGACGGCTCGGCCTGGGCGATCGCCGCGCGCAGCTCGTCCAGCGTGTGCGACAGGCGGATGCCGCTGCCGGCGCTGCCGCGTGCGGGCTTCGTGATGACCGGCGGCGGCACGGGCATGCGCGTGGGCATCTCGGGCGACCGCAGGATGATCGTGTGCGGGATCGGGATCCTGGCGGCCTTCGCCATGTCGGCGAGCCAGGCTTTGTCGTCAAGGCTCTCCAGCACTTCGGGGTGTGGCAGCGGTATGGTGGCGATGCCCGCGAGGCGGCTGTGGTGGCAGGCTAGAAACCTGTGCGCGGCGAAGTCCGCCGGAATGACGATCCATCGACCGGGCGGCGCGCACCGTTCCGAGATGAGGAGCGCCAGAGCGGCCGGGTCGTTGTCGAACCAGTCGCCGGGTACTTCCGAGGTGTGGGCGATGGAGCGGCTGACGCGAGCGGCTCCGGCCGGGCGAGCCATGATGGCGTCCGGCAGCGGGCAGCCTGACGGTACGCACCTGGCGACCTGGATCGCGAGGGCGGCGTTGGCGCTGAGGACGAGTGGGCGCAGTGGGCGGCAGTCGCCAGACGCAACCAGGTCTTGTTCGGATGGGTGTGAGCAGCACCGGTCCATGCGCGCAGGATTCGGCATCGGACCGGCGAATGCCTGCTAGCCGGCCAGAGAGCATAGACGGCATGCTGGGTTCCATGTCCGAAAACGGCGAGACACATCGGGCACCATCGCGTATCCTGTCTGCATGACACTCGACCCGGACATCTGCTACAAGGCGCTCGCCGCTCGCGACCCGCGCTTCGACGGCCGGTTCTTCGTCGCGGTCGGGAGCACAGGCATCTACTGCCGCTCGGTCTGCACGGCGAAGACGCCGCGGCGTGAGAGCTGCACGTTCCATCGGAGCGCGGCGGCGGCGGAGCGCGCCGGCTACCGCCCGTGCATGCGCTGCAGGCCGGAGTTGGCGCCGGGGAGCGCGCCGGTCGACGCGGCCGGGCGGCTGGCGGCGGCTGCGGCGGAGCGCATCGAGGACAACGCGCTCGGCGAGATGAGCGTGGCGAGGCTGGCAGCCGAGCTGGGCGTCAGCGACCGGCACCTGCGGCGCGTGATGGAGCGCGAGTACGGCGTGTCGCCCATCGAGCTGGCGCAGACGCAGCGCCTGCTGATGGCGAAGCGCCTGCTGACCGACACGCGCATGCCCGTCGGCGAGGTCGCGTTCGCGAGCGGCTTCGCCAGCCTGCGCCGCTTCAACGCGCTGTTCACCGAGCGCTACCGCCTCAGCCCGACGGCGCTGCGCCGATCGGCCGGCGCGGCAGGCGAGAGTAACGTGCTCGTCTGCGAACTCGGATACCGCCCGCCGCTCGACTGGCCCGCGATGCTCCGCTTCCTCCGCCACCGAGCGACGCGCGGCGTGGAGGTCGTGTCCGCCGATGCCTACTCACGTACGGTGGCGATCGGCAAGCACCGCGGCTGGGTCACGGTTGTGCGGGGCGCCCGTCCGAACTCCCTGCGCGTCGAGGTGCCGGCCTCGCTCGCCCCCGTGCTTGC
Organism: uncultured Chthonomonadaceae bacterium; assembly: GCA_964519955.1. Lineage (GTDB taxonomy): Bacteria > Armatimonadota > Chthonomonadetes > Chthonomonadales > CAJBBX01 > CAZFLM01. The sequence continues at coordinate 2,133 of CAZFLM010000165.1, read as the reverse complement.
GCCGCTCCTGGCCCGGGTCAAGCGCCTCTTCGACCTCGGCGCCACGCCCGCGATCATCGAGGAGCACCTCGGTGAGTTGGCGCGTGCCCGGCCCGGCCTGCGCGTTCCGGGCTGCTTCGGTGGGTTCGAGATGGCCGTTCGCGCGATCCTGGGGCAGCAGGTGAGCGTGCAAGGCGCCACGACGCTTGCCGGCCGCTTCGCCGAGGCGTTTGGCGAGCCGATCGAGACGCCCGTGCCCGGCCTGACGCACCTTGCCCCCACCGCGGCTCGCGTCGCGAGTGCCCGCGTCGAGGAGATCGCCGCGATCGGCATCCCTCGCGCGCGCGCCGCATCTATGCACGCTCTGGCAATGGCAGTGGCGTCGGGCCAGGTCGTTCTCGACCGGTGCGCCGATCCGGTCGCCGCGATCTACCAGCTTCAGCAGTTGCCCGGCATCGGCGAGTGGACCGCGCAGTACGTGGCGATGCGCGCGCTCGGCTGGCCCGACGCATTCCCGCACACCGACCTCGGCGTCCGCAAGGCCCTCGGCATGCCCACGCCGAAGCAGGCGCTGGAGATGGCCGAAGCCTGGCGGCCCTGGCGCGCCTACGCCGTGATGCACCTGTGGGCATCCTTGGAGGAGAACCCGTGACCTACTACACGCACGTCGACAGCCCCATCGGCCCGCTGCGGCTTACGTCCGACGGGAGCGCGCTCACCGGCCTGTACATGGTCGAGCATCGCCACGGCCCCGAGGTGGGCGCTGACTGGGCTGATGGTGCCAGCGCCGCACCGCTGCCCGCCGCCGCTGCTCAACTCGCCGAGTACTTCGCGGGCGCGCGGACGGAGTTCGATCTCCCGCTTGCGCCGGAGGGCACCGACTTCCAGAAGCGCGTCTGGCAGGAGCTGACCCGCATCCCGTACGGCGCGAGGATCTCCTACGGCGAGCTGGCCGGTCGCCTCGGCAACCCCGGCGCGTCGCGTGCCGTCGGCCTCGCGAACGGGCGCAACCCGATCTCCATCGTGGTCCCGTGTCACCGCGTCATCGGCGCGAGCGGCAAGCTGACCGGCTACGGTGGCGGCCTGGAGCGGAAGCAGGCGCTGCTGGAGCTGGAAGCCCGCCACACCCCGCCGCCAGCCCAGTTGTCGCTCCTCGACGGTTAGCCCGCGCGCCCGTGGAGGGTCGGCCTACGTGCCGACCGGCCGTTCGCGCCGCACCACGCCATCGCCGCGGAGCGCCACCCTCCAGGCCGCGGGAGTGCCGTAGGGAGGAGAACCGCCGGCAGACCCAGAACCGTGAGCCACTTGAGCGCCTGGGGCCCGCCGGGCGACACAGGAGACGCCGTGGACACGCAGACCGTGAAGCACATCCCCGTGACGATGGCGCGCGAGACCCTCGACGACCTACCCGAGTTCACGCTGCCCGAGGGCTACTCGCTGCGGACATACCGGGCGGGCGAAGCGGACGTCTGGGCGGGCATCGAGGCGGCGGTCGGCGAGTTCGCGGACCCGGCGCAGGCGCTCGCGCACTTCCGCAGGGAGTTCGGCCCGCACGAGGCGGAGATGGAGCAGCGCTGCCTGTTCCTGCTGGACGCCGACGGCGTCCCGGTCGGCACGACGACGGCGTGGTACTCGAACGACTTCCAGGGCCGGCCGGCTGGGCGCATCCACTGGGTGGGCATCGTGCCGGAGCAGCAGGGCAGGGGCCTCGCGAAGCCGCTGCTTTCCGCCGCCATGCGCATCCTGGCCGAGCGCCACGACCGCGCCTACCTGACGACGCAGACCACGAGCTGGGTGGCGGTGCGCGTCTACCTGGACTTCGGGTTCGCTCCGGTGCCCGGCACGCCGGACTTCGAGGAGGCCTGGTCGCTGCTGGCGCGCCTGACGGGGCACCCGGCCCTCGCAAGGTGAGTGCGCCTGGCTGTGCGTGACGCCGCCAACGGCCAAAGCAGACAGCCATGAACTGCCGTCACCATCGAGCATGAGAATGGGTGTACGAGCGCGAGGTGCGCGTCAAAAGCAGATCCCTAACGGGATGACGTCACAACGGCATGGTGGGTCCGGTTGTTTGCCAGCTCATTTACAGAAGAGATCCCTAAAAGCGCGATGAAAAAGGACGGCCACTCATCGCGATATTGTATGTCATGCCAGTTC
>CAZFLM010000164.1:0-5217 GCA_964519955.1 uncultured Chthonomonadaceae bacterium | reverse complement strand
GGCCGGTGAGGATTGAAACTCACGAGCGGGCTCACCAACGCGAAGAACGCCGGAACGTCGCACCGGTCCTTCGGGGCCGGTGAGGATTGAAACCTCGGAGAGCATGAGGAGGCGGGGCCGGTGCTGCAGCGCGTCGCACCGGTCCTTCGGGGCCGGTGAGGATTGAAACACATCGAGCCAGGCGCGCACGCCCTCATGGAGCTGGTAGTCGCACCGGTCCTTCGGGGCCGGTGAGGATCGTCAATAGCCGGGCGGTGTAGACCATCTGTTGTCTGATGGATGTAGACCACCCCGCGATCGTCGGCGTTCCGTGCCGCGACGCAGGGGATGCCAGCCTGACTGGCGAACCGGTGCGTGACAGCCGCGGCGATGCATGGCCGCTGAGGAGCAGCACGATGGCGTACCCTCCGCCCAAGCGCACCCGGTCGCTCTCCGAGGCCGAGCAGCGGGCGCTGAACCGCGAGTTCTACGAGACGACCTCCTACGACGAGGAACCGTCGCTCTCCGAGGCGCTGGCCGCCACGGAGGAGTGGGCGGAGGACGACGACGAGTAGCAGCGTCGAGGAGGACGGCCGCTATGCCCAGCCGCTCGGAACACGTGTGGGTGGCGGTCGGCGTGCCGCGAAGGACGATGCCGATCACGTGCCATCGATCACCGGACGGTAGCCCGGCGCGACGGCTTTGCTCCAACGCGATGGCGCAGGCGGCCATCGGCACGATGGAGGGCACCCATGAGTGGTACTACCGGCGCTCCTGACCAAGGCCGCGATGAGCGCATCGCCGGATTGGCACAGGAGCTCTCCGACCGTGATGCAGTCGTTCGGCGGAGCGCCGCGGATGAACTCGGGCGGCTCGCTGATCCCCGTGCGGTCCGTCTGCTCTGCGCCGCCCTCGCGGACTTCGACACCCTCGTTCGTCGGCATGCGGCGGAAGCGCTCAGCATGATGGGCATGCCAGCGGTTGAGCATCTCTGCCGCGCGCTCTCGGATAGCCATGCCGTCGTTCGACGCAGCGCTGCGGAGACACTCGGCAGGATAGGCGACCCGCGGTCGGTCGGCCCGCTGTGCCAGGCTCTCTCAGATCATGATGCAGTCGTCCGAAGGAGCGTGGCCCAATCGCTCGGGCAGATGGCCGATGTCCGGGCGACCGGTCCGCTCTGCAACGCGCTCGCGGACCTCGACGCCCTCGTTCGCAGCCATGCATCCTGGGCCCTCGCGCGGATAGGTCCGGCCGCGATCGATCCACTGACCTCGGCGCTCGCCGACGGCAGGGTCGTCATTCGACGGAGCGCCGTGGAGGCGCTTGCGGCTATCGGCGGCGCCCAAGCGGTCGAGGTGCTCTGCGAACGCCTCACAGACCGCGACTCCACCGTCCGTCGCGCTGCGGCGGTTTCGCTCGGATCGATCGGTGATATCCGGGCGCTAGAGGGCCTCTGCCGCGCCACTCAGGACGGGGCTTATAGCGTCAGTGATGCCGCATGGCAGGCACTCAGGAGGTTCGGCGCAGGGATGGCGTTGGCTCGTCGGGTCGTCGCTGATAGGCACATGGCCCCCGAGCAGCGCGTCCTGACACTTCAGGCAATGGCAAGGCTCAGCGACTTCTACGGCATCGGGAACTGGCGGCGGTTCTGTCGAAGCCTGCTCTCGGACGACGACCCAGACCTTCGTTCGGCGGCAGAGGCGCTCCTGGGTTCTCAGACCCTACTCCGACCCGCTGACCCATGTTCGGACACGGGGCACGATACACTGCTGCGAGCGACGTACGGCCCTGGCGAGACGCCGGAGGACCACCTGCTCCGGCCGGTAGACGAGCCGCCGGGGGAGTCGTAGCGGGATGGCCGGCGCCGCCCAGCGGCGGCCATTGCGCGATCGGGGACGGGCTGCCCGCGCTCGGGCGCTATGCACCCGCTATGCGATGACCTGCTGGAAAGACGGTAGGTTGTAGCTACTGACATGATCGTCCGTACCGTCCGCGTCGGCGTCTGAGGTGCGCAGTGACTGTGCCAGTGTCGGGGTGCAGAGGGCAGCTAGCTGGACGCAACCGCGGGCGCAGGACGACGACGAGTAGCAGCGCCCTGGAGGACGGCCGCCATGCCCAGCCGCAAGGAACACGTGCCAATACGCGAGGTGCAGCCCTGCTCGGAGCCGGGCTGCGACAGCGCGGCCTGCCGCCGGGGGCTCTGCTGGAAGCACTACTGCCGCCTGCGGTACTGGGCCATCAAGCAGGGCGAGTGGGAGCCGCAGCCGAGCGGCAACTTCGGCGATGCGGAGGGGCACCGGCTGTCCGCCAAGATGGGCGGCGCCGAGCGTGCGAAGGACCGCGAGGGGCTGTCGGAGGCGGGGCGGCTGGGCTATGCGGCGCTGATGCGCAGCAACCCGAACGCGCGCGAGGAGCTGGAGGCCGCTCGCGACCGGTGGATGGCGGCGAACCCGGCGACCATGAGCGAGAACGGCCGGCGGGGCCACGAGGCCATGCAGCGCAAGAGGGCGGAGCGCTCCAAGCGTGACCACGGTGAGTGAGGCGGTCGCGCCGGCCGCGGTCGGCTCCACGCGGCGCGGCGCGTGGTTCGCCGCGATCCTTGCAGGCGCTGCGGCGGGCTCGCTCGTGAGTGGGCTCCTCTCGCTGTGTCTTGGCGTCGACAGGCCGCTGAGGCGGCTGGCAGTGGGCGCCGCCATCGGCGCGCTGGCATCGCTTGGTGCGTGGGGGCGGCGCGCCACGGTGTGGCGCGCGGTGGCCGTTGGGGCCGGTGCAGAGCTGGTCGTCCTGGGCGGCATGGTATGGAGCGCCACTCGCGGTCACGCGATGCAGTTTCCGGATGCTCGTGACTGCATGCTCATGTGCCTGTTTCCCGCCGGTGGCGCGCTGTGTGGCCTTGTCGCGTATCTGGGCGCCCGGGCTGCGCGGCGCAAGCCCATCTGGCGCGTTGTGCTGGCGGAGTTGGCAGCGTATTCACTCGCCGTGGGCCTGCTGATGGCCGCCGGCCGGTTCGTGGTCAGGCCGCGGCTGGAGGCAGAGCATGCGCGCCTTGTGGCGAGCCTGCTGGATGAGGCGCTGGCCCACGGTCGCGACCCCGAGGTGCGCGCAGCCGTTCTCTGGGCGAAGCAGCACTGCAGGTCCGTCCTGCCCGCCAGGGAACGCGTGCGGCATCAGTGTCCCACCATCGCCCTGGCCCTTACCGGGTCGGAGGTTGCGTGCTACCGCGAGTTCGACGACGACAACACGGACTGGTGCGGAGGCTTCTACGATGTACGGCATGACCTGATCGTGGTGCCGGCGGCCATCTGGCTGCGCGACGAGTGGGCGGACGTCCTCGTGCATGAGTGCCTCCATGCGTACAGATACCACTACCTGCCCGCGGCGCGGCGCAGATACGTGACCGGCGATGGCGGCGATCTTGAGCAACTCATCGTGACGCGCGCGGTGGCCAGGGACGTCGCTCTGCAGGTCGGCGTGCCGTATCGCCGCGCACGTGCTGTGTTCGTGGCCCGCTTGCGGCAGGCCTATGCCGCTTCCGGCGTGCCGGTTGGCGATGCGCCATATCCCGCCGGGCTGCTGAACGCCGAGATGGCGTCGCGGGCGGTGGTCGAAGCCAAGGTTCCTCGCGCGCTTGCCTACCGATGCGTAGTGCACCTGACGGTCGATGGCTTCCGCGCCCTGGTGGAGCGCGACGGCCCGCGCGACCCGCGGCGCAGGCTGCTGCTGGAGTGCACGTTCGTGCAGATCCTCGGCCTGCCACCCGAGGCGTTCGATGGTGGGCGCATCCCCTGAGTACGACGAGTAGTACCATTTGGCGCAGCTTTCCACCAAATCCACCCTAAAGACCGGATGTGCCGTGTCCGATACTGTCGGCATCTTCCTGCGGGAAGCATCTCTCGCAGTTAGCACCGTCGCAACAGGAGGAGACGGCACATGAAGCTGAAGCTCTCGGTGGCGTTCGAGGACTTGCGCGGCTAGGACGGCAACGTCGTCGTATCGCAGGGGCGTTCCGGGCTGGTGATGCGGCCCCGGGTGAACCCCTCCAACCCCAAGACCACGGCGCAGCTCGGCGTGCGCGGCAACCTGGCCAAGGCCGCGGCTGCGTTCAAGAACCTCACCACGGCGCAGGTGGCCGCGTGGAAGGCGTACGCGAACACCATCATGAAGCACAACCCCGTGAGCGGCGACGCGTACAGCCCCACGGCCATCAACGTGTTCGTGGCGCTGGCCGCCAAGTTCCTACAGGTGAACCCCTCGGGCACGATCCCGGTCACGCCTCCCGCATCCGCCTTCGGCGGCGACAGCATCACCGTGACGGCGACGGCGGGCACCGGGCAGATCACCTTCACGGGCAGCGGCATCAACTCGGCCAACGTGAAGACGGAGCTGCTGCTGCTGCCTCTGGACAGCAAGAACTGCACGCCGTTCGCGGGCAACTACCGCACCAAGGCGTTCTACGCATTCACCAACGGCTCCCTGACGACGACGGTCACCGTCACGACGGGGTACTACGCGGCGGCCTATCGCTTCGTCAACACGCAGACCGGGCAGGAGACGCTGCTCGTGACGCTGCCGGTGCTGACCGTCGCGATGGCGCTGGACGACGAACTCCCGTTGGCGGCGTAGCGCATGGGCACGATCGGAACCGCACGTTCGGGCCAGGCACGCGCAGGCGCCTGGCCCGAACGTCCATCCTCCGACGGAGAGCGGCCGCGGGTGAGGTGCATTCCCCGTCCGCAGGCCCGCCAGACGGGTACCTCGGTGCCCGGCCGCCGGGGCCACCGCCACGCGCCACCGCTTGCTTGCGCGCGCGGCTCTGACCGATCGCCGCCGGGTCCGTCTGGCTGAAGCCGCCCGCCGCAACGCGCTCCATCACTGCCGCGCCTCGGGACGCTGTGCAACCCGCCGCCACGCGCCACCGCTTGCTTGCGCGCGCGGCTCTGACCGATCGCCGCCGGGTCCGTCTGGCTGAAGCCGCCCGCCGCAACGCGCTCCATCACTGCCGCGCCTCGGGACGCCGCAGGGTGAGGTCGTCCTTCTGGTTCCTGGCTACTGGCTTCGGGCTATTGCCTTCTGCCTCCCCCCTCACATCTCTGTGCTGAACCGCAGCCCCTTCCCGTGGTGCTTCATCACCTTCTGGCCTGCCGCGACGATGCGGGCGGAGAGATCGGTGATCTTCCAGTTCGCGTAGCCCTTCACGAAGCAGCGGAACGTGTCGCCGATGGGGTCGGTCCACTCGGC
>CAZFLM010000163.1:0-5552 GCA_964519955.1 uncultured Chthonomonadaceae bacterium | reverse complement strand
AGCCAGATGGTGATTGAGCTGCCGGCGCTGCAGGGCATCGTTGGGCGCGAGTACGCTCGGGCGGCGGGCGAGGACGCGGAGGTCTGCGAGGCGATCGCCGAGCACTACCTGCCGAAGTCTGCGGGCGACGCAGGCCCGGCGACGCGGCTCGGCACGCTGTGCTCCATCGCGGACCGCATCGACACGCTCGTGGGCTACGTGGCGCAGGGCATCCTGCCGTCGGGCTCAGGCGATCCGTACGGGCTGCGGCGGGCGGCGCACACGCTGGTGCAGGTTCTGGCGGAGGACGAGACGCTTCCGAGCGCCCACTGGCTGCAGGCGGCGGCGCTGCGTGCGTACGAGAAGGTGAACGACCTGCAGTTCGACGCCGAGAAGCTGCGCGCCGATCTGGGCGGCCTGCTGGCGCAGCGCACCAGCGCGTGGCTGCAGGAGCGCGAGGTGCGTTACGACCTGATCGACGCGGCGCTGGGCGCCCGGCTGCCCGATGCGGGCGATGTGTGGGCGACTGGACGACGCGGCCTGGCGCTGCAGAACCTGAATAGCGACGCGGCGTTTGTGCCCACCGTGCAGGCCGCGGCGAGAACGTCGAACATCCTGCGATCCGCGAAGGTGGCGGTTCCGTCGGGAGTCCTGGATGTGCGCGGCGCCGAGGTCGTGGGCGCGGCGCTCGAGGGGCTGCGGGCGGAGGTGAATGCGGCGGGGCTGGCGGAGCCGTCGGAGCGCGCGCTGTTGGACGCCGCCGTGCGGATCGCTCCGGACGTGGCGGTCTGCGCGGCCGCGGGCGAGTTCGAGCGGCTGTATGGCGTGCTGGCGGGCCTCGTCGAGGTGATCGACAAGTTCTTCGTGGATGTGATGGTGATGGCCGAGGACGCCGAGGTGCGGCGCAACCGCCTGGCGCTGCTGGCCTACGTCGAGGCGCTGTACCGGTCCCTGGCAGACTTCACCCAGGTCGTGGTGGCTTAGCGGAGGTCGTACCGATGGCACGAGCGGGTTTGCTGGCGGGTGTGCTGCTCGTCGGGTTGGCTGGCGGGGCTCTTGCCCAGGACAAGCCGGCCCAGCCCGACCCGAACGAGATCCTGAAGAAGAGCCTGGCGCTCTACTCCACGGCGAAGTCATACGACGGCGTGTGGTCGTACACGATGGACCGCGGCGCGGCGAAGCAGTCTGCGGTGATGACGATCAGGTGCAAGGGGCCGACGAAGCTTGCGCTGCGGCTCGCAGCCGTGAAGGCGAAGACCGCCGACAGCACGCCGCTCGACCCGATCCCCGAGTTGGTCGTGGTGGTGGACGGCAAGACGGCAAACTTCGAGAACGCCGGCACGAAGGAGTACTTCAGCGTGCCAATGCCCAAGAACGGGCAGGTTTCGCCGGTGATGTTCTTCCCGCAGATGCAGACGGTGGCCAAGGTGGAGCGGGACGACGACGTCACGGCGGACGGCAAGACGCTGATGGTGTTTCGCACCCAGCGGAGCGATGGGAGCACCACGCGGATCGAGATCGACCCGGCGAACTACCGCATCCGGCGCATCGTCTCCTCGGCGTCGATCGGGTCGCTGCGGCTGATCTCGGTGCTCTCTGCCGACAAGGAGGTCTTCGACGCGGACATGTCGGACAAGGAGTTCGCGTGGAAGGCGCCCAAGGGCGGCAAGGCCATTCCGGTCCCGCCCGGCACCGTGGAGATGTTCGGGGTGCCGGATGCGCCAGCGGCGTCTCCGGCCAAGTAGGGCGCCGAGGGGAGCCGCGGCACCCAATAGGAGGGTTGGCGAAGGGGGACACGCGTGTGTTCCCCTTGCTTGTTTGCCATGAACATCGTACTGATCCTGATCGACACCCTTCGGGCCGACCACCTCGGGTGCTACGGCTACGCCAAACCGACGAGCCCGGCCATCGACGGGTTGGCGGCGGACGGGGTGGTCTTCGAGCGGTGCTTCGCGCCAGGCATCCCAACGACGCCGGCGCACACGACGCTCTATACCGGCAGGCACCCCATTGCGCACAACATCGTGACGCACGGCGGCGGGGCCGACATCGACCGCAAGATGCCGGTGCTGCCGGAGATGCTGCAGGGCGCGGGCATGACCACCTGCGCGGTGGACAACCTGTTCGACATCAAGCCGTGGCTGGCGCGCGGCTACGAGTACTACGTCAACCCCTCGCACCGGCATCGGATGCGGCTGATGGTCTCCTGCGAGGAGATCAACTCGCGGGCCCTACCGTGGATTCGCGAGCACCGCGCCGAGCCGTTCTTCCTCTTCCTGCACTACTGGGAGCCGCACACGCCCTACATGCCGCCGCGGCGGTATCGCACGTTCTACGACGGCGCCGATGCGTTCGCCCCGTCGATCAAGACGCTCGAGCCGATGCGGGACACGCCGTTCTGGGGGCTGTTCGGCGACACCTGGTTCGCGAAGCTCGGGCCCGTTACCGACCCGGAGTACATCGTGTCGCTGTACGATGGGGAGATCCGGCACGTGGACGACGGCGTGTCCGCGGTGCTGGAGGCGCTGGACCAGGAGGGGCTGCGGGACGACACGCTGGTCATTCTGACCTCGGACCATGGCGAGGTGATGGTGCGGAACGGGATCTTCTTCGACCATCATGGCCTGTACGAGGAGAACATTCGCGTGCCGCTCGTGATGCGCTGGCCGAAACGCCTGGCTGGCGGAGCGAGGGTGGACCCGCTGGTGACGCATCTGGATCTGGCGCCGACGGTGCTCGATGCGGCCGGGGCGAAGGCTGGAGCGGAGATGGAGGGCGGGAGCCTGCTGCGCCTGCTGGATGGGGCGCCGGACGGTTTGCCGCGCGAGGAGGTGGTCTGCTGCGAGTGCACGTGGCAGGCGAAGTGGGCGCTGCGCACTCCCACGCACAAGCTGATCCTGGCGCGTGAGCCGGACCAGTACGGCAACCCGGAGCGGGAGCTGTACGACCTGGTGGCGGACCCGGGCGAGACTCGGGAGGTCGCCGACGAGATGCCGCAGATCGCCGACGAGATGGAGGGCCGGCTGGAGGGCTGGATTGCGGCCCGGCTGGCGGGGCTTGGGAGGACTGAGGACCCCCTGCGCGCGCAGGGCATCACGCTGGGCAAGCGCTGGGACGCGCACCGGAAGCCGGATTGAGAGATGAGTTGTACTTGGCGGGCAGGGACGCCCGCCCCACCACGGCTCTCGTGCGTGCTTCGGGCCACCCCAGCGGTCGTGCGTGATGCGGCTTCTGACAGCGCTTGCGCATGATCGGGGGCGGGTGTTGGTGGGCGCGGAGGCGGCAGGTTGGGACAGGGTGGGCGGTGAGCGAATGGGCTCCCGCCCACCGCTGTTTGGTGACGGCTCCGGCATGGCAGAACGTACATGGGGTGGCCGGCAAATGCGCCGGGATGCCGATAGTGTAGTGAACCCTTCGAGAGGCTGCCTGTACTAAGGGTGTGAGAGCCGACGGCGACGGGGCCGCTGGTTCGGAAGTCGGAGGTCTGTGTGAGGGACGATCGACGACTGGTGCAGCGAATCCAGCAGGGCGACCGGCGCGCGTTCGAGGAGTTCGTCGACTCCTACGGATCTCGCGTGAATCGGCTCGTCAAGCGCTACGTGAGCAATAGGGACGATGCGGACGATCTGACGCAGAGCATCTTCATCGAGCTGTTCCGCTGTATCGGCGGTTTTAGGGGCGACTCGTCGCTGCATACGTGGGTCTACCGGGTTGCGGTGAACCAGTGCCTGCGCCACTGCCAGCGCACCCGTGCCCCGCTGACGCCATACGACGAGGAGGTGATCGAGGCGATGGTCGATCCCAGTCCGGGACCTGCTCGCGAGGCGGCTCGGGTGGAGCTTGCCGAGCAGGTGGAGGGTGCGCTCGAGGGCCTATCGCCTCTGCACCGGGATGTGGTCGTGCTGCACGAGTTGCACGGTCTGAGCTATCAGGAGTGTGCCGAAGTGCTGGATGTGCCGGTGGGTACGGTGAAGTCCCGCTTGGCGAACGCGTTTCGGCGGTTGCGGGAGGCGCTTGGCGAGTACGTGCTGGGCGAACCGGGTGCGGGAAGCCGCGAACCGGTAGGTGGGACGCTATCATGAGCGATTGCGCGATGATCAGGGACGACCTGAAGGCGTACGTCGACAACGAGCTGTCGGCGGCGCGCAGGCTCGTCGTTCGGATACACCTGGCGCGCTGCGGCTCGTGCCGGAAGGAACTGGCGATGCTGGTTCGGATCGCCGACGAGCTGCGCAGCCGGGACACGGGGACGCTTGACGCGGCGCTGCGCTATCGCATCCTGGCCGAGGCTGTCGAGGTGACCTCCCAGCAGCGCCAGGCAAGCCGGCCTCGGCAGCTCTGGCGGCCCCGGTCTCTGCCGGCGTGGAGCGCCGTTGCCGCGGCGCTGGCTATCGTCGCGGTGTGCTACCCGCTGGTGGATCGCGACCTGGAGCGGGTGCTGAGCGGCGGGTTTGCTCCGACGGCGGCGACGAAGGTGGAGCATGCGGGATCGACCAAGATGGCGGGCGTCGCCACCATGAGCAGGGGCGGCGGAGCTACCCCTCAGGCGAAGGGGATGCCGCTGGCGGCGCCTGGAGCGCCGGTCGCCGCGCGTGTGTCGGCGGGAACGGGCAGCGGCGCGGCGGCAGTCCCGACGGCGGCGGAGCAGAGCAGGGGCGCGGCGGGCGGCCCAGTTGCCAGCAACTCCCTTGTGGCGCCACCTCGCGGGCCGAGTGCGGAGGTGCTGGGCTACTCCGCCGATGGACACGCGGGCGCGCTGCGTGCAGCGCCGGCGCCCGCCCTGCCCGGAGGCGAGGGGGTACCGACGCCCAGTCGGGGACTTGATGCCGCGATAGTGAACGGTGTGGCGAAGGGCGCCTCGGCGCCGATGGGCCGCGCGGGTGGCCGGGTCGAGCTGGTTGCGCGGCCGAGCGGCCCGGGCGACGCGATGACGAACACGGCTCCGGCACTGGCCGACGCGCTGTCGGCGTCCACCACGGCCGTGCCGCGCCTCTCGATGGAGTTGGGCGTCGACGCGGTGGAGGCGAAGGCGGTTGCGGTTGCGCAGATCGTGCGCGACGTGAATGGAGCTGTGGACGATCAGCGCCTGTACAAGGCCGTTGGCGCGGCGCCGAACGCGGTGATCGAGATGCGCGTGCCGACCGAGCGTGCCGACGAGGTGATGAAGAAGCTGCGCAAGCTGGGTGATGTGCTGCCTGCTGGCCAGGCTGCGGGCTGGGCTTACGGCAACCAGGGCACACAGAACTACGCGGGCGGCGGTGGCGCCGGTCGTGGGCAGGCGGCGCCCGGGACGGGGCAGGCCGGCATGGGCGGCGGGTTCGGGGGATACGGCGGTGGGCAAGGCGGCCTTGCGGGTCAAGGCGGGCAGGGCGCCCGCGGGAGCCAGTCCTACTCGCTAGAGCCAGCGGATGCAGGAGTTGGCGGGCAGGCGCTCTCGCAGGCGCAGGCCGTGCAGCTTCACCAGCAGATGGCGGGCCAGCAGGGCATGAAGGGTGACCTCGGCCAGCAGGCGCCTCCGCCTGGGGCGCGCCGGAGCGTCGCTCAGGGCAGGGGCACGCGCGCCGGAGGACAGG
>CAZFLM010000162.1:0-5583 GCA_964519955.1 uncultured Chthonomonadaceae bacterium | reverse complement strand
TCAGAATGTACTCAGCATGACAATCCGTCGCGCGACTTCGTGTCGCGGATCCCGTCAGGGATCTGCTTGTCGCGTTCCTTCCTGCAGGCGCCAGCGCGCAACCGCACGGCCAACGTCAAGAGCCGATCCCTAACGGGATGACGGCCATTACGGCACGACACGTCGGTGCGAGGCCGGCCATGGGCGGCGCGCAACCCCGGTGCGATGGCGGCCGGGACGGCGCAGCGGCGACGGCGATGGCGGCCGGGACGGCGCAGCGGCAACGGCGACGGCGGCGTGAGCGGTAGACGTCATCCCGTCAGGGATCTGCTTGTCGCGTTCCTTCCTGCAGGCGCCAGCGCGCAACCGCACGGCCAACGTCAAGAGCGGATCCCTAACGGGATCACGGCCATAACGGCACGACACGTCGGTGCGAGGCCGGCCATGGGCGGCGCGCAACCCCAGTGCGATGACGGCCAGGGCGGCGCGACAGCGACAGCGATGGCGGCCGGGACGGCGCAGCGGCGACGGCGACGGCGGCGTGAGCGGTAGACGTCATCCCGTCAGGGATCTGCTTGTCGCGTTCCTTCCTGCAGGCGCCAGCGCGCAACCGCACGGCCAACGTCAAGAGCGGATCCCTAACGGGATGACGGCCATAACGGCACGACACGTCGGTGCGAGGCTGGCCATGGGCGGCGCGATGGCGCCCGGGCACGCCCGCGACGCGACGCGACGCGCCGAGCGGCGATGCTACCGCACCCGGTCCGCGCGCTCCTCTAGACGCTTGAAGCGGACGCCGAGTTCGTGGAGCCACGCGAACAGGCCGATGAATGCCGGGAGCATGAACGCCCACAGCACCAGCTTGTACGTCGGGCCCAGCCCGCCTCCGACGACGGCCTGGTTGGCTCCCTCGTGGGCGCTGAAGCCAGCGATCCTCGGGAGCGCCCAGACCAGGAACAGGCCCGGCGCCACCGCGATGAGCGCGTAGGCCGCGCAGAGCCGGCCGCGGGTCCGCTCGTCGATCACCGCGCCGCGCAAGACCAGGTAGGCGGCGAAGATGAGCAAGATGACGACGATGGACGACTGGCGCTGATCCCAACTCCAGTAGGCGCCCCACTCGTTGCGCGAGAAGATGCTGCCTGTCACGGTCGCCAGGGCTGCGAAGACCAGGCCCAGCTCCATCGCGACGGCCGAGGCGAAGTCGGAGCGCGCGCCGGGCCGCCAGGTGCACCAGGCGATGCCCAGCAGGAACGGCATCGCGCCGGCCTTCACCGGCCCGGGGCCGGCCATGAACGCGAGCGCCGCCAGCGACAACGCCGGGATCCAGCGCGTGCGGTCGGGCGCCTCGGATGGGCCGCGCTTTAGGAAGACAAGGTGCTGCGCCGCCTGCCACGCCGCCACGATGTAGCCCCAGCACGCGAGCCAGGCGCACGGCACGTGGAAGAAGATGATGCGCGCCCCGTTGCCGCCCATGGTGAAGCCGGCGGCAGCACCCGCATAGAGGAAGGCGCCGAGGATTCCGAGGGCTAGCCAGCCGCCGGTTAGCAGCTTCCACCACAGCCCGGTCAGCCCGGCCGGATTGTCGCGCGGCCCCGTCGCCATCAGTCCTCCCACAAGGCGGGGAACAGCAGCGCGCCCCCCACGATCAGCATGAATCCGAAGCCCGCGATGCCCGGCGCGATGTGCCAGAAGTCGGCGGAGCCGCCCGGCAGCAGCGTCAGCGTCGTCGCGCGCGCCGCCATCATCAGCAGCGGCAGCAGCAGCGGGAAGCCGAGCGCCCCGTACAGCGCGCTGCGCCCGCCTGCCCGCGCCAGAATGGCCGCGGTAAACGTGGCGCCCGCACCCAACGCGACGGAGCCCGCCAGCACCACCAGTGCGAACTGCGCCGGCGACGCGATGCTGAGACCGGCCATAACAACGTACAGCGGCACCACAATCGCGACAATCGCAACAAGCAAGAGCAGGTTGAATAGGAGTTTACCCGCATAGATCGCGGACGGTGAGCACGTCAGCTTCAACGCCAGCCACGTGCCGCTCTCCATCTCGTGCTGGAACGAGTGCGACAGCCCCGCGAACGCGGCGAAGAACAGGATAACCCAGAGCAGCGCCGACTGCACGGCCGCTCCGCTGAGCGCGCCGCCCGCCGCGAAGGCCACCACGACCAGCGCGGTCACGGCGAAGAGCAGGATCGCGTTCACCGCGGAGCGCGACCGCAGCTCGGATTGCAGGTCCTTGGCCAGGACGGCCAGGGTCTGCCGCATCACGCTCTCGGGTGGCCGCGCGGCGCGATCAGGCATTGGGCTCCCCCAGCCGTACGAGTTCGTCGCCCCATTCCGCTTCGTCGCGCTCGTTGGTCGCCGCAATGACGATGCCCCGGCGCTTCTGCTCCTCGACGATGCCGCGCACGATCGCCGCGCCGGCCTCGTCGAGGTTCGCGGTGGGCTCGTCGAGCAAGAGGATGGCGGGATCGTGGAGGAGGGCAAAGGCGAGCTTCAGGCGCTGGCGCATGCCGGAGGAGTAGGACGACACGGCGTCGCGCCCGCGGCCCAGCAGCCCCACGCGGTCCAGCATCGCGCGCAGCATGTCAGTGTCCAGGCTGAGGCCGCGCAGGGAGCCGAAGAAGCGCAGGTTCTCGACGGCGGTCAACTCCGAGTAGAGCACCAGGTCCGGCGCGGCGTAGCCGATCTCCCGCCGCAGGCCGGCGCTGTCGAGCGGGCGGTCGTCGACGATCACGCGCACGCGGCCCTCGGTTGGGGCGAGCACGCCGGCGACGATGCGCAGCAGCGTGCTCTTGCCCGAGCCATTGGCCCCGGTGACGACGAGCGTCTGGCCGAAGCCGACGCCAGCGTGCACATCGCGCAGCACGCGGCGGCGCCCGAAGACGCGCCCCACTCCCTCTATGGCGACGGCCGCCTGCCTCATTGCTTGGTGATCCGGTACCGGCCAGGCGCCAGCGTCCAGCCAACGTACGTGCGGGGCTGCTCCTTGCCATCGGCCGCGACGCAGCGCGCGTTGTGCCAGCCGGGCAGCTTGAGCAGGAACGGGTGGATGTCCGATACCAGCTCGGCAGCCGGGTGCTCGAAGCTGCCATACAGGGAGTTGCCCACCAGCTTCTGGTCCGGGTTCACCTCCAGCTCGGCGGTGTCGCCTGACACGGTCAGCGTGTAGATGCCGTTCCCGTCGTAGGCCACGTAGGGCGAGAAGCCGACACCGACGATGCGCCTGGGCGAGGTCGGTAGGGACGCGGCCAGGTCGTCAGGGATGGTGGCCGAGTGCACGACGAGATCCGGCGCGACGTAGAGGCTCAGGTTGCGGCGGAAGGAGGCCAGCGTCGGACCGAAGCGCATCTCGTCGCCCGCCGGGTTGTACGCGACGCCGCGCGGCTGCGAATGGAACGTCTCGCGGCCCACCATGAAGCTGGCGGTCTTCGCGGGCGTGTAGAGCCAGTTCAGCCAGTGCGCGCCCCAGTCCGTGTTCCACTTTGCAGTGCTGATGCTGTCGTACTGGAACTGGCAGGCCACCTGGACCTCTGCGTTGCGGAACATGGCCGCGATGACCGGGTAGAGGTAGGCGCTGGTGTTGGTGGCGGGCGTATCGAACTCGTAGGCGAGGCGGGCCTTCCGCGCGAACACATCCGGGATCTTCTGCGCGGGCACCGCCGGAATCAGGTTGTGCCCATCGTTCACCTGCCCCCACCCGCCCGGGTACGCGCTCGTCGTGATGGCGTCGCACTCCGAGTCGGCGATGGCCTGGACGATGTCGTCGCCGTTCGTGCCGAAGTAGGAGATGGCGACGGGCTGCTTCGCGCCGGTGGAGCGGATCGCGCCGATCATCGTGCGGATGTAGGCGCTCATAAGTTGGTAGCGAAAGAGCGGGAAGTAGAGCGGGCTGTCGTCGAGCGAGTTCGCGCGCAGCCACGCCTGCCACTGCGCCAGCAGCTCCGCCCGATCGCGCGCGATCACCTCGGGCGCCTCGCCCTGCGGGCCATACACCGAGCCGCGAATGTCGTCGTAGACGAAGTAGGCCGGCTCGTTCATCACCTCCAGCAGGCACAGGCACGGCTCGTCCTTCAGCGCGCGCCCGGTCGCCGGGATCGTGTGGTTCAGGAAGTTGCGCAGGTAGTTGGAGGACGACTTCATCGACCAGGGCACGAACATCATGCCGGGCTTGCTGGTGAGCGTCGAGAACGCGTCCGCGCGCTGGTTCGGGCCGCCCCACCAGGCAATAGGCGTGAAGTAGAGGTAGATGCCGCGGCGGCTGCACTCCCCGATCAGGTCGTCGAGCAGGTCGAGGTGCTCGTTGCGGACCAGGTTGCCGTCCTTGTCGCTGATCTCGCGGTCGAACACGTGGATGCGGATCGCCTCGATGCCCATCTTCTGCAGGTGGTCGAGGTCGGCGTGCAGCGTGGCGTGCATGTCGACGCCGAGCTTCTTCATGTTGTCGAACTGATACCAGCTCTGCGGGTAGGTGTTCACGCCCCAGAGGCAGACCTCCGCTCCATCCGGGTAGCGCAGCACACCGTCCTTCACCGTCAGGCGGCGGAGCGGAAGCGGCTGGCCGATGCGGCCGGGCTTCGGCCTGGCGACGGCCTCGGCCTTGGCGGGGATCGGCGCGGTCACGGGCCCGTCGCCGACGATGATGAACAGCGGCGCCTTGTAGAGCCCCCCACCGTACGTCGGGTTGTCGACCATCACCGTCAGCACGTTGTCCGCGTCCCAGCGGATGGCGTCGGCGGGCAGCGTGTAGTCGCGCGGCGTATCCCACCCGTTCGTGCGGCCGATCTCCCGACCGTTCAGATAGGTCACGTCGTTGTCGTCCACCGCCCCCGCGACGAACCGGACCCGCTTGCCCTTCCACTCGGCCGGCGCTCGGAAGTGGACGCGGCACCAGGCGTAGTCGTTCTCCTCCCAGGTCATCGGCGGATGGATCGTCGCCCAGGCCGCATCGTCGAGGTCGGGGGCCGTCCACTTCGCGTCCAGGCCTGCCGCGCGCGGAGTCAGCTTGCGCTTCCACGGCACGAAGGCGAGGTCGACGCCGCGCCGCACGTAGGTGGCCGCGCCCGAGCCGCCTGCCGATGCCCGCAGCGTGGCGCCTTCCGAGCTGGACGGGAGCGTGACGCGCGCCGAGACCACCCGCGATTCGTGCGGCTTCAGCGTGACGGCGAGCGTGGCGGGCTCGACGGCCCCGCCCTGGCACGTGAAGGTGATGGAGCGAGTGCCCGCGGCGGCGTCGGGGTTGAGCACCAGGAACGCGGCGCGAGCGGGCTCACCAGCTTGCGTGACGAGCCCGGCGGCCGGGCGTACGATGAACGGCGCCGGAACGCGGGCGGGCGGCGCAGCGAAGAGCGCGAGAAGGCATGCGGTGAGCACGAGTGGGCGACTCCCTGTGTGGAGTGGGCGATGTTGCCGGTTCGCCCCATTATAGCGGGAGGAAGACGGCGGGGCAACGGGAAACCGTAGGCGGATCGAGCAACCCACCCCGGACGGTGGCACCGACGCGTCGGCAAGCACTACGGCCCCGAACGGAGGTCTCTGGGTATGGCTCTCACGCTAGTAGTGCGTTCCCTATTAGCGTTGACCTATATGGTGAGCGGATCACCGGTAT
>CAZFLM010000161.1:0-5946 GCA_964519955.1 uncultured Chthonomonadaceae bacterium | reverse complement strand
TGCACCGTAGAGGACTTGCACCTCCGAGAACACGAACATGCCCGGCATACATGTGAAGGATGGCGGGCGCCATCGCCCGCCATCCGGTGCTTCTTGCCTGTACGGAATCCTACCGCTGCTCCAACGGCACGTACTTCAGGTCGATGGGGCCCGTGTACTCGGCGCGCGGGCGGATGAGCCGGTTGTCAGACCACTGCTCCAGGATATGCGCCGTCCACCCCACGATGCGGCTGATGGCGAAGATGGGCGTGAACAGGTCGGTGGGCAGGTCCATCGCGTTGTACACGACACCGGAGTACAGGTCGACGTTCGGATAGACGTTCGTGTTCTCGCGCATCGTCCGCTCGACCTCGCATGCGATCTCGTACATCCGCATGTCGTCCGAGAAGCGCGAGACCGACTCGGCGTGCTCCTTGAGGATGAGCGCACGCGGGTCCGCGGTGCGATAGACGCGATGGCCGAAGCCGGGCACCTTCTCCTTGCGCTGCAGCATGCCCTTGATGTGGGCCTCCGCGCGCTTCGGGTCGCCGATCGCCTCGAACAGCATCACCGCCTGCTCGTTGGCGCCGCCGTGCAGCGGCCCCTTGAGCGCCCCAATGGCGGCAGTAACGCCCGAGTACATGTCGGAGAGGGTGGCCGCAACCACGCGCGCCGCGAACGTCGAGGCGTTCAGCTCATGGTCGGCATGCAGGATGAGCGCAACATCGAATGCGCGCACCCACTCGCGCGGGGGCTCCTTGCCGGACCGCGTGTATAGGAAGTTGTACGCGATGCTGCGGCCGGGCCGCGGATGCACGGGCTCCAGGCCCAACCTCAGGCGCTGATGGGCGGCCACGAGCTGCGGCAGACGCTCGGTGAGGCGGATCGCCTTGCGCAGGCAGGCGTCCAGACGCGTGTTCCCGCTGTCCGGATCCCAGTGCCCCAGCGAGGACACCGCCGTGCGGAGCACCTCCATCGGCGTTGCGGCCTTCGGGAACATGCGCAGGATCATCGTGGTCTCGACGGGCAGCTCCATGCTGCCGGTGAAGCCGTCGAGGAACGCCTCGTACTCCCGCATGCCAGGTAGACGGCCATACCAGAGAAGGTAGGCCACCTCCTCGAAGCTGGAGTGCGCCGCCAACTCCGCCACGTCGTACCCGTGGTAGAGCAGGCGTCCCTGCTTGCCGTCGATCAGGCAGATGTTCGACTCGCCGGCAACGACGTCGGCTAGGCCGCCGGCCTTCTTGGTGTCGGGCGCCTTCGGTGCTGCATCCGAAGGCATTTGATCGGTGGACATGTGGGCTCCTGTGAGGGGTCCGGTCCTACTCGCCTTCGAGCTGGTCTGCTGTGGGGCTGCTCTGCCCACTGCCCAGGTTGCCGGAACGATAGCGTTCGAGTTCCAACGGATGCTCGCGCGCCATATCGGCTTCCGACAGCGTGCCGGTAAGGAACGCGGGGTTCAACGGGAAGCGATCCGGGTTGAAGTGCGTGTTGTACAGATGCCACACCAGAATCGCCAGGAATGCCAAGATCGCTTCGTCGCTGTGAGCGATGTAGGCTACCGACAGCCCGAGTTCCGGCAGCAGATTGCCGAACGTGATCGGGAACCACAACACCAGCCCGGAGAAGACCATGACCGGCATGCCCCAGTAGACCGCGAAGTAGTCGAACTTCTCGCGGAACTGGAAGCGGTCGAACTTCGGTTCCTGGTGCGAAAGGCCCAGGTACAGCTTCACTACGTCGAAGAAGTCCCGCACATCCCCGAGCGAGGGGAACATCGTCCACGATTTGAGAGAGTAGCCGGCGCGCTTCCATCGATAGAACAGGTAGATCGTGTGCCATATCCACGTGGCGATCATGATCGTCGCCGCGCCGCGATGTAGGACGCGCGTCACGGGCAGCCCGCCCATCAGCACGCCGATCTCGCGCACCCACGGGACGTGCGCAAAGCGCAGCGGCATCCCGGTCACCACCAGGACGGTGAAACTGAGCGCCAGGCCTGCGTGCTGGATGCGCTGCGCGATCGTCAAGCGCGGCACCTGGTTCGTCTCATCGGCCGGGCGAGGCGGCTTGGGGCGCGCCAGGTAGAACACGATCGCCAGCGCCATGATGATGAGCGCCGCGACGGCACACCACGCGGACTTGGCCACGCCGAAGTACGCCAGGAAGATCGCCGCGACGAGGAACAGGAAGCTGATGGAGATCATCAGCCCCACGAACCTGCCGGACCTCGGCGCGCGGTGCTTGCTGAACACCTTCACCCGCAGATCCAGGCCGACGCCCGCCAGCAGCGCCAGCATCGTGCCGATGGTCAGCCACCGGAAGAAGAAGTCCTCCAGCCGCAGGACGACGCTGCTCTTCTCCTTGACCCGCAAGTGCGTGGCGCCCGACATGCCGAAGTTCATCTTGGCGCCGGGGTGGCACTTGGGCTGCCCGCACGTCGCCCCGACGTTGCTGCGGCTCGTGCGAGCGGCCGGGTCCGCGGTCTCCAGCACGTCATGGTAGCCGTGGCAGTCCGTGCAGGCCGCCGCGTTCATGTCGGACTTGAACCGCACCAGGGCCTTGCCATGGAAGCTCTCGTAGTACGAGGGCACGGCCTCGGCGTCGGATCCATAGCGCGACATGCGCGATTCCTCGCCATGGCACCTCGCACACAGCGCCACCTTGGCCAGCCGATTGGCGGGCTTGGCCGTCACCGCGTGGGCGTCGCCGTTCGGCGAGTGGCACACGGCGCACGTCGGGTGATCGCCGGCCTTCTTGTCCGCCTTCGCGTGCATGCTCTTGGCATACAGGTCGCCCTGGGCCGGGTGACACGTCGCGCACTGCGCCTTCTGCTTGACCTCCGCCGCCGGGTGTGGGCCTGGCCCGGTGATCGTGCTGTGGCACATCTGGCAGGTGACGGCCTTGTGCGGACCGGCGTCGAGCTTGGCCTTGTCGATGGCCTTCTTCGTGCCCATGGCGTTCGCATGGCACGCCAGGCAGTCGACAGCCGGCGCGGCTGCATCGGACGCCTTGGGCGGCGACGCGGCGTTCTGCTGGCCACCCGCGGCCAGAACACCTAGCACAAGAGTCAGAGCGGCAGCAAGCGCCGCGAGGGCGGCCAGCGGCTTCACGCGAACGGGCATACGACGGGGCATGGGGCGGCACCTTGTCTGGGGGCTGAACGCCCGCATCGGGCGTCAATGGGATACCGGTCGGCAGCAGTCGGCGAACTGCTCAGTGAAGCACGGATCCTGGGAACGAGTGTCCCTGCGTGACGGCGCGGTCAGCCGGTGTGTGATCGGTGCTGTGGCGAACGTCTCCGAACGCCCAGCGCATCGTGACCGAAGGCTTCGGTCGCTTGTGACATTCTACACTACCGGAGGCGCGCGAATCAACAGGCACGCATGTCTCCCATTGCCCCATAGCTGCCGCCAGCCGGCGCGGCACTCCTGACGGACCGGGAGCGCGATGGCTGCCTGGCGCGTCCTATCAGGCATGGAGCCCAGACATCGCCCCATCCTGGAGCGTCTCCGCGCATCTGCCAGCGCGCTTGCCGCGGTCTTTGCCGTACTCCTGTCCCCAGGCCCGGCCCGGGGGCAGCAGCCGTCGCTCGACGCCTACGTCACCAGGGGCATCGACGACCTGAGGGCATCGGTGGTCGCGACCAACGTGGACGCCGCCGCGGTCGAGAAGATCAACCGCGACTTCGCATCGCTGTACCGCCTGCGCAAGCTGACCGTCTTCGTGAAGGCGCCGGATCGGTTCCGGTTCGAGAACGAGATCGGCGTGTACATCGTGAACGGCTCGACGCGGTACTACAGCGTGGCTGCGCTCAAGCTGAGGAAGCGCGACGACCTCGGCCCGCTCCTCAGCAAGCGCCCCTCGCTCCTCGACATGGGTGTCCTCACCCCAAGCGTCGTCGCCAACCTCGATGCGCGGTTCGTGCGCGCCGAGTTGCTCGCCGGTACGTCCACGGCCGTTTTCGATGTCACGTTCAGGCAAGAGGACAGTGTTAGGTACAGACTGTGGCTCGACGAGAAGACGCGAGTGATCGTGCGGCGCGAGTGGCGGGACGGCGCCGGCAAGCTGCGCGCGACCTTCGTCTGCGGCGAGGCGCGCGAAGCGAAGCCGGGCATCTGGCTGCCGACGCGAATCGAGGTGCGCAACGCGGAGGGCAGCGTCGCTGGGGTACTCTCCTACTCGGACACTTCGCTGAACTCCGGCCTGGACGAGTCTCTCTTCAGCATCCCTCGCTGAGCAGGCGTAGCGGCGCCGCGCGTCGAATAGCTGCCTGTCGGCATCCACCCAACGAACCGCCCCAGACCTATGGAACACGCCACCTGGACGGCCTTCATCCTGCTCACGATCGTGTGCGGCTCCGTGCTCGCGCGCATCGGCGCGGCTCGCCGCGGACGCCCAATCTACATCCGGCGCATCGCGGGTCTCGATCACCTGGACGACGCCTTGGGCCGCGCCACGGAGATGGGCAGGCCGATCCTCTTCAGCCCGGGCTTCGGCGACCTCGGCCAGATGTCCACCTACGCCGGCCTCGCCGTCCTCGACTACGCGGTCCGCAAGTGCGCGCGATTCGGCATCCGGGTCATCGTCCCAGTGGCCGGCGCCGCCATGTTCCCCGTCACCCAGGACACCGTGCGGGACGCGTTCGCCACCGAGGGCCGCCCCGAGCTGTACTCCTCGGGTGACGTGCTCTACCTCTCCGGCGACCAGAACGCCTTCGCCGCGGCCGTCACCGGGATGATGGAGCGCGAGCACGTGGCTGCGGCGTTCTACTTCGGCTCCTACGGCTTCGAGTCGCTCCTGCTCGCCGAGACCGGACACCGAATCGGCGCCATCCAGGTCGCCGCGACCGACTCCTTCTTCCAGGTGCCCTTCTTCCTCACCGCCTGCGACTACACCATCATCGGCGAGGAGCTGTACGCCGCCGGGGCCTACCTCTCCCGCGAACCAACCATGCTCGGCAGCATCGCGGGGCAGGACGTCGGCAAGGTCGTCACGGCCGCGCTCCTCATCGTCGGCGTCTGCGCGGCCCTGGTCTGCGCCGTGACGGGCACCGCCGCTGGTGAGTTCAACCCGTTCGTGGGGCTCCTGGGACGATGAACCCCAAACGCCTCCTGGTCGTCATCGTCACCTTCGTCGCGGGGCTCTACTACCTCCTCGAGTTCCTGCTGCCGGCCTCCGTTGGCGGCGCGATCGACAGCGGAGGCGCATCGGCCGCCACGCTCGACACCAAGCCCGGCCATGGCGTCCTGTACACGGCCACCCGCGACGGCAACCCGCCGGTGATCGTCGAGAAGGTCGGCAGCCGCTCGCAGATCGTCGTCTCCCGGTCCATCTTCCGCCGCGATGACTACCGCGGCGCTCAGAACCCGCAGGTGGTCGGCGACCGGCTCTACTACATCGGCCTGGGGTGGGACGACAAGACGCCGCGCGCGTGCATGGCCGTCCGCAGACACGGGCGATGGGTGCCCGCCGGTCGCGCGATCCTGGACAAGGGCGAGCCCGGCGAGTGGGACTCCTCCGGCATCACGTGGGTCTGCGTTGTGCCGAACCCAACGGCCGGGCCCGCCTGGAAGATGTGGTATGTGGGCCGCCAGGGCAACGTAGGCCGTGTCGGCTTCGCGACGTCACGCGACGGCCTCCTATGGAGCAAAGCCAAGCAGGTGATCAGCCCACCCAATGGCGGGAGCATCGAGAGCATCAGCGTGCCGCACGATCCGAGCGCCGAGTTCGACGTCGCGACTCTCGTAGTGGCGCCCACGTCCGGGCCGGCCCGCGCCCTCTACACGGCCACCTTCAACGAGCCGGGCGACGAGCTAGCCGGCGCGCTCACGCCCATCACGCAGGGCAGGCCGCCGAGCCCGGTGGCCATCCCCGCTGGGATGGTGCTGCGCGACGCGCGCCACCTGGGACCCGCGGGGGGCAGACCGGGACCGCACTTCACCGCCACTCTGGAGGACCACGAGG
>CAZFLM010000160.1:0-6198 GCA_964519955.1 uncultured Chthonomonadaceae bacterium | reverse complement strand
TGGGCTGCGCTCAGAAGCCCCCGCCCCTTGCGGGAGGGGGTTGGGGGAGGGGTTCTGGCCGCACAACGCCGTGGACCGCCGCCGCCCCCGGCGGCATCTGCACAACGCCGTGGTCCGTACGTCGCGCACAACGCCGTGGTGGGGCGGGCGTCCCTGCCCGCCAGGATGCGGCCCCTGGGGGGGTGGCGCTGCGTCGCGACCGGGCGCTGACCGTGCGCCGCGCCCGGACCTCTGGTAGAATGAGCGGCATGGACGAGCGTGTCACCGTCGAGGGGAACATCGAGCGCGTGCGGGAGCGCATCGGCGCGGCCGCGGTGCGTTCGGGGCGCCGGCCCGAGGACATCACGCTCGTCGCCGTCTCCAAGACCGTCGACGCGGAACGCATCCGGGCGGCGCACGCGGCAGGACTCCGGGACTTCGGCGAGAACTACTTCCAGGAGGCCCGCGAGAAGCTCGACCTGTTCGGCGCGGACACGCGCTGGCACTTCATCGGCCACCTGCAGAGCAACAAGGCGCGATACGTGGCCGGGCGCTTCGCCCTGGTGCACAGCATCGACCGGATCGAGTTGGCCGTCGAGCTGGGGCGCCGTGCGCTGGCGGCCGGGGTAGTCCAGCCGGTCCTGGTCGAGGTGAAGCTGGACCCCGCGGACACCAAGCGCGGCGTCGACGCCGGGGCCGCGCTGGGACTGGCCCATGCCGTTGCGGCCACGCCCGGCCTGGACCTGCGGGGCCTGATGGGGATGCCCGCGTTCGCCGACGACCCGGAGACCGTGCGGCCGGACTTCGCGCGGCTGCGGGCGCTGTTCGATCGTTTGCCGGAAGCCAACCGGCGCGACCTCTCGATGGGGATGACGGCCGACTTCGAGGTCGCCATCGAGGAGGGCGCGACCATGGTGCGCATAGGGACCGCCATCTTCGGCAGGAGGTGACCATGCCCGAGGACTATGCAGAGGACGCACCGCGCCGCGGCATGTGGGCTCGCATGCGCGAGAAGCTGTGGGGCGCCGACATCTACGAGGACGAGGACGTCGAGGGGCAGCCGGCAGCGGCTCAGCAGCCCCAGGACGCTCGCCGGCGCGCGGCGCTGCGCCTGGACACCGCTCGCGGCGTCCACGTCGCCGTTCGCCTGAGCGCCTCCAACTTCAACGATGCCCGCATGGCCGCGGACGGCCTCAAGGGCGGGCATCAGCAGATCGTCAACCTCGAAGCCGCCGACCCCGACCTCGCCGAGCGTATCCTCGACTTCCTCAGCGGCGTGACCTACGCGCTCGACGGGTCCGTGGACCGGATCGGCGACAAGGTCTACCTCTTCGCGCCCGCCAACGTTCACGTCGAAGTGGACGGCGGGGACGACATTCGCTAGCGGCGGCGCACCTTCCCACATCTCCGCGCCGCCGCGGATCGGTTCCCAGCAATGAGTGAGAACGCGAGCCTTCTGCTCGGCAAGCGCATCGGCATCGTCGGCGCCGGCGCGATGGGCGGCGCATTGGCGCGTGGCATGGTCCACGCCGGCGCCGCCACGGCGGAGTCCATCCTGGTTGCGGACCCGGACGCCGCCCACCTCGACGCCCTGCGCCAAGCCACCGGCGTCCGCGTGACGTCCAACAACGCCGACATCGCCGCCCACGCCGATATCGTGGTCCTCGCGGTGAAGCCGCAGACCGTGCCGGCCGTCCTGGCCGAGCTGGGCCCCGTGCTCACGGCGCGCCAGCTCGTCATCTCCATCGCGGCGGGCGTGCGCCTGGCCAGCCTCGAGACGGCCTTCGCCGAGCCGGTGCCCATCGTGCGCGCGATGCCGAACACGCCCGCCCAGGTGAACTGCGGCGCCTGCGCCTACTGCCCGGGCAGCCACGCGACGCCCGAGCACCTGGCCCAGGCCGGCGAGGTCTTCCGCTCCGTCGGCACCGCCATCCAGGTGGAGGAGCGCATGATGGATGCCGTCACCGCGCTCTCCGGCAGCGGCCCCGCCTACGTGTACCTGATGATCGAGGCGCTCGTGGACGGCGGCGTGAACATGGGCCTCCCGCGCGAGATCGCCCACCAACTCGCCAGCCAGACCGTCCTCGGCTCGGCCAAGATGGTCATCGAGACCGGCCTCCACCCCGCGCGGCTGAAGGACATGGTCGCCACCCCGTCCGGCACCACCATCCGCGCCCTCGCTTCGCTGGAGCAGGCCGGCCTCCGCGCCGCGCTTATCGACGCGGTAGAGCGCGCCGCCCGCCGCGCCGCCGAGCTGGGCCGCTAGCCTGCTTTATTCATGAGTGGCACTGGACGGGCACGGAGGCCCATCCCACCACTGCACTCGTGCATGATCCAGGCTAGGGCACCCACTCCCCGGCACACGGCCGCAATAGGTCAGAGCCGCGCGCGCGAGCAAGCGGAGGCGTCGCGTTCGGCAGGCGGCATGGGTGCACGTCCATGGGCTTCCGCTTGCTTGCGCGCGCGGCTCCGCACGGGAGCGAGGTGTTGCGTCCCAGCCTGACCTTGCCTGGAACGCACACGCCTCCAATACGTCCCCTCCCGATTCGGGAGGGGTGGCCGAAGGCCGGGGTGGGTGGCCGTTCGCCCGAAGACGAGCGTCCTTCCCGCTCCGTCGGGTATAGTAGACAAACCACTTCTTAGGGAGCTTGAGTTGGCACAGCGCGTATTCCTCAATGGCAAGTTCGTGGAGCGCGAGGCCGCCCGACTAGACATCTACGACCACGGATTTCTCTATGGTGATGGCGTCTTCGAAGGCATCCGCGTCTACGACGGCCGCGTTTTCCGGCTGGACGAGCACGTCGTCCGCCTCTACCGGTCCCTTAAGGCGCTCGCGATCGAGGTCGACATGCCCATGGATCAGATGCGCGAGGCGATCCTGGAGACCTGCCGCCAGAATGACCACCGGACCGGTTACATCCGGCTGAGCATCTCGCGCGGCGTCTCCCTTGGACTCGACCCGTCGCACGTTCCCCCGGGAGCCACGGTCGTGGTCTCGACGGCGCAGTTGGCTCTCTATCCGCAGTCCATGTATGACGAGGGGCTCAACGTCATCACCGCGTCGACCCGGGTGCCGCCGTCCGTTTGCATCGATCCGCAGGTGAAGTCGCTCGGGAAGTACATCAACAGCATCAACGCGAAGATGGAAGCGAACCGCGTCGGCGCCGGCGAGGCCCTTATGCTGAACATGTCGGGCAACGTGGCCGAGGCGTCCGGCGATAACCTGTTCCTGGTCAACGGTGGGGGGCTGATCACGCCGCCGGTCTCCGAGGGCGCGCTGCCGGGCATCACCCGCGCGACCGTCATCGCGTGCGCCGGCGAGCTGGGCATCCCGGTCCGCGAGGCCGTCGTGACCCTCTACGATTGCTACAACGCGGACGAGGCCTTCCTGACTGGCACCGCGGCCGAGGTGATCCCGATGGTCCGCCTCGACGGCCGCACCATCGCGAACGCCAAGCCCGGGCCGGTCACCCACAAGCTCATCGACGCCTTCCGGGCTCGCACCAAGACGGACGGCGGCCTTCTCTAGCCTGATCTGCCGATGGGTTGTACCGGGCGGGCGGGGACGCCCACCCCACCACGGCACTCGTGCGTGAGCCGGGTTGGCCCGGATCTGCCGATGGGTTGTACCGGGCGGGCAGGGACGCCCACCCCACCACGGCGCTCGTGCGTGATCTGGGCTACTTCATCGTTCGTCGGGGAGGGGAGCTGTTGCGGCGCCCCTCCCCGCAGTTCCACGCCGAGAGCGGCCATCCGACGCCGCTCCGATCCTCCTGGCGCCATCTCCATGTGCTCGCGCTGCCAGCTCTACCGTGCCGCCTTCACCCTCAGCGACGGCGAGGGGCGCATCGTGCGCGTCTGCGCCGCCTGCCTGCCCGCCGCCATCACCGACGGCCGTCCAGCCATGGGCGACGCGGCGCGGTTCGTGATGGGTCTCGCCCGGCCGCGCGCCTCCACTCGTCCGCCCACCCGGCTGCGGTCGAGCGCGCCCGTGCACTGCGCCGAGTGCGGCCTCACCTATGCCGAGGCGGCGCACGTCGGTTTGCTGGGCTGTCCGGCGTGCTACGAGGCGTTCGGTCCAGCGCTCCGAGTGATCCTGCAGGCGGGCGGTCTGGGATGAACCTGCCTGCCGCCGCGTGGCGTACGCTCGATGGGCCGGACGCCGACGTGGTCGTCTCCACGCGCTGCCGCGTCGCCCGCAACCTCGACGGCGTCCCGTTCCCCTGGCGCGCCGACGCCGGCGCGTGCGCGCGCGTGGCGACCACCGTTGTGGAAGCCCTCCGCGCGCACGGTGACGCCTGGTCGCGGTGCGTGCTTGTCGACGGCGAGGTGGACGACGGACTGGCGGCTCGGCTGGCGGAGGAACGCTACACGACGCGGGAGTGGCGGGCTCACGGGACTGGCTGCGCGGCGGTGGTCGGGCGCGGCGGGGCTCTCTCCGCGATGCTCAACGAAGAGGACCATGTCCGCTTCCAGTGCGTGCTGCCGGGGCTGCAGGTGAGGGAGGCCTATGCCCGCGCCTGGGCGGCCGCCGAGGATCTGGGCGATCGCGTCCCGCTCGCGGCGAGCCCGGAGTTCGGCTTCCTCACCGCGTCGCCGGCCAACGCGGGCTCGGGCGTGCGCGTCAGCGCGTGGGTCCACGTGCCGGGCCTGGCCGCGGAGGGGCGCCTTCTGGCCGTGCTGGACGCCGCGTCCGAGCTGGGCTCGACCGTCCGCGGCACCCATGGCGAGGGCACCAGCGGAACCGGTGAGCTGTTCCAGATGTCGAACACTTGGGCCGACGCGCGGTCCGTGGAGCGGGCTTTGGAGCGGCTGGGCGCGGCTGCTGCGTACGTCGTAGGTGAGGAGCGTCGCGCGCGCGCCATTCGGTTTGGCGGGGAGCGAGGGCGAACCGCGCTCGGCGAGGCTGCGGGCGAGGCGCTGCGCCTCCTGGCGGCGGAGACCTCCGCGCCGAAGCGCCTGCTGCAGTTGGCGTCCGTGCTGCGCCTGGCCGTGGCGGAGGGGGTTCTGCCGGGGCGCTTGCCCGAGACGGCGCGGTGGCTGGCCGTGGCCGGCGGCGTCGATCCCGAGGCGTCGTTCACGGTCGCGCAGGCCGTCGAGCGCACCGCCGAGCTGCGTGCCTTGCTGGGCAGCCGCCTGCCGGGCAGTTGACGACCGTTGCGAGATAGGAACTTGGGCCGAGGCTCACCTCGCACTATGAAGAGGGTGGCCTTTGTGCCAGAATAGTGTCTGGAGGGGGTCGTCGGTCAGGCCCCAGCCCGGGCGCCACGGCTGCCGTTCGCCGGTGGGCGTCGTGAGGTGTTTTCTGGGAACCCGCGCGGGTCCGATTGGTGTTGGGGCCACGCTGGGCAGCGCGCGGAGGAAGGCGGTCAAGGTATGTGGCAACGATTCACGGAGCGCGCGCGTCGCGTCGTGTTCTTCGCCCAGGAAGAGGCGGGGCGGCTCGGGGAGAACTACGTCTCCACCGAGCATCTGCTGCTGGGCTTGGTGCGCGAGAACGACAGCGTCGCCGCTCGTATTCTGGACCGCCTGGGCGTTAGCCTCGGACGCATCCGTTCGGAGATCGAGCGCCAGGTGACGCGCGGGGATGGCCGCCTCGGTCAGGAGATGCAGTTGACCCCGCGCGCCAAGCGCGTCATCGACCTGGCCTACGACGAAGCGCGCCAGCTCAGCAACAACTACATCGGCACCGAGCACCTGCTCCTCGGCCTCATCCGCGAGGGAGAGGGCCTTGCCGGACGCGTCCTCGCCAAGCTGGGTGTCGACCTCGACCGCACGCGCCGCGAAGTCATGGCGCTGCAGGATACCGACAGCAGCGGCACCGGGCAGGCGGCGCCCGCGGGCAAGCAGGCCCGCTCGCGCACC
Organism: uncultured Chthonomonadaceae bacterium; assembly: GCA_964519955.1. Classification (GTDB taxonomy): domain Bacteria; phylum Armatimonadota; class Chthonomonadetes; order Chthonomonadales; family CAJBBX01; genus CAZFLM01. The sequence continues at coordinate 354 of CAZFLM010000160.1, read as the reverse complement.
CAGACGCTCGACGAGTTTGGTCGCGATCTCACCGAGTTGGCCCGCAACGACAAGCTGGACCCGGTCGTCGGCCGCCACTCCGAGATCGAGCGCGTCATCCAGATCCTCTCGCGCCGCACCAAGAACAACCCGTGCCTGCTCGGCGAGCCCGGCGTCGGCAAGACCGCCATCGCCGAAGGACTCGCGCAGCGCATCATCACCGGCGACATCCCCGAGACGCTGAAGGACAAGCGCATCGTCGCGCTGGACCTGGCCGGCCTGGTGGCGGGCACCAAGTACCGCGGCGAGTTCGAAGAGCGCATGAAGCGGGTGATGGACGAGGTCCGTAAGGCCGCCGGCGAGGTGATACTCTTC
>CAZFLM010000159.1:5036-6351 GCA_964519955.1 uncultured Chthonomonadaceae bacterium | reverse complement strand
GGCCAACGTGGCGAGCGCGGCGATGGGCCAATCCGAGGGCGGGGGCACGAGCCTGGCGAACCGCGCTCCGTTCATCCGCGAGCAGTCCGTCGGCGCGTTCATCGGGTTGGCGCTGCTCGCACTGTGGTCGCTGCGGGGTCCGCTGGCGCAGGCGTGGCGCGAGGCCCGGGCCGGGCGGGCAGCACCGGATGGCGAGCTGATGCCCATCCGCTGGGCGGTGATGGGCGGTGGCGCGGGCGTCGCGGTGCTGGTGGGCTTCCTGGTGTGCTCGGGGCTGCCGGTGCATCTCGCGGCGCTGTTCGTAGCGGTCTACCTCGCCTTCGCGCTGACGCTGGGCCGCATCGTCTCGGAAGCCGGGGCGGGGTGGGCGTTCTCGCCGATCTGGACGCCCGCCGGGGTGACCACGGACGCGTTCGGCGCGGACCGCCTGTCGCCGCGCTCGCTCGTCATCCTGCAGGGCTACGGTGCGTGGGTGCAGGACATGCGCGACAACCCCTTCCCGCACCAGATGAAGGGGCTGCGCATGGCTCAGTCGGGCGGATTCGCGCCGGGCGCCCTGCTGTGGCCGCTCGTCTGGGCGGCGCTCATCGGCACGCTGGCGGCGTTCTGGGCGCACCTGCACATCTACTACGAGTACGGCCAGTCCTCGGCCAAGGTGCGGGCGGCGGTGGCGAAGCTCGGTCTGGACCAGATGAACCGCACCGCCGGGCTCATCGCGTCTCCCACGCCGCAGGACACGGTGGGCATGGTGGCCGCCGGCGCGGGGCTGGTCATCGCGCTCGGCCTGGCGAAGCTGCGGCTGGCGCTGCCGTGGTGGCCCATCCACCCGTTGGGGTACGCTTTGGCTACGAACCCGAGCATGGACTACATGTGGTGCCCGTTCTTCGTCGCCTGGGCGCTGAAGTCGCTGGTGGTGCGGTTCGGCGGGGTGAAGCTCTACCGCGCGACGCTGCCGTTCTTCCTGGGCCTGGTGCTGGGCGACTACGTCGTGCCCACGTTCTGGGCCATCTGGGGCATGGTCTCGGGGACGCAGCAGTACATGCCGTTCCCTCACTAAGGGCGGAGAGTTGGGCGAAGGCGTGGAGGCCGGCACGGTGGTCCGGTGGGACAAGCCCACCGGCATTGAGGCGTTCCGCCAGTCGTCCTTCGGACGTGGGGCGAGCGGCCGCGGCGTGTGGGCGGGCATTGCGGCTGGCTCGGTGGACCGGTGGGACAAGCCCGCCGGCATTGAGGCGTTCCGCCAGTCGTCCTTCGGACGTCGGGCGAGCGGCCGCGGCGTGTGGGCGGGCATTGCGGCTGGCTCGGTGGACCGGTG
>CAZFLM010000159.1:0-4936 GCA_964519955.1 uncultured Chthonomonadaceae bacterium | reverse complement strand
GGACAAGCCCACCGGCATTGTGGCGTTCCGCCAGTCGTCCTTCGGACTGGTCTGGGGCGCCGGCACGCTGTACTGGACGGGCGGGGACGCCCATCCCACCGCGACGTTGTACTCGACGGGCGGAGGAGATCCTGATGCTTGTTGGCGTGGCCGACTACGGCATGAACGTGTGGGACGGCGGGTGCTTCGACATCGAGGAGCGGCTGCGGCGGTTGAGGGAGGTGGGCTACGACGGCATCGAGCGCGTCGAAGCCTGCAGCGCGGCAGACGCCATCGAGAAGGCGGCGCGTTACCGCAGGCTCGGCATGGACTTCGGCACCTGCCGCGGCCCGAACATCGAAACCTCGATCCGCTGGACCGCCGGGCTCGGCAAGGGGTACGTCTGGGTGGGCGTGTCGGCGCGGGAGTTCGGCGCGTTCTGCCGCCAGGCGGAGGAGCATGCTGCCGCGTGCGCGCGCTGGGGGCTGCGAGCGGCGCTCCACAACCACCTGGGCACGCCGGTCGAGACGCAGGAGCAGCTCGACGCATTCCTGGCGGCCTGCCCCAACTGCGGCCTGGTGCTCGATACGGCGCACCTGGCGGCGGCCGGCGGCGACCCGGTCGGCGTGGTGCGGCGCTGCCCGGACCGGCTCGTCGCGATCCACCTGAAGGACTGGCTCGTCACGAACCCGGACGCCGATCTCGGACGCTGGGGCGAGCGCGGGCGCTTCTGTGAGCTGGGAGCGGGCAACATCGGGCTCGACAACCGGGCGGTGCTGCGCGCCCTGCGCGAGGTGGGCTACGAGGGCTGGGTGTTCGTCGAGCAGGACACGCACCTCCGCGACCCGTTCGTCGATCTTGCCACCAGCCTGGAGTACATCCGGTCGGCCTGAGCGCCGCCAATCTAGCCAAAGGAACGGTCATTGCTGCGTCTCTTCTTTGTCAGGCACGGAATTACCACCTGGAACCACCAGCTCCGCATGCAGGGGCATACGGACATCCCGCTCTCCAAGGAGGGCCTGGCGCAGGCGCGCTCGCTCGCCGCGCGCCTGGCGGACACGCACTTCGACGCGGTCTGGAGCAGCGACCTGCAGCGAGCGCGCGTCACGGCCGAGATCGTGGCGGAGCCGCACGGCCTGCCGATTCGCACGACCGACCGCCTGCGGGAGCAGATGCTGGGCGAGTGGGAGGGGCTCAACGCCGAGGACATCATCGCGCGGGGCGACGAGGAGAAGCTGCTGGCGTTCCGCCGCGACTCGTTCGCCAACCGCCCGCCCGGCTCGGAGCCGCTGCAATCCGTGTGGGACCGCGTGACGGGGGTCGTGGCCCAGATACGCCAGGAGCACGCAGCGGGGCATGTACTGGTCGTCGCCCATGGAGGGTGCCTTCGGGCGCCGCTCTGCGACGCGGTGGGCGCCACCGTGACGAGCATACGGCGCATCTGGCTGGACAACGCATCGCTGAGCATGGTCGAGTACGGGCCCGAGCGCTCGTGGATACGCCTGCTGAACGACACGAGCCACCTGGGACCGCTCACGCTACCGGAGCCGTATGCGTAGGTCGGCGGGAGCCGCCACAGCCTGGCGACGCTCCACAGCCCGGCGGGACGTGCCACAAGCCCGGCGGGACGCGGAGGTCCCGCCCCACAGGCTGGTGCGTGGCGGGGGATGGACAAGGAGGGTAAGGATGGTCGATCGCGAGTTGCTGAAGGCGCTGACGGAGGCCCCGTCGATCGGGACCGCGTGCGGCCCGGTGTGGGACGTCCTGGGCAGATGGTTCGGCGAGGGCTACACCAAGACGCTCGTGCCGGACGGGTTCTGCCTGTTCCAGAAGGCCGGCGCGTCGCCCGCCGACCTGCGGACGGTGTTCGTGTCGCACGTCGACGAGGTCGGCGGCTGCGTGCTGGGGCCGATGCCGGCAGAGCGGGGCGGCGGCTACCTGACGCGGCACTGGGGCACGCGGGCGGGCGTCTATGCGAGTAGCCGGCTCCAGGCGTTCGACTACCTGGCTGAGACCGGCGCCGAGGCGTACCGGGTAGAGAGCAGTCTCGCGCTCGATGGCAGCGACGTGGTGCTGGCCCTGCACGGGGAGCGGGTGCGCGCCTATCGGACCGGCTGGACGTACCTCGAGGAGACGACCTTCCCCGACGACACGATCGAGGGCAAGGCGCTGGACCCGCGCGTCACGGCCTACTGCGTGGGCGAGGCGGTGCGGCGGCTGGACGACGGCTCCGTCGGCGCGCTCTACGTGATGGGCGAGGAGTGCGCGATGGACGTGGCTCGCAAGGCGGTCACGTTCCTGACGCGCCACGCCCCGAACCTGCAGCTTGTCGCCAACGCCGACGTGCCCGGGCTGACGAACCTGCGCGAGAGCCGCCTCGACCTGCCGGCCATCCGCGTCTTCGAGCGCAACAACTTCATCGACCCCGCGTTCGGCATCGCCACGGCCGAGCGGCTGCAGTCGCAGGGCCTGCACCTGCACCTGACCGGCGCCAAGAGCGGCAGCCAGACGATCCTCTTCACCCCGCTGGCGCCCACGCTCTCCATCGCGCTCCCCGCCGATGGCATCCACCTCCCGCGCGTGCGGATGAGCCTGACGGGCATCGAGCGCTGCACGGCGCTGCTGGAGGCGGTGGCGGAGGGGTAGGGCAACCCACCCCGGCCTTCGGCCACCCCTCCCGAATCGGGAGGGGACGATGCGGTGGCGTGTGCAGGTGCCATTTGATCGGTCATGGTATCATCGCGTAATACGTTGGGGCAGCACTCAAAGCATCCCAGGGCTAGCCCGAGCGGCCGGAATGTGTCCCCTCCCGATTCGGGAGGGGTGGCCGAAGGCCGGGGTGGGTGCCGTTGTCGACCGTCTCGCCGATGCCCTTTCCATGATGGAGGGACTGCATGGCGGATCCCGATTGCCGGCGTCTGCTCACGGGCATCTCGCCCAGCAAGGCCGAGTTGGCACAGCAGCTTCGCCGCGGTATGACTCCGCAGGAGCGGCGCGTGTGGAGCTGTCTGCGTGCGAATCGCCTGGACGGTCTGCACTTCCGCCGTCGGCAAGTGATAGAGGGGTTTATCGTCGACTTCTACTGCCATCGCGCTCGCCTGGCCGTCGAGCTGGACGGCGCCCCGCACGCGCTTCAGGCCGACTACGATGCCGAGCGTGACGCCATCCTGGCGCGCGACGGGGTCGCCGTCCTTCGTATCGCTGACGATGAGGTCGATGGTGACATCGAGAGCGTGATGGCAGCGATCGCGCAGGCTGCCATGGCCCGCATCGCTGCCGACTAGCCGCGTACCGGCCAATCTGACACTTCGAGTCCTAACCAACCGCCGCCATTGGGGGGGACCTGTGCCATAATATGGGATGCGAGGTGATGCTCAGGATGCACCAGTGGACGGCGGACGATGCTTCTCGCGCGGAGACGCGCGGCGAAGCGAAGCTCATGCTCTCGAGCAAGCCTCACAGCCTTAACGCTGCACTCGTAGCCCAGCTAAATACGTGAACACCGGGCCGTTCCTCAGCAGAGGGCGGCCTTTCTGTTTGCTCAAGGACGTCGCCACACAGCAGGGCGAGGTTGTTGCCAGCAAGGAGACGGACCGGCTCACCGCCGGCCAACATGCGTTGAAGCGGGAGGAGGCCTGCCGGCTGCCGCCGGCGCGCCTATCTCACAGAAGGGACCCACTACCATGCCACGCAGTTTCGTGACGGTCGACGGAAACGAGGCCGCGGGGTACGTCGCGTACAAGACGAGCGAAGTCGTCGCGATTTACCCGATCACGCCCTCGACCCCCATGGCCGAAATGGCTGATGCCTACGCGGCCCTGGGGATGCGCAACATCTGGGGCCTGGTGCCGTACGTCCAGGAGATGCAGAGCGAAGGCGGCGCCGCCGGCGCGTGCCACGGCGCCCTGCAGGCCGGCGCGCTGACCACCAGCTTCACGGCCAGCCAGGGCCTGCTGCTGATGATCCCGAACATGTTCAAGATCGCCGGCGAGTTGACGAGCGCGGTGTTCCACATCACCGCCCGCTCGATCGCCGCGCAGGGCTTGTCCATCTTCGGCGACCACAGCGACGTGATGACCTGCCGCTCCACCGGTTGGGGCATGCTGTTCTCCAACTCGGTGCAGGAGGCACAGGACCTGGCGCTCATCGCCCAGGCCGCCACGCTCGAGGCTCGCGTTCCGTTCCTGCATGCGTTCGACGGCTTCCGCACCTCCCACGAAGTGCAGAAGATCGAGAAGCTCAGCGACGAGGACATCCGCGCGCTGATCAGCGACGAGCTGGTTCGCGAGCACCGCGCTCGCTCGATGAGCCCGGATCGCCCGATCCTCCGCGGCACTGCGCAGAACCCGGACGTGTACTTCCAGGCGCGCGAGACCGTGAACCCGTACTATATCGCCGCGCCGGGCATCGTCCAGAAGGTTATGGACAAGTTCGCCGAGGTCGTGGGCCGCTCGTACCACCTGTTCGACTACGTGGGCGCCCCGGATGCCGAGCGCGTCGTGGTCCTGATGGGCTCCGGCTGCGAGGCAGCCACCGAGGCCGTCAACTACCTCGTCAGCAAGGGCGAGAAGGTCGGCGCGATCAAGGTCCGCCTGTACCGGCCGTGGTCGGGCGCCGACCTGATCGCAGCTCTGCCGAAGACCGTCAAGGGCATCGTGGTCCTCGATCGCACCAAGGAACCGGGCGCCGTGGGCGAGCCGCTCTACAGCGATGTGGTCACGACGCTCGCCGAGAGCTGGGAAGGCCCCGCGCCGAAGATCATCGGCGGCCGCTATGGTCTCTCCTCGAAGGAGTTCACGCCGGCGATGGTCAAGGCCGCCCTCGACGAGGTCGGCAAGGCCAAGCCGAAGAACCACTTCACCGTGGGCATCGTTGACGACGTGACGCACACGTCGCTCGACGTCGATACGACGATGAACACCGAGCCGGACGACGTCGTGCGCGCCATGTTCTACGG
>CAZFLM010000158.1:0-6591 GCA_964519955.1 uncultured Chthonomonadaceae bacterium | reverse complement strand
CGCCCGAGTGCAACGTCAACAACCCGGCGGGGCGCGGAGGCCCCGCCCTACGCACGGACCGTCACGCGGCAGCCACCTGTGGGGCGCGCCCTCTGCGGCGCGCCGGGTACTCGTCCCCGCTACGGCTTCGCGGGCCGGAAGACCATCTGTGCGAACTGGTAGAGGTCGTTCTTCCAGACCGGCCACTCGTGCGCGCCGCTCTCCAAGTACCAGACGTGCGGCACCTTGCGCTCGGTGAGGCCGGCGTGGACGCCCAGGCTGATCTGGATGATGAAGTCCTTGTCGCCGACAGACACCCAGAGCAGGCGCAGCTTCTTGGTGGTGGCGGCGGGGTCGGGCACCAGTTCGGCGATGGGCAGTGTGTTGGGCGCGGACGAGAAGCCGCCGACCCAGGCGAACGTGTCGAGGTGCTTCAGGCCGAAGTTGAGCGCCTGCCCGCCGCCCATCGAGAGCCCCGCGATCGCCCGGCCGTCGGCGTCGGTGCGGGCCGAGTACTTTGCCTCGACGGCCGGCGCGAGGTCCTTTAGCAGGTCGTCCTCGAACGCCGCGTAGACCGCCATCGCGTCCTCGGAGAACGGGTTCTGCGGCGCCGGCGTCTTGCTCGCGCGGCCGTTCGGCATCACCACGATCATCGGCGCCGCCTTCTTGTCGGCGAACAGGTTGTCCAGGATTGCGTCCGCCTTGCCGGCCCCGATCCAGTCGCCGTCGCCGCCGCCGATGCCGTGCAGCAGGTAGAGGACGGGGTACTTGGCCGCGGTCGAGTAGCCCGGCGGCAGGTAGACGCGCGCCTTGCGCTGGATGCCCACGCTCTTCGAGTCGTACTCCAGCATCTCCGTCTTGCCGCGCGCGATGCCCTCGCGGGCGACTTCGTAGCCGGCCGGCGCATGCGCCAGGGCGATGGAGCCTGCCTTGGGGTCTTCGGCGAACATGACCTGGGCCGTCTGCCACAGGTAGCGCCGCCAGTTGGCCCACTCGTGCCCGCCGGTGCTCAGCACCCAGAAGTTGCGCACCGCATACCTGTTCAGCACGCTCAGCGTCTTCTGGGCGTTGGGCAGCGCGATGTCGGTCTCGCCGGCCGCCATGTAGAGCGGCACGCGCAGCAGCGCCTCGTTCGTCCTCGGATCGGCCAGCACCGGCTTCAGGTTGTCCTCGAACGCCTGCAGGTTCTGGGGGAAGTAGCCCGAGCTATAGACGTACAACTCGCCGAACGTGTCGAGGTGCGTCAGGCCGGTGTTCATGACGACGAACCCGCCCATCGACAGCCCGGCGAGCGCCCGGTTCTCGCGGCCCGCCTTCGCGCGGTAGTGGCTCTCGACGTAGGGGATGATGTCCTTCAGGTACTCGGTCGTGCAGGCGTCGTCCTTGCCCGGCGTCGAGGGCGTGGCCGCGGCGAGCCCCTGCGTGTTCGGCATCACCACGATCATCGGCCTCGCCTTGCCCGCGGCGATCAGGTTGTCGAGGATGAACTGCGCGCTGCCGCCCTGCGGGTTGGTCGAGGTCCAGCGCGAGTCGTCATCGCCGCCGCCGTGGTTCAGGTAGAGCACGGGGTACTTCGCGCCCGTGTCCTTGTCGTAGCCGGGCGGCAGGTAGATGTGCATCCGCTTATCCTGGCCCACCTGGTTCCTGTAGGTGGCCTGGACTACCGTGCCGTGCGGGACGTTCGCCTGCGCGTAGAACGATGCGTCATCGATCCTCGGCAGGGCCGCGAGGGTGGGCAGCGGCGCAGGGCCTGGCTTCGGTGCGGCGAACTGCCCCGGAGCGGGCGCTTGCGCGTGGGCGGCACTGCCGAGGAGGACTGCAAGCAGAGCAAGTGGCGCGTGGCGCCGGACGAATGCACGTGCGTGGTCCATACGTCGATCTCCTGTGATCGGTCGTCGTGACTACGGTTGCTCCGGTTCCAGTGTGGGCTCCGCCATGGCGGACGCGACCCGGCCCAGCAGGCGCACGAGGGTCGCCGCATCGTCCGCGCCGAGTGCCCCCACCAGGCGGTCGCGAAAGGGGTCGCTCATGGCGCAGACGTCGGCGAAGAGCAGCTCGCCCGCTGGGGTTAGCTCGACGGCGCGGGCGCGGCGATCGGTGGCGCATCGCGGCCGGTGGACGAGGCCCTTGCGCTCGAGTAGGAGCAGCATCGCCCGAAGCGTGTTGGGGTCCGACGCGGTGCGGCGCGCCAGCTCCTGCTGCGTCGCCGAGTGCGTCTGGGCCAGGGCCCACAGCACCACGAACTGGTCGACGGTGATGCCGGCCGCCGCCACCGACGCATTGGCTTGCCGGTGCATGGCGAGGTACGCCGTGCGCAGTGCCATCGCCAGGTCGTGTCCGTCGGTCATCGAGCCACCTGCCAATTCATACGTACACGTAGTGTAGTGTTGCGAGTCAGTGTAGGGCAAAGCAGCGCAGTTGTCAAGGGGGAGGGTGCCAAACGGAAACCACAGATGGACGCGGATCAGGGCGGGATGGTGGGAGCGATGCGGGAGGCGGTGTGGGAGTGGAGCGGCGGCCGGAGGAGCTGGTTACTGAGCCACGAGGATGCGTCGCTCACGATCGGCCGCATAGGCGAGGCAAGCTCGGATGTCCTCCTCGGTCACCTCGGGGAAGTCCTCGCGGATGTCGTCGTGCGACATGCCGGCGGCCAGCCAGCCAAGCACGTCGGCCACCGCGATCCTCATGCCGCGGATGCAGGGGCGCCCGCCGCGCTTTCCAGGCTCTATGGTGATGATCCCGTCATAGCTCATCGCAGCCTCCGGTGGCGGGAGCCCGCCAGCAACAGCCATGTTCGTTGGCGCTTATGCCAAGTGTACCTTAGGCCGCCGCACAGCCCTCCTCACTTCACCGGGCGCGGCGTCCAGTCGTAGGTGGGGCAGGCGGTGCCGTCGCGCAGCTCGATGCCGCGCGGGTTGGCGGGCACGCCATCGGTCTCGCCGGATGCGGAGGCCGCGAGGCGCACGATGCCCAGGTCGGCCACCGGAACCACCTCGCCGGGGTCGGAGCGGCCGTTGCCGTTGCGGTCGAACCAGACGGCGATGCCCGCCAGCTCCTTGCCGGTGAGGGAGCCGTCGCGGTTGTCGTCCAGCGCGGCGAGGGCCTCATACCCATTGCGCCAGAACATCTGCCAGGTGCGCGAGCCGAAGAGCCTGCCGCCAGACGCGATGCGCCCCTTGCGCTCCGGGTCCCAAACGAGGATGCCGGTGTCCGGCCGCACCCACGGCCAGCGTTGCTGCGAGCCCGTGGCGGCCAGGTCGAACGTGACGACTCGCGCCGGCGCGAGCAGGTCGGCCAGCTGCGCGTCCGGGCGGAGGGAGACGAGTATCGGGGTGACCGCGTGGGGCTGCGCGTTGGCCGACTTGATCTGCTCCTCCACCCGCGCGATCTCGGCCTGATCCTGGGGCGACTTGGCGGCCTTGCCCAGGAGGCGGACGATTCCCTCGCCGGCCTCGATGCCGATGAACGCGTCGCCGCCGCTCGCCAGCATCGGCTGGCCCTTCAGGTTCTTCGGCATCTCGATCTGGTACGCGCGGCGGTACAGGGCGAGCGCCTCGGCACGCCAGGCGCCGGATGCAGCGCGCCGCAAGCCCGGGAGCGTCCCGACTGATGCGGCGAACGGGGCGCCCTGCTCGAGCATCCAGGCGCAGCCGAGCAGGAAGAGCCCGTTCCTCGGTTCCAGCTCGACGGCTCGGCGGTACAGGCGTACCGACTCCTTCAGGTGGGTCTTCAGTTCCGGAGTGAGCGCGCCGCGGTTAGCGTCTGGCTTGACCTGCACCGACTCGTAGATCGGGAACCCAGGCACGTCCTTGGGCTTGCCGCTCTGCCAGTCCTTGACGACCGCCTCAATCTTGCCATCCCGCACTCGCTCGGCGAACGCAAGACTGTGGAGGCGGCCGAGGGTGTAGGTGCCCTGTGCGTCCTTCGGGTGGGCCTTGACGTAGGCGCCGACGTTGGTCAGCAGACGGTCGAAGGGAACCGCCTCCCACGTCCGCGCGAACTTGGCGTGGGCACTCGCGGCGCAGATGCCGGCAAGCGCGAGCACCGCCGCCGCCCGGCTCCAGGTCGTCACCATGATCGTGTGCCTCCTGTCCGGCTACCCCCGCACGAAGTTCGGCACCTCGGCCGGCAGCTCGAAGGACGCTTCGACGTAGCCCGCATACTCGCCGTCGCGGTACCAGGGCGTCTGGTAGATGAGCGTCCGCTTGCCCGCCTTCTCGATCGTGTAGACGTGCGGGCGCGGGTTGCGCAGCATGTCCGCGAAGAGGCTGCGCGAGGGCTCCGGGTGGCAGTCCAGGCTGTTCGTGCCGATCAGCGCGGCGCCGCCGGACTTGGCGAACTGGCGGATGGAGGCCTCGTTCATTTCGACGATGATGCCCTCGCGGTCGGTTACGGTGATCGAGGCGGGCAGCCCGCCGAAGCAGGCGCGCAGTGTGGTGTCGTCCATATGGGGTGCTCCTCTGCATCGCGATACGGCTGGTGGGCGGTTCGGCGTTTCGGGGGGTGGCTCCTGCGCGCGGGGAGGTATCGAGGGCCGCCGAAGAGAAGTTCGCTGAACCGAAGTGCCGCAACAGGGTTTACCAGAGGACACGTCATTGAACCCCAACACCGACAACGCCTCCCTGCACAGGGAGCTGCACATATCGCGGAAGGCGCGCGACCGCTACCAGCTCGGCGAAGCGCTCTACGCATCTGCCGGCAACGTCATCTTCCCCAACTTCCGCGCCGTCCGCGAGTTCGCGCAGAAGATGAACGCCACGCGCGACCTCGTCCGCTTCCCCGAGCAGGCGGTGCAGGCCGGCCAACTCAACGCCCTCGGCCTCATCGACGAGATGCTGCACCTGGCGTGCAAGCGCTACCGCGACGAGGTAGACCCGAACGTGTTCGGCAAGGCCCTCGCGCGGACCGCCGGGTCGCTCGGGCCGGACGCGGTGGACCGCGTGCTGCGCCGCTTCACGGACGAGTTCCCGCCGCTGCGGGTCTACCGGCGCGAGCTGACGGTCGACGAGTACCTGGACGGGGCCACGGACGGGACGCCGAACCGGCAGGTTGCGCTGGAGGAGTTGGTGATGCTGTGGCTCGCCAACACCAACCCCGCCTGCGCGCCTTATCAAGAGCTGTTCGACGATACCGCCCTCCAACGTGAGACGCCGTACCGCGCGGTCGTCGCCGAGCTGGAGCGCTTCCTCGCCGACAACCCGACGTTCGGCCCCGAGCGAGTGAGCCTGATCGAGGTGCTGCGTGGCCCTTCGCGCGCGGCGCCGCACTCGCTCTCGGCCCAGCTCGACTACATCCGCACGAAGTGGGGCTGGTTCATCGGCACGTACCTGTTCAAGCTCCTCGGCGGCCTGGACCTCATTCGCGAGGAGGAGAAGCCCGTCTTCTTCGGCCCGGGCCCTGCGCTGGTGCCCTCCTACGCGGACCTGGCCGGCTACGACGAGCCCGAGCGCTTCAGCCCGGACCGCGACTGGATGCCCCGCGCTGTGCTGCTCGCCAAGAACGCCCACGTCTGGCTGGACCAGCTCTCTCGGAAGTACCAGCGCGAAGTTGCGCGGCTCGACCAGATCCCCGACGAGGAACTGGACCTCATCGCGAGCCGCGGCTTCACCGTGCTGTGGCTCATCGGCCTGTGGGAGCGGAGCAAGGCCTCGCGAGCCATCAAGCAGATGTGCGGCAACCCGGACGCCGTCGCCTCGGCCTACTCGCTGGCGGACTACACCATCGCGGCCGACCTCGGCGGCGACGAGGCGCTGCAGGAGCTGAAGGTTCGGGCGAAGCAGCGCGGCATCCGGCTGGCCAGCGACATGGTGCCCAACCACATGGGCATCGACTCGCGCTGGGTCATCGAGCACCCGGACTGGTTCGTCTCGCTCGACTACAGCCCGTTCCCGGTCTACAGCTTCAACGGGGCCGACCACTCGAGCGACGAGCGCGTCGGCATCTTCCTGGAGGACCACTACTACGAGCGGTCCGACGCCGCGGTGGTGTTCAAGCGCCTCGACCGCTGGACCGGCTCGGTGAAGTACGTCTACCACGGCAACGACGGCACGCGCATGCCGTGGAACGACACCGCGCAGCTCAACTTCCTGAACCCGGAGGTGCGCGAGGCGGTCATCCAGACCATCCTGCACGTGGCCCGGCAGTTCCCGGTCATCCGGTTCGATGCCGCCATGACGCTCACGAAGAAGCACTTCCAGCGCCTGTGGTTCCCCGAACCGGGCACCGGCGGCGACATCCCCTCGCGGGCCGAGCACGCCATGACGCGCCGCCAGTTCAACGAGGCCATGCCGGAGGAGTTCTGGCGCGAGGTGGTCGACCGCGTGGCGCAGGAAGCGCCTGACACGCTGCTGCTCGCCGAGGCGTTCTGGCTGATGGAGGGATACTTCGTCCGCACGCTCGGCATGCACCGCGTCTACAACAGCGCCTTCATGAACATGCTCCGCGACGAACTCAACGAACAGTATCGCGGGGTCATCAAAAACACCCTGGAATTCGATTGCGATGTGCTCAAACGATACGTCAATTTCATGAACAATCCCGACGAGAAAACGGCTGTCGAGCAATTCGGGCGGTTCTCGAAGTATTTCGGCGCCTGCGTCATGCTCGCGACAC
>CAZFLM010000157.1:0-6685 GCA_964519955.1 uncultured Chthonomonadaceae bacterium | reverse complement strand
TCTCGGGCCTGTTGCGTCTCTCCGTGGCATGGTGGTACTCCTTCCTGCCGTTGAACGGCCTGTTGGCTCGCCCCCTGATCTTACTGCCAGTGGCCATCGACATCCGCCTCTAGCGACCGGGTGAGTTGCCCGGCCCGGTACTGGCGCACCGCCCCTTCCACCGAGCCCTGGGCGCCGGCGTAGATCGCCACACCGGCAGCGGTCAGCACCTTGTGCGCCTTCGGGCCGCAGTGGCCAGTCAGGAGGACCGATGCACCCGCTCGAACGACACGCTCCGCGGCCTGGATGCCGGCCCCCTGGGCGGCGTTCAGGTTCACCTGGTTGTCCTCGTATGCCCAGGCGTCGCTGTCCGTGTCGTAGACGAGGAACCCCGGCGCCCGCCCGAACCTGGGCTCGACCTCGCAGTCGGGCGCATTCCCGGTAGCTGTTACCGCAATCTTCATCGTGGCCTCCGTTGCCAGACGCACCGGCGCATCCAGTGCAGTTGGCGGCTAGGTGCGAGTTGCATCTAGTATACGCATGAGTCTATAATGTGTCAAGTGAAACGCCGCGACTTGTCGGAAGTCGGCCGGAAAGGAATGGTGTGACGCGATGCCGAGGGGAATGTGTCATCGCCACGGGCACGAGAGGCCGTGCTCCTGCTCGATGGGCAACCTGTACCGCTTCGTCGAGCCCGTCGTGCTGTACCAACTGAAGCTGAAGGGGAGGGCATATGGCTACGACCTGGCGAAGGCGCTGCAGGAACACGCGCTCACGGACTCGCGTATCGAGCGTGCCGCCCTGTACCGCGTGCTCAGCGCACTGGAGGCCAACGGCTGCGTGACCTCGGAATGGGACGTGTCCGGCAGCGGCCCCGCGCGTCATCTCTACTCCCTGACTCCCGAAGGCGAGAAGCACCTCGGCGAGTGGATGGTCGTGCTGGACCAGTTGGCGGCGTCGATGGCGCGGTTTGTGGCCGACGCGCGTGAGGCGGGAGCATAGCACCCGCGACTGGGACGCGTTGACGGCTGAGTTGAGCGGCCTGGCAGACGAGTCCGGGCAGGCGCTGGTGCAATGGGCATCTGAAGGAGGTGCTGGAGGCGGCTCAGAGCGGCATGGAGCGCGCCAAGCAACTGCAGGCCGAGGGACAGGACGCCGTCGCGGCGGAGTTGACGAGGATTGAGGGTCTGTGCGGACGCATTGGATGCCTGACAGAGCCAACACCGGGTGGCGGGAAGTGCTGCGGGACAGCGCCGATGTCCAGTTGAGCCGGACTGACGCATCCCTCGGTGGCTCTTGCCTCTGGTACGCTCAGTGGGTAGCCAACGCAAGCGACTGACCCAGCGCCTCCGCCAGGACTGCAACTGGATGCGGCGGCTCGTCGGCAGGTCAGTTGGCATCGCCCGACACGCCTGGTGCCGGCCCGGCGGCTCGACGGCTGCGCATGTGCTGCATGCCGGACCGGATAGAAGAGGAGGTGCATCGGTGAGACGCCACCTGATGGTTGCGATCGTGTTCCTCGCGGCGGCTGCGCTATTCGGCGCAAGCAATGATGCGTTTGGGACCACTCTAGGGGCGGCCGGCAGCCGCTTCACCATCAACGGCAGACCGGCCTTCCTGCTGGGGATCAGCTACTACGGCGGGCTGGGCGCGCCCGATGCCGTGCTGAAGCGCGACCTCGACGCGATGCAGCGGCATGGCATCAACTGGCTGCGCGTGTGGGCCACCTGGAGCTATCGCGGCGACGACGTGAGCGCATTGGATGCGGCAGGACGGCCGCGCGCGCCCTATATGGGTCGCCTCAAGCATCTTGTGACCGAGTGCGACCGCCACGGCCTCGTTGTCGACGTCACGCTGTCGCGTGGCCGCTCCGCCGCCGGCGGCGGCATACCCGATATGGCCGCCCATCGCACTGCTGTGCGCAGCGTGATCGAAGCGCTGGCCGGGCACCGCAACTGGTACCTCGACCTGGCCAACGAACGCGACGTGCGCGACATGCGCTACGTCTCCACCGAGGAACTCCGCGAACTCCGCGAACTCGCCCGCAGCCTGTCTCCCGAACTCCTCGTCACAGCCTCGTTCGGCGGACACGATCTGGACGACCGGTACGTCCGCGAGGCGCTGGTGGACGCGCATCTGGATTTCGTCGCGCCGCACCGGCCCCGCCAGGCGGGCTCACCGGCGCAGACCGAGCAGCAGACCCGCCAGTGCATTGCCACAATGGACCGGATTAGTCGCGTCGCCCCCATTCAGTACCAGGAGCCGTTCCGACGCGGCTACAGCGACTGGGAGCCGCGGGCGGAGGACTTCGCCGCGGACCTGCAGGGCGCGAGGGCCGGCGGCGCGGCGGGGTGGTGCTTCCACAACGGCGACACGCGCCGATCCGAAGACAGACGCCCCTGGAGGTGCTTCGATCTGCGCCATGCCGCTCTGTTCGATCAGCTGGACGCCGAGGAACGGCGGTTCGTCGAGGGCAGTCTGCGTCCCGAACATGCGGTAGCTGCGCCAGCGAGGGGCAGCGGAGCGCTGTCGGTCTTGCCCAGCAACCCGTACTACTTCCAGGACGCCCGCGGGCGTCCTGTTGTGCTGGTTGGCGACTATACCTGGGGTACCTTCTCCGACGTGAACTTCGACTACGTGCGTGCCCTTGACAGTCTGCACTCGCGAGGGCTGAACACGGCGCGAGTCTGGCTGTGGTGGGGATGCGAGGAGATCACGACCGACCCCATCCCGGCACGTCACGTGGAACCGTTCCTTCGACCTGGCCCCGGCCTGGCCAACGACGGCCGGCCGAAGTACGATCTGGCGCGGTTCAATCCCGCCTTCTTCGACCGCCTCACGGACTTCTGCCGCGCCGCCCGGCAGCGCGGCATCCAACTGCAGCTCATCGCGATGGACGCATGGATGCTGAAGCACGCCGAGCTCTGGAAGATCCACGCCTTCCAGCGCGACAACAACATCAACGGCGTCGACGGCGATCCGGCCCATACAGGTACCGGTATCGACGGCGCGAACGGCTTCTGCTCACTCCGGAACCCCGGCGCGATGGAGTACCAGAAAGCCCTCGTGCGCAAGATCGTCGAGACGACCAACGCCTTCGACAACGTGCGCTACGAGATCGCCAATGAGAACTACTACAGCGCCGAGTGGGAACTGGCGCTCTGCGACTACATCAACGACATCGAGAAGTCCATGCCCCGCGAGCACCTCACGATGCGCCGCGACCTGCCGTTGCACAGCGACGTGGTGCAGAGATGGGAACCGGCGCTCGTGCGACGAGGTATGCTGGCCCGCCGTAACCTTCGCCAACCGCTCATCTTCGACACCGACTGGACGATCAACAAGAGCGACGACGAGGTCCGCGCCGCCATGTGGACCGCGTTGGTCAGCGGCGGCCACTTCACCTATATGGACGATGCTCTGGAGTACAGGATCGGAAAGCCGTACAAGGACCCGCGGCTAGCCCTGCACAGACAGATCGACTTCGCGGCCGCGTTCATGAAGCGCATCGCGCCCTGGGAGATGACGCCGGACGATGCCCTCGTAAGGTCCGGCACGGCATACGCGATGGCCTCGATCGCTCAGATGGCGGCTTACCTACCTCACGGAGGGCGCGCGGTGCTCGACCTATCGCGGATGACCGGGGAGCGGCGGGCGCGATGGTACAGCACACGAGACGGGCGATTCGGCGCGGCCTTTGTGGTCCAGGCTGGCGCCAGAGCCGAGGTCGAGGCGCCAGACGCGTTCGACTGGGCCTTGCTGGTGGATTAAGGCGCCAGCGCTGTTGGTGGACTGCGGAGGGCATCCGAGCAGGGGGAACCTGACATGGCAAAGGCGGGCACCATCGGATGCTGGAGGTCGGCCCGGCAGTGTCACCAGGTGGTGGGCAATCGCGACGAGTCCCTCGACGGCGTCGCAGCGACCCAGCCCTCAGGCCGGGCTGGGCCTGCCCACTGATGCCCGGTGCGAGCCCGTGGCATCAGTGGGCAGCGCGGCGCGTGTTACCGCACGGCGATCCGGCGAGGGCGTGGTGCGATCGAGCGTTCTGGCTTGGCGGTGCCGTTGCTGGCACGCTCATCTGAGGCATGGATCACGGCACACTCGGCATCGATTGCCTCTTCCATCGTGAGTGCTGGTAGGGATGCGAACCGCCGCATCTGGCGGGTATCCGGCTTGTTGAGCCCCAAGTAGATGAACGTGGTGATTGGGTTCGAGTGGCCAAGGGCCGCCTGAACAGCCGGAACCGTTGCGCCGTTGCGATGCATGTTGCGGGCGAACCAGTGGCGCAAAGCGTGCGGCTTGATGTGGTCCTCGTCCTTTGGGTCGGCGAGCGCCTTCAGCTCCTCAAGGTAGTCCCGGAGGCCCTCGTCCGATATGCCCCGCCCGCGGTCCTGAGCGAACAGCCACTCATGCGAGCAGCCCATCAGTGTTCGCTCGCGCAGCCACGCGGCGATGGCTGTCCAGAACTCGTGCGGTGGAGACAGCTCGCGCCACTTGTTGCCCTTCCCACGGATGTTCAGCGTCTGCTCCTCACGGTTGAGGTCGCGGAGACGGATGCTGACCAGCTCAGTGGCGCGGACTCCCGTGAAGAGGAGTGTGTATAGCAACGCCCTCATGAATGCTACATCGCGGGGCGCGCGCAGTCGGTTGACCGCTCCGACCAGCGCCTTGATGTGTGCGTCTGACACCAACTCGCGCGGAGGTGACTTCTTCTCCGGCATCGGAACTGACTTGGCTGTGTTGCGATTGATGGCGCCGCTCTCGGCCAGGACATCGCCGAGACTGCGCAGGAGGTGGAACGCAGACCAGATTGTCTTGTTCGCCAAATGGTTCAGGGACTTGCGGTACTCGCGCAGGAGGCTCACACCAAATGCCTCCGTGACTTCGGCGTCGTGGTACCCGTGATCGGCCACATACCTCTCGTACCTGTTCAGCCAGCTCTGGTATGTGATTACCGTCGTCTTGGCGGCGCCGCTCAATCGGAGGTCCTCAAGGAACTGCACCTTCGCCTTTGCGTATCTCATTTCGTTTTTCCTGCCGGCGCACTCTTGGGCCGGCGGAGGGTAATCGGGGCGGTTTTGGGGCATACCCAACACCTTTTTCGGAGCCAGCGTGTTTGTGGGCGTGGAGTCAGGTGCTTGTGCGGGGAAAGAGGTGGCTCATAGGCCCTGATCGGGCCCGCGTGCGCGGGTCCATACGGCCATGACAAACGCAAAGCGGACATGAGTCCGAGACTCATGTCCGCCCACCACGAAGTTGATCGCGCGGAGTTACGGTTCTTTGCTAGCTCGACATGCCAGAGCCGCCGGCTCACCACCGGGAGTGCCGCCTCGCAGCACACAAGCTTAGGCGCGAGTTCGGGTCACCGCAGGCCAAGCCAGAGGTCAGGGACGCGTACGGCCTGGTTCACATCGAGAAGGGCGCCCCGATGAGCGCCTCCCTAGCTGTCGGTCTGTCCGCTTTGGCTAGGCCGCGAGCCGGTGTCGCCCGGCGCCCCGTCGAGATGCGGCTTGGTCGCCACTCGCGCCCGCGCAGCCCGCCTCACCAGCGCGCGCGCCGCATCTGAGCTCAGGCTTGGTGCGCTGAGCGGACCTTCTGTTTGTGCCTCCGATGACGATGACGGGCATCAAGGGGTAGCCAGTCGCGCCGGTGCCTCGCGGCTCGAGCCTGCCCACCCCCATCGAGCGCCGCCAGTGCCCGCGAACCGAACCGGGCGCCGCTTGGGGCAGCGCCCGGTTCCGTACCCGCCATGCGCTCAAGTGGCGCACGCATCCCCTGACCTACAGCCCAGCGCAGTGGAATGTTGTGCTCGAATTGCCATTGCTGCCGTCGTAGGCGTTGTTCCACATGCACGGATCGGGCACGATCTTCTCTTCGTAGCACGTCGTCCCGTTGGGGCCGCCGGTGCCCGCATTGCTCGGGTTGTAGTCGTTGTGGTACGGCGAGTTGTCGTACTTGATGTACTTCACATGGCCGTCCACAAAGCAGAACGTGTTGCCACCCGAGTGGCGGGGCATGATGTCGCCGACCGTCGGGGCAACGCAGGCCGACATCCGCTTGTGGCTCATGCTGGAGCGCGGCGTGTCGCCGGTGTCGGCCATCATGAACATCATGGCCGGCGAGGCGATGTCCGCCAGCGCACGTCCTACTCCCTGCGCGCAAGTTCCGGCATAGACGACACCGCCCGGGCTCGTGTAGGAGTACGGGACGCCCAGGTTCCAGGACGAGAACAGGCCGTCCGTCCAGTAGCCCGTGTACCCGCCAGGGAACCCCGATCCCACGTTCCAGCCGTAGCCGTACCACTTCCTCTCGCAGTTCGGGTTGTCGATGCCCCCGCATGCGTTGTTGCCGGTCATCGGCACCGCGAGGTTGCGGTCCGGGCAGAACAGGATCTGGTAGTTCTTGATGTAGGGCTGGCACAAGTACGTGGGCTCGCCGACCATGCCGTTCGAGCTGCTCGACGGCATCACCTCGTCGTAGTCCTGCACGTACATCTGGACGGCGAGGTCGAGCTGCTTCAGGTTGGAGGTGCAACTGGCCTTCCGCGCCTGCTCGCGGGCCTGGGCGAAGACCGGAAACAGGATCGCCGCTAGGATCGCGATGATCGCGATCACGACGAGTAACTCGATGAGTGTGAATCCGCGCTTCATCCTAGAAGCGCGATGAAAAAGGACGGCCACTCATCGCGATATTGTATGTCATGCCA
>CAZFLM010000156.1:0-6919 GCA_964519955.1 uncultured Chthonomonadaceae bacterium | reverse complement strand
TGTCTCCGCACCCCGCCGGGCCCTTGGGCCCACCGCCCGGTGCGGAGCCGTGGTGGGGCGGGGTCTCCGCACCCCGCCGGGCCCTTGAGCCCACCGACCGGTGCGGAGCCGCGGTGGGGCGGGCGTCCCGCGCGAATGGAGGGTGGCGCTCCGTCGCCACCGCGGGCCGAGCCGAGGCGCGCTCGGCACGGAGGCCGACCCTCCAGGGAAGATGACAACCTGCCGATAATACGGTGTTCGGGCCGTCGCGACACAGCCCGAAGCACCTCCGACGTACCCTCGGCACCGAATGCCCACCTGCGAAACAGGAGCATGGTATGGCCAATCCCAACAACTCCGGGCCTGTCGGCCTCATCTGGCAGGGATCGTTCTTCGTCCAGCACAGCCTGGCTCTCGTCAACCGCGAGCTGGCGCTGGCGCTCCTCGACCGCGGCGCAGTCGACCTCGGCATCGAGGGCTATGAGCCCGACACGTTCGGGCCCGAAGCCGATCCGCGCTTCCCGGCGCTCGCCAAGTGCGTCGGGCGGAAGCCGGCCGGCGCGCAGATCACGCTGCGCCACGCCTACCCGCCCGTCTTCAGGCGCCCGTCGACCCAGCGCTACGTGCTGATCCAGCCCTGGGAGTACGGCTCGCTGCCGGTCGACTGGGTGCGCGGCATCCAGGAGTCGGTCGACGAGGTGTGGGTGCCGTCGGAGTTCGTGCGCCACTGCTACATCGAGAGCGGCGTGCCGGCCTCCAAGGTCTACGTGGTGCCCAATGGCATCAACACGGCCCGCTTCAACCCGCAGACCCGGCCCATCGACCTGCCCACCGAGCGCGGGTTCCGGTTCCTGTTCGTCGGAGGCACCATCCGGCGCAAGGGCATCGACCGCCTGCTGGACGCCTACGCACGCGCCTTCACCCGCAGCGACGACGTGTCGCTCGTCATCAAGGACTTCGGCGCCACTACGTTCTACCGCGGACAGGACGCCGGCGCGCTCATCGCGGCGGCCAAGGCCATCCCGGGCGGCCCCGAGATCGTCCACATGACCCGCGACTTCGACGAATCCGAGATGCCGGGCCTCTACGCGGCGTGCGACTGCCTCGTGCACCCGTACCGCGGCGAGGGATACGGCCTGCCGATCGCCGAAGCCATGGCCTGCGGCAAGCCGACCGTCGTCACCAACTTCGGCGCCGCGCTCGACTTCGCCAACCACCGCAACTCGTACCTCGTGCCCGCCACCAAGTGCGAGCTGCCCGAGCAGCGCATCGGCGACCTCCAGACCGTGCGCATGCCGTACTGGGCCGAGCCGGACGTCGACGCGCTCGCGGCCGCCCTGCGCGAGGTGTACGACAACCGCGCCAAGGCCCGCGAGATCGGCCGGCAGGCCGCCGCGGACATCGCCGCCCGACACACCTGGGCCCACGCCGCCGAGACTGCAGCCGAGCGCCTCCAGGCCCTCGCTGCCGGCGTCCAGCCGGTTGCCCTGCCCGCCACCGCCGTCGTGACGGTCGGCTACGAAGACCGCAAGCAGAAGATGCTGGATGACGCGCGCACCGGCAACTGGGAGACCGCCATCCGCGAGGCCGAGGAGTGCCTGACGGAGAGCGCAGACGACTGGGACGTGGTCAACGCCCTGGCGGTGGGCCTCTACCGCAGCGGCAGCGAGGATCGGGCGCGCGAGCTGCTCGAAGAGGGCATCCGCCGCTCCCCGAGCCCGCGCGACTTCCACCACAACCTGGCGTTCATCTGCTTGGAGGCCGGCGACCCGGTCTCGGCCATCGAGCACGCCACCGCCGCGTTCGTCTTCAGCCCAGACTCGCCGGAGATCCGCCGCACGCTGGAGCGCGCCCGCGAAGCCGCAATGACCCGCCGCAAGGCGCTTCTGGCCACCGGCGCCCACTCCTCGCAAAAGGCCAAGGCCATCACGGCGGCCATCGCCCGCGCCGACGAGATGCTCAGCGGGACGACGACTGCCGCCGCCGAGACGAAGAAGACCGCCAACCGCCTCTCGCTGGTGATGATCGCCCGCGACGAGGAGGAGTTCCTCGGCGACTGCCTCGAAAGCGTGCGCGGCGTGGTCGATGAGATCATCCTCGTCGACACTGGATCGACGGACCGCACCGTCGAGATCGCAAAGGAGCACGGCGCCAAGGTGGTCCACTTCACGTGGATCGAGGACTTCTCGGCCGCCCGCAACGAGGCCCTGAAGCACGCCACCGGCGACTGGGGCCTCTGGCTCGACGCGGACGAGCGCCTGCAGGAGGGCGACGGCCCGGCCCTGCGCGAGCTGATCGCCGAGGCGCGCGACAACATCGGCGGCTACTTCGTCAACATCCGCAACGTGCTGGCCCTGCGCGGCGATGGCGACGTGCTCTGGCACCGCGCCTGCCGCCTGTTCCGGCTGCATCCGGACCTGAAGTTCCAGGGCCGCATCCACGAGCAGAACGTCCGCTCGCTCCAGCAGGCCGGCCTCGACGTCGCCCCTGCCAAGGTGGTCATCGAGCACCTGGGCTACGCCGGCGAGGTCGCCGAGAAGCGCAACAAGAACGAGCGCTTCATCCGAATGGTGCAGCGCGAGGTCGAGGAGAACCCGGAAGATCCGTTCCGCGGCTTCCAGCTCTTCAACCTCGGCAACGCGTTCTACACCGCCCGCGACTACGAGGCCGCCGCGCACTGGTTCGAGCAGGCCGCCGCCGAGATCAACGCGATCGAGGACTACACCCCGCTGCTGTTCGTCGAGTGGGGCGTGGCGCTGCTCATCCTCGGCCGCCCGCAGGAGACGATCGACGTCTGCGAGCGCGCGGCGTCGTTCGGCCTGGTGCACCCCGGCATCGAGTTCGCCAGGGGCCACGCCGACCTGCGCCTCCGCGACTACGCCGACGCCGAGCGCCGGTTCCTGCGCGCCATCGAGATCGGCAAGTCGCCGACCTTCGTCCATACCGGCGACGCCGGGGCCCACACCTACAAGGCGCTCTACGGACTGGCCCTGGCCCTCACCGGCCGCGACAAGTTCAGCGAGGCCATCGAGCCCTGCCGCCAGGCTGTCGAGCAGCAGCCCGGCTTCCACGACGCCCGCTACCTGCTGGGGAACCTGTATCGCCGAACCGGAGACCGCGCCAAGGCCCGCGAGCACCTGACCACGCTCCTGCGCTTCGACCCGACGCACGCGCTGGCCGCGGCCGAGCTGGGCATGGTGCTGCACGACGACGGCGAGCACGCCGAGGCCCTGCGCCTGCTCCGGCCCGCATCCTTCAGCTTCCCCGACTCGTGGGACGTTATGGTGCGCCTGGGCAAGAGCTGCGAGCAGATGGGGCTGTCCGAGGAGGCGCTCCGTGCCTACGAGTCCGCGCTGAAGCTCGCGCCCCGGTCCGCCGAGCTGCGGGTCAACCTGGGACGCGTGTGCGCGACGCTGGGGCGCAACGAGCAGGCATTCCGCTACTACTCGGAGGCCATCCGGCTGGACCCGAACGACGCGAACGCCTACTTCAACTCCGGCGACCTGCTCTACTCGCTGGGGCTCTACTCGAACGCGGCGGACGCCATCTCGAAGGGGCTCTCGCACCGGCCGAACACCGCGTCGGGCTTCTTCGTCCTGGGCAACTGCTACTTCCAGGTCGGCGAACCCGCCGCAGCCCAGGCTTGCTACAAGCAGGCGCTCGTCATCGACCCGACCTACGCGGCGGCCCGCAACAACCTGGACCTCGCCGAAGAGGCCCTCACCGCCGCCACCCGCGCCGCCTAGGCGCGCACGCCGAGGCCCTCCCCGCCTGCCCGCGGGGAGGGCCTTTTGCTGTCCGGTGGGTCGGCCTCCGTGCCGACCGCGGGCTTGCGCCCCACAGGGTGGTGCAGCGCGTCGCTCAGAGTGTGGAGCGGGGTCTCCGCACCCCGCCGGGTCCTTCCCCTCTCGCGGAGGAGCGCCGTGGTAGGGCGGGCGTCTCTGCCCGCCAGGTGATGCCCCCTGGAGGGTCGGCCTCACTCCGCCGCTACCCCACCGGCGGCGACGGCTTCTTGACAGACCGCCGGTATCCCCACCGTGCGACGAGGAAGATCGGCACCCACACGGGGATCCAGATCGCTACCCAGATGATCTGCGTCCAGAGCCAGCGCGCGAAGTCCACCAGGGAACGCACCGCGTCGGAGAACACCTTGCCCGTGCTGTAGCTCTCCGGCTCGACCAGGGCCTGCTGCCGGGCGGCCTCCTGCAGCGTCACGTCGAACGTGCAATACGCCACGCGGTGCGACAGGAAGCGCAGCCGCCCCTCGAGCTTCTCGATCTCCTCGCGCACGCGGCCCAGCTCCCGCTCGATGAGCAGCGTGTCGCTCAGCTTGCCCGTCTTGCTCAGGTGCTCCAACAGCCGGTCCTCGGTGCGCTTCAGGTTGCGCACGCGCGACTGGCTGTCGACGTACTCCTCCGTCACATCCTCGGCGCTCACGGTCTTGTTGAGCGACTTGCCCAGGGTCTCGATGGCCCTCATCGACATCTCGAACGACTTCGCGGGCACCCGGACCTGCAGCGTCACGGTGCGCGCCCCCAGCCCGTCGACCGTCTCCTGCAGGTTGGCCACGTAGCCGCGGGCCGCCTGGACGCTGGCGAGGAGCTGCTCGCTTGCCTTGCGCGCGTCCTTCACCTCCAGCGTCACCCCGCCGTTCTTGATGAGGTAGCGGTCCGGCTCCCCCGTGCCCGCTGCCGTGCCGATTGACGGCGCCTTGCCCTGAGCGGCCTTGTCCGCTTCGCCGCCGCCCTGAACGGTCCTTCCACCTCCCACGATTGCCGGAGCCGGCGCCGATGGGGCGGACGAACTCGCCGCCTCCTTCATCGCCGACTGCGATGCGCCGGCCCCGCCGGTCGGCGCGTACTCGCCCTGCGCGCACCCCCACAGCAGCCCTACCACGACGACCACGGCCACGATCCAAGCCACGCGAGTTGTCTTCACGTCTCCGGCCTCCTCCGCCGCCCACCGTCGCACGCCGCGCGTCACGGCGCGTGTTCAGCCTGTTGGTGCCTCCGGCGCGCCGGAGGGTTCACCGGCATGGCGGGGGTACCATAGGGGCAACCATCTCGTCGAGCGGGAGAACCCCCTTGATCGTCGCCACCGCGCCGGGCCGATGTGGCATCGTCGGCAATCCCTCCGATATGTACGGAGGCAGCGTCATCAGCGTCAGCACCCGCGAGCGCGCCACGTGCCGATTGTCGGAGGCCCCCGAGCTGACCGTCTCCGCCGACGAGGAGAGCGCCGTGATACGCGGCCCCGCCGACCTGACGCTGCGCGGTGACAAGCTCGACATCGCTCGCGCCGTCCTGACCTACTTCGCGATCGATCCGGCCGTCTCCCCCTTCTCGCTCGCCTTCTCAACGGAGATTCCCATGCAGGCGGGCATGGCGGGCTCGACGGCGCTGGTCGTGGCGGCGGTTGGCGCGCTCGATAGGTGGTTCGGCTGGCGCACGCACCCGTGGAAGATGGCGGAGACGGCTCGCAAGATCGAGAACCGCGTGATGGGAGTGCTCTGCGGCCTGCAGGATCAGCACATGGCCGTGTTCGGCGGGCTCAACTACATGGACTTCGCCGGCAAGGCGCAGCTCGAGCAGCGCGACGACGAGCCCCTCGTGACCGTGGAGCCCCTCGCCCCCCACTGCCCGCCCGTGCCCCTCCTCGCCGCGCACACGGGCGTGCGGCACCACTCCGGCACGGTGCACAAGAGCCCGCGCCAGCGCTGGCTGGAGGGCGAGCCGCTGGTCGTCGAGAGCTACCAGCGCATCGCGGGGCTGGCGAGGCTCGGGAAGCGCGCCCTGCTGGCCGGCGACTGGCCCACGCTCGGCGCACTGATGAACGAGAACCACCGCATCGTGGCGGATCTGGGCGGCTCCGGCGAGGCGAACGAGCGCCTCATCGCCGCGGCGCGCGAGGCGGGCGCCTACGGTGCGAAGCTCGCAGGCGCAGGCGGCGGCGGCACCATCCTCATCCTCACGGACCGCCCCGACGAGCTGTCAGCCGCCATGGCAACCGCCGGCGCCGACTCCATCTGGCATCCCGCGGCGTCGGACGGGGTGCGGGTGGAAGGGCAAGGGTAGAGCGGTCGAACGGCGACGGCGTCGAAGGTCGAAAGTCGAACGGTGGGCTGCCGCAGGACACGCTCACTCACCGGAGCCCCGCCGTTGTCCGTTCGCCGTGGCACGTTGGCCGTTCGACGTTCGACGTTCGACGCAGTTCGCCGTTCGACGCCGTTCGCCCCCCTACCCCCCATACACCGCGGCATAGTAGTCCCACGCGGGGTCGGTGGCGAGGCGGATGTAGGCCACCTGGCCGGCGTGGTAGTAGTCTTCGGACGAGATGTACCCCAGCGCCCCTACCTTCATCTGGCTGCCCCAGAGGCTGGTCTCCGCGCCCAGGTCCTGCTCGGCGAACGCCGTTCCGATGTGGGCCAACAGGGCCTCGTGCGACTCGGCGACCATCGCCAGGAGCTTCTCCCTGTCCTGCTCCTCCACCTGGCACGCATCGTAGTCCGGCTCCTGCCCGCTCTTCAGCGAGTCGAGCGCGGCGCGGTCGTCGCTGATCAGGTGCGCCACGGTCTCGCGCACGCTCTTGCACTCCGCGTACGGCTTGAAGTCCCACTGCTCGTCGGTCATGCCGGCCAGATGCTTGTGGAAGAACGCCCGCGAGTGTCGCAGGCCGTCTACGACGTCGGCAATCGTGTAGGGCATCGTGTCCCCTCCCCATTGGTTAGCAGAGCGCACCCCCAGCGCGCACCCCGCCTGAAGATAGGATACAACAGAACACCCTCATTTGTCTACACAACAGCAACCAGCACGCAGCCCCCACCACTGACCACTGACCACTTGCCACTTTGGACTGTCAACCTTCAACTCTCCCCTTTCCCCTTTCCCCCATAGGCGTTAAAATAAGCATTGTCAACGGTATGTAGTGGGCAGCGCTCGGC
>CAZFLM010000155.1:0-7321 GCA_964519955.1 uncultured Chthonomonadaceae bacterium | reverse complement strand
CCAGCCCGAGATCGCCTACTTCGAGTGCCTGCACGAGCTGAAGCTCATCGTCGACCTGATGTACGAGGCCGGCATCGCCGGGATGCGCTACTCCATCTCGGACACCGCCCAGTACGGCGACATGACCCGCGGCCCGCGCCTCATCGACGACGGCGTGCGCCAGCGCATGCGCGAGGTGTTGAAGGAGATCCAGCAGGGCGAGTTCGCGCGCGAGTGGATCCTGGAGAACCGCGCCAACCGACCCGTGTTCCGCGCGCTGGTCGCCAAGGACGAGACGCACCAGATCGAGGAAGTCGGCAAGCGCCTGCGCGGCATGATGAGCTGGGTGAAGTCGAGCGTGCAGCAGCAGGTGGAGGAGGCGCAGAGCGAGGCGGTGGCCCAGCGCATGCGCAACCTCGAAGTGCGGGAGTAGCACCACCAGGGAGCGTGCCATGTCCAGGGCACTTTCGGAGGGAGAGGTCGTCCGCGAGGAAGCCGTCAAGTACGTCTGGCAGCAGCCGGTCACGTTCGACGAGTTCGTCGGGATGTGCGGCAAGTACGATCTCGTCGAACTCATCGATGGTGCTGTAGTGGAGCGCGACATGGTCCAACTCGATCATGAGTTGCTGCAACTGTGGCTTGTGAAGCTCCTGGGCGGATACGTTGAGGAACGCGACCTCGGGGTCGTGCTGGGGTCCCGCACGCCCGTCAAGATCGGGGAATTCCGTGGTCGGCTCCCGGACATTCTGTACGTTCGCGCCGCACACGTCGAACGCATCACGCAGAAGGGCGTGCTAGCTGCTCCGGATCTGGTGATCGAGGTCCGCTCTCCGGGCGACCGCAGGGCCGACGTCATCGCGCTGGAGGCCGACTACCGCACACTGGGTGTGGCCGAGATCGTGTTCGTCGACCCGCAGAACCGGCGAGTGCGCGTGCTGAGTAAGGGAGAGGCAGGCTACACCGAGGAGGAGCTGATCGACGGAACACTGGCGCTTGCGACGGTGCCAGGCTTCGCGATCGAGGTGGACTGGTTGTTTGACCCACAGCGCCCGCGAGTGCGCCAGACGCTGGAGGCGCTGCTCGCGGCATCGTGACGAAGGGCTCAGGCAGGCTCAGGAGGTCACGCGATGGCGACACTGGACGAGTTGCTGCAGCAGGCAGTCGGTGCGGGCGGTTACTCTGTGATCATGGCGGCCGGTCGCCGGCCGAAGGCAAGAGCAGGCGGCCACTACTTCGACCTGGACGCGCCAGCGGCGGACGAGGTGGCGCTGCACTCGATGCTGGCGGCGGCGTTTCCCGATCGGAACGCAGCCGGCGAGTTGAGAGGCGGCGGCGAGTTCGTGGGCACGTACCACCTGGCTTCGGGGGCGGAGTACACGGTCAAGGCGAGCGGATCGGGCGGCAGCCTCGCTGTGTCGGTGCTGCCGGCGGCCGCACCGGCCCCGGCCGCACGGGGCATCCGGCGCTGCGTCTGGTGCGGCATGGAGACCGTTGGGACCGACTGCTGCGCATCGTGTCTCGGCAGGACACACACGCGACCGAGTGTCGGGGGCGAGCTGCGCGCGGAGCCGGACACGCGGCCAGGCGAGTGGCCGGGCGACGCCGCGGTGCCGGTGCTGCTGCGCGGTTATGTCCCTCCGCGCCTGGGGCATGACGCGAAGCCACTGCCGGCCGGCGTGGGCGGTATGGAGCCGCCGCGAGACCTATAGGAGCCCACGATGGCTGCTCTCGACGATGTGCTGAAGCAGGCGGTAGACGCCGGCGCGAGGTCCTTGCTGCTGCATCCGGGAGGCGCGCCGAGGGTCCGAGCGAACGACCGCGCTTTCAACCTGGACAGCCCGAAGCTTGATGACGACGCCCTGCGCAGCATGTGCCTGGAGGTGCTGTCCGATGAGGACCGGCGCAGGCTGGCTTCGAGCGACCTGACGTTCCAGACGATCTACCGCTCGACAACGCTCGGCCCGTTCGAGATGCGGGTGTTTCGCTACGGGCGCGCCATCGGGGCCGCGTTCAGGTGCTTGTCGGAAACCGAGGCGCGCACCTACTGCAAGTGGTGCGGGTTGCAGAGCCTGCAGGAGACGGAGTGCTCCGCTTGCCATCGTCCGCTTGGCGTGGCGACGAGCACTCAGGCTTCGGCAGAGGCGCAGCACGCCGCGGACGACCCGGAGCCTGCGCCAGAAGAGCGGCCGCACGAGCCGCCCGCGGACGCAGCCGTACCGTCGATGCTGTCCGGAGGGCTGCCGCCACGCGCCGGGTATGACGCGAAGCCGATGCCGAAGGGGCCGGGCGACATCGAGCCGCCGAGGGAGCCATAGGAGCCCACCATGGCGACACTGGATGAGTTGCTGCAGAGCGCGCTGGCGCAGGGAGCTGACGTCCTGATCCTGAAGCCCGGTGGGCCGCCTACGATCGGCGTCAGTGGCACGTACCGAGCGATGCCGTCCGGCCCCCTATCGGGCGACGACATCCGGCAGTTGTGCGAGCGCGTCGCGAGCCGAGGCGATCTGGCGAGGCTGGCCGAGAGCGGCGACGCGCACCGGACGACGTTCGTGTCGAGCACGGGCGCGTCATTCGAAGCGGTCGTCTTCGGAACCGACGGCAGCGTGAGGGCGGCGTTCCACCTCATGGGCCGGCCAAGGACTGCTGCGATGCCGCCGGGGATGCCCCGGCCAGTGGCACCCGCCTCGCTGCCGGTGCTCACGCCGCCGCCAGCAGCGAGGGTGCCGCGCCGCGCCGTGTCGCCGGTGTTGACTCCGCTGCCAGCGAAGATGCCGCAGCCAGCGGGCGCGAAGCCGAACCTGGATGAGCTGCTAGACAGCGCCCTGGCGCACGGGGCGAACGCGCTGCTGCTGAAGCCGGGCGAGCCGCCGACCGTCCGGGTGCACGGCGCCTACTGCCAGCTCCAGACAGGGCCGCTGAGCGCGGACGACACGCGAGCGCTGTGTGCCGCCGTAGTCAGCGGCGAGCAGGTCGAGGACCTGGCCGAGCACGACGGAGTGCACCAAGCGACGTACGTGTCCAGCAGCGGCGCGCCGTTCGATGTTTCGGTGTTCTGGTGGGAAGGCGGCATCCGTGCGGCGTTCCGGCTGATGGCCGACAGCGCCACGCTGCCGCCGAAGCCGGCGCCAGCCGTCACGCAGTGGGCGCCAATCCCGTTGGCGCCGCCGAGGCTGCCGCCGCAAGGCCCGCTCGGCGGTGAGGGGGAGCAGGCAGCGCCGGCCGACCAGAGCGATGGCGGCCCCGGCCTGGCCGGACTGGGCGCGATCCTGAGCGGCCTCATCCCGCCGCGCGCCGGCCACGATGCGAAGCCGCTGCCGGAGGATCCGGCGGATATCGAGCCGCCGCGCGAGCCCTAGGAGGACGCCCCAGGCTGGGCGAGGAGGCTGCGGTGGAATGGCACTTGCTGCTGTGCGTCTGCGTGGTTGCTGCGGCTGCATGGGCGATGCGCCACTGGCTGGATGAGCACGGCGCCCAGAAGCGCATGCGCGGGTGGACGCCGCCGGGCGACACCGAGAGCGTCCCAGTGACGGTCGGTGGCCCTGCCCCCCGGGCCGGCCACGATGCGAAGCCGATGCCGCGGAGTTCGGCGGACGTCGAGCCGCCGCGCGAACCGTAGCTCGAGTAGCAGATCCAGATGGTGGTCCAGTCCGCGGAGGCGGACTTCGTGCCGTTCGCAGGCGCGGTTTCAACCGCCGGGCCAACCGCGCGAGCCGCCGCGCGAAGCGTAGGGAGGCGGAGATGGCCGGAGCGTTCCTGTACCTGTTCGAGGGGCTGCTGGTCTGCGCGGCGCTGATCGCGGCGCCGTTCCTCTACTACGGGTGGCGCGAACGGCAACTGGACAAGCGGATCAGCGAGACGCACGATCCGAACGTAGCCGCGGCCGAGGTCGACGTACAGATCGCGAAGATGAAGGCTGAGGCTGAGATGATGAAGCGCACGCGCGGCCGCTGGTAGTGGACTCGCGGCACGCAGCGGCGCCGCACCAATCGAAGGAGAACTGAACCCACCATGCCCAACCGCATCTACATATTCGACACCACCCTGCGCGACGGGGAGCAATCGCCGGGCGCATCGCTGAACGTCGGCGAGAAGATCG
This sequence comes from uncultured Chthonomonadaceae bacterium, assembly GCA_964519955.1. GTDB lineage: Bacteria > Armatimonadota > Chthonomonadetes > Chthonomonadales > CAJBBX01 > CAZFLM01. The sequence goes on along the minus strand of CAZFLM010000155.1, from coordinate 3,246 downwards.
AGATCGCGCGCCAGCTCGAACGCCTGGGCGTCGACGTGATCGAGGCTGGCTTCCCCATTTCGTCGCCAGGCGACTACCAGGCCGTGCAAGAGGTCTGCAAGGTCGTCAAGAACGCGACCGTCTGCGGCCTGACGCGCGCCCGCAAGGAAGATATCGATGTCGCCGCCGAGGCCCTGCGCGGCGCGGCGCGGCCCCGCATCCACACCGGCCTGGGCGTCTCCGACACGCACCTGCAGTACAAGCTGCGCATGACCCGCGAGGAGGCCTTGGAGCGCGGTGTCGCGGCCGTGAAGCATGCCAAGACGTACGTCGAGGACATCGAGTACTTCCTGGAGGACGCGGGCCGCTCGGACATCGACTACATGTGCCAGGTCATCGAGGCGGTCATCGCAGCGGGCGCCACGGTCATCAATATCCCGGACACCACCGGCTTCTCGACGCCGGAGCAGTTCGGCGCGCGGATCCGCGCCGCGATGGAGCGCGTGAAGGACATCGACAAGGCCATCATTTCGGTCCACTGCCACAACGACCTGGGCATGGCTGTCGCCAACGCGCTGGCCGGCGTGATGAACGGCGCGCGCCAGATCGAGTGCACGGTGAACGGCATCGGCGAGCGCGCCGGCAACACGAGCCTCGAGGAAGTCGTGATGGCGATGAAGATCCGCGAGGATGTGTTCCAGGCGGAGACCGGCATCGTCACCCAGGAGATCTACAAGACCAGCCGCCTCGTCTCGAACCTGACCGGCATCCTGGTCCAGCCGAACAAGGCGGTCGTCGGCTCGAACGCGTTCGCCCACTCGTCCGGCATCCACCAGGACGGTGTGCTGAAGGAGCGCGGCAACTACGAGATCATCGACCCGCGCGAGGTGGGGATCCCGGAGAGCAAGATCGTGCTGACCGCGCGCTCCGGCCGCCACGCCCTGGTCCACCGCCTGGCCCTGCTCGGCTACTCGCTGCAGGATACGCAGATCGACAAGGTCTATGAGCGGTTCCTGGAGGTCGCCGACCGCAAGAAGATGGTACACGACGAGGACCTGGAGGCGATCGTCGCGGACGAAACGTCCAGCGTCACCGTCTCCTACAAGCTGCTGCAGGTGCAGGTGAGCACGGGCGACAAGGGCATCCCGACGGCCACGGTCGAACTCCAGTGTCCGGATGGCGAGGTCCGCATCGACTCGGATCACGGCACCGGGCCGGTGGACGCGATCTACCGGGCCATCAACCGGATCGTGGATGTGGAGAACGAGCTGACCGAGTTCTCGATCCAGGCCGTCACGGAGGGCATCGACGCGTTGGCCGAGGTGACGATCCGCGTGCGCCGCGGCAACGACATCTACTCAGGCCGCGCGGCCCACTCGGACATCTGCGTCGCAGCAGCGAGGGCGTACATGCAGGCGCTCAACAAGCTGCTGGACCGCGTGGTCGCGGCGTCGCAGGCCGGCTCGCTGGAACACGTGTAGGCGGGGCTAATCGATCCACCAGAGGAAGCGGTGGCCAGGCTCGATGATGAACAGCTCCCACACGATCACCATGATGATCAGGTTGCGGATGAGGGAACGCTTCGGCAGCCGGACGCGCAGCCTGACCATCAGGCCGGCCCAGGTGTAGCAGCACCAGCCTGAAGCGGCCCACGCATAGTCGAGCCAGGAGCCAAGCCGCCTGAACGCCGGGTCGCCGTGATCGAGGAACTTGGGGTCGTCCACCCAGTAGCGCGGCCAGTGGCCGAACAGCGCCGACGCGCGCCACGACAACGCGTAGAGGGCGACGAGCGGCACGACAGCGCTCGCGATCGCCAAGACCGGCAGCGCCCGCGGCGCCGTCCGCGACACCACCGGGGGAATGCGCAGACGCTTCGGTGCGAGGTGAGTAGTCAGGAGCGTAATAGGGACCAGAATCCCGGTGCTCCAGGTTGAGAACGGAGCAAACAGGAGATAGGGCAGAACCGCGATGAGCCAGAGCGGGCTCACCATCAGCGCAACGTCGGTCAGCAGCTCATGCAGAATGGGCATCGTGTCTCAAGTATGTCGCAGCATAGGGCACCACAAGCTCGATCGTGGCCGCTAGTCGATCCACCAGGCGAAGCGCTGGCCAGGCTCCCAACAGAGAACGACATAGCTGGCGACGACCAGCGCGACCTGAGCTGCCTTGCCGCGGAGTGAGAGCCGGCGACGGAGCACGAACATCAGAACCGCCCAGGCCATGAGCAGCCATAAGGACACCTGGAAGGCAGGCTCGACCATCCCGGACAGGGTCTGGTAGATCGGGTCGTGCCGGCCGATGTACTTGGGGTCGTCTGCCGAGAGGCGCGGCCAGTGACCGAGAGGCGTTTGCGCGCGCCACGATAGACGGTAGAGCGCCGCAAGAGGGATGGCGGCAGTCAGGGCGGCAACGGCAGCAGGCAGCGAGACGACGGCCCAGTACGGAAGCCTGCTGATCAGCGGTGGGTCTTTGGGCACGGCGTGCTCCCTGGTCCGTCGATCTTGACAACGGGAACGGCATCCCTGGCCCCCCAGGTTACCAGGTCCACTCCTCGTCGTCCCACTCAGTGGGAAGGTAGTCGTCGCCGTCGAGGAGCGTGTCGTCCCCGGCCGCGGCCATGCGCGCGAACGCCAGGTCCCAGCCGTCGCGCAGGTGCCCGATCGGTGGGCAGGCAGGCAGCGATGCGGCGATGCCTGGCACAGCGCTGTAGTCAGCCATCGGCAGCCTACCTTCAGGGTTCGGCCTGCCTACATAGTAACAACAGACCTGTGCCGGGTCAAGGCGGGCACGGGAGATAGGTCCCATACATGCCACAACCCAAAACGCTGTTCGACAAGATCTGGAAGTCGCACGTCGTGTACCGGGCGCCCAGGCAGCCCGCCATCCTGTACATCGACCTGCACCTGGTCCACGAGGTCACCTCGCCCCAGGCGTTCGACGGACTGCGGCTTCGCGGGCGACCGGTGCGCCGGCCGGATCTCACCGTCGCCACGATGGACCACAACGTGCCGACGACGGACCGCGACAAGCCCATCCAGGACCCCGACAGCCGCAGGAGTCTCGAAGCGCTCGCCGCGAACTGCAAGCAGTTCGGCATCCGCCTCTTCGACCTGCACCACCCGCTCAATGGAGTGGTGCACATCGTCGGGCCGGAGCTGGGCCTCACGCTGCCGGGCATGACCATCGTCTGCGGCGACAGCCACACGGCCACGCACGGCGCGTTCGGCGCGCTCGCGTTCGGCATCGGCACCTCCGAGGTCGAGCACG
>CAZFLM010000154.1:241-7629 GCA_964519955.1 uncultured Chthonomonadaceae bacterium | reverse complement strand
AGCCCCACCGCGGGCAGAAGGAGCGGGTGGCCACGCACCAGACAGCGGCCGCCATCCGAGCCGGGAGCGTCAGCGACCGGTCTGCTGTAGGCGGCACAACGTGGCGGCTTGGCACAACCTGATCGCGGTGACGGCAGACCGCTCCCTCACGGTCGCGGCTCGGCACCGCCTACCTGGCGCGACCACCGTCCGAGCCGCGACTGGCAAGCCCGCAGCCCCACCGCGGGCAGAAGGAGCGGGTGGCCACGCACCAGACAGCGGCCGCCATGGGAGTCGGCACCCGGTGCGCGGCGCTGCCCCAAGACCCAAGTCCCAAGTCCCAGCCCCCAGCCCCCGCCCTTCAGCTCCACCCCAGCTCGTACCCCGTCTCGTACATCGCCACGATGTTCTCGGGCGGGCTGACGGCCTGGATGTTGTGGCAGGGAGCCAGGATGTAGCCGCCGTCCTCACCGAGGATGCGCAGGTTGTCCTCGACCTCGCGCCGCACCTCGTCCACGGTTCCACGAGCCAGCGTGTACTGATTGTCGACGCCGCCGTGGAAGACGAGTTGCCTACCGAAGTCGCGCTTCAGCGGCTCGCGCGCCATGCCCTTGCAGCGCCACTGGATCGGGTTCAGCACGTCGATGCCGGCCTCGATCATCGTCGGCAGGATAGTGCGTATGGCGCCGTCGCTGTGGTGGAACACGTAGGCGCCGGCCTCGTGCGCCAGGTCGATCATGCGCTTCATGCCGGGCAGGAGCAACTCCTTCACCTGTTTGGGCGAGAACAGCAGGCTCTCCTGCGAGCCCATGTCCTCCGCCACATAGGTGATCTGCACCTGCCCGGGCGCCTGCTCGTAGATGCGCCGCGTGTCCTCGTACGCCAGGTTGAACAGCTTGCCCAGGCAGTAGTGCACCATATCCGGGTTCAGAACCAGGTCCATCATGCCCTGCTCCATGCCCCGAAGCAGGCAGTAGAGCAAGAACGGCTCGGAGCCGCCGCCGCGAATCGGCTTGTCCGGGTTGTCAGCCACCACCTTGGCGATGTGGGAGTGGTCGTACCAGTCCGGCGAGGGCCAACGGTAGTTCGCCTCGATCTCCTCGACCGACGTGTACCCGGCCAGCGGGTGGTTCAGCGGCTCCGAGTAGACCCCGGTCTCGTACTGCACCATCTGGTGGCGAACGCCCCACACGTCCTCGCCCTGCGGCAGCGGCGGCCCGACGTACCGCCCGCCCACCGTCACCGGGGCGTCGATGTGCAGGCGCTGGAACGCCTCCTGCACCGAGCAGCAGCAGAGATGCGCCACGAGCTTCTCGGTCGCCTCGCCGGTCGCCCAGTAGTCCATCGGCACCCGGTCGGGCTTCTCGCGCCGCAGCACGGCCAACCACCGCTCGCGCGGCGTCATCGTCTCCTTGGGCATCAGTCAGTCTCCAAGCAACAGGTACGAGCAAACGCGGCGCGGTGGCGACGGAGCGCCACCCTCCATCCGCCGCAGCCGCCAGTCTGGCGACGCACAAACCGTAGGGCGTGGCCTCCGCGCCCCGCCGGGTTCCTGCCTCGGCACCGCTCCACAACGGACACGCCCGCCATGGACCGCCGCCGCCCTCGGCGGCACCCCGGCGACGCACCAGCCGTGGGGCGGCACACCCCGTGCCCCGCCGGGTCCCTGCCTGCACGCGCCGCTGCGGCTGGAGGGCGGGCCTCCGCGCCCACCGCGCCGTTCGCGCCGCCTAGATCTCCGAATACCCCGTCGGGTACAGGAAGATCGACGTGATGTTCGTCAGGATTGCCGCGTCCGAGTACTCCGGCTTGCCGGACAGCTCACGCCACTCGGGCGACGACACGAACGTGCCCCAGTTCTTCTCGCGCGCCGCCAGGTTCTCGAACGTCAGCATGTAGGTCAGCTTCGGCAGGTTGCTCCCGATCAGGCCCTCGCCGAAGAACACAGGCTGCAGCCCCGTCTTGCGGAAGATGCCGATCTCGGCCGTGTTGAACATCTCGACCTTCTTGCGGTGCGCGGTCAGGCTGTGGCTCTCGTACGTGCGCAGCTCGAACATGCGGCCCTTCTTCGCGGGTTGCTCGACCTTGGCCATGCCCGCGAAGGCGCGGAACAGGCCGCTCTCGAGGCGCACGAACGCGGGGTCGGTGGCGGGCACGTCGTGGAAGCCGGCCGCCGCGGTCCTGTACGCGTTGTCGCTCTCCACGCGCTCCCGCACGCCCAGCACGTCCGCCGCGGAGGGGTAGGTGATCAGCACGTACGTCGACGGCGCGTCCGGCCCTACCATGACGCCGAAGACGCCCACCGGCCCGGCGCCCGCCCGCTTGAGCGCCGGAAGATAGGCGTCGCGCAGATACGCGTCGACCATGCCGCCCTGCTTGCCGATCCGCGTGTGGTAGATCTGCAGCTCGTAGTGCTCGCGCGCGGGCGCCTGCGCCTCGGCCTCCCCCTCGACCAGCGCCGCGGCCGAAGCCGAAGCCGCCCCCACCACCGATGCCCTCAGAAACGACCGCCTGTCCATTCCGGTCTCCTCGTTGTTCAGTTCGCTGAGTTCGCAAGCCCGGTTCGCCGACGAGCCCCCGCGTTCCTCCGCGAGGGCCCGTCGATGGGCGAGATGGTGGCCAACGCGTCGCCCTACCGCGTGAAGCGCACCCCGTTGAGCATGGAAGCCGCCCGCGCCGGCATCTCGGGGGCTGGGCCAGACGAGTCTGGCAGCGTGATCCCGATGTAGTAGCAGCGGTCGGCCTGGAGGAACAACACGTGCCAGAGCCAGCACTTGTCCTTCGCGTCGTAGGTGGTGATCACCCGCCCGGGCGCGCCGCCCACCGTGATCGACGTCACCGGGTCGGGGCGCTTCCCGCGGAGCGCATCCACGGCGCGCTGAAGCGCCTTGTCCACGGATAGCCCCGTGATCTCCGCGTACGATCTGCCCGGCCGCACGATCACGCTCACGTCCTCCGGGGTCAGCGTGTCGACGCCGGTGCCGCTGCCCTCCCGGATGCTCCACCCCCTCGGCAAAGGCATCCGGTAGTCGCCGCGCGCGTGCGTGTACCAGCGCTCCTTCGGCGTGGGCGGCTTCGGCGGCGTCTTGCGGTCCTTGACGACCGGCACCTCCTCCCCGTCTTCCGGCGGCGTGTCGCTGAGGCGCGGGTCCTCCCTCGGCTTCGGCGCCTCCGCGACGACGACCTCGCTCGATACGGAGGTTGGCGGCGCGCTCGCGGCAGGCTTGGTCGTAGCCGTCGAGGACTTGGGTGGCGGCGGCGTGTCGTCGCGGTAATCGTAGTCGTACATCATGTAGTACACGCCGAACTGGAACCCGACCTGCATCTTCTTCTCGTCGGCCGGCGCGAATACGCGCCAGGAGTAGTTCACCGTGTCCGACGGCTTCGCGTTCTCGGGCCGGTCCAGGTCGATCGCGGCAGAAGCGCTCGTGCCGGCCCCCACGGAGCGGTCGCGATAGAAGATGCGGCACGAGACACTGCTGGATAGCCGCCGGGGCTTGCTGTCCTGCTTGTTGCGCACCGTGCTGCCCGCGTTCGACACGGTCAAGGTGCCGGAGACAGTGTCTCCCACCTTCAGCACGCTCGGCGGAGCCGTCCAGGAGGCGCTCCAGCTATCGACGCCCTCCTGCCACTCGTTGGAGAAGGGCACGGAGTAGGAGCCCGAGGTCGCGCTGATCGAGCCGGGGGCGGTCCGGCCGCCCCCCAACCGGGCGGTGTCCTTCACCGCGCGCGTCCCGACCAGGTACCACGCTGGTCCGCGATGGCGCGGAGTTGACGGGCCGGTCGGTGTGCTCGCCTGGGCCGGCCGCGACGAAGCGCGCCACCCGGCCGGCGGAGCCTGCTGTCCCTTGTTGAACACGACGTAGAAGATCGCTCGCGACGGGTCGTACACGGCGTCGCCCGACGCATCGCGGCCGTCCACGTAGTCCACCACGATGCGGTAGCGCTTCTCGCCGCGCAGCTCCGCCAGGTTCTGCCGGAAGAGAGACAGCGCGAACCCGTCGGCGGCCTGCACGTCGCTCTTCAGCGCTGCCAGGTCCGCGGTGAACGTGCGGACGCTGGTGCTCGAACCCACCGCCACGCCCTTCACGGGCTTGCCGTTGAGCGCGAGGCCGAGCCACGCATCGCTATCGTCGTCCTCGAGCCGGATAGACAGCTTCCCGCGGGTGACCGGCAACCGGTTCACGATCCGCCCAGGCCCCATCCACGAGTAGGGGTACTCCCGTACCCGGAGCTTCACGGCATGCCGCGCGATGCCCTTGTCCGCTCTGCTCTTCGCGTCCGCAATGTCGATCAGCACCAACTCCCGGGGCGGGTCCGTCGAGAACACCCAGCGAGGCACCTTGATCTTGCCGACCCCGCCGCCCATGTAGAACCGAATAACCTCTTCGACCGTGGGAGTCGACACGCCCGCGAGGCGCTGGTACTCCTGGCGCATCGCCACCGTGAGCGGGGCCATGTCCCTGACGAGGGCGTACGACTTCCGCCACGACTCATGGCAGCGCCCCCAGATGTGCCGCTCCAGCGCCTTGTCCACGCGTTCGCCGCGCTTCACGTAGGTCTTGCTGAGCGCGTCGGCCTCCACCACCAGCTTCTCGAACTGGTTCACCTTGGTGAGTTGATGCAGCCACGCCACCGTCGCCTGGCCCAGCCCGGTGATGTAGGCGTGCTCCTGGTCGACGACGTCGTTGCCCGGACTGATCAGGGAGTGCTCCGCGAGGATACCGTGCTGCAGCTCGTGCCAGCAGTAGGCATGCTCCGCGATGTTGGTGGGCGTGTAGCAGAGCGCGACCATGTCGTCGGGGAAGTAGAACGGCTCGCCGGGCTCCTTCATCGGGCCGCGCCTGGTCGTGCGCCACACGAGCGTCCAGTCGGCCGGGCCGGAGCCTGTCGGCGGCGCCAGCAGCTTCCGGTACCCGGCGGACTTGCCGAGGTCTACGAGGCTCGCCACGGCGGCGGGCTCCAGGAAGTGCTGCCAACGCTCGACCATGTCGACGAACCACGCCTGCATCCGCTCCCTGGGCACGCCGGTCCGCTGCTGAGCTTCCGGCATCCTGGAGTACGACGTGAGTTCCGCCTCGGTGACCTTCCCGCTGGGCGTCTGGGCCAGTGCAGGTGTCGCCAGGAGCACAGCCGCCAGCACGACGACCGGTGACGCGATCGTGACCATGCGCACGCTTCGATCCTCCCATGCCGCGCCATGCCGGCAGCGGCCCATCGGCATTATCGGCACATTGCGCAGGCGGTCTGCGCGGCGAGCCGGCCCAAGTGGCCGGACGTGCATCAGGAGACGAGGCACTCCGTGGCGAACATGGGGCATGCACCGCAGACCGCCGAGGAGCCGCGCCGTTGACTGGACCAGATGCCGGGCAGACACCCACACAAGAGAACTCACCCGCCGCGCCGGCGCGCCCGTCGCCCGTCGTCACGCGGCGCGCAATCCTGCTCGGCGCGGCGCTCATCCCGCTCAACTGCTACTGGATGGCGGTCATGGAGATGCAGTGGAACTCGCTCGATTCCACCTGCGTCAGCCTCTTCTTCCACGTGGTCTTCCTGCTCATCGTGCTCACGCTGGTCAACGCGTCCGTGCGCCGCCGGTTCCCGCGCCACGCGCTCACCCAGGCCGAGCTGATGATCGTCTACGTGATGCTCAGCATGGCGTCGGCGGTCATGGGCCGCGACTCGCTGGAGAACCTGCCCTCGACCCTCGGCTTCATGTGGTGGTTCGACGACCCGACCAACCGGTTCAACCGCTTCTTCGGCTTCGTGCCCAAGTGGATGGCCCCGCAGGACAAGGCCGCGCTCAAGGGCTACTACATCGGCGGGTCGAGCATCTACCAGTGGGATAACCTGGCGCACTGGATCCTGCCGATCTGCTTCTGGGTCGCCTTCGTCCTCACGCTGACGTGGATCATGCTCTGCATCAACGTCATCCTCCGCAAGCGCTGGACGGAGGAGGAGAAGCTCTCTTTCCCCATCGTCCAGATCCCGCTCTCCGTCACGAACACGTCGACGTACGTAGACCGGCGGTTCCTGCTCGGGTTCGCCATCCCGATTGTCATCCAGACGATGAACAACCTGAACTACTTCTACCCGTCGGTTCCGCACCTGCACCTGAAGCTGCAGGACCTCGGTCCCAACATCACCAACGCCCCGTGGACCGGTCTGGGGTGGCTGCCGGTGGGGTTCTTCCCGTTCGCCATCGGCTTCGCGTTCTTCCTGCCGCTCGACCTCACCTTCTCGTGCTGGTTCTTCTACATCCTGCGCAAGCTCATCGACGTGGGCTGCGTCGCGTGGGGATTTCAGGGCCCCGGCGCGTCCGCCGCGATGGCCAAGATCCCCTACGTGAAGGAGCAGGGCACGGGCGCGTGGATCGGCCTCTCAATCGCGATGGTCTGGATGTCGCGGCACTACCTGCTGGGCGTCTGGCGGGAGGCGCTCCGGACCGGGCGCACCGCCCCTGGCAGCGCGGACGCCCTCTCCTATCGCTCGGCGCTGCTCGGCCTGCTGGCGGGCATGCTCGTGCTGACGGGCGGCTGCGTCGCGGCCGGCATGTCGATGTGGCTGCCCCTGGTCTACTTCGGCTTCTACTTCGTGCTCTCGATCGGCATCACGCGCGTGCGCGCCGAGCTGGGCCCGCCTGCCCACGAGCTGAACTGGGTGAACCCCGAGCGGTTCATGGTGCAGATCTTCGGCACGGAGCTGCTGGGCCAGCGCAACCTGACGCTGCTCTCGTTCATGTTCTGGTTCAACAGGGGCTACCGCTCCCACCCGATGCCGCACCAGCTCGAAGCGATGAAGATCGGCCAGACGACACGCATGGAGTCGCGCCGCCTCCTGGCCGCCATCGTCATCGCGACCGTCGTCGGGGCGGTGGCGTCGATGTGGGCGCTGCTCGACGTGATGTACCGCCAGGGCGAGGCGACGCCGCACATCCAGTCCTACGCCACGGGCATCGGCCGCGAGGCATTCGGCCGCCTGCAGGACTGGGCCGACAACCCGCGCCCAACGGAGGGCATGGCGCTCGCGTTCTCCGGCGTCGGAGCGGGCATCACGCTGGTCCTGGCCGTCGCGAAGTCCCGCTTCGTCTGGTGGCCCTTCCACCCCATCGGCTACGCCCTGGCCAACAGCTACGCGCTGGAGTACTTCTGGAGCGCGCTGTTCGTGGGCTGGCTGCTGAAGCTCCTGGTGGTGCGCTACGGCGGCGCGCGCGGCTACCGCAACGCCCTGCCCTTCTTCCTGGGCCTCATCCTGGGCGACTACGTCATCGCGGCCCTCTGGTCGCTCGGCGGCTGGTTGCTCGGGGTGAGCACGTACCGGACGTTCATCTTCTAGAACGCGCCGGCACCCATCCGCCGCCCGGAGGCACGCGCTCCATGACTGTCGCGCCTCGGAACCGTGTGCGCACC
>CAZFLM010000154.1:0-141 GCA_964519955.1 uncultured Chthonomonadaceae bacterium | reverse complement strand
GAGGCGCCGTGGCCGTCCAGCCCGCGGAGGCGGGCTTCGTGCCGTCGCGAGGCGCGGTTTCAACCGCCGGCGCCCGCCCGCCGCCGGGAGGCACGCGCTCCATGACTGTCGCGCCTCGGAACCGTGTGCGCACCGAGGCGC
>CAZFLM010000153.1:0-7827 GCA_964519955.1 uncultured Chthonomonadaceae bacterium | reverse complement strand
CGAAGCCCCACTCCACGCACCGCCCGCGTCCGCGAGGACGCCCGGCCGAAGGCCACACTGCCGGGGGTCTTGTACCCCCGGTCGCACAGCCCCGCACACTCCGACCACCCGCGTCCGCGAGGACGCCCGGCCGAAGGCCCACCAGGCGGGTCGTTCACGGCCCGCCGCTCCGGTGCCACGTTCCGCCTCGGCACCCTATCCCATCAGCGCCCGCGCGAGCCACGACGGGCGCAGGTCCGGGGCCAGGAACGTGCGCGGGGCGCCGAGGTCCTCCAGCGCGCGCTCGGCGGCGAGGTACCCGCTGCGGGCCGCACCCTCCATCGTCGAGGGCCAGCCCGTGCGCGTCCACTCGCCCGCCACGTAGAAGCCGGGGATCGGCGAGCGCTGGTCGGGGCGCAGGGAGTCGACGCCAGGAGCGGGCACGAACGTGGCCTTCTGCTCGCGCACCACGTACGTCTTCAGGATCGGCGCGCCCGCGGTCTCCGGCACCGCCTCGGCGACCTCGCGGAGCACGAGCGCCAGCGCCTCCTCCTTCGGCATGGTCGCCAGATCCGCGTCCGCGCTGATGACCATGCTCAGGTACGTGACGCCCTGGTCGCGCAGGCCGAAGATACGCGTCTTGTTGAACACCCAGTCCGTCCGCCGGTCCAGCAGCGCGAAGCAGTCCTCGGTCTCGATGGCCTTCCCGAACCACACGTGCACGCCCACGATCGGCGCCAGCTCCAGGTGCCGCAGGTTGTCGAAGTACGCCCCCGACGCCCGCTCGCCCAGCAGCTTCAACAGCAGGTCGAACTGGAGGCCGCTCACCACCACATCCGCGTCGAGCCACTCGCCCGTGTTCAGCACCACGCCGGTCGGCCGCCCGCCATCGAACGTCACCTCCCGCACGATGGTGTGCAGCCGCACCTTGCCGCCGCGCTCGGCGAGGCACCGGACGGCGGGCTCGGTGTACAGCTCGCCGAGGGGCACCGTCGGCACGCCGAACTGGTACGCCCGGGGATGCGCCAGGAAACCGTCGCGGAACACCTTGAAGCCGAGGCCGCACCCGATGCGCTCCAGCGGCGCGTTGCAGGCGCTCACGAGCACCGGCTCCAGGAAGCGCCGGATCGCGGCGTCCGTCACGCCCTGCCCGCGCATCCAGGCCGCCATGTCCGTGCGCTCCAGCTCCGGCGTCATCCCCGCGCGCAGCATCGCGATGAGGGCGCGGGCCACGCTCACCTTGTCGCGCAGGCCCAGCGATCGGAAGCGGAAGAACGACCACGAGGTGTGCAGGGGTGCCGGGAGGGGACAGCGCCGAATGGCGGAGCGCTTGCCGTCGGCATCGAGGAAGTGGAGCGTGTCGTGGTAGCGGACGAGGTGGTGGACGCCCAGGCGCTCCAGCAGGTCGGCCAGGTTGGTGCAGCAGGTCATGGTGCCATGCTGCACGCCGTCGACCGCGAGCCCGGTCTGGTGATCGCGGAACGAGGACGCCCGCCCGCCGAGCATGGGCCGCTTCTCGACCACCTCGACGCGCAGCCCGGCCTCCGCGAGGGCCACCGCCGCCGCGATCCCCGAGATGCCCCCGCCGATGACCACCGCCTTACGAACTGCCATCACGCTTTCTCACATGGATGTACAGGATGTACAGGATAGCGACCCAAGGCACCAGCGTCTACCGACACAGCCCAGAGCCGCCACAAGGGCACGCCATCTTTCATCCTGTCCATCCTGTACATCCATGTTCAACAAGCCGTTCCGCCGCGCTTCCGGGCCGGGCTGTGGGCGTGCAGACGGGCTGTCAGCCAGGTGCCCGCGACGATGCCCATCTTGCGCGGCGTGGAGAGACGCACCCGCTTCGAGTACACGTCGTAGCCCGCGGCCTCGATGGCGTCCAGCAGGCCGCCGTAGATGCGAACCATGATGTCGAACGTTGGGCGCCCGTCCGCGCTCAGCATGGGGCCGAGGGACGCCGCACGCTCGTAGAACCCCTTCGCGCGCTCGACCTCGAAGCGCATCAGCTCGTCGAACGCCGCGCTGCGCACGCCATGCAGGAGGTCGTGCTCGGAGTAGCCGAACCGCGCCAGGTCCTCCTGCGGCAGGTAGATGCGGCCGCGTTCGGCGTCCTCCTTCAGATCGCGCAGGATGTTCGTGAGCTGGAACGCGATGCCGCACTCCTCCGCCGGCTTCAGCGCCTCGTCGCCGGAGAAGCCCCACACGTGGATGCACACCAGCCCCACCACGCTCGCGACGCGGTAGCAGTAGCCGTACAGGTCGTCGAACGTGGCATATCGGTCGAGCGTCAGGTCCATCTCGACGCCGTCGATCAGGTCGTCGAAGTACCTGCGGGGGATGCCGTAGCGCCGCACCGCGTCGGCGAAGGCCGGCAGCATCGGATTGCCGCCGCACTCGCCCTCGTAGGCGCGGCCCAGCGCGGCCCGCCACTCCTCCAGCGAAGCGCGGCGGTCTGCAAGCCCAGCGTCGTCCGAAAGGTCGTCGCAGTAGCGCATGAAGGCGTAGATCGCGCACATGGCCGCGCGCTTCTCGGGGGGCAGCACCACGAAGGAGAAGTAGAAGTTGCGCGCCTGGGTCTTCGCCACATGCGCGCAGTAGGCGTAGGACTCCCGGACGGAGAGCGGCGCGACGGCGGGCGCGATGCTCACGCTGCCCTCCCGGTCGCGTCGTTGCCGCGGTGCGAGAAGCCGGCAAGGAACCGCCCCACGAGAATGGCCAACTGGCGGCGCTTCGGAATGGACGGCCGCTTGGTCAGCACGTCGTAGCCCTGCGCCTCGACCATCCGCAGGATCTCCAGCCCGCCGCGCCCGAACATCTCGATGTCCAGCCGCAGCCTCCGGTTGACGAGCGGCAACAGCTTCTCCCCCTCGGCGAACAACTCGCGGGCGCGGCCCACCTCGAACTTGAGCAACTCGGCGAACGCGGGCGTGAACCGGTGCGCGGCGATGTCGTCCTCGGCCACGCCGAAGCGCGCCATGTCGTCCTGCGGCAGGTAGATGCGGCCGATGCCGTAGTCGCGCGCCACATCCTGCCAGAAGTTGGCGAGCTGCAGCGCGGTACACGTGGCGTCGCTGTAGCCCTGCCGCTCGCCGTCACTGTAGCCGCAGAGGTAGAGCACCAGGCGCCCAACCGGGTTCGCGGAGTAGCGGCAGTAGCCCAGGACCTCGCCGTAGTTGGCGTAGCGGGTCACGCGCTGATCCTGTCGGAACGCGGTCAGCAGGTCGGCGTAGGGCTCCACGGGGATGCCGAACTTCGCGTTGGTCTCCGCGAGCGCCACGAACACCGGGTGCTTCGGGCTGCCGGCGTAGCACGCGCGCAGCTCCTCGTCCCACCAGTCGAGCAGCGGGAGCGCCTTCTGCGGGCCGCCCGACTCGTCGCCCAGGTCGTCCGCAATGCGGCAGTAGGCGTAGAGGTTGAAGAAGTGCTGGCGCAGGTCGCGCGGCACGAAGAGCGAGCCGACGAGGAAATTCTCGTAGTGCGACTTGGCCAGTCGAGCGCAGTAGGCGCGCGCCTCGCGCACGTCATAGGCGCGGTCGACCCGGTAGGGGCTCTCAGGGATGGTATCTGTCATAGGTGGATGGTTCAGGGCCGCAGCGCGCCCTCCACGAGCCGGGGCGCGACGGCCAGCAGGTCGACCTGCGCGGCGTAGTCGACGTCCTCGCCGAACCCCATGTCGAGCAGTTCGATGCCGCTGGGGCACTCGCGCAGCAGGCCGGCCGCTCGATCGCGAACCGCCAGCCACGCCTCGGCGCAGACGTCGGCCTCGGGCGAGCGCGGCATGTCGAGGCAGGACAGCACCGCGCCGGCGCCCAGGTAGTCTTCGAGCGCGAAGCGCAGCGGGCCGTCGCCATCCGGCTCCCGCACGCGCTCCCCGCACGCAACAACGGTGATCCCAACTCCAGCTTCGCCGGCCAGGTGCGCGGCGGCTTCCGCGGCGGCCCGGGCATTGACCAGCGCCCCGGTCAGCACGGCGGCGGCGCCCTCCGCAGCCTCGCGCACGCACGTCGCCCCGTTTGGCGAGGCCAGCGCCACCTGCGTCGCCGGCTCGGCATTCGCGAAGGAGAACGGGCTCAGCGAGTAGCCCCCGATGGCTTTTGCCTTCGCTCGCGGCAGGCTCCGCTCGATTCCGCGCTGCTCAGCCAGCCGCCCGGCCTCCTCGGCATCGCGGCACGGGTACACGATGGCCCCACGCGACGCGGCCAGCGCCACGGTGGTGGTGGAACTCAGCACGTCGACGACAACCACCACGTCGCCGCGCCCAGCGCCCACCCGCGCGCCGCGAGGCCCGAACTCCAGCCGCACCCGCACCATCGCCTCACCCCCTCGATCGGTAGCATGCCGGGGTGGGATGGGCGTCCCTGCCCGTCCAGTACAACGCCCGGACCGGCTGCCCCCCGCGGCGGACAGCCCCTCAGATGCCCAGCGCCAGCTTGCGCCCCAAGTCGCGCGCCTGCCGGATCAGGTCGGGGTGGTCGGCCAGCGTCGTGGAGCCGGCGTTGCACAGGGTGACGCCACCCAGAACGCGGATGGCGTGGTAGGCGCGCAGGCGCTCCGCGAGCCAGTCCTCCACCGCGCGGTACGCATCGGGCTTGTCCCAATCGTACGTCAGCACCAGCGCGGCGGTATAGCCCTTCGGGAACATGCGCTCGCCGAACTTGGTGTAGGTGTAGGCGTACAGGCGGTCGAGCCACGACTTGAGCTGCCCGGTCACGTGGTCGAAGTAGATGGGCGTCCCGATGACCAGAGCGCGTCGGCCGGCATTGCGCTCGATGGCCTCGTAGACCTGGCCCATGTCGTCCTCGACGATGCACCGCGCCGTGTCGCGGCAGCCCATGCACGCCGTGCAGCCGCTGAAGGCGAGTTCGCCCAGGTGGATGAGGCGGGTGCCGGCGCCGGCCTCTTGGGCTCCGGCGAGGACCTCCTGGATGAGGCCGGCAGTCGCCCCATTGCTGCGGGGGCTGCCGTTGATCCCGATGACGCTCATGGGCTTCCTCGCCGTAGCCTGTCGGTGCCCCGTTGCCCGGTACTACGCCGTGGTGGGATGGGCGTCCCTGCCCGTCCGGGCCAGCCCTACTCGTCAGCAGCGCGCGGGTGGATGGCCACCTTCACCGCGCAGTTTCCATTCATCAGCGACCGGAGCACGTCCGGCAGCTCCGTCAGTTCGGCGCGCTGCTGGATGAGCGCCCGGGCCGGCACGCGCCCGTCGGCGATCAGTCCCAGCGCGGCCCGCACGGTCTGCGGCGTGTGGTGGAACGTCGCCTTCAGCGTGATCTCGTCGTAGTGGATGCGCGCGGTGTCCACCTGCACCTTCGTGTCGGCCGGGCAGCCGCCGAACAGGCTGATGATCGACGCCTTGCGTCCCATCCCGATCGCCTGCTCCCACACGTGCGGCAGGCCGACGCACTCGATGACCCGGTCTGCGCCGCGCTGCCCGTCCGTCATCGACCGCACCACGCTGACGATGTCCTTGTGCTCGTCGGCCCGCAGGCAGACGTCGGCGCCCAACACCCGCGCCACCGCAAGCCGCTGCGGCCGCCGCCCCACGCAGATGACGCGCGCGCCGGCCAGCTTGCAGAGCACCACGAACATCAGCCCGATCTGCCCCGCGCCCACCACCACGACCGTATCGCCGGGGCCGACGCCGCTCTCCTCCATCCCGCGCACCACGCAGGCGAGCGGCTCGACGAGCGCGGCCTCCTCGAACGAGAGGCGATCGGGGATGGCGAGCAGGTTCTTCTCGACGATGCGCGGCGGGAGGGTGATGTACTCGGCGTAGGCGCCGTTGATGAAGAGGAGGTCCTCGCACAGCTCGGGGCGCATGCGCAGGCAGTAGAAGCACTCGCCGCACGCCGCGGAGTTCGCGGCCACGACGCGCGTGCCGGGACGCCAGTCCTCCACGCCCTCGCCCACCGCGTCGATCTCGCCCGCGAACTCGTGGCCGAACACGGCCGGGGGAACGATCATGCGGGCGTGGTAGCCGCGCCGGAACACCTTCAGATCGGTGCCGCACGTGAGGGCCGCGCGAACCTTGACCCGCACTTCGCCGCGCCCAACCGAGGGCACGGGCACGCTCTCCACCTTCACGTCTTCGCGGCCGTACAGCACCGCCGCGGTCATGACCTTCCGGTCGCTCAAGGATTCACCATGACTTTCAGGGACCCGTCGCGCGGGCTGTTCGCAAGCGCGATCGCCTCCGCGATATCCGAGAGCGGGAACCGGTGTGTTACCAGGTCCCGCACGTTCAGGGTGCCATCGAAGATCAGCTCGGCCGACCGCTCCTGCAGCGTGATGTCCGCGCTATAGCTGCCGACCACATCCTTCTCAAGCATACAGACGGCCCCACCGTCGACTTCTACTCCATCGCCCAGCCGCGTGTGCGCGAAGAGGAGCACCGTGCCGCCCGGCCGCACGCACTCCTGCGCCTGGCGCACCGCCTCCGCGGAGGGCACTGCAACGAACGCGGCGTCCGCACCCCGGCCCTCGGTCCGCTCGCGTATGGCAGCCATCAGCGGGCCCGGGGCCGTGTCGAACGCCTCTGCCGCGCCCATCGACCGCGACGCCGCGCGCCGGACCTCCATCGGGTCCACACCCAGCACCGTGACGCCGGACGCTGCGAGCAACTGCGTGAAGAGGAGGCCGATCTGCCCCTGGCCCACGACGCACGCAAGCTGTCCGCCCTCGAGGCCGACCTTCACGACGGCCTTCAGCACGGTATTCACGGGCTCGATGAACGTGGCATCTTCGAAGCTAACGCTGTCGGGGATACGCACCATGCCGCGCTCGACGATCCAGTCCATCGCGCGCACGAACTCAGCGTACCCGCCCCCGGCCGGCTCGAACCCGGCGGTTGTGCCGGTCTTCTTGTATCCGGCGCACTGCGCGAAGGCTCGGTGGGCGCAGTAGTAGCACTGCATGCAGGGCACGTGGTGCATCACCGCGACGCGGTCGCCGACGCGCCAGCCCGTCACGCCCTCGCCGAGCTTGACGATGGAGCCCGCGGTCTCGTGGCCGAGGATGCGCGGTGGCGGCGTGAGCCCGTGGCGAATCTTCTTGAGGTCGGTGCCGCATACCCCGCACGCCGCGACCTGGATGAGCGCCTCGCCCGGCCCAATCGCCGGCGCCGGCACCCGCTCCAACCGCACATCATCGACGCCGCGGTAGACCGCCGCCCACATCGTATCCGCCAAACCGTGCTCCCGGCGGGCGCTGTTCTCAGCAGGAACTGGCGCCCCAGACCGCCCCAGATTATAGTCTCGCGGGGGCGGAAAGTCAACGAGGGAGGCCGCAGGCGGCGTGGGCTGAGACCGTGATGGGGAAGGAGAACGCCCGGCTGCCACCAGCCCCCGACGGGGCCGGCGCAACCGGGCGCTGCAGCAACGCCGGCCAGATGGTGCGGTCGAGCCACGCGCTCCATGACTGTCGCGCCGCGGAGCCGTGTGCGTGGCGATCCGCTTGCGCAATGCGCCACCGTTCCGAGCCGGGAGCGTGAGCGACCTGTCTGCCGCGGTCGGCGGTCGGCCTCAGTCCTCCAGCAGCCTTAGCCGGAAGATCGGGTGAAGCTGGAAGCCTTCGGGCGACGGGTTCTCCTCGGCGTTGTAGCGGCCGAAGTAACCGGTACCCACGATCTCCGCCTTCACCTCCACGTCCTCGCCGTCGAGCGTCGGGTCGAACCGCTTGAGCACCGTGGCCCGCACCTCGTCGATGAGCTTCGAGAGGCGGCTGCGCTTGGGGGCCAGCTTCGGGTCGGGCATCACGCAGATGATCCTGTTGCCCTTCTCGTCGGCCACGGTCAGGCGGTAATCGCCGTCGCGCTCGGACGCCACATTGACGATGGTC
>CAZFLM010000152.1:0-7844 GCA_964519955.1 uncultured Chthonomonadaceae bacterium | reverse complement strand
CTCCTGGGCGACGGCCCAGGCGTGGTTCGCGTTGACCGTCTTCTCCTTGAGCCCGTTGTCGCACGCGCCGCTGTCCTCACCCCCGTGTCCGGGCATGAGGCAGACCCTGAATGGCTTAGGCATGGCTGCTACTCCCTCTGCTGAGCACGGCCGCAAGCCAGGAATCCTTGGCTTGCCGAGATGGCATCGACGTTCGCCGCGTCAGGCGGCGCCTCCTCCCAGCTTCCGCCATCGGCGGCGGCTCGCCTCGCTCCGTTGACTTGGGGGACTCTCCGGCAGTATACTTACTGGCTAGCGGCGGGGGCGTGACTCCCGCCATGCGGCCCCGATGGAGGTTCCCCGTCTTTGGAGACGATCTACATCAAGGGCGGGCGTCCACTCGAGGGCAGAGTCGCCACAAGCGGGTCCAAGAACTCGACGCTCGCCATCATGGCGGCATGCGTGCTCGTCGACGGTGTCGTCCATCTGCGCAACATCCCGCGGATCGGCGATACGCTCACCATGGTCGAACTCCTGAACGGCCTCGGCGCCGTGACACGGTTCGTCGACCAGAACGCCGTCACGATCGACGCACGCTCCATTCACTGCCTCGAGGCGCCCTACGAGTTGGTTCGCAAGATGCGCGCCTCTTTCAACGTGCTTGGCCCTCTGTTGGCACGGTACGGCTTCGCACGCGTCCCCGTTCCTGGCGGCTGCGATATCGGGGCGCGCCCGGTCAACTTCCACCTCGACGGCCTGCGCCGGCTGGGCGCTCAGATGCATGTGGAGCACGGCGTCTACACGGCCGAGTGCGAGAAGCTGAAGGGCGCCGCCATCTACTTCGACTTCCAGAGCGCGGGCGCGACGCAGCACCTCATGACCGCGGCGTGCCTGGCTCAGGGCGACACGCGCATCGAGAACTGCGCCACCGAGCCCGAGGTCGTCGACCTGGTGCACTTCCTGAATAGCCTGGGCGCGAGCATCGAGGGAGCCGGCACGACCAGCCTGACGATTCACGGCGTCGAGCGGCTCACGGGAGGCGAGTACTCCATCATTCCGGACCGCCTCGAGGCCGGCACCTTCGCCATTGGCGCGGCCATCACCGGCGGCAGCCTGGTCATCGAGAACGCCGTCGTCGACCACATGCGCCCGGTCATCAGCAAGCTCGTCGAGGCCGGGGTGAGCGTCGAGGAACAGCCGGACGGCCTCCACGTAGCGGCTCAGGGGCGGCCCAAGCCCATCGATATCAAGACGATGCCGCATCCGAGCTTCCCCACGGACATGCAGCAGCCCTTCGCCGCGCTGCTCTCCGTGGCGGACGGGACCTCGGTCATCACCGAGAACGTCTACGAGAGCCGGTTCCGCTATGTGAACGAGCTGAACCGGATGGGGGCGGACATCCGTGTGCAGGGCCGCTCCGCCGTCATCGCCGGGGTGGACCAACTGACCGGCGCTCCCGTCAACGCCACCGACCTGCGGGCCGGCGCCGCGCTGGTCATCGCGGGCATGGCGGCGGAGGGCGAGACGGAGATCTCGGGCGCGGAGCACATCTGCCGCGGCTATGACAACCTGGTCGGCAAGCTGCAGTCCCTCGGGGCCGACATCGACGCAAGCTAGGGCTTTCCTCGGGCCAGCGGCCATCGAGGGGCAACCGTGGCGCCGCTGCGAAGGCGCGAAAGGATGTTCAGCGTGCTAGGTTTGACAACTGAGATCGGCATTGACCTCGGCACGGCCAACATCCTGGTCTATGTGCGCGGCAAGGGCATCGTGCTGCGCGAGCCGTCGGTCGTGGCGATCTCGGCGTCGACCAAGAAGGTGCTGGCCGTCGGCGAGGAGGCGCGCCTGATGATCGGGCGCACCCCGGGCAACATCGTGGCCATCCGGCCGATGTGCGACGGGGTCATCGCCGACTACACCACCACCGAGCGTATGCTCGAGCACCTGATCGCTCGCGTCGTGGGGCGCAAGAAGGTGTTCAAGCCGCGCGTCCTCGTCTGCGTCCCCTCCGGAGTCACCAGTGTCGAGCGCCGCGCCGTGATCCAGGCCGCGCGCGAGGCGGGCGCCGGCGAGGCCTACACCATCGAGGAGCCGATGGCCGCCGCGATCGGCGCGGGGCTGCCCATCTCGAACCCGGGCGGCAACATGGTGGTCGACATAGGCGGCGGGACCACCGACATCGCGGTCATCTCCCTCGAGGGCATCTGCATCTCGCGCAGCCTCCGCGTGGGCGGCAACAAGATGGACGAGGTGATCGCGCGCCACATTAAGGGCGCGCACAACCTGATGATCGGCGACAGAACTGCCGAAGAGATCAAGATCAAGATCGGCTCGGCTTTCCCGCTGGAGCATGAGACGACCATGGAAGTGCGCGGCCGCGATCTCGTCGCCGGCCTGCCCCGCACGGTCTCGGTGTCGTCCCTGGAGATCCGCGAGGCGCTCAGCGAGCCCGTGACGCAGATCATCGACCGCGTGAAGTCCGTCCTGGAACTGACACCGCCCGAACTCTCCGCAGACATCATCGAGCGCGGCGTCTGGCTCACGGGAGGCGGCGCGTTGCTGCGCGGTCTCGATCGACTGCTCTCGGCGGCGGCCGATATCCCAGTCTACGTGGCGGAAGATCCGCTCTCGTGCGTGGCCATCGGCACTGGCCGCGCGCTCGAGGAGTTCCCGGCCATCCGCCAAAGCGAATCCAGGCAGTCCCTACTCAGCGGCTCATAACGCACGGTCCGACTCGGCAAGGAGGCTTCGATGAGGTACGTGGCCCGCATGGCTCTCGGCGCGGCTTGGATGCTGCTGTCACTGCCGTCTGTCGCTCAATCCCCGAACGACGTCCCACAGAACCACTGGGCGCGCCCGGCAGTCACCGAGATGGTGCGCCTGGGCGTCCTGCAGGCGCCGAACGGCAAGTTCGCGGGCGCGCGAGTCGCGACGCGCGCCGAGCTTGCCCAGTCGCTGGCCAACCTCGCCAAGGCGCTCGACGCCGGCAAGCGGGTCCAGGTCGCCTCTCCCACGCCGGCGCAGGGCGGCAAGCCCGCCAACTGGGCCACTCGCAAGGTCACCCGCTACGAGTTGGCCGCGACCCTCTGGCGCGTTTCTACGATCGCCGCCGCGGGCATTCCCAGGAATGAGGGCAAACGCTACGGCAAGAGCGACGCCCTGCCTGCCGTGGCCAAGGTGAAGCTCAAGGCCGCGGACCCGGGCTACCAGGCCGTGAAGTACCTGGCCTCCAAGCGCATGTGCCTGACTGGTTCCCCGCTCCTGACGAAGTCGGGGAGCGAGGCGGTAACCGGCCGCGAGGTTGTCGGGGCCACCTCGGAGATGGTGGTGGGCCTGACAGACCAGTTCACCGACGAGCCGGAGATTCGCGTGCAGATCGAGGGCGCCGAGGCGCACGAGCACAAGCACTGATCTCCAGACACCCAGACGAACGCGAAGGGCGCGGCACTCCCGCCGCGCCCTTCCTCACAAACTCCCACAACCCACTTTCACCTTTCACCTTTCCCCTTCTCCCTCGTCACTTGCCCCTCAGCCGCCGTCCCGCCCGCTCGATGTCGAAGCAGTGCGCCAGCAGGCGCGACCGCGTGTCCTCGTCCATGCGCTCGAACCGGCAGCCGATCTCGTAGTGCCCATCGCGGCCGGACGCCGGGGCGCACCGCGTGACGCGGGCCTCGAAGCGTGTCTCGATGGCGTCCGCCGTCGGCACGCGCACTGCCAGGGCCGAGCCTGGCGCCAGCTCGCGCGGACTCATGAGGCGCGCGCCTCCGGCCGACAGGTTCGTCAGGCTGCACGACATCACCGCCGGTTCGGTGGAGCCCGGGGTGCGCGCGTAGACCACCGTCGCCGTGTCGATGGGCACGCGGAAGAAGTCGCGGCGCTGCACCTTCTCCACCCACGGCGGACGCGGCAGATGCAGCCGCCACGAGCCGTTCTGCTCACGGGCGTCGCGCACCACGGACACAAAGCGGTATGCCGCCGAGGGGCCGACAGCGGTCACGACGATCGGTGTGCCGGGCCGGGGCGCGGCGTCGATTCGCGGGATGTGCAGCGTGAGGTGCCGCCGCTCCACCTCTTCCAGCGCGCCATCGACGGGCACGTTGCCGGGCGCGCAGACGTCCACACGGCATGCCTGCCCGACGGCCAGCGCCGTGGTCTCCACGGCCTGCCTCGCCGTGAGGCGCCTGGCCCGCGCGGCGCGCACGTGGAGCCGCGCGATGCGCATCCAGTGGGCCGCCATCGCCGCCAGCAGGAGGACCGCGACGGCGTCCACCACGCAGACCGCCGCGATCGTGATGACGTGCGCGGCGCTGAGCTGCGGCGTCGCGAGCATGATGTTCAGATGGGGGAGCGGGGTACCCGTGCCCATGCTTGTTGGTCCTATCGGATGCGTGTCCGGCCTCGGCGCGCGCGAGCGCTGTGTGCGACCGGCACATAGTGGTTATCGGCGGATCCGGCGGCTGCCCTCAGCAGGCCGGTGGATGTGACGGGGTAGACAGGGGGCTTGCGGGAACCTGCGGGGTCTCGGCGGCGTCAACCCTAACGGACGAGGCCCCGGTCGCCATAATAACGGTGAGCCTCAGGGCTTGGAAGTGCCGCGAACCTCCGGGGGAGCGGCGGTGCGGAGGCCGGAAGTCGATACCGTGGTTCCCGGTCGATCGAACCCACAATCGCATAGCGACAATCGAATACCGACAACCGCATACAGACAACCGAATACCGACAACTGCATAGGACCGACAATCGAATAGCATTCCGCCGGCGACTAGTCGGCTAGCGTAGCAAAGGGAGCGGACGAGCTAACGGGTCTCGTCCGCTCCTCGTTGTCTGCGGCAACGCCTGTCAGGCGATGTAGCTCTTGTTCTTCCGGCTCAGCAGGTGAACCACGAGCCAGATGATCCCCACGATGATCGCCACGTTGATGACGATCTTCAGCACGGCAGCCAGGACGCCCACCAACCACTGGACCAGGGCGATGGCTACCAAGATAGCCACGATGATCAAGATCACGCGAAGCACGGGGTTCATTTTGGTCTCTCCTCCATCGCTCTCACAGCCGACTACGGGTGCGGCCAGGCGCAGGTTTCGCCGCCACCTGTGAGGAGGCTCACAGGGCGAAGTGATCACTGACCACTAACCACTGATCACTGATCACTAACCACTGATCACTGATCACTAACCACTGATCACTGACCACTGACCCCGTCACACGTCGCCGAGCCGCACGGTGCCGGCTTCCTTGCCGTCGGGCTGCACGCGCAGCAGGCCGAGCCGCACACCGCGCACCGAGGCCTGGACGCGGACCGGCGTCAGGATCCCGATCTGCATGCGGCTGAAGTCCAGCGACTCGATGAGCCCGATGCCCTGCGTCGTGCCGTCGCCATCCGTGAGACCCACCACCAGGTGCCGATAGCGGGCGGCCGGCGCGATGGTCATCGCCTGGATGCGCAGGTCCTGGAGGAGGGGAGCCAGGTCGCGCTCGGCGAATCGGCTGCCCCGCAGCACGACGCCCAGGTGCCTGCCGGACGTCTCCGCGTGCAGCACCGTCGCGCCGAGCGTGCGCTCGAGGAACAGGCGCACCTGCGGCTCGACCACCGTGCCGCCGCCCAGCCACGTTCCGCTCAGCGCCACGTCCTCCAGGTTCAGCGTCTGCAGCGTGGCCTCCGCGAAGTAGCGCGCCAGGCGGCCCATCCGGCGCTGGGAACGCAGGCCGGCCGGCTTGTGCCCGATCGCCTTCGCGGGGCCGACCTTGTGCACCCGCATGGCTCGCGCGAAGCGCAGGGTGCGCGCGAGCGGCTCGCACTCGTCGCCGCGCTGGATGATGACCACGTGCGCCGGGTGGAGGAGGTCGATCTTGGCCTGCTTCAGCCGCAGCCCGCCGATGCCGGCGACGAACCCCGTCGTGTCGACGATCACCAGATCAGGACCGGTCGCCCGCACGGCGTCGGCAGTCGCGCGGACGGCGGCGGCCAGCTCCAGGAGCCTGCCGCTCGGGGCGTTCGAGCCGACGAATGCCAGGTGTTCGGCGCGTATCTCGGAGAGGGCGTGCAGCTCCCCGGTGACCCGGCCCGCGCCGACGCAGGTGGGCGGCCCGATCTCCGACTGCCCGACGTCCGCGTCGACGACGGCCACGCTCAGCCCGGCCCGGTGCGCCTCGGACGCCAGAAGCGCGCAGAACGTGGTCTTGCCGGTATCGGGCGCGCCCACGACCAGGAGGACGCCTGGCGCGGCCACGATCTGCTCGATGAGGCTGGTCCATTCGGGATAGGTGTCGGGCGTCATCGGGACCTCCCCAGCGAGGAATCCGGCTGCCGGCTGCAGAAACTGAGCGCGCTCCCGCCGCCGATTCGGCAACCTGCCGGTGAAGGGCTGCGATGCGTCGCTTCCGGGTCTTGATGCTTGGTACGGTGCTCTTGCTCCTCGGCGCGGCCGGCGCGGTGCGCTTCTTCGCGCCGGTCGAGGCGGCGCCGCCGATGTCGCTGGCGGTCGCCCGCGCCATCGTCGAGCGCGGCACGTCGGCCCTCGCCCGGCGGGACCCCGGCGGCGCGATGGCGCTGATCGCGCCGAACGCCTCGGTGTTCGGCTACGGCCCGGAGACCCTCCGCGCCAACCTGGAGCAGATGGCGAGTGATGCGGGGCCCGGCGATCTCCGTGTCGACACGCACGACCTCGTCGCCCGCCGCCAGGGGATCCGAGAGACGTTCGCGGTGAGCATCGTGGTGAGCCAGCGCGCGCCGAAGGCAGACATCGTCTACTACCGCCTGCGGCTCACCTGCGACGTCGAGCGCCGCCGCACCACGCGATGGCTGGGGCTCCTCCGGCGCGATGAATGGCTCATCACCCGCATGAGCAGCGTCCCGCCGATCGAGATGCAGTAGCCCGATCCATGCATGAGCTGTACCAGGCGGGCAGGGACGCCCGCCCCTCCACAACGCTGGTGCATCATCCAGGTCGCGCGCGCTGCCAGCCGCGCCCTGCCGCATAAGCCACCCGCTAGAGACGAAAGGCGCCATGTTCACAGCCGACTATCAGACGCACACCTTCCGGTCACACGACGGCCTCGCCAGCATCGACGACTTCTGCGTCCGCGCCATCGACCTCGGGCTCGACGAGATCGGCTTCTCCGAGCACAAGGACTTCGACCCCGAGGACCCCGTCGTCGAGCACTTCGTCTACGAGCAGTACGCCGATGAGATCGCCCGCGCTAGGGAGCGCTACGCCGGCCGGCTCGTCATCCGCATGGGCGTCGAGGTCGACTACCAGCGCTGGTTCGAGGACGACATCGCCGCGTACCTGGACGACTACCCGTTCGACTACGTCATCGGCTCGGTGCACTACGTCGACCGCGTCCGCGTGATGACTCCCGAGTACTGCGCCGGGCGCTACGCACGTGCCGCCTACGCCGCCTACTTCCGGGCGGTCCGGGACTCTATCGAGACGGGACAGATCGACATCCTCGGCCACCTGGAGTATCCGAACGTGCGCGGCATCGCCGCCTACGGCCCGTACGACCCCGCCGCTTACCGCGAGGAGATCGACGGCGTGCTGGACGCGCTGCTGAGGAATGGCGTCGCGCTGGAGGTGAACACCGCGGCTGCCCGCAAAGCGGTGGGGCGCACGTTCCCCTGCGCGGAGGTCGTCTCCTGGTATGCCCAGGCGGGCGGCCGCCTCCTGACCTTCGGCTCCGACGCGCACCACCCCGACGACCTGGCCTCGGACCTGCCGGACGCCATCGAGATGGCCCGCAGCGCCGGCCTGTCCGAGGTGGCCGTCTACGACCAGCGCACTCCGACGCCCCGTCCGCTCTAGCCTGCCCCGCGCAGCGCGCCGCGGTGGCGACGGAGCGCCACCCTCCAGCGGCCGGTGCAACG
>CAZFLM010000151.1:0-7963 GCA_964519955.1 uncultured Chthonomonadaceae bacterium | reverse complement strand
CTATGTGGCAGATCGGCGCGCGCTGGCGATGATGGGCGACGTCGGCTCCAACGCGCTCGGCGCCGCGCTGGGCCTCGCGCTCGTGCTGGCCGCGCCCACATGGGCCGTGGCGGCCGCCCTGGTCGTGCTCGTGGCGCTGCACATCCTCGCCGAGCGCGTCTCCATCACCGGGCTGATCGAAGCGAGCCCGATCCTCCGCGCCCTCGACCGCCTCACCGGCATCCGCTGACCGAAGCCCCCGCCCCTTGCGGGAGGGGGTTGGGGAGGGGTTCGCCCTGCACCCCGTTGCGCCATCGCAGAGCCCCCGGCCCTTGCGGGAAGGGGTTGGGGGAGGGGTGGCTGCGCTTGGCAGGCGGTACTGGCGGCCGACACCACGGGGCCGAGGGCTACGGGGGTTGGGGCCACCGGGTTGAAACCCGGTTCTGCGCCCGGCGAAGTCCCCTGCGGGGACTGTGGCTGTGCATGGCGCGTCGATGCCGCGCTCCCAGCCCCTCGCCGACGGGCGAGACGCGGCCTGCGCACGGAATCCCCCGCCCCTTGCGGGAGGGGGTTGGGGGAGGGGTTCGCCCTGCAACCCCGCTGCGGCGTCGCAGAGCCCCCGCCTGGCGCAGCCTACACCAGTCCTCCTCGCGCCGCCAGCATCGCCGCCTCGGTACGGTCGTTCACCTGCAGCTTGAAGAGGATGTTGCTGATGTGGTTCTTCACTGTCTTCTCGCTGATGAAGAGCCGCTCGGCGATCTCGCGGTTGCGCTTGCCGGTCGCGACCTCCTTCAGCACCTCGATCTCCCGGTCGGTCAACTCCCGGAACGACTCCATGTCTGCCGCGCGCAGCGTGCTCACCCGGTTGAACTCCGCCAGGACCCGTGCAGCGATCGACGGGTGCAGCAGGCTGTCGCCCCGGTGGATGGCGCGAATGGCGGCGATGGACTCCTCTGGCGGGCTGTCCTTCAGCACGTACCCGGTCGCGCCCGCCTTGATCGCCTGGAACACGTTCGAGTCGTCGTGGTAGATGGTCAGGATGACGATGCCGGTCGACGGCAGATCCCGCTTCACGATCTGCGTCACCTCGATGCCCGTCTTCTTCGGCATGTTGATGTCCGTCAGCAGCACGTCGGGCTTCAGCTCCTGCGCCAGCCGTACCGCATCTGCGCCGTCCGCCGCCTGCCCGACCACCTCGATGTCGTCCTCCAACTGGAACAGGCGTGCCAGGGCCTCGCGCGTCATCCGTTCATCCTCGGCGATCAGCACGCGTATCTTGTCCATCGCTCGGTCCTCCTTGCAGCCTGAATGGTTGGAGTGTTCCCGTCTGCCCTGCCTGCTGTATGACCGGCGCCGCCCGCGGGGGCAGCGCGCCTTAGCCTCGCAGCGGCAGCATGCAGTGCACCGTCGTCCCCGCCTCCGGCTCCGACGCCACGGTCAGGCTCCCGCCCAGGCGCTCGGCGCGCTGGCGCATGGCGGCGAGGCCGAAGCTCTGCCGGTCCTCGCCGGTCTCGAACCCCACGCCGTCGTCGGCGACCGTGCATCGGACGACCGAGCCCTCGCGCTCCAGCGTGACGGCGACGCGCGTTGCCTTCGCATGCTTCGCCACGTTGGTGAGCGCCTCCTGGATCACCCGCGTCAGCGCCATCTCCACGTCCGCCGGCAGGTCCCACTCTTCGTCCGGCGTCACGGTCTCCACTACGATGCCCGTGCGCTCGGCGAACTGGCCGATCTGCCGCCGCAGGCCGATCAGGAGCCCCGCCGGGTCGCGCTGCCACGGGCGCAAGTGGAAGGCGAGGTCGCGCCCCTGGTTCCACGCCGATCGCAGCGCCGGGATCTCCTCGCGCAGCATCTGCGCGGCCTGCTCGCGGTCGCGGTCCATCAGACGCGAGCACAGCTCCAGCCGCAGGATGCAGGCCACCAGCGCGTGCCCCAGGCCGTCGTGGACCTCGCGGGCGATGCGCGAGCGCTCCTCCAGCACCGCGACCTGCTCACTCAGCTCGGCCAGCTCCGCGGTGCGGTGCTGCCGCAGCATGGAGAGCTGCCGCGCGAACTGCGCCACCGCGTAGATGATAAACAGCCGCGGCCCCAGCATCGACAGGTAGGTGCTGTCCCAGGCGCGCGGCCACGTGCCCAGCGTGTAGCACAGCATCATGATGCCGCTCAGGAACCGCGACTCGAGCGGGCTGGAGTGCAGGGCCTCGGCGATGAGGATCACGAAGTAGAGGAGCCAGATCTCGCTGTCGATGCCGCCGGTGATGTAGACGCCCACGCTGATCATCGCGATGTCGATGATGTTGAACATCCACCCGCGCAGCAGGTCGTTCGACCCGCCCATCCGCACCGCCGACACCGTGCGCGCGAACCCGTTGGCGAACGCCAGCGCGAACAGCAGGTACGCGTAGAGCAGGGGAACGCGCAGATGCGAAAACGGCAGGTAGGCCGCCGCGAACACCAGCGTGCCCCACAGGTACTTGTTCAGCGGCCAGTTCTGGACCCACTTGCCCATCGCCTGTCCTTCAACACTGCATGGAGTCCGCGCAGGCGGACTTCGTGCCGTCCGCAGGCGCGGTTTCAACCGCCGGCCCCTGCACCGCCGGCCCCCGCACCCCGTGGACCCGCCAACCGCCCGCTGCGGCCGCCTCCGCACAGACTCCCGTTGCATTCAAGGCGGGTCTCTGGTAGAATTCCCCCGATCGTGGGCCTGTAGCCTAGTGGTTAAGGCAAGCGGCTCATAACTGCTAGATCGTAGGTTCGAATCCTACCAGGCCCACATCGCCCTCACGGTCAGTCGTCCAGGTCGCGCGGCGCCGCCGCCAGCCGCCCGCTCCGCTCCACCACCGCCCCACGCACCGGCGCCGGCATCGGCGTGTTCCGCCCCTTGATGCTGTGCCACAGGATGCGGTTCAGCGCGTCCTCGTCCACGTTGTCGTAGCGGCTCCAGTCCATCTTCGCCGAGAGCGTGGCCCCGTACGCCGACGCGCTGTTCTTCGCGTTCAGATCGACGCGCGCGGGCAGTGCCTGGAACGGCGTCTCGTCGGCCTTGTCGGAGAAGCTGGCGAACATCGGTGTCGCCGCGGCGTCGTGCTCCGTCATCGATGGCAGGCCCAGGATAAGCTCCATCGTCCGCAGCATCGACGTCGTCGTGTAGAACGTGCTGTCCACCGCCTGCCGCCGCACCCACGGGCTGATCACCAGCCCGGCGGTCCGGTGCGCGTTCACGTGGTCCGGCCCGTTCTGCGCGTCGTCCTCGATGATGAAGATCGCGTATTGCTTCCAGAGCGAGCTATGCGATATCGCCTCCACGATCTTGCCCACCGCCACGTCGTTCGACGCCACCATCGCGATTGGCGTGTGGCTGCCCGGGCGCGTGCCGTTCGTGTGGTTCTCGCCCAGCGACATCACCATGAACCGCGGAACCTTGCCCGTCCGCTCGAACTCCTTGAACTCGGCGATGAAGATGTCTGCTCGGTCGGTATCCCGGCCCGGTGGCGACTGCCCGTGCTGCACCTTCCCCACGTAGTGCTCGTTCACGTGGCCCTTCAGCGTCGGATGGTTCCAGTACTCGCCGTAGCTGCGGTACGTCAGCCCCTTCCGCGCGCACGCCTGCCAGATGAACCCGGTCCGCGGATCGCCCACCGCGTTGCCGCCCTTCGACGCGCCCTTGGCCGAGTACGACAGCACCCACGACCGCTGTACGTAGTCCGTCACGTAAGCCGCCGTGCTCCACGGGTGCCCGTCCACCGAGACCTCGCCACTGCAGTACAGGTTGTCCAGCAGCACGAACTGCTCGGCGAGCGCGTGCTGGTTCGGCGTCACCTCGCGCCCGAACAGCGCCAAGTCGGGGTCGCCGTTGCCCTGCGGCAGGTCGCCGAACACCTGGTCGTACGTGCGGTTCTCCTTGATGATGTACAGCACGTACTTGATGGGGCAGGCGAGGCCCACCTTGTTCGGGATCGCGGTGGTTCGGGCGACGCCCGTGTCCTTCAGCAGCTCGTCGCGGTACGGCGTGTTGGCGATGACCCGGCGCGTGTAGGCTGCCAGGGCCTGGGCGTTCGGCACATCGACGAACGAGATGAGCCCGCCCAACTGGCGGCCGATGTGCGCGAAACCACCCACGTAGTCGCGAGCGATGGGCTTGCGCGCCATGTTCGCGCCCATCCCGGTGCCCTTGCCGCTGCACAGCACGACGCGCTTGCCGTCGGGAGTCACAACGGCCGCCGTCGGGTACCAGCCGGTAGGGATGAACCCGGCCACGCGGCTCCTGCGAGGCTCCGATACGTCGATCACCGTCGCGTAGTTCACGTCGGCGTTCGCCACGTAGAGGGTCTTGCCATCCGGGCTCAGGGCCAGCGCGTTCGGCGTGCACCCGCCCGGCGATTTGGGCGTCAGCGACGTGCGCACGGTCTCGATGGCCTCGCGCGTGCGGCTATCGGCAATGGTGACGCAGTCGGCGTTGCCGCAGGAGACATACACGCGCCCATCGGGGCCAAGCACGATGTCGTTCGGGTGCGCCCCGGTCGCGATCCTGCCTTCGACCATCGGCACATCTAGCCGGCCCACGTCGACGACCGCAACCGCCGACTGCGACCACAGGGCGACGTAGACCTTCTTCCCGTCGCGGCTCAGGCGGCAGACGCCCGGGTGATCGCCTACCTCCACCGAAGCCCGCGTGATGCCGGTCGCGGTGTCGAGGAGGTAGAGCCGGCCGTCGGTGTTGTTCGATACGAAGAGCGTCAGGCCGTCTGCCGAGAGGGCCAGGCCGGAGATCCCTTTCGTCTTCGGGTCCTCGCCCGCCAGGTGGAGCGGCTTGCCGGCCACCCACTGCCCCAACTCGTTCTTGCCCACCACGTGCACGTCGCCCAGACGGTTCTGGATGCCGGCGCTCACGTAGATACGCTGGCCATCCGGCGCCCACGCGAGCCCGTTCCACGAGCGCCCCAACTGCACCCGCGCGAACTCCTTCTCCGTCTTCAGGTCTACCAGGTGCAGCGCGTTGGCGTTGTAGCCGCTGTTGACGATGGCGAGCGTCCTGCCGTCCGGGCTGACGGCGCCGCCAAGCAGCATGTCGCCAGTCACGATGTGCCGCCCTGCAGGCGTGATGCGCCACCCGCTGTGCAGCACCGTCACCGCGCCGTCGCGGCCCGGCGTCTGGAGCGGCTTGCCGCTGACCGGATGCTTGCTGCGCGACGGGCGGTCTGCCGGAGTGGTGAACGCGGCAAGGGCCGCTGCCAGAGCCACGGTGGCGGCCGCGCCGACGATGGCGGCCATGCGGACTGTCATGGCAAACTCCTCTGCAGGGGCATTACGGAGGCACAGACGCGGACGCCCGCGCCCTTCGCGTTCAGGTTCCCCGGTGCCGGCCGGTTCTCCTGCCTGCGCGAAAGGGCGCGGGCGTCGCTTCCAACGATCGGCGTGAAGCCGAGCAGGCTACAGCTTCAGGTCCACCAGGGCGCTCACGCCGACGCCCGGCACACGGCTGATGGACGACCCGAGCTTCTTGGTGCTGACGGGAATGAGCGCCTTGATGCGCACGCCGCCGACCGCCTTGAAGCTCTGCTCGAGCTGCGCGACTGCCTTCACCTTGTCGACCTGGCCCTTCGGGCCCGCCACCTGCACGGCTCCCATGTAGGCGCCGCCACCGATCGACAGGATCGGCACAACCTTGGTCGCCTGCTTCGTACCCACGTTCTTGTCGCCGGTCACACTGTTGATGAACTTGTTGATGTCGGGGCCGAACTTGTCGACCGCCACGGCGATCGCGCCGCCCTTGATGATGCTCCCAAGCTGGGCTACGGCCACCGCGCCCATGCCGACAGTCAGCGCGGCGCAGACGGCGACGATCCTCCACGTCCTGGTCATTGGGTTGGACCTCCTGGTCGGTTGGCGGGGCACAGAGGCTCCGCTTCAAGAGAGGGGGCGCCCCGCCCTATGCGGGAGCGCCCCCTCGGTGCATCCGTCCGCCGGCATCGTCTGTCGGGGCGCACAGGCCGGTTCGCCGGCCGCGCGGCTGCAGCGTGACGAGCCAGCTAGAACTTGATGGCCATCTGGCCGGTGAATGTCGACACGCTGGTCGGGCCCGCGGCCGATCCGCCGTTGATCAGCCCGCCGCGCTGGTAGCCCAGCCGCAGGAGCGTCGAGCTGCTGAGGTTGTAGCCCGTGCTGATGGTTACGTACTGCTCGCGCGGCGTCGAGTTGCCGGCCAGGCTGGGCAGGTTGGCGACCTGGCTGTTCAAGCGCCAGTACACGCCCTCCCAGTCCAGGTTTGCCCGCAGATTCCTGGACAGGTTCCACCGAACGCCCACCAGGATGCGGGTCATGTCGTCGTTCGTGCTCAGGCCGCCCAGGCTATCGCGGTCACGCGCGCCGCTGTAGAAGTCGCCGCCCAGCGTCAGCCCGAACCGGCTGCCTTCGTACGCTGCCCGGAAGCCCGGCCCCTGGATGTTCGTCGGGTTCAGCCAGCCGCCGATCCTCCCCCAGTAGCCTGGGGCGTAGAAGAGCGGGTCCACGTACTTGTAGCTCGCGCTCAGCCGCAGGGGGCCGCTGCGATAGCCGAGGGCGCCGCTGTAGGCCGTCGTCTGGCCGTCCTGCGCGGAGAAGCCCTGCGGCACGCCCGTCTGGGCCCACTCGCCGGTCAGCGTCAGCCGCTTCGTGACGCGCAGCTCGGTCTCCGCGCCTAACAGGCGCGACTCCGTGCTGTCGTGTGTGCCCAGCCCGGTCGGGCCGATGCTCGTGAACTGGATGTGGCCTCCGCGCAGCAAGCCCATGGGGATGCGCAGCGAGACGCCGCCCAGCGAACCGACCGCGAACTGGCTCGAGGACCCCAGTAAGGCGCTGGGAGCCGCCGAACGGCTGTCCGCGCCGAGCACGGAGCCATCGGTCTTCATCCCCAGGCTGCCGCGAACGGTGTACGCCTGCCCCGCGAATGCCTCGACAACGACGCTGCCCACGTGCGTCGCCAGCCGCATGCCGTCGGCGCCGAACGTGCTGCCGTCATCGCGCGGCTCGGCGAAGGCGCGCTCCTCCCGCGGCGAGAGGGTCGCCAGGTCGCCGAGCGAGTACTGGAGACGCGCGGCGTTGAAGGACGTCGCCGGGCCGGCAGCCAGAAGGCCGGGCCTCAGGCTCAGTTGATCTTGCGCCGGCGCCGACATCGAGAGGATACCGTAGCCGCCGCCCAGCGGGCCGGCAGCGGAGCGCTTCCCGGGCCCCAGCCCGACGGAGGGACCTGCCGGATGCACGGGAGCACCGGTCTGCCGCCTGGCCGCCGATGCCTGTGCGGCGCTCGCTCCTGCCGGGATCGGGTCCACGCGCTTCGGTGTCGAGGGGGCGCTCGCTAGGGCAGGGGGCTTGCTGGGGTGCTTGCGAGCTTCCGCCGCATCGTGTTGCAGCTTCTCCAGCTTAGCGCGAGTCGTTGCCGCGGTGGTGCCCACGATGGCCAGTTCCGCCTGGAACTCGGACGTGAGAGACCGCAGCGTGTCGATGTCGGCGTTGGTCGTGCTGCTCGGGGCGAGCGCCTCCGGAGCGCCCTCTCCGCGGAGGGCGATGCGGCCAAGGACGCGGTCCAACGCGAGCGCGAACTCGTAACGGGTGAGGGCGCGCCGGCCTCGGAAGTAGGCCTCCGGGTAGCCGGTGATGACGCCGTGGGCGCGCAGCTTGTCGGCTGCGGTGTAGGCCCAATGCGAGACGGGGAGGTCCTTGAAGGCGTCGCCTGCCGACTGCCCCACGCTGCGAAGCGGGAGCACGGCGCACGACAGTAACCCGATGGCTGCCAGGAACCTTCTCACGACTGTCTCCGAAACACGGGCGACAACAAAGAGGATGGCAGACCAGACGCGATCCGCCACGATCTTAGCGTATCACACCGGCGGCGTCCATGTCAAGAAACGCGGCGTCGAGTGGCTCGTGATGTGCCTCGTTCGGCGCCCGGATGCGGCGGCGGCCTGCGCGCAGGTCTTCGAAGAAGAAGGCCCCCTGCACGGGAGGA
>CAZFLM010000150.1:0-8278 GCA_964519955.1 uncultured Chthonomonadaceae bacterium | reverse complement strand
CCGCGCGGCACGGACGTCGTCCTCGGCGTGCGGACCGAGGGCAAGCCGGCCGGCCGCGCCACGCTCCACTACAGGTTCGATGGCGACCGATGGGCCGAGGCCCCGCTGACCGCGTCGGGCCCGGGCAGGCCCGCCTTCGCCCTGACGCTCAACGACGTGCAGCGCTCGCTCACCTACTACGCGACCGCCAACGACGGCCGCGCCAACCCGCACCGCATCGTGGTCGAGGACCGGCCCGTTTTCCTGAACTACCGGATCCGCCTGCAGTTCCCTGCGTATACGCGCCGCCCCGCCGAAGACCTCACCGCCACCGCCGCGAACCTCGTCGCACTGCCCGGCACACGCGCCGACATCCGGGGCAGCGCCAACAAGGCGCTCAGCGAGGTCGTAGAGAAGGACGGACCCCGCATAGCCCGGCGCTGGACGGTCACCGGCGACGCCGCGGCCACGCACCTCACCGTGATGACGGATGCCGACCGCGAGTTGGCCATCCGGGACACGCGCGGCTTCGACGCCGTCCCGCCGCCCAGGTTGTCGGTACGCGTGCAGCGCGACCAGGTGCCCACCGTGCAAGTCATCAAGCCGAACGCCGACCTGGAGCGCACACCGAATGCCTCCTTCCAGCTCCAGGCGCGCGCGGCCGATGACTACGGCGTCGAGGAGATGCGCATGGCCTACCGCGTGGGCAAGCGCGCCGGCTCGGTCGCCCTCCCCTTCGCGGAGAACTCGACGCCTCTCGCCGCCGCCGCTGCCGCGCGGATCCGCCTCGCTGGGCTCGGCCTCAAGGGCGGCGACACGCTCATCTACGAAGCCACGGCGCGCGACGGGGACACCGTCAGTGGCCCGCACGTCGGGAAGTCGGCGTCCTACCGCATCAAGATCCTGGACGAGAAGGAGCTGCGCGACCGGCTCGAGGGCGAGTCCATGGAGCAGCAGGAGGCGGCTCGGCGTCTGGCCCAGCGTGAGCAGCAGCTCCGGGCCGAGGTCACCCGCGCCAAGCCTGAGCAGACCGATGTCCTGCGCCGCGCCGAGGCCGCCCAGCGCGCGATGTCCGCCGAGGCCCAGGACCTGGCCGCGCGCATCGCCGCCACCACGCAGAAGATGGCCGAGAACGAGCTGGCGCGGCCGGACGAGATGGCCGAGCGGCACGACGCCGAGCAGACGATGAACCGCATCGCGTCGACCGACATGCCCAGGGCCGCCGACACCGTGCGCCAGGCGGCCGAGAAGCCCTCATCCACCGCCAAGACCGACGCAGCCGCCCGCCAAGAGCAGATTCGCCAGGATCTGATGCGCGTGGCCAGGGAGATCGGGCCGCCGCCGAGCACGATGCTGATGTCGCAGGAAGCCCAGCGCCTCGCAGACGCCCAGCAGCGCCTCGCGGACGCCAGCCGCACCGCCGCCGAGCCTCTCGATGGGCGCGCGGAGAGCCAGTTGTCGCCCCAGGAGCGCCGCGAGGTGGCCGACCTTGCCCAGCGCCAGGCTGAGCTGCGCGCGCGGACGGCCGACCTGCAGGCCGAGTTGCGTCGCGCCGCCCGCGACCCCGCCAACATGACGGCGGACGAGGCGGCCGCGCTCCGCCGCGCCAGCCAGACAGCGCAGTCCGAGCAGCCCACCTCGCAGCAGCGCTCGGCGCAGGAGGCCCTCAAGTCGGGCCGCCCGCTC
This sequence comes from uncultured Chthonomonadaceae bacterium, assembly GCA_964519955.1. Lineage (GTDB taxonomy): Bacteria > Armatimonadota > Chthonomonadetes > Chthonomonadales > CAJBBX01 > CAZFLM01. The sequence goes on along the minus strand of CAZFLM010000150.1, from coordinate 6,613 downwards.
GATGCCGGACAGCAGCAGGACCGCGCCGCCGAGACGCTCCGGCAGGTTGCCGCGGAGCTGGGCGGGCAGCCGCAGGGCACGCCCAACAGCCAGCGAGCCGACCGGCTCGACCAGGCGGCCGACAAGCTGCAGGACCTGGCCAACCGCCAGCGCGAGGCCGTGAACGAAATCCGACGAAGCCCGGACGCCGCGGCGTCCCAGCGCCTGGCCGGTGCCGAGGAGAACCTGCGGACCCAGCTCGGCAGCGTGATGCCGCAGCTCGCGGACAGCCAGTCGGCCTCGACTTCCGCGCAGCGGGCGCAGACCAACCTTGGCCAGGCAGCCGAGCAACTCAAGCAGAACCAGGCGGCGCAGGCCGTTCAGCCCGGCCGCGATGCCGCGCGCCGGATGATGGAGGCCGCTCAGGCGGCACGTGAGGCCGCCGATGCCATGCGCCGCGGTGAGGATGCCGGCGCCGCGCGCAAGGCGGTGGAATCCCTCGCCCGCGACCAGCGCGCCCTGCGCCAGCAGACGATGGCCCTTGCCGCGGAGAGGAAGGCCGGGAAGTCGGATCAGGACGTGCGGCGACAGGGGGAGCAGCAGGCTCAGGCCGAGCAGAAGCTCACGGCGCGAGCGGGCGAGCTGCGACAGGATATGCCCTCCGAGGCGTTCAAGTGGGCCATGGACCAGGTGGCCAGGCGCATGGATGCCGCCCAACGCTCGATGAGGGACCCGAACGCCCTCGCCGAAGCGCAGCGGGTGCAGGAGCACGCGGCACAGGCGCTCGATCGGGTCGCACGCGCGCTGGCCATGGAGGAGCGGAGTTCCGCGCACGAAAGCCAGGCCGGCGAGCAGATGCGCGGCGATGCGGCGATGGCGCAGATGGCCGGCGAGCTGCAGATGGCGCGTGAACTGCAGGCCCAGGTGCGGCAGGAGACCGCTGGCGTCGACCGCCTGCGAGACCAGAGCAGGAACCGCGAACTCACCGGGCCGCAGCAGCAGGAGTTGAACGACATCGCCCAGAACCAGAGCCACACGCGCGAGATCACGGAGCAGGCCGTCCAGCACATGCAGAACCGTGCGGACATCTCGGAGCCCATCAAGCAGGCGGCCCAGGAGATGCAGCGAGCGGCCGAGCAGCTCTGGCGACGCGAGACCGGGCGTCCGACCCAGGAGCGGCAGGACAACGTCATCCGGACGCTCGACACGGCGCTTGAGCAGATCCAGCAAGCCATGCAGGAGCAGCGCCAGCGTGCCTCGAAGCCGTCGCAGCGCGGAACGCAGCAGGCCAGGCAGAATCAGCAGCGAAACGCGAACCAGCCCAATGAGTTCAAGCCGGGCGTCGTTCAGGCGGAGCCCGGCGCGTTCGGGCGCCCCAACATGCGCGGGCGCGGGTTCGGCGGGCTGGGCGGACGCGCGCTGGAGTCGCTGCGAGAAGGCAGGCAGGAGCGCGTGCCCGCCGAGTATCGCGACCTGGTGAGCCAGTACTACCGAGCCCTGTCGGAGCGCGGCGGCCGGTAAGCCCGAAGGCCCGCCGCCGTACCCATCAACCAACCAGGAGAAACGTCGTGCGCAACGATCCGTCCATCAGTCGGCGTGAGCTTATCGCGGGGTCGGTCGCTGGAGTGGCGGCGGCCGGGCTGGCGTCGGCTGCCCCAGCCGCGATCGCGGGCGCCGCTCCCGCTGAGCCGCTGATCCCGTCGGGCACGCTGGGCCAGTCGAAGATCGGCCGGGTCCTCCTCGGCGGCAACCTCATATCGGGCTTCGTCCACAGCCGCGACCTGCGCTACGTTGGCCAGCTCTTCCACGCCTACGTGACGAAGGAGAAGGTCATCCAGACGCTGGCGCTGGCCGAGGCGCAGGGCATCAACACCGTGTTCGAGTCGGGCGGCGAGTTCGTGCAGCAGTACAACAAAGAGCACGGCGGCCACATGCAGTTCATCCCGCACATCGAGGTGACGCCGGAGCAGACGGACGCCCAGTTGCGCGACCACATCAAGCGCCAGGTGGACACCGGCGGCTGCGCGCTCTACACGTGGGGAGTGGCCTCCGACGCGATCGTGCGCGCGGGCCAGGGCGCGAAGCTGGCGCGCGCCGTCGAGCTGGCGAAGGAGTCCGGCCTGCCCGTGGGCGTCGGAGCGCACTCGCTGTCCGTGCCGAAGGAGTGCGAGCGGCTGAAGGCGCCGGTGGACTTCTACGTCAAGACGCTGCACCGCGACAACTACCCGAGCGCGATGCCCAAGGAGCGCCGCAAGGACTACATGTGGCTCACCGGCGAGGGCGGCTTCTACGACAACATGTGGTGCATCGACGCCGAGGAGACCGTGGCGTTCATGAAGTCCGTCTCGAAGCCGTGGATCGCCTTCAAGGTGCTCGCGGCCGGCGCCATCACGCCGCAGGACGGGTTCTCGTACGCCTTCTCGAGCGGTGCGGACTTCATCGCCGTCGGCATGTTCGACTTCCAGGTGAAGGAGAACTGCGAGATCGCGGCCCGCGTCCTTGCAGAGAGCAAGCAGCGCGCGCGGCCGTGGCGGGCATAGACGGGCTCTCAGGGACGGGCACCCAGGTTCGGAGCGTGGAGGCGAACGTGTTGGCATCACATCGGCGGGCGGGCATCTGGCTTCTCGGCCTCCTGGCGCTCGGATTGCTTGTCCCCAAGCCTGCGTCGGCGCAGCGGAAGGACCCGTTCGACGTCGAGGCGCGGGAGTACCTGGGCACGCCCGAGAGCGAGGCCGCAGTGAAGAAGGGCCTCGAGTTCCTGGCGGCCCGGGTGCAGCCGGACGGTCACTGGTCGAGCGGCGGCTTGAGCGCGGATGCGGCCATCACCGGCCTGTGCACGATGGCCTTCCTCTCCGCGGGGCACCAGCCGGGGCGTGGGAAGTACGGCGATATGCTCACCAAGTCCGTGGACTGGCTGGCGGAGAGCGTGCAGCAGAGCGGCTTCGTCAACCGTCCCGGCAGCGGCTCCGGCCAGCCGATGTACGGCCACGGGTTCGCCACGCTTGCCATCGCGGAGCTGTACGGCATGACGAAGCGCTCCGACCTCCGGCCGAAGCTGGAGAGCGCCGTTCGCCTCATCCTGGCCACCCAGAACGCCGAGGGAGGCTGGCGCTACCAGCCGCAGGTGGCCGATGCGGACATCTCGGTCACCGCGGTGCAGCTTCTGGCGCTCCGAGCGGCGCACAACGCCGGCATCAAGGTCCCTGATGAGCCCGTCAAGCGTGCCGTCGGCTACATCAAGAAGTGCGCCAACAACAAGGACGGCGGCTTCAGCTACCAGAGCGGCTCGCGCGGATCCGGCCCGGGCCGCACAGGGGCGGCGTTGACGGTGCTGGCCCTGTGCAACGAGAAGGACTCGGCGGAGTACAAGGGCGGCCTGCAGTTCATGCACGAGCACCCGATCGACAAGTACGAGTGGATGTACCGCGAGCACTACATGTACGCGATGTACTACTGCACCCAGGCCTTCTACCAGGTGGGCGGCGCCGAGTGGAAGGGCTGGTTCGTGCCGATCCGCCAGCGCCTCATCAGCCAGCAGCAGAAGGCCGGCAACTGGCAGGATTCGCCGGGCGACGAGTACGCTACCGCCATGGGCGTGCTGGTGCTCCAGGTGCCCGCCGGCCTGCTGCCCATCTACCAGAAGTAGCCCCATCTCGTACAGACGGAGGAGCCCGTGCCAGGAACCGACGCCGACGTAGCCGCGCTGGAGAAACTGCGCGACGCCTACGAGCAGATCCGCCAGGAGATCGCCCATGCCATCGTGGGGCAGAGCCTGGTGGTGGAGCAGTTGCTGATCTCCGTGTTCGCTCGCGGCCACTGCGTCCTCGTCGGCGTGCCTGGCCTGGCCAAGACGCTCCTCGTCAGCACGCTCGCGCGTACCCTATCGCTGAGCTTCAAGCGCATCCAGTTCACCCCGGACCTCATGCCGGCCGACATCACGGGCACCGAGCTGATCCAGGAGGACAAGGCGACCGGGGAGCGCCAGTTCGTGTTCGCGCGCGGCCCCGTGTTCGCGAACATGATCCTGGCCGATGAGATCAACCGGACGCCGCCGAAGACCCAGGCCGCCCTGCTCGAAGCGATGCAGGAGCACCACGTCACAGCCGGCGGCAAGCCCTACGCCCTGCCCGAGCCCTTCTTCGTGCTCGCCACGCAGAACCCAATCGAGCAAGAGGGCACCTACCCTCTCCCGGAAGCGCAGCTCGACCGGTTCATGTTCATGGTCTCCGTCGGCTACCCGAGCGAGGCGGAGGAGCTGGCCATCATGAAGGCCACCACCTCCGACATCACGGCAGAAGTCGGCGCGACGCTCTCCGGCGACGAGATCCTGCATCTGCAGACGCTGGTCCGCCGCATCCCCGCCGGCGACCACGTGTTCGACTACGCGATGGCACTGACGCGGGCCACCCGGCCCGGCGAGAACGGCGTGCCCGACTTCGTGAAGGAGTTCGTGAGCTGGGGCGCCGGCCCGCGCGCGTCGCAGTACCTGATCCTCGGCGCGAAGGCCCGCGCGGCGCTCTACGGCCGCGCCTACGCCTCCACCGAGGACGTACAGGCCGTCGCGAAGCCCGTCCTCCGCCACCGCATCATCACGAACTTCAACGCCGAAGCCGAGGGCATGGACTCCGACAAGATCGTGGACAAGCTCCTGGAGCGCACCCCGCGACCGACGGAGGGCGGGAAGAAGTAGGTCGTAGCGGGATGCCGCGCAAGAGCAGATCGGCGATTCTGACCGGCGGAGGGCGGCGCATATGGTGCCGCCCTCCGCCGCGCCGCCGTCTCCCCTCCCCGCCCCAGCCGGGTAAGCTAGTGCCACGTCAGTGCCTCTGACGCCTCGTGGAGCCACCATGAACATCATCTACCGGGCCGATGGCGGACATCCGATCGGCACAGGGCACCTGCTGCGCGCCATCCGCGTTCTGCGGCGCCTGGCCGAGCGCGGTCTGCTCGACGTCCGCCTGCTGACAGCCGAGGACCTGGCCGCGCTGCACATCGCCGCCAACGCCCCGGCACGCACAGTCGTCCTTCCGCCGCGCAGGGACCCGCAGGCCCAGAAGCCGCTGCTCGACGCCGGCCCCGTGCTGGACGAGATGCGGCGCGAGCCGTGCGACCTCGTCGTGGTGGACATGCTCGACACGCCCGAGCCCGACATGGCCGCCCTGGCCGCGACGGGCGTGCCGCTGCTCACCTTCGACGACCGCGGCGACGGCCGGCGCCACGCGAACACCATCGTCAACATCCTCGTCGAAGAACCGGAGCCAACCGCGCTGCCCGGTACGTGCCGGCTGCTGGAGGGCGGGCCGTACGTCACGCTGGACCCGATCTTCGCGCAGGTGCACGACAGCCCCGCGCACCGTGAGTTCGGCCCCCTCGCCCGCCTCATGGTGGCGATGGGCGGCGCCGACGCGGCGGGCCTCACGCTGAAGGTCGCCGAGGCGCTGCGCCTTGTGCCGGAATTGGAGCGGGTCGACTTCGTGACCGGGTCGGCGTTCCCACATGCCGAGGCGCTCGCGGCAGCCGTTCGCGGCGCGCCGTGGGAGCCCGTCATCCATCAGGCCCTGCCGAACCTGGTGCAGCGCTACACGGAGGCCGACCTGAGCATCGTGGCGGGCGGGCTGACCATGTGGGAGACAGCTTGCGTCGGCGCGCCGGCCCTCGCGGTCTGCCAGCCGATCGACCACCAGCTCGAGCTGGCCGCCCGCCTGGCAAGCGCCGGTGCGATGGCGACGGTCGGGTACGGCCTCGAGGCACCGGTGGAGAGCATCGCGGAGGCCATCCGTGCGCTCGCGCCACCGGACGTGCGCCGCAGGATGGCCACGGCCGGGCCGCCGCTCATCGACGGGCGCGGGGCCGATCGCGCTGCTGACGCGTTCGTCGAGACGGCCCGAGGGCGCCGGTGAGCGCGGAACGCCGTATGTCATAATAGGGGCTGCCCTGCCCAGCAGGCCAAGACGAAGGAGCTTCACACCGTGCAGCAACTCAAGCACAGCATCCTCCGGCTCGTTACAGAGACCTCGGCAAACATGCCGGAGGACGTGCGCCGTGCCATCACCCAGGCCGCCAAGGCCGAGCCCAAGGACACCCAGGCCGGCCTCGCCCTTGGCGTCATCGCGCGCAACATCGACATGGCGCAAGAGAGCACCCTGCCCATCTGCCAGGACACTGGCATGCCGACGTTCCGCGTCCACTGCCCGGTGGGTGTGAACCAGATGGAGATCACCGAGGCGGTTCGCGCCGCGGTCGCCGAAGCCACCCGGAACGGCAAGCTGCGCCCGAACTCCGTCGACAGCCTGACGGGCAAGAACTCAGGCACGAACCTGGGCCCCGGAACGCCGGTCATCCACTTCGAGCAGTGGGACGAGCCGGACATCGAGGTCATGCTGCTGCTGAAGGGCGGCGGGTGCGAGAACAAGAACATCCAGTACTCCCTGCCGAGCGACCTGCCCGCGCTGGGGCGCGCCGACCGCAACATCGAGGGCGTGTACAAGTGCATCCTGCACGCCGCCTACCAGGCTCAGGGCCAGGGCTGCAGCGTGGGCTTCCTTGGTGTGGCCATCGGCGGCGACCGCACGGGGGGCTACGCCCACGCGAAGGAGCAGCTCTTCCGCGCGCTCGACGACACCAACCCGATCCC
>CAZFLM010000149.1:0-8585 GCA_964519955.1 uncultured Chthonomonadaceae bacterium | reverse complement strand
TGGCATGACATACAATATCGCGATGAGTGGCCGTCCTTTTTCATCGCGCTTCTAGTGGTTGCGACTAACGTACTTGGCTGCAGTAGGCAGTCTGGAGGTAGGTAATGGATGCTGGAGACGGGACGATGCTGGCCGCGCAGTTGGTTGGGCTCCGCGACTACCGGATGGTGCGCGTGCCCGTGCCGGAGATGGCGGACGACCAGGTGCTGGTGCGCATCACGCACGTGGGCATTTGCGGGAGCGACAGCTCGTTCTGGAAGCTGAAGCACACGCTGAACGAGCTGCACCCGCTGCCGACGCCGCCTGGCAGCCACGGGCACGAGGCGGTGGGGGTCGTCGAGCGCGTGGGCAAGGACGTGCAGGGCGTCGCGGTGGGGGACCAGGTGGTCCGCATCAACCTGGTGGCCGGGCGCGACTGGGACATGCGCTGCTTCGCGGAGTACGCCGTGGCGGACCGCCCGGTGGTGGTGAACGGCGCCGACCCGCGCGCGGTGTGCTTCGCGGACCCGCTCGGCGTGGCGATGATCCACGTGCAGGTGCTCTTCTACCCGAACATGGTCACCATCCCCGGCGTGTCGGTTCCCGCCGACCTGGAGCGCGTCCACATCCCGCGGGCCCTGCTCGCCAAGGAGAAGCGCATCGTCGTCATCCGCGGCATGGGCTTCATCGGCGTGCTGGCGGCGTGGCTTCTGCGAATGCACGGGTGCGAGCCGGTCGGGCTGGAGATCGTGCCGGAGAAGATCGCGGCGGCGCGCGACATGGGCATCGAGTGTTGGGATGCCGCGCAGGCCGGCGCCCTCGCCGCGATCCGCGAGAAGCACGGGCCCGCCGTGGCGGTGCTGGAGTGCTGCGGGGCGAGCGACGTGGACGACCTCATCGGCGTGCTGGGCGACCAGGGCGTGTGCGTGCTGATGGGCACCTCGCGCAAGGAGGTGAACCTGACCTACCGCCCCCTGCGCGAGAAGGGCATCACGATCGTCTGCCCCTCGAACGCCGCCCTCCAGTCGCAGATCGGTTTCAACTACTGGGAGCCGGCGGCGCGCCTGCTGCAGCGAGGAGAGATCGCGCCGCAGCCCATGATCGACGCCGAGTTCCCCCTTGCCGACCTGCAGCATGCGCTGGGGCAGGTGGAGGACCACCCCGAGTGGCGCCGCGCGCTGATCCGGGTCGGGGAGTAGGCGCTCGGTGGTGTCAAACCACCGGCAGCGTAGCGTGCCGGTGGTGCGTTTGCCGCCGAGGGCGGCGGCGGTCCGCATCGGTGCGGCGCTGTTGGGCGGGTCGGCCTCCGTGCCGACCGGGAGTTCGTGCGGTACGCGGTGGCGTCTGGAGGGTGGCGCGCCCGGTGGTGGTGTAGAACCACCGGCAGCGTGGCCTGCGGCCGGCCGTCCTCGCGGACGGGTGCGTCGCGCGAGGGGCGCGCGTTTGCCGCCGAGGGCGGCGGCGGTCAGTACCGGTGCCGCTGCGCCTGGAGGGTCGGCCTCCGTGCCGACCGGGCCTTGGTGCGGCACGCGGTGGCGACGGAGCGCCACCCTCGAGGCTCGCGTCTCATGCCTGCGTAGGAGGACTCATCGATGAGGTCGTTGCTCGTGTTCGGGCTCGTGCTCTCTCTGGCGTTGCCGGCCGTCGCCGCGCCCATCGCGGTGCAGGACTACGAGAAGGCTGCCTCGCTGCCGCAGGCGTGGGTGGTGAACATCCCGAACGAGAACGCCTCCGCGCGCCTCTCGACGGAGGACCCGCACGAAGGCAAGCAGTGTGTGAAGCTGCACTACCACTTCACGAGCACGGGCGACTTCCAGTACCTGGGGGTGCCGAACAAGGTGCGCATCCTGTCGCCGGTGACGAAGTGGCGGTACTGGCTGCGCGGCGACAAGTCCGGGTGTTCCTACGGCGTGCAGATCGCCGACGCGAGCGGCGAGACGCACCAGTATGGGCCGAACACGGGGCAGGGCGGCACGATCGACTACACCGGCTGGCGCGAGGTGGTCATCGACCTGAGCGGGAACCACGAGACGTGGGGCGGCGACAAGAACGGCAAGCTGGACTACCCGATCACCGGCGTCACGTTCACCGTGGGGCAGCCGAAGCCGAAGGGTGCGGTGGAGAGCGACGTCGCGTTCGACGCGCTGAGCGTGGATTCCGAGAAGAGCGTCGCCGAGGTGCTGGGGCTGCGGATCGAGGTGAAGTCGCCGGCGTACTGCGCGGAGGTGAAGGGCAAGACGCGCATCGTCGTCTCCGCGCCGGGCGTGCGGACGCTGACTGCGAAGTGCTGGAAGCCGGGCGGCAAGTTCGGCGCCGACACGACGGTTGCCACGGTGAAGCTGGACGAGAAGGGCGAGGGCAGCTTCGACTTCCCCGCCGACGCCTACCCGCACGGGCCGGTCACGGTGCGCATCAGCGGGCAGGTGGGCGAGGCAAAGGACAACTGCTACCTGCAGCTCTACAACAAGGGCGGCATCGCATGGCGGGAGGGTGCGCCGAAGGAGACGCCGCCCGGTGCGAAGGGGCTGCGGTTGGTGTTCGCGGACGACTTCGCGGGGCCGCTCTCCATCTCCGGCACGGACCAGAAGGCGACCTACTACGACCACAAGCCGCCGAACGGATCTCAGGACTTCAGCGTGCACCCGTTCACCAGCTTCGGCGCGCCGAACAACCCCTTCGCCCAGGTCGACACCTACCTGCGCATCCGGGCCAGCGACAAGGCGCACAGCGCGGGCATCCTCTCGTCGGTGAAGAACGACGGCAGCGGCATCAAGGCGTCGATTCCGTGCTACTTCGAGTGCCGCTTCATCGGCCCGAACGCCATCGGCACCTGGCCCGCGTTCTGGCTGATGACCGACTATGTCAGCGGCGGCCAGGGCGCGAGCGACAAGACCCCGTGCGACGAGCTGGACGTCATCGAGGCATATGGCGGCGAGGGGCCGGGCTCGCCGAACGCGGACGACAAGTACATGGTGACGCCGCACTGCTGGAACCAGGGCGACGAGGGCCGGGCGGTCGAGAGGAAGGCGTTCGACGGCTTGAAGAACCCGTGCCAGATGCGCAAGTTCGGCATCCCGTCGACCTGGTTCGAGGCGCTGCACACCTACGGCTGCCTCGTCACCGAGACGGACACCATCTACTACTGCGACGACATCGAGGTGGGCCGCCACCCGACGTTCGCGGTGTGTAAGCAGCGCCCGATCTTCTTCATGATCAACCTGGCGACGGGCGGCGGCTGGCCGGTCGACCTCTCGCGCTGCGACGGCCTGGCAGACATGTACGTGGACTACGTGCGCGTGTGGGCGAAGTAGGGGGCGCGATGGACCCTTACCCGCTAACCTCCCGCACGGCGGCGATGGCCCGCTCGATGTCCTCAGCGTCCACGTCGTGGTGCGTCACCATGCGGATGCGGTTCGCGCCCACCGGCAGGCAGCGGACCCCGCGCTTCGCGAGGGCCGGCACGATCGGCCCCGCAGGCGAGGTCGTGCCGAAGTAGACCATGTTCGTCTGAACGGTTGCCAGGTCTACCTCGAAGCCGGCAGTCTGGGCGATCCCCTCGGCGAGGCGGCGCGCGTTGGCGTGGTCTTCGGCCAGGCGCTCGACCATGGTGTCCAGGGCGACGAGGCCGCACGCCGCGAGGACGCCGACCTGGCGCATGCCGCCGCCGAGCATCTTGCGCACGCGCCGCGCCTGCTCGATGAACGCGGCGGTCCCGCAGAGCACGGAGCCGACCGGGCAGCAGAGGCCCTTCGACAGGCAGAAGGTGATGCTGTCCGCGCAGGCTGCGTACTCCCGCGCCGGTATGCTGCTCGCCACAGCCGCGTTGAAGATGCGCGCCCCGTCGATGTGGACGCGGACGCCGCGCTCCTGGGCCGCTGTATAGACCGTCTGGTGGACGTCGAGGGGGATGACCGCGCCTCCGGACACGTTGTGCGTGTTCTCCAGCAGGATGAGCGCGGTGCGAGGGTTGTGGAGTGAGGCACCCTGGATGGCTGAGGCGATCTCCGCCGGATCGGGGACGCCGCCGACACTGCGGTACTGACGCGTCAGCACACCCGCGATGACGGCCGCCCCGCCGACCTCGTAGCGCATCGAGTGGGCGTCCCAGTCCATCAGCACCTCGTCGCCCGGCGCGGTGTGCGCCTTGATGGCGATGGTGTTGCTCATGGTCCCGCTCGGCACAAAGATGGCGGCCTCCTTGCCCATCAGCCCGGCGGCGCGGTCCTGCAGTCGCTCGACGGTCGGGTCGTCGCCCAGCACGTCGTCGCCCACCTCGGCGGCCGCCATGGCCTGGCGCATCGCGGCGGTTGGGCGCGTAACCGTATCGCTCCTCAGATCGACGAACTCGTGCATCCCCGTCCTCCTGTGCCGCGTCATTTCGGCGCGGGGAGGCGGAGTTCATGCCAACGCGCCGATCTGCTGCCCAGCGAACTGCTCGCGAGGAGGCTGGCCATGCCCGGCATGCCGCAGATAGACGTCCGCCGCCCACGCCCGACGAAGCTATCCGATCCCGGGGACGACTTCACGCCCGACATGCTCCGCGACATCCTGGCCACGCCGGATGAGGAGATGGGCTTCGCCGAGTACCGCAACCTGCTCGGGCCCTGGCTGCCGGCGGGCACGTACGACGAGACCATCTACTTCCTGCCGCGCGCGCTGGCGTTCGTCGCCGACCACGAGGAGGACGCGTTCGAGATCACCGACTCGGTGGTGGGCTACTGTTACGAGAACGCCGCTCGGCTGCTACAGGATGGCTTGCTTGACGCAGCCCGTGGCGCGCTCGGCTGGCTCCTGCGCTACTGGTCGCGCGAGTTCAGTGTGCAGCACTACGACCGCGCGGCATGTCGGGAGAAGGAATGGGGGCTGGAGCGCTTCGATCTGGTGAAACGGTCCGACCTGGTCCGCGCCTGGCTAGAGGAGCTCGTGCTGTTCGAGCCGAACGCCGACGTCGCGGTGGAGTACGTGCGCGAGTTGGGGCGGAGCCGGGCGACCCCGCTTCAGGCTGCCTGGTTCCTGGAACTCGTCCGCGCGCGTGGCGATGTGTACGGCCCATGGGACCATCCTACGATCCAGGCGATGCTGGCAGACCCAGACGCGCAGGCAGCGGCAGCCCGGACGGTGCGCCAGGCCGGCATGGTTGAGCAAGCGCCCACCTACTGGCGGGATGTGTTCGACAGTCTGGGGCTGTCGGCCGTAGGCTACTTCCGCCCGTACACACCCCACCGCGTGTCCGGCAGCGGCGGCAGGGGCGGGGTGGGCAGCACCTCCTGACGGTAGCTGCCGTCGCGCCCGACATGCTCGCGCACCTTCACCGGCCTCCCTTCGAGACCGCTGCCTCGCAGCATCAGCCAGCGCTCGACGACGAAATCGCCGCCCGCGTGTTTGACCGTCGGCGGCGTGAACTTGCCAATGCGCCAGGCCCTCGGGGTGACCACGCCCATCTTCCCGCTCTCGTTGTTGCCCTCGGATCCGCGCACGATCTCGAGGCCGCCGCAGCCCTGCCAGGCGTAGGCGAGGTCCTTGCTGGAGCCGAGCCGCACGTAGTCCAGCGCCTCAGCCGGCGTGTCGATGCGGACGTGGCCGCGAAGGTCCCCGGGCGTGCTCAACCCGATCTCGCGGCGGCCGGCGCGGAGCACGAGCCCCTGCCTCGTCGGGGCAATGCCGTCATCGGTCACCTGCTCGCATATCCCGCGATCGGGCAGCAGCGAGGCAAGCGGCACCTCGATGGAGAGCGTCGTCGTGGTTCGGTAGTGCCGGCTGAGCCACGCGATCCACCTCGGCGCGCATACGGCGACGCCCGCCAGCACGACGAGGATGGCCCAACACCAGATGGTGATCGATCGGCTCGCCACGGATGCTCTCACCTCAGTCTGGGCACTCCCCAGTGGGTGTCCGGCAACGGCGGCAGCGGGGGAGTGGGCAGCACCTCCTGGCGGTAGCTGCCGTCGGGGCCGACGTGCTCGCGCACCTTCGCCGGTCTACCGTCAGGTACCCCACCTAGCAGCATCAGCCAGCGTTCGACGACGAACTCGCTGCCGACGCGCTTCACGGTGGGCGGCGCGAACTTGCCGATGCGGTAGGCTCGGGGGGACAGCTCGCCATTCATCCCGCTCTGCGCCCTCTTGTCGCTGCTGCGGACGATCTCCAGGCCGCCGCATCCGCCCCACGAGTAGTCGCGAGCCGAGCCCAGGCGGACGTACTCCAGCGCCTTCTCCGGGCTGTCGATGTGGACGTGGCCGCGAAGGTCGGACAGATTGCTCAGGCGCTTCTCGCTGCCGCCCCGGGCGAGCACGACATCGCCCGACTCCGGCGAGACGCCGATGTCGATGCCCCTTCGTAGAATGGTGCGGCCGGGGAGCAGCGAGGAGAGGGGGGCCGGGGCGGTCCACGTCACGCGCGGCGTTGGTGGGCGCGTGACCCACCACTCGATCCACCTCGGCGCGCAGACGCCGATGCACGCGAGGACGATGAGGATCGCGACGCATCGCAGGGCGAGGGAGCGGCTGGGCATGGCATCCAGACCTCCAGGGCCGGCCGATCGAGGAGCCGGGCCTCCTGCCATCAGTACGGATCGGGCGGCCGGTGGTGTTTGCCGGGAGCGCCAGTTCGATCAGCCGGTCGCGAGGTCGTGCAGCGAGTCCTACTGGACGGGCAGGGACGCCCGCCCCACCACGGCGTTGTACGTGGCGAAGGGCAAAGGCCCATCGTCTGGCCACGTTGTGCCGGACGGGCAGGGACGCCCGCCCCACCACGGCGTTGTACGTGGCGAAGGGCAAAGGCCCATCGTTTGGCCACGTTGTGCCGGACGGGCAGGGACGCCCATCCCACCACGGCGTTGTGCCGGACGGCCTCGGAAGGCCCAATCCGGTCGGTTGGGCTCAGCCCGCCACCCGGCCCGGGTAGTGCGGGCTGTAGAGGATGGGATTCGGGCGGAGGGCGAGGTCGCCGTCCTTCACGTACTCGGCGCCGCGCGGGGCCAGGTGCCGCACCATGCGCCGGCGCCAGGCGTCGAGGAGGCGCTTCTGCTTCGGGTCGGCGGCCAGGTCGTGCAGCTCGTTCGGGTCGGCTCGGAGGTCGAAGAGCTGCTGGCGGCCCGTGGGCGCGAAGTAGACGTACCTGTGGCGCCCATCCGTCAGCGCGTTCCAGTCATTCTCCGGGAAGTAGCACCGGCAGTGCTCCAGGTCGAGCTGCTTGCGCCAACCGGACGTGCCGCGCAGGGGCTTCAGCAGCGACGCGCCGTCGAAGTCGCGCGGGGTGGCGCGGATGCTCGCGGCGTCGAGGAATGTCGGCAGGATGTCGCGCAGCTCGGCCAGCTCGGGTCGCGCCTGCCCGGCCTCGCTCTCGGGAATGCCTCGGGGCCAGCGGACGAGCAGGGGGATCCGCGCGGATGCCTCGTAGGGGTAGGTCTTGCGCCAGAGGTGGTGGTCGCCGAGCATGTCGCCGTGGTCGGCGGTGAACACGATGAGCGTGTCGTCCAGCTCGCCGCGGCGCTGCAGCGCATCGAGGATGCGGCCGATCTGCTCGTCGATGAACGTGACGCTGCCGTAGTAGCCCGCCCGCGAGCGGCGCACCTGCTCCTCGCCGAGGTCGCCCCACCACGTGTCGGCGCGGAGCTTCTCGCCGCGGTGCGCGTACTCCTCCGCCCACTCCCCGACGACGCGCTCCGGCAGGGTGGCATCCTGGTAGAGGCGAATAAAGCGGGCGGGCGGGTCGTAGGGGCTGTGCGGGCGCGCGAACGAGACCTTCAGGAAGAACGGATCCGAGCCGGCGCGACGCTCCAGATAGTCCACCGCCGTGTCGCCGGTCCAGCGCGTGGGGTGGAGCCGCTCCGGCAGGGCGTACTCGCGCGACGCATAGTCGTTCCAGCCGATGCCCGTCGCGTCCGGGTTGGCGTCCGGCGCCTCCGTGGCGAACCACCGGCGGTAGTCGCTGACGAAGCCGGGCGACTCGACGCGGCCGCTCTCGTCCAGGATGGTGCGGTGGAAGCCGTGCGTGTTGCGCTGCGGATGCCAGTGCATCTTGCCGATGCCCGTCGTCTCGTAGCCTGCCTCGCGCAGCATCCGTGGCATCTCGTGGCGGTAGCGCTCGGCCACCTCGCCGTAGCCCAGCATGCCATGGCGCCAGGGGCCGAGGCCGGTCAGCAGTCCGGCGCGCGCGGGCGTGCAGGAGGGCGTCGAGGTGTAGGCGCGCGTGAAGCGGACGCCCTCCGCGGCGAGGCGGTCGAGGTTCGGCGTGCGGATGGCCGGGTTGCCCGCCGCCCCGATGCAATCCGCGCGAAACTGGTCCGCCATGAGCAGGAGGATGTTGGGGCGCTTGCCGAGCGTGCGGGGCGATGCCATCGCCTTGCCTCCCAGTGCGGTCGCGAGGGCTGCGCCCAGGAGTGCGGCGGCGGCCTCGCGGCGCGTGAGTTCGTCACTCATGGCGTGCTCCGTTCGCGCGCGGTTCGGTCGGCCTGGAGGGTGGCGCTCCGTCGCCACCGCCACGCTGTACCGGACGGGCAGGGACGCCCATCCCACCACGGCGTTGTACCGGACGGGCAGGGACGCCCATGCCACCACGGCGTTGTACCGGACGGGCAGGGACGCCCATCCCACCACGGCGCTGTA
>CAZFLM010000148.1:0-8602 GCA_964519955.1 uncultured Chthonomonadaceae bacterium | reverse complement strand
CAGTGCCCGCTCCCCCGCGATGCCGCCCACGCCCGCGCGATGCCCCTTCCCGCGTCGGGAGGGGTGGCCGAAGGCCGGGGTAGGTCGCCGTCGCCACGCTCCACCGCTTGCTCGCGCGCGCGGCTCTGCCCCGTTCCGCCGTTCCACCCGTTCAACGACGCCCGGGCCGCCATCCAGCCCGCGCAGGCGGGCTTCGTGCCGTTCGAAGGCGCGGTTTCAACCGCCGGCGTCCGGCCCCGGGGCCACGCGCTCCATCACTGCCGCGCCTCGGTACGTGGTGCGTAACGGCGGCGCGCAAGCACATAATTGGTGCCAATTCCTGAGCGCGCACCCTACTGGACGCCGGCGCGCCCACCGATAATGAACCTCGACCTCGCCGCGATGCAGCAACCACCCGTTGAGGTCGCGGCGATCCGTAGAGCATCCCTCCCGCGGTTACTGCCGAGCAGCGTGTTCAGTGGAAGCATCCCCCGACAAGGGCAGTGGCGTCGCGTGTTGCAGGAACACAGCGCGCCACTGCCCTTGTTCGTTGAGCGGCCGAGCCCTGGCAGGCCCGTCCGAGAGCCCGCCGCCCCCTACTCCGCCGGCACGAACGCGTCGTAGATGGCCCGCACGGCCTTCTGGAAGTCGTCCGCCGCGACGCCCACGATAATGCTGATCTCCGAGGCGCCCTGGTTGATCATGCGGATGTTCACCCCGGCTTCCGCGAGCGCGGCGAACAGACGCCCGGCGATGCCGATGCGGTGGCTCATGCCCTGGCCGACCGTCGCGATGAGCGCCAGGCCGTGCAGCGCCTCCACCCGGTCCGGCTCCAGCGTGCGCGCGATCTCTACGAGGACGGGCTGCTCGTGCTCGTGAAGCTGCTCCTCGCTCACGATCACCGACATCGAGTCGATGCTGCTGGGCGCGTGCTCGAACGGGACGCCGTGGCTCTCGAAGATGCCCAGCACGCGCCGCCCGAAGCCGACCTCCTTGTTCATCAGGTCCTTCTCTACCTGGACCGTGACGAAGCCGGGCCTGCCGGCGACGCCGACGATCGGCAGTTCCGTGGCCGGGCGCGTCGTACGGATCCAGGTGCCAGGCAGCTCGGGCGCGGCGGTGTTGCGAATGTGGATGGGGATGCCGGCCTCGCGCACGGGGAACACCGCCTCGTCGTGCAGCACGGTTGCGCCCATGTAGGCCAGCTCGCGCAGCTCCTGGTAGGTCACCTCGCGGATCGGGCGCGGGTCCGGCACCACTTTGGGGTCTGCCATCAGCAAGCCGTCCACGTCGGTCCAGTTCTCGTAGGCCTCCGCCCCGACGGCGCGCGCCACGATGGCGCCGGTGATGTCCGAGCCGCCGCGCGAGAAGGTGCGCACCTCGCCGTTCGCGTCCAGGCCGTAGAAGCCGGGGATGACGCACGTCCCTTCGCCCTGCACCGCGGCCGCCGTCCTGCTGTAGGACGCCCGGGACGGCCTGCCGTCCAGCCCGAACACGATGCACTCCGTCGCGTCGACGAAGCGGGCGCCCATGTGCGCGGCCACGATCTTCGCCTGCAGCCACTCGCCTCGGGAGGCCACCCAGTCCATCGGGCGCCCGGCCTTCATGCCCTCGACGACCTCGTCGAGCCATGACCCCACGCCCGAGACTCCCAGGTCGGCGCCGATGCTCTCGTAGCGCTCGCGAATGACGGACAGGATGCCGTCGGCGTTCATGCCGGCCGCGAGCGTGTGGGAGCACAAGTACAGGAGGTCCGTGATCTTGCGGTCCGACGCGTCGCGTTTGCCCGGCGCCGACACCACGACGTACCGGCGTCGCGGATCTGCAGCCACTATGGCCGCGACGGCGCGCACGCGCTCCGCGTCGGCAACCGACGACCCCCCGAACTTGCAGACTAACGGTGCATCACTGCTCATGGCTCCTGCCTTCCTCCCTTTGCCGCCATCACGGCATACCGATCAGTATACTGCGGTGCGAGAAGGCAGAAGTCAGAAGCCAGAAGCAAGAAGGGAGAAGCGCCGGGCGGTGAGACGGGCTCGTGCAGGTATTGGCCAGGTCGCCTGGTGAAAGGACCACCGTGCGCATCTGAGCCGGCGAGGTGGTCCGACATGACTGTACCGAGATCGTGCAGGTCCTTGCGTCTGTGGGTGGCAAGCCTCACCCTCCTCCAGTGGCTCCCAGCCGCCGCGTCCGGCCGGAGCCCCGTGGCCAAGGTCCGGGTGCTGCTGCTGTCCGGCCAGAACAACCATGACTGGAAGTCGACGTCTCCGGCGCTGAAGCGCGTCCTGGAGGAGTCGGGCCGCTTCGCGGTCGACGTGACCGAACACCCCGAGCAGTGCACGGCGGCGTCTCTGGCGCGCTACTCCGTCATCGTCAGCAACTGGAACGCGTTCGGCGACGCGGCGGTCAAGGAGTGGCCCGAGGCGACCCGCGCGGCCATGCTTGGCTTCGTGCGCGGCGGCAAGGGCCTCGTGGTCGTCCACGCGGGCGGCAGCAGCTTCTACGACTGGCGCGAGTACCAGCAGATGGTGGGGACGTTCTGGGACATGAGCCGCACCGGGCACGGAGCGCAGCACGCGTTCTTCGTGCAGGTGACCGACCCCAGCCACCCGGTTACGCACGGGCTGCGGATCTTCCTCACGCGCGACGAGCTGTGGCATCGGACGGGCCTCGGCTCGGGCGCTGCGCCGATCGCATCGGCCTTCTCCGCGGCGGAGACCGGCGGCTCGGGGCAGGACGAGCCGGTCGCGCTCGTCTCCAGCTTCGGCAAGGGCCGCACGTTCAGCCTGGTCCTGGGCCACGACGCGGCAGCGATGCAGAGCGCGGGCTTCGGGGCGCTGCTCTGCCGGGGCGCCGAGTGGGCCGCGACCGGCAAGGTGACGCTGCCCCCGCCCGCTTCGTTCCTCGATGCCGCCCAGCTCGATCTGGTGCTCGGCCAGGTGCGCGGCTACAAGGCGGGCGACCGGCGCGAGCCGCTCTGGATGCTGGAGTACCACGCCGGGCGCCTCGCGGGGACGCCGCCGGCGGCGGCGCTCGCGGCGAGACTGGCTGCATTGGCCGCCGATGCCGGCGCGACGCCGGATGGGCGCCAGGCCGCGTGCCGCACGCTCGCGCTGGTCGGGACGAACGCGGAGGTCCCCGTCCTCGCCCGGCTGCTCGACGAACCTACCCTCGCAACCTTCGCCCGCATGGCCCTGGAGCGCATTCCCGGGCCCCAGGCGCTCAGCGCACTTCGGACGGCTCTCGCGCGGTCGTCTGGCCCAGCGCGCGCCGGCATCGTGAACTCGCTCGGGGTGCGGCGCGATGCGGCGTCTGTCCCGACCCTCGCCGCGCTGACCGGCAGTGCGGACGCCGCCACCGCCGCGGCAGCGCTGGCCGCGCTCGGTCGGATCGGCACCCCCGAGGCGCTGGCGGCTCTGGACCATGCCAGGCCGGCGTCCGGAGCCCTGCGGTTCGAGCGCTCGCTCGCACTGGTGAAGTGCGCAGACGGTCTCGCCGCTCGCGGCCATGCGGCGCAAGCCCTGCGTGTGTACCGTTCGATGCTCCGCCCCGCCAACGCGGCCGCGGTGCGGTCCGCCGCCTTCACCGGGCTGGTTCGGGTCGACAAGGCGGGTCGCGCGGCGCTGTTGCTCGGAGCGCTGCGTGGCGCGGATGCCGCGCTGCGCCGGGCTGCCGGCACGCTCCTGGGCTCCGACGCGGCCGCGCTCCGTGCAGCCGCCAGCCAGGTCGAGCGCCTGCCCGCCGATGTGCAGCCTCTGGTGCTCGCCGCCATCGCCGCCAGGGGCGAGCGCTCCGCGCTTGCGGCTGTATCGCGTGCTGCGTCGAGCAACGAACCTGCCGTTCGGCTGGCCGCGCTCGGCGCGCTCGGAGCGCTCGGCGGTGCGGCGGAGGTGCCCGTTCTGGCCGGAGCCGCCGCCAGCGCTGACGCGAGCATCCGAGGCGCTGCGCGTGCGGCGCTGGAGCGCCTGTCGGGCGCCGGGACCGATCTGGCCATCGCGGCGGCGGCGAAGGCGCAGCCCGCCGCCCAGCGTGAGATGATCCGCGTCATCGTGGCGCGGTCCGCCCGCTCCGCCGTGCCCGCGCTCATCCGCATGGCCGAGCGCCAGCCCGCCGCCCGCTCCGAGGCCGCCGCCGCGATCGGGGCGCTGGGCGCCGCGGGCGATATCGGCGCGCTGTTGCGCGTCCTGGCCGCGGCGAGCGACGAGGACCGCGGCGAGGTCGAAGCCGCGGTCGCGGCTCTCTGCTCGCGATCGAAGACCACGGCCGCAGTGCGCGCCGCGCTCGCCACCGCCGCCGGACCGGTGCGCGTGTCGCTGCTGAACGTCCTTGGCGCTGTGGGCGGCCGCGATGCCCTGCCGCTCCTGCGCGGAGCGCTGAAGTCGGACGACCCGCAGCAGCGCCAGGCGGCAGTCAGGGCCCTGGCCGGCTGGCCGGACGCCGAGCCGCTGGGCGACCTGCTCGCCGCCGCCAAGGTCGCGTCCGATGGGGTGGCGCGGACCCTCGCGCTCCGCGGTGTGGCCCAGTTGGCGTCGCTCGGCAAGGACCAGCCTGAGAAGACCGTCGCCGCGCTCCGGGAGGCGCTTGCCGTCGCCGCGACGCCGGACGAGCGGAAGGCGCTGGTCTCCGCACTCGGCAAGGCGCCGTGCCTCGATGCCCTGACCGTCGCATCGGCCGGCGCGGATGAGGAGGCGGTTCGCGACGAGGCTGCCCTGGCTGCGCTGCAGGTTGCAGGCGCCATCTGGAGGCGGCACAAGGCCGAGGCGGAGGCGGTGGCGCGGCGCTTCGCTTCCTCGACGAACGCGGAGCTGAGCGGGCGGGCCGCGGCAGTCCTCTCGAACATCAGCCGGGCGGAGAACCTGGCCAGCGGCGCGACGGCGACGAACCTCGACGGTCTCTACCCGGACGGTGCCGGCTCGGGTCCCCAGGCTGCCATCGACGGCGACCCAGCGACGTACTGGGACGAGGTCGACAACCAGAAGCTCTACGCGATCGAGGTGCGGCTGGCTGAGCCGGCGGTGGTGTCCGTGCTGCGCATCCAGGGGCACGTGCACCACCAGTACGCGCCGCGCGACTTCGAGGTGCTGCTCGACGGCAAGCTGGTCAAGACGGTCGAGAACGCCCAGTACACCGCGAACTGGCTGCAGGTCGATTTGCCGCCGACGCGCTGCTCGACAGTCGGGCTGCGCATCACGGGGTACTACGGCCAGAGCCCGGCCATCCGTGAGCTGGGGATCTACAGCAGGCTGCCGGCAGCGCTGGGCGGGAAGTAGGCCCGGGCGGGCGGCGACGCCCGCCCCACCGCAGCGTTGTACCGCACGGGCGGTGGCGACGGAGCGCCACCCTCCAGGGTGAGCACCGCGCGAGAGGGAGTGACACATGAACCGACGCGAGTTCGTGAGACATAGCGGGATGGTGCTCGGAGCGGCATTGCTGCCGGAGATCGTGCCGGCGCGGGCGCTCGGCGCGCGGGCGCCGAGCAAGGTGGTGACGCTCGGCCATATCGGCGTCGGCGGGCGGGGGACGGACCTGCTGAACGGGTTCCTCGGCATCGGCGAGTGCCGCAGCGTCGCGGTGGCCGATTGCTTCCGCTCGCGCCGCGAGGGCACGGCGGCCCGCATCGACGCTCACTACGGCGCGACGGGCTGCAAGGCGTACGCCGACTTCCGCGACCTGTGCGCGGACCCCGGCATCGACGCGGTGGTCGTGGCGACGCCGGACCACTGGCACGTGCTGGCGGCGCTGGAGGCGGTGCGCCACGGCAAGAGCGTCTACGTGGAGAAGCCGCTGGGCATCAGCGTGGCCGCCGATCACGCGCTGCGCGAGGCCGTGCGGCGCCACGGGGTCACGTTCCAGTACGGCACGCAGCAGCGCTCCCAGGACCACATGCGCTGGGCGTGTGAGCTGGTGCTGAACGGCCACCTCGGCAAGCTGAAGGCCGTGGAGGTGGACAGTCCCGGCGGCATCCAGGGCGGCTCGACGACCCCGGCGTCCGTGCCCGATGGGCTCGACTACGACCTGTACCTCGGGCCCGCGCCCGAAGCGCCGTACACGGTCGACCGCTGCACGCCGAACGGCTCCTACCACGTCTCGGACTTCGCGCTGGGCTACATCGCCGGCTGGGGCGCGCATCCGCTCGACATCATGGTGTGGGCGCTGGGCGACTGCCCGGAGAGCGTGCCGGTGGAGTTCGAGGGAACGGGGGTCTTCCCCTCGTACGGCCTGTTCGACACCGCGATGGTGTGGGACGTGCGCGGCAAGTTCGCGGACGGCAAGCTGTTCCGCTTTCGGGGCCCCGGCGAGGACCGCACCACGTTCATCGGGGAGAGGGGCACGATCGCCGTCTCGCGCGGTGGCGTGCGCCTGCTGGACCCGCCCAGCCTGAAGGACGAGAAGCCGCGCCCTGGCGAGAGGCGGCTCGCCGTCGACGCGAACCACGGCGCCAACTTCATCGAGGGCGTGCGCACGGGCATCCGGCCGGCCAGCACCATCGACGGGGCGGTGTACTCCGACACCGTGAGCCACCTCTCGGACATCGCCATCCGCACCGGCCGCCGCATCCGCTGGGACCACGTGGCCGAGCGCATCGTGGGCGACGAGGCGGCGGCACGGATGCTGAGCCGGCCGATGCGCGCGCCGTGGCGGCTGGGGTAGACGGTGGCGCGGCGCACAGCCGAGCGGCATCCTGCTGCAGTGCGCTCAGGAGCGCGTGGAGGACTTCATGGAGATCATTCCGACCGGACGCATGAGTCTCGTCCCGTATGGCGCCGATCGCATCCTCAAGTTGATCGAGGGTGCCGCGGCGTTCTCGGCCGCATGCGGGGTCCAGGTGGCGGCGGGTTGGCTCGAGACGCCTGAGGTGCTGCCGTGGTTCCTCGATACGGCGCAGCGCTTCGAGGGCACCGACGATGCCGAGTGGAACGTGATGCGTGGTTGCGAGCTGACCGAGGAGGCGGTGCTGATCGGCGGGTGTGGGTTCAAGGGCTCGCCCGATGCCGAAGGCCGCGTCGAGATCGGCTACGGCATCGCCACGGCCTATCGATGCCGAGGGTTCGCCACGGAGGCAGCGGCCGCACTCGTGGCGCAGGCGTTCGAGTGTCCGCGGGTTCTGGCCGTCACCGCCTGCACGCAGCCTGGCGACTCGCCCTCGACGGCTGTCCTCCGCAAGTGCGGCTTCACCTTCGCCGGCGAGGACGATCACCCCGAAGAAGGGCGCATATGGCGATGGACCATCGCCCGGTGATGGGCGCCCACCGGTGCGGGCCTGGTCTGCGCCTCACGGGGTGCGCGCTCGTGGCCCTGCTGCTGGCCGCTCGCGCCTCGGGCCAGCCCGCCGCAGTGCGCCTCTTGCGCAGCGACGCGCGCGCGTTCGCGCTCCAGACCGGCGCGTACACCGTCGAGTACGGTCCCGAGGCGGGGCGCAGGCTCGGTGCGGGCATCAGCATCACCCGAACCGGCGCGCCGGAAGCGGCCATCTTCACGCGGATGGCGCACGGGCCGAGCTTCAACGTGACCGACTACGGCACGTTCGTCGGCTACGAGCACAAGAGGCCCAAGAAGGACTTCGCGATGTTCCGCGGGCTCCGGTCCCGCGAGACCGCTCGGGAGGTCACGGCGACCATCCGCACGTCGCGCACGTGGGCCGACTTCACGGGGACGCTGACGGCGTACAAGGACGTGCCGGGCCTGGTGCGCTGGACGGTGCGCATCCACGCGAAGCAGGACAAGGCGGTCGATGAGCCGCCGCTGCCCGACTGCGAGTTCCGGCGCGCCGGCGGCTGGGCGGAGCACGACGTCGTGCGGCACATGGTCCAGCGCGGCCCGGCGTCGGGCATCGTGTACTTCCGCGACCTGGCGATGCGCAGCGAGGTGTTCTACTTCGAGGACTTCACCTCGCTGAGCCGGCTGTACGAACTGACCGGCGCCGCCAACCCGTGGCAGGGCTACACCGACGGTGAGCAGCGCGGCGCGGTTCGCATGGGACCGGCGGTCAGCGAGTTCCAGCCCGCCGAGGTCGACGGCAAGCAGTCGCCCGCCGCGCCGTACCGCGAGAAGGTGGAGCGCTTCGACCGGTTCGGCTACCTGCGGCCCGAGTGCTACCGCATCCCTGCCGGCACGGACCTCACTGTCGCCGACACCTACCTGTACCTGCGGCCCGCCGTCGGCGACGACAACGTGGCGGTCTGCCGCGCCTTCGTCGAGATGCTGGCGCCCATCTACTCCCGCATCACCAAGCCGGCGACGGTGCCGACGGACTGGGCGGGCGAGGTGGTCCCCCGCCTGGTGCGCGATATCCAGCGGCCCGCGAACTCCCACGTGACGAACGGCCAGTTCTGGCCGCGCGCGTATGTCGGCTACGAGCACAAGGACATCCAGCTCTGGACGGTCGCCCAACTCCTCCTGCCCCTCACGGAGTACTGCCGCAAGTGCCCGGCGCAGAGCGAGGCCGCCGCGCTCAAGGCCAAGCTGGAGAGGGCCCTGCCGCGCTTCTGGGACGAGAAGTGGGCCGGGTTCACCAACAACCTGCCGCCGACGCCGGACACGTTCTACACCGGCGTGTACCTCCTGAACCCCGCCTACCTGGTCGCCGACCTGGCCGCCGCCGGGAACGCCGACGCGAAGCGGA
>CAZFLM010000147.1:0-8626 GCA_964519955.1 uncultured Chthonomonadaceae bacterium | reverse complement strand
GTCCAGCACAGTCTCCTCGAACTCGCGCACCGCCTGGGCGCGCGCAGCCAACTCCAACGCCCGCTCCGCCAGCGCGATGTGCTGCCGAAGCTCCGCCGCCACCGCCAGCCGGTCCTTCGGCTCCGCCGCGACCTCCATCTCGCGCAGCAGCTCGCCCACGCGCCGGAAGTTCTCCTCCAGCCGGCTCCGCACGTCCCACACGCTCGCGGACGCCGAAACACGCTTCGCCATACCCCGCTCCAGAATCGAGTCCTCTATATACTAGCCAGCGTCAGAGGGTGTTTTACTAGACGTGCGTCTACTTTCTTTGCAGAGTTTTTAGCTCGCATCACCATCCAGCGGAACGCAAACGTGGCCGGCAGCCACTCATCCGGCTACCGGCCACGCATATGGCAACCAAGCTCGGCGCCCGCAGCAACGCCCTGGTGGGATGGGCCGCAGCCTGCCCTGACCCCGCCGAAGGGTGCCCGTCCAGTGCGACCCATGCACCGGAACGACCACCTAACCCTGATTCCGCACGAGCGCCGTGGTGGGGCGGGCCATAGCCTGCCCTGAGCTCGCCGAACGGTGCCCGTCCAGTGCGACCCATGCACCAGAACGACCACCTAACCCTGATTCCGCACGAGCGCCGTGGTGGGGCAGGCGTCCCTGCCCCGAAGCTCGCCGAAGGGCACCCATCCAGTCACGCACCGAACGCCCTGGTGGGATGGGCCTCCGTGCCCGCCTGGCGCAACCCACACGCTAACCGGGCTACCCCTCAGTCCAGGGCATCTCCCCGACCCGCAGGTTCGTGGAGCCGTATGGCACCAACGTGACCTCCTCGATGGGCTCCTCCGTCGCGACCGGGCTCTCCGGCAGCGGCCCCGCCGAGTTGTCCACCAGGCCCCACCCCGGCACGCGCCGCGCCCTCGCCTTGATCCGCACGGGTGCGCTCTCCGGCGCGAACGGCACCTCGCCCACCGGCGCCTCGCTCACCTCGAACTCCGGCGCCTGCCCATCCTCGCCCAGCAGGAGCGCGTAGTTCCAGGGCGTCGTCGGGTGCACCGCGTAGTCCGCCTGCGGCGGCGTCCCCTTGATCACCCCGTAGCGTTGGCCGATCTGCAGCGCCATCACGAGCGGCCCGCGATGCACCGATACCGCGTTGTGATACCGTCGCTCCAGCCGCGGCTCCATCGGCCCGAAGTCCAGCTCGACCCGATCGCCTGGCTCGAACTTGCGCCAGATGGTCACGAACTCGCCGCCCGACTGCGTGCTGCTCCCCCCGGGCCACGTGACGAGCGGATCGGTCGCCCAGCTCGGGATGCGGACCAGCAGCGGGAACTCCGCCGGCTCGTCCGGCTCCACGATCAACGTCACCTTGCCGCGGAACGGGTAGTCCGTCTCCTCGCGAATCGTCACGCCGACGCCGAAGCCCACCGTTGCCCGCACCTCGCTCGGCCCATACGCCACCGCCGCGATGCCGCCCACCGGCGCCGCCATCCACAGGCTGCTCACGAACTTGGGCCATCCCTGGTGCAGGTTCGCCGTGCAGCACCCGTAGTTCGGCTCCAGCCCAAAGGTGTTGGACGTGTCGTCGTTCAGCGTCCACGCGCGCGGCGCCACGCTGCACAACACCTGATTCACCTGCTGGTCGTATTGGTGGGCCCACATATCCGGCGTGAAGGTGGCAGGCAGCGCGTTGTAGGCCATCCGTTCCAGCCGATCCGCCAGCGCCGGGTCGCCAAACGCGGCGAGCAGGTACTCGAGGGAGTACATGTACTCGACCACGGCGCACAGCTCCGTGCCCTGCGTCGGGTCCAGCCCCGCATAGTGCTCATCGCCGGTGAACACGCCCGTCACCTGCCCGTGGTACTTGTCCAGCATCTCCAGCGCTCGGTACACCGACGCCTTGTCGCCGGGATCGCCGCTCTGATGCCACCACACGCCGCCCGCCTTCACCGCCATGGCGCTGTTCACCACGTGCGTATCGAGGGTCACCTGGTCGCGCGGCGTCTTGCCGGTATAGGGGAAGGCATCGAAGTGCTTACGCCACAGGTAGCCATACGCGAAGACTAGTTCGGCCACCTCCAGCAGCCAGTCCTCGCCCGTCCGGTTGTAGAGCCAGTGGACGCTCAAGGCGAGGTCCTGCCAGCGGTGCCGCCCCCACTCGAACAGCGGATGCTCCTCCAGGTTGTCGTACAGCCACCTGCAGAAGCCGAGCATGGCTGGGATCACGCGCTCGTCGCCGGTCGCCTCGTGGTGTTGGGTGAGCACCTTCAGCACGATCGCGACGGGCCAGTGGTCGTACTCCCGCCGATCGGGCGCCTTCACCGGGCCGATCCAGCCGTCCGGGTGGCACTGCGCCAGGATGCCGTCGATCCACCGCTGCGCCATGCCCTTCAGCCGCTCGTCGTCGAGGATGTGCGCCAGCGGCACCAGGCCATCGAGGTAATAGGGCCCGCGCTCCCAACCCTCCGTGTCGCCGCCCAGCCACATGTTGTTCGGCCCGAGGTCCGGCCAGAACTCCTCCAGGTGCCCCGTCAGCCCGTTCGCCTGAATGCGGCACTGGTTGAGCAGCCATCCCCGCGGTTTCACCGACCCCAGCGGCAGCGGCACGAACGCGCCAGCCTGAAGCGGCACCCGGTTACTCACGATCTCCATGACATCCCCCTATCCCAGCCCCGCATCGATCCGCAGCCTCACGCCGCCGCGTCCATCTGCGCTTTCAACGCACCCCGCCGTCATCCCCGTTCATCGGTGTCCATCGGTGGACTCCCAGCGCCCTTCAGCCACAGCCCGCATCTGCGCCCATCCGCGTCCATCCGCGCACCCAAGCATCCCGCCCAAATCGCTGTTCATCGGTGGTAGCGTTCCGCCCTTCAGCCACAGCCCTCATCTGCGTCCATCTGCGTTCCCAAGCATCCCGCCCGAATCCGCGCTCGTCCGTGTTCATCGGTGGTTGCATTAGGTTCTTCAGCCCTTCGCTGCGTGCCGTCGCCAGTCACCCACCCACTCCCGCGTCACTCCCAGCAAGTCCCGGAACCGCACGTGCACGTCGGCGCCCTCCAGCCTCTCGAAGCCCTTCGGGAGCTGCCAGCCGTCGTAGAACGTGCTCCGCCCATTCGCCAGCCTGCACTTCCACATGGTCGACCGCTTGCCCGCCTTCTCGACCCAGACCTCCAGGTCGCGGCTCTCCCCATCCAGCGCCGGGTACGCCGCCCACAGCTCGATCCACGGCTTGCCCGCGTACGCGCGCAGCTTCGCGAAGACCAGCGGCTTCTGTTCATATCGGTCGCCGTCGGTCTGGTTCCTATTCACCATCGGCAAACTGAACCAGCACCACTTGAACGGGCCGGCGTGGATCGGATCGAGCGCGCTGTAGCGGTGCGCAGCCTTCACGATGCACTCCACCACCCCGTGCGCGTTGTACTTCCACGCCTTCCGGTAGTCGCCGCCGAGAGCGCCGGGCGGCGTGTTCGTGTCCGACGACCACACCACCAGGTCGTCCGCCAGGAACAGGTACATGCTGGTGAGCGTCTCCATCAGCCACGACGGCAGCGGCCGGTCGTTCTGCTGGATGTCCAGCACCCCCTCGTTCGTGATGCGCGTCCACGCGCCGATCCGCGCGTGGCGCAGGAAGTCCTTCCGCTGCTCGCTGCTCGACGGATAGCCCCCCGCAAGCCGGTGGTACATCAGGTACATCCGCGTCGCCTGCCGATAGAGGTCGTCCAGGCAGCGCCGCGACTCCTCACGCTCCAGCGTGATCTCCTGGCCGTAGACGGTCGTCTTCGCCAGGTCGCTGAACACGGGCGCGCCCTTGTCCAGCAGAAGCGCCCCGTCCGCGCCGCGCTTGTAGAACGGGTCGCTGCCCCAGATGGCCTGCACGTACCCGTCCATCGACACCACGCCGCCCGTGGCCTCGCACATCCGGAGCGTCGGGTCCGGCGACGCCAGGAAGTCCTTCTCCGGCAGCAGGTACTCCGGGTCGCCCGCTCCGCCCTGCCGCATCGACGTCCAGACCGCGCCGACCTCGAAGGTCCACTGGCCGTATGTGACCGGAATGAGCTTCACACCGGCCTTCGCGGCCTCCGTCACCATGCCCTCGTAGATCCACCCGAAGCAGTCGCGCTGGTGCTCCCACCCGCCAGTCAGCTCGACGTCCACCATCGCGTAGCGCGCGCCCTGCCGCTGGCTGTCGGTCTGCCCGCTCTCCTCCCGCCAGGTGCGCCGCCCCAACTCCACGAACGCGTCGCGGTCCGGCGTGAACTTGTGATCCACCGCGAAGGTCCGCAGCGCCGCGATCCGCTTGTCCGCGGGATCCGCCTTCGCCAGGTCGTCCGCCAGCCGCGCCGCATGCCCCCAGAACAGCGGGTCGCACATGAGCTGCCACTTCCGCTCGCTCGGCAGGTCCCGCACCGAAGTGCGAGCGCCATCGAGCCGGAAGTTAGGCATCGCTTCGACAGCGGAGATGCCGTGGTCGAAGTGCCTGTTCGCCTCCCGATCGGCGTACCACGGCCCGGACACGCAGATGCGCCTATCCGACAGGCTGAACTTGGGGAACCGCGAGAACAGCGCCACGCCCTGCGCCGTCTGCTCCGCGAACGGGTAGTCGATGCCCAACAACCGCGGCGCCTTCCGCACCTCGAACCGCAGCACCGGCGCCGCCTGCGTCACGAACGGCCGCCCCGCATAGTCCACCCGCGGTTGCGAGCCCTGCGGTTGCGAGCCCTGCGGCTGCAAGCCCTGCGCCCACCCGCCCACCGAACAGCACGCCGCCAGCACCCCCACCACCAACACTCTACAAGCCACCCACCCCTCCATCATCGGCAATCAGCCCCGCCCTGCCATCCGCACTCATCTGCGTGCATCCGCGTCCAGAGCCATCCCGCCGTCATCCGCGCCCATCCGCGTCCATCCGCGTTCAGAACCATCCCGCCGGAATCGCTGTTCATCGGTGTTCATCTGTGGTTGCATTCAGCCGTTCAGCCGTTCAGTCCAGCAGCGACTTCACTCGCCGACGCCGCGAGTCCTCCGGCACGCCGAACGCCACCGCATACTCCGCCGACACCTCCAGCCCGCGGACCCGCGCCAGCGAGCGGTAGTACTCCACGTACTGGAAGGTCTTCCACTCCCCCCGGAACAGTGCGTAGCGCTTCGCCATCCTCTCCCAGAGCGCCAGGTCCTCCGCCGTCACCGGCACGTAGATCTCGGGCACGAAGCCGTACGGGTCCTCCCAGTTCTCCGCGTAGAGCACCTTGCGCGCCCAGTGCGAGGGCAGCTTCCGCTCGATCGTCTTCAGAGCGGCATAGAACACCGCGTCCGGGATGTTCTGGACCGTGTTCGTGTGGTCCTTGTGCATCGAGCCGTGCCAATGGGTCAGGATCACGTCCGGCCGGCACTCCCGGATCACGTCGCAGATCGCATACTTCACCACGTCATCCACGGGCAACTCGCCGTCGACATAGGGCAGGAAGAACACCTCGGCGCCGATCTCCGCTGCCGCCTCCTTCGCCTCGCGCCGCTTCTGCTCCGCGTACTCCTTCGCGTTCAGCGTCGGGTGGCCGCGCTCACCCAGCGTGCAGTGCAGCATCGCCACGCGCTTCCCCTGCCGCACGTGCGCGCACATCGCCAGCCCCGACGTGATCTCCGCGTCGCCCGCATGCCCGCCGATCGCCAGAATGTCAACCTTCTCCACCGCTCCTCCGCTCCTTCCCGTCAGCCTGTCTCCACCGCCCACCAGCGCCAGCCCATTCCACCCCTCAGCGCCGAACTCCTCTGCCCCCGGGCCGTCACCCCACTTGCCACTTGCCACTTGCCACTTGCCCGGCAGGAATCCCCCAACCCAAAGCGCAACACCTCCACATCCGCCCCACGCCCTGCCCGGAGGAACGCATGCCACGCCGCGCCCTGTGCCTCATCGTTGCCGCACTGCTGCTCGCAACGGGTGCCGCCTGCCGCGCCCAGGCGCCGAAGACGTTCGACGTCCGCGGCGACCGCGTGACCATCGTCCGCGACGCCTACGGCGTGCCGCACGTCTTCGCCAAGACCCTCCACGCCCTATTCGTCGGCGATGGCTACGCCGTGGCGGAAGATCGCCTCGGCCAGATGGAGCTGTACCGCCGAACCGGCCGTGGCGAGATGGCGGCCCTCGTCGGCCCCAGCGCCGTGGCGGCGGATCGCGAGACGCGCATCGATGGCTACACCGAGGAGGAGCGCCGGCAGCAGTTCGAGCGCCTGCCTGCGGAGGTCCAGGCCATCCTGACGGCCTACGCGGAGGGCATCAACCGCTACATCGGCGAGTTACAGGCCAGCTCCGAGCCGGTCGACCTCAAGCCCGCCAACTTCCCCGGCACGCTCGACGTCAAGAAGCTCCGCCCCTGGCTCGTGACCGACACCCTCGCCGTCGGCCAGATGATGGCGCGACGCTTCGGCGGCAGCGAAGGCGGCGAGCTGCGCAACCTCCTCGTCCTCAGCATGCTCAAGCTCCGCTACAAACAGGACGCCTACGGCTACTTCAACGACGCCCTCTGGCGCAACGACATCTCGTCGCCCACAACCCTGCCCCCCGCCGACGACCCGCGCGCCGCCCGCTTCGTCCCCACGCCGCACTGGGCCACCCCGACAGGCGCCGCCGTTCCGCGTCCGAAGGACGCTTGGCCGCAGGCCCTCCAGGCGGGGGATTCATCCCCCGACGCTCTACCGCAGGCCCTCCAGGCGGGGGATTCATCCCCCGACGCTTGGCCGCAGGCCCTCCAGGCGGGGGATTCATCCCCCGACGCTCTACCGCAGGCCCTCCAGGCGAGGGATTCATCCCCCGAGGCCCGGTCGTCCGCCGCTCCCGCCGCCCTCGACCCCGCCATCGCCATCCTCGACCAGCGCGCCCGCATGGAACTCGCCAACCGCCTCGGCCTCCCGACCAAGTGGGGCTCCTACTGCATGGCGGTCTCGCGCGCCAGATCGGCCACCGGCAACGCGCTGCTCGTCGGCGGCCCGCAGATGGGCTTCCGCACCCCGCAGATCGCCCACGAGATCCACCTCTGCGGCGCGGGCATCGACGTCATCGGCATGGGCTTCGCCGGCGTCCCGGGCACGCTCATCGGCGCGACACGCAGCCTCACCTGGTCGACCACCTCCGGCGTGAACGATCAGACCGACATCTTCGTGGAGGAGCTGGACCCGGCCGACGCGACCCGCTACCGCTACAGGGGCGAGTGGCGCAAGATGGAGGAGCGCACCGAGGACATAGAGGTCGCGGGCGGCGACAAGCAAGCGATCACCATCCGCCGCACCGTGCACGGCCCAGTGGTCCAGGTGGACGCGGGCAAGCACGTGGCCTACGCTCGCTGCTCCAGCTACTGGCAGCGCGAGAACGAGACCTTCGCCGCCTTCCTGATGCTCACCCGCGCGAAGACCGCCCGAGAGTTCGGGGCCGCCTGCGCGCTCATCCCGATCTCCACCAACATGTTCTGCGCCACGCGCGACGGCGACATCGGCTACTGGTACTGCGGCCGCACTCCCGTCCGCGCGCCGGGCGTCGACCCGCGGCTCCCCACCCCGGGCGACGGCTCCAAGGACTGGCGCGGCATCCTACCGTTCGAGCAGATGCCCCACGTCATCAACCCGAAGCAGGGGTTCCTCTGCAACTGGAACAACAAGCCCGCCGTCTGGTGGGACAACCAGGACACCTCGGTCTGGGGCCGCGTCTTCCACAACGAGCGCATCGCCCGCCTGCTCGCCGCCAAGCCGAAGCTGGCCCCCGAGGACCTGCGCCGCATCCTGCTCGACATCGGCGCCAACGAGATCGACGCCGACGTGCTCCTCCCGCTGCTCCTGGACGCGGTGAAGCGGGGCGGAGCCAGCCTGTCGCCCGGCGCACGCCGCGCAGCGAGCCGCCTCGCCGCCTGGGACCGCCACGCCTCCGAGGGCAGCGTCGCCACGACCATCTTCTACGAGTGGACGCACCAGGTCCGCGAGAGCCTGTTCGCCAAGCAGTTCGGGTTCATCAAGCTCCAGGGCCAGCGCATGTTCGACCTGGCCATGCAGCCCAGCTTCATCTACCACGTGCTGATGGCGAAGGGCTCTCCCGTGCCGGTCCAGGCCGACTACCTGACAGGCCGCACGCCTGACGCCGTCATGCTCGACGCGCTGAACAAGGCCGTCGCCGCGCTGGAGAAGAAGAGCGGGCCCGAGATGGCAGCCTGGACCTACTCGAGGGGCCGCATCGGCTTCAGCCCGCTCCCGTCGATCCCGGCCACAGATCGCGGCACCTACATCCAGATCGTCGAGGTCACGCCCACCGGCCCGTGCGGCGCCAACATCTGCCCGCCTGGCCAGAGCGAGCGCACCGACTCGCCGCACTGCGGCGACCAGCGCGACCTCGCCGCCTGGTTCCAGTTCAAGCCCATGCTCATCGACACCAAGCCCTGAGGACCTACTCGGCGCACCAACCCGTAGGGTGGGGCCTCCGCGCCCCGCCGTGATCCTACTCGACGCACCGACCCGTAGGGCGGGGCCTCCGCGCCCCGCCGGGAACTTGCTCAACGCACCGACCCGTAGGGCGGGGCCTCCGCGCCCCGCCGTGATCCAACTCGACGCACCAACCCGTAGGGTGGGGCCTCCGCGCCCCGCCGTGATCCTACTCGACGCA
>CAZFLM010000146.1:5421-9018 GCA_964519955.1 uncultured Chthonomonadaceae bacterium | reverse complement strand
CGCCCGCGAGAGCCCCATGGCGCTCGTCATCCGGCGCGGGCCGTCGCGGTACGCGTGTACCATCGGCTGGGACCGCCGCGACGCCACGTTCAGTGTGGGGCAGTGGATGCATGCCCGGCTGTTCGAGCGCCAGTGCGACATCTCGCCAGATGGCAAGCACTGGGTCTACTTCGCCATGGACGCGCGCCGCTGGGGCTGGCGGGACGATGTCGGCGCCTCGTGGACGGCCATCGCGCGGACCCCGTACCTGAAGGCCATCGGGCTGTGGCCCGGCTGCGGCACCTGGGGCGGCGGCGGTCTCTTCCTCGACGGGAGAACGTACTCGATCTGCGATCGGTCCAGCGCCAAGAGCAAGCCGGTGGGCCTGCGGCCGGCCTCGTGGTGGCGCGGAGTGGTTCTGGACACCGCTCCGGGCCGCGAGCCGCTGTACTGGCGCCCCCTGCTTCAGGACGGTTGGCGCGAGCTGCGCGTTCGCGATGGGGCGGACGACGACCGGAAGGTGCGGGGGCTCTTCGAGCGCGCCGCGCCGGCAGGTTGGGCCCTGCGCAAGCTCGTCATCGAGGGGTCGTGGCGCTCGCCGAAGCCAGGCAGAGCCTTGACCTACGACGAGCACCAGCTCCGCCACGAAGCCACCGGCCGGACCATCGACCTCCCGGACTGGGAGTGGGCCGACATGGACCGGGAGCGCCTGGTCTACGCGGAGCGGGGCTGTCTGTACGTGGCCACGCTGACGCCCGACGGCCTCGGGGAGCCGAGGTTGCTGCACGACTTCAACGGGATGACCTTCGAGCCGATCGCCGCGCCGTACTGACGCACCGGCTTCCATGCCAACTGGAGGATGAGCGAGATGGTTGCAGCCGTAGCCGCCGTTGTCCTGTCGTCAGCCGCACCCGCGTCCGCCAACCCCGAGGCGATGCTCATGCGCGACCGCTGGATGGCCGCCCACCTGGACGCCGCACCGGTCGCCACGCCACCGAACCCCGGCATCGAGGTGCTCCGCGCGCACGACCTGGTACAGAAGAACGCGCACCGGGCCAAGCCGCTCAAGGTGCTGGAGCGCGCCTTCGCCCGCGGGCTCTACACGCACGCGCCCACGCGCCTGATCGTGCGCCTGCCCGGCCCGGGGAAGTCGTTCTTGGCAACCGTGGGAGTGGACAACAACACGGAGACCCAGGTCGGTCACAGCAGCGTCGTGTTCATCGTGCGCGCCGGCGAGAAGGAGCTGGCCCGCACCCCCGTGATGCGCGCCTCGACCGCCGCCCGGGACCTCCACGCGGACCTCGGCGGCGCGCACGAGTTCGAGCTGGAGCTGTCCGACGCTGGGGACGGCATCGACTCCGACCAGGGCGTCTGGGGCGATGCGCGGATCGTGCTCGCGGACGAGCGCACCGTCTACCTCGACGAGCTGCCGCTGATGGAGGGCTTCGCCGCCGGCTCGGATACGGCGGCGCCCTTCTCGTTCCGCTATGGCGGCCGGCCATCGGCGGAGCTGCTGCCCACGTGGCGCACGGACCGCCATACCCGCCAACTGGCAGGCGGCCGCACGGAATGCACGCTGACCTGGACAGACCCCGCGACCGGCCTGGAGGTCCGCTGCGTCAGCGTCGAGTACGCCGGCTACCCCACCGTCGAGTGGACCGTCTGGCTGCGGAACACCGGCCAGGGCGATACGCCGCTCATCGAGGACTTCCAGGGCGGCGACCTTGCGTTCGCGCGGCACCCGCTGCTGCCGGACTACGAGTTCGTGCTGCACCAGAACAACGGCACGGTGGTCACCACGCAATCCGTGCCGGAGGGCCGGTCGGACTTCGCGCCGCACTCGTCGAAGCTCCAGCCGGGCACCAAGCTGCGCCTCTCCCCGCCGCAGGGGCGCCCGTCGGCAGGCGTCTGGCCCTACTTCAGCGTGGAGTCGATGGGCCGGGGCGCAATCGTCGCGGTGGGCTGGCCGGGCTGCTGGGCAGCCGAGTTCGAGCGCGACCCGGGCGCCGGGCTCCGAGTGCGCTGCGGGCAGGAGCGCACGCACTTCGTCCTGCATCCAGGCGAAGAGGCGCGCTCTCCGCTGATGGTGCTGCAGTTCTGGAGCGGCGGCCGCGCCCAAGCGCAGAACGTGTGGCGCCGGTGGATGCTGGCCCACAACGTGCCGCGCCCCGGCGGCAAGCCGCTCGCCCCGATGACCGGCGCCTACGACGGCTACTACTTCCCCGAGTTGCAGATCACCGAGGCCGGGGAGAAGGCGTCGATCGATCGCTACGCCGAGGAGAAGCTGCTGCCGGATCACTGGTGGATCGACGCGGGCTGGTACCCATGCAAGGGCTCGTGGGTGAACACCGGCACGTGGGAGGTCGACAAGACGCGCTTCCCGGACGGCCTCAGGCCGGTCATCGACCACGCCCGCTCGAAGGGCATCCCGCGCGGCATCGTGTGGTTCGAGCCGGAGCGCGTCGTGCCGGGCACGTGGCTGTACGAGCAGAAGCCGCAGTGGCTGCTGGGCAAGGACGGCGAGACGAAGCTGCTCGACCTGGGCAACGACGAGGCCCGCGCGTGGATCACGGACCGCATCAGCGGAATGATCCGCGACGAGGGGGTGAGCGTCTACCGGCAGGACTTCAACATGGACCCGCTGCCGTGCTGGCGCCTGGGAGATGGCCCCGATCGCGTCGGGTTCACCGAGAACCGGTACGTGCGCGGCTACCTGGCGCTCTGGGACGAGCTGCTCCGCCGGCACCCAGGCCTCCTGATCGACACCTGCGCGAGCGGCGCCCACCGCGACGACCTGGAGACGCTGCGGCGCTCTGTCCCGCTCTGGCGCAGCGACTTCCCGTGGGACCCGGTCGGCATGCAGTGCCAGACCTATGGGCTCTCTTCGTGGGTGCCCTACCACGGCACAGGCATCGTCGCCGCCGACCCGTATACGGTCTGGAGCGATACGGCGCCGTTCACGCTGATGTCGTGGGACATGCGGCGGACGGACCTCGACTACGCGGCGCTGCGCAAGATCATGAAGCAGTGGAGGGGGATCGCCGACTGCCTGCTCGGCAACTTCTACCCGCTGACCGAGTACACGCTGGACGAGACGGCGTGGATGGCGTGGCAGTTCCACCGGCCCGAGCAGGGCGACGGCGTCGTCCAGGTCTTCCGCCGCGAGCACAGCCCCTACGAGGCGGCCCGCTTCCCGCTGCACGGCCTGCGCCCCGACGCCAGCTACCGCGTGCGCGATCTCGGCACCGGCACGTCGCGCGTCCTCACCGGTCGCCAACTGATGACGGACGGCCTGCCCGTGTCGCAGCGCGTGCGGCCGTCGGCGGGGGTGTACTCGTACCGAGTCGAGGACGGCCGCGTGTCCCGCCGCGTGTCCCGCCGCGTGTCCCGCCATTGAAATGGCGGTCTGGTCCGAAGCAAAACCCCCTCCGGGGGTTGGGCGCG
Source organism: uncultured Chthonomonadaceae bacterium (assembly GCA_964519955.1). Classification (GTDB taxonomy): domain Bacteria; phylum Armatimonadota; class Chthonomonadetes; order Chthonomonadales; family CAJBBX01; genus CAZFLM01. Next base: position 5,595 of record CAZFLM010000146.1, on the reverse strand, counting down.
TGCGTGGCATGGGAACCCAGTCCTCGCAGAGGACTTCGCTGCGGGCAGGACCGGGTTTCAACCCGGTTGCGCCAACGCCGCGCGGACGGCCGCGTGTCCCGCCGCGTGCCCCGCCATTCAAATGGCGGTCTGGTCCGAAGCAAAACCCCCTCCGGGGGTTGGGCGCGTGCGTGG
>CAZFLM010000146.1:0-5321 GCA_964519955.1 uncultured Chthonomonadaceae bacterium | reverse complement strand
AAATGGCGGTCTGGTCCGAAGCAAAACCCCCTCCGGGGGTTGGGCGCGTGCGTGGCATGGGAACCCAGTCCTCGCAGAGGACTTCGCTGCGGGCAGGACCGGGTTTCAACCCGGTTGCGCCTACCCTCCACCCCCCGCTGCCCGGCTGGTAGTTCAGGCCGCCGACCTTCAGCTTGCCGCCCTCCTCGACGATCGTGGCCGTGGCGCGGCCCGCGTGGGCGGTGCCCGGCAGCTCGTAGGAAAGCGTGATCACCGGCCCGCCGGTGCCCCCGAACCAGCGCTGGTTCACCAGTTGGGCGCTCCGCAGCTTGCCCATGTGCTGCCGCCAGTAGCCGGCGAAGCTCTCGAAGTCCTTCGTCGACGACTGCTTCTGCCAGGCTGTGGCGGTGGAGGAGTACGCCTGCTGCAGCTTGCCATCCGATACGAGGGCCATGAACTGGCGGGCGACGACGTCGGCCTGCTTCGTGGAGCCGGTCGCGTTCTTGACGGCCAGGCCGATGCCGACGAGGGCGATGACGGCGAGGACCACGCACCCCACTCCACACGAGATGGCGACCGGCGCCCACTTCGGGCGCGTGCTCGCGGGCGGCGACGGCGGGTACGGCGTGCCGACCGGCTGACCGACAGGCTGCATCTGCTCCTCCAGATCAACGGGTGCGGCGTCAACGGCTGTCTACTCGGCTGGGACGGGCGGGAACGACTCCACGAACGACATCGGGTCCTTGCGCAACTGGTCGATGGCCCGGCGGCAGAGCGCGGCGGCGTCCATCAGGTAGCTGTCTGCCCTGCCCACGAGTCCACGGCGAATCTCCCCGCCTGTCAGCAAGGCCGCCGCCAGATCGTAGCGCTGGGCCACTCCCTTGAACCCGTGCGTGACGTACTCCTTACGGAAGACCCGCCCCTCGCGATCCGTGATGGTGTAGCAGCACGTTGGCCCGAAGACGTACGGCGGGCCGACAAGCTCCTCGACGGCGTGCATGGTGGTGTTCGGTCGCAGCCCGCACCCAAGCATGAGGATCTTGCCGCCCATCTCGATGTTGCGGCGGAATGGCGAGTGCGACCCGCAGGGGGTGCGGTCTTCGGCATGGCTCGCGAGCATCTCGTCGCGCCGCGCGCCGATGCCGCACACCGAGTGCGTCGGATGCAGGCTGCGCAGCGTGCCGGGGCGCTTGCGGAAGTACTCCGTCAGGAACCCGACGCACGTGGGCGTCGCGCGCGTGTCGTGGAGGTCGGCTGGCACCTGCAGGTAGGAGAGCGCCGGCAGCAGGAGCGTGCCTTCCGGGCCAAGCGCGTCGGTCAGCGCGCCCAGGATCGTCTCGGGGTCGTCGATGCCGATCGACTTGAACGACGAGTGCATCAGGACGATGTCGCCCGGGCGCACTCCGAGCGCGGCCAGGTCGTCGCGAAGGGTCTCGCGCGTAGGCAGAGGCATGCGGGGCTCCGGTGCGGCGGTGGTGAGCAACTGAGGGCATGATACCACGCGGGGGGAGCGGGCCTGCCTTGCCAGACCCCGCTGCGGTCTGATAGGCTATGCTCGGTATATGTGCCTGCCGCGTGTCGACGCAAGGACGGAGGGTATCCCATGGTCACCGTGGATCAGCTCTATCGCGATGTCGTCGCCAAGTTGCCGCCCGTGGACCGACTGCGGCTTGTCGGCCTGATCGAAGACGGTCTGGAGCGGCTCCAAGCAGAGGGTGCGCTCCCCGAATCGGCACCCGGAATCGTCGGCCGCTTTGGCGTGGGCACTGAACGCCTTAGCCGCGAGCAGTGGCAGGCTCTCGTGGACACGACCGCGGGGGCGTGCGCCGACACCCCGATCGTGCTGGCGCCAGATCCGCCGGCTGGGCCGGTGGAGGCGCTGGCGTGCGGTACCTGCTCGACACCAACGCGTGCAGCGCCCACCTCAACTCGCGGAGCGCGCGCCTATCGGCGCGGCTGCGGTCCTGCGAGCCAGACGAAGTCGTTGTCTGTTCGATCGTCCGCGCTGAACTGCGCTTCGGGCAGGTGAAGTGTGGGGCACCGGCCGCGGCGAGGTGATCGGCGGGAATGACATGCTCATCGCCGCCATCGCTCGGGCTAACGGCCTGACTCTCGTGACCCACAACTGCTCTGGGGTCGGGCGTCTGGCCGGCCTCGACGTGGAGGACTGGCAAGCCGAGCCGGCGCCCGACCCTGGCGCGAAGTAACGACGAGCGGGACACCGGGGCCGGCCGCGACGCCTATGCGGCCGGCCCGGGCTCGCCTCACCCCTTCAGGTTTGCCGCCACGAAGTCCCAGTTCACCAGCTTGTCCAGGAACGTCTGCACGAAGTCCGGCCGGCGGTTCTGGTAGTCCAGGTAGTACGCGTGCTCCCACACGTCGACCGTCAGCAGCGGCTTGGCGCCGGTGGTCAGCGGCGTCTCGGCGTTGGGCGTGCTCACGATCTTCAGCGCGCCGCCATCCAGCACGAGCCACGCCCATCCACTCCCAAAGCGCCCGACCGCGGCGGCCTTGAACTGCGCGGCGAACTCGTCGACGCTGCCGAACGCCTCAGCCAGCTTGGCCGCGACCTCGGCGGGAGGCGCGCCGCCCCCGTTCGGCTTCATCGAGTTCCAGAAGAAGGTGTGGTTCCAGACCTGCGCGGCGTTGTTGAACACGCCTGCCTTCGCCGGGTCGCCGGCGACCTTGCGGACGATCTCCTCCAGCGGCAGCCCATCCAGCTCCGTGCCGCCCACCAGCTTGTTCAGGTTGTCCACGTACGTCTTGTGGTGCTTGCCGTAGTGGAAGCCGATCGTCCGGGCCGAGTAGACCGGCTCCAGCGCGTCTTCGGCGTACGGCAGCGCGGGCAGTTCGTAGGGCATGGCTTCCTCCTGTCGCGATGGCGATGGCCCGGCACGCGTCGCCGGGCGTGTGGTGACACCGGACTGTTCCTCGCGCCGCCCTCGTTTCCTGCGTCCCAGTGCGAGAGGTAGAATCGCCGCAAAGGAGGCGCCACCATGTTCCCATTGATGACCATGGCCGCCGCAGGCGTGATGGCGGCCGCGCCGGAGCCTGTCGTATCCGATCTCAAGACGTTCAGCATCATCGGCAAGGGGCGGAGGGACCTGAACGGGTATGGCGAAGCCGAGCTGGCCAGCCACAAGGGGAAGGGCTGCCTGACGCACATGTGGTTCGGCGGCGACTGGCCGGGCTACGAGAAGACGCGCATCCGCGTGTACGTGGATGGTGAGAAGCAGCCCTCCATCGACATGGAGCTTGGCCTGGGCCACGGAGTGGGCTTCGGCGACGGCGGCGCTCCGTGGGGCAGCGAGAAGCTGGGCAAGACCGGCCACCCCAGCGGCCTCTACAACACCTACCGCATCCCCTACGGCAAGAGCATCCGCATCACCGCCCAACGCGACAAGGCCTCGCCGGACGGCGCCGAGTTCTGGTGGATCCTGCGCGGCACCGACGGGCTTCCCGCCACGGTGGCCGGCGTGCGATTACCCGATGCGGCCCGCCTGAAGCTGCACAAGCTGGAGAAGTACACCGCGAAGCCGCTGGAGGAGTTCCCGCTCTGCGACGTGAAGACGGCCGGCGCGCTCTACCAGGTGACGACCGCGGCACGCGGGGAGCGCCACGGCGGCAACACGGACAACATCAGCTACCTCGAGGCCATCATGCGGGCGTACGTGGACGGCGCGAAGGAGCCGATGCTGCTCTCCTCCGGGCTGGAGGACTACTTCCTGGGCACCTTCTACTTCAACCGCGGGCGCTTCGCCACGGCCATCTCCGGCCTGACGCACATGGACCCGCCGGACGGCAGCTTCTCGGCGTACCGCTTCCACGACGACGACCCGCTGTTCTTCCAGAAGGGCCTGCGCCTGACGTGCCGATGCGGCGAGACTGACAACGGCCACCCGATCGGTGACCCGCCTGCCACCGAGTTCACCACCTACGTCTGGGTGTACGAGTGGCCGGCGAAGTGAGCGAGTGACAGCATCTGGGCGGCGTGGCGCGCGTCCGGCGCCCACGCCGCCCAGACACCGGCACTGCCGCGCGGCTACTCGTTCACGGGCATGTCGGCCAACTCCACAAGCGAGAGCGGCTTGGCGCGCTTCAGGTCGGCCATGATCTTGCGGATGTCTACGGTTGGCTTGTAGAGCGCGGCGATCTCGGCGGTCACGTCGACCACCTCGACGTTCGGCCCGGTGAAGTCGCACTCCATGGCGATAGCGGTCAGGCGCATCTTGTGGGCCATCTCACCGAGCTGCGCCTTGACCGGCTCCAGGAGATCGCCGACCGGCACGTGGCCGAAGCCCATGAAGTGCATCAGCCTCTGGTGCGACACGCCCCACGCTTCGAGTTCCTTCATCTTGGCGCTGTTGCCGGCCTTCTTCGCGGCCTGGTACTCCGCCATCTTGGCCTTGACCGGGCTGAACTCGGATCGAGCGTAGGCGATGGCCACGACTCGGCTGTCGTAGACCCCGACCCGCACCTTGGGCTGGCCGCCAGTCTGCGCTCCGGCAGTGCCCGCGCACACCCAGGCCGCCAGCGCCCACACGATCGTTCTGGTGAACATGGTCGTGCCTCCCTTCTGTGAGTCTCTTCCCATTCCCCTCTACACTTCGGATCATACACCTGTCCGGGTCGAGAGGCATGGGCCATTGGGACCATCGCGCGGTCCCGATGTTGGCGGGACCAGGGAACGCGGGGCCGATCGGTAGTGGCCGGCGGGGTGGGGCCGGCGCGTCGCGGCCGGCGACTGAAGTCGCGCCTGCCAGAGGCACGAAGCCCGCCTGCGCGGGCTGGACGGCATTGCAGGGGGGGCGGAGCTGTAGTACAATGGCATCGTTGGCGTTTGCTTCTGGATCCGTGACGGAACTCGGAGGGTGGGGCGATGCTGCACCACGTGGTGTGGGTGCGAAACGCGGTCGCGGGCGCAGCGGCGCTGGGGATGATCGCGATCCCGCAGGCGCCGCCGCGCCCGCCGCGCCCGGTCGTCAGCAAGTACGAGACCTTCGTCAAGTGGGTCAACCTCGGCGTGCCCGCTCCCGGCGTGTGGGTGGCGCTCGTGTCTCAGCCCTCGATGCCGGTGACCTACTACCTCAGCGTGCGCCACGAGGGGCGGCGCTTTGCCCTTCGCGAGGCGAGCCAACTCGCCGGCCTTGTCCGCATCGAGACGCCCCGGCACGCCCTTCGCTGGGCGCACGTCGCCGACGGCCTAGCCTGGATCATGCACGAGTGCAGTGGTGGGATGGGCCTCCGTGCCCGTCCGGTACGACTCATGAATAGGTCAGGCTAGAGGCAATACCGTGTACTTAATGTACAATCTGATGGATTCTTGAGACTCCAGTCCTCGA
>CAZFLM010000145.1:0-9032 GCA_964519955.1 uncultured Chthonomonadaceae bacterium | reverse complement strand
AACGATGTTGCGCCTGGGGGGCGGAGATGGGTCCCCGGGCCGGGGTTAGTTTGGGGGGGCGCGGCTCGGGGGGGGGGGGCCGTTGGCCGCCGAGCGCCGCGCCCTCAGCGCTAGACCTCTGCCTCGATGGTCACGATCTTCTTGCCACCCACCGGCAGCCGCAGGATGTCGCTATCCACCCAGTCGCCGACGGGCGCCTCGTCGAGCGTAACGGGGCGGAGGCGGCGGGCGCCGGGCACCCGGATCGCGCCCTCGACGGCATCGTCGGTCGTGTTGTAGAAGCGGACCACCAGCGTGTCGCGATCGTGCGCGCGCTTGATGGCGGTCACCACCAGCTCGACGGGCGGCAGCAGGACGAACGAGCGGTGCGGCGCCAGGTCGACGTCGGCGGAGCACTGCACGGCGAGCAGCGGCGTGGCGAACTGGTGCGCCTGCCGCCAGACGCTGCCGCCGCGCCAGCACCCGCGCGTCACCGTCGTCGCGAACTCCAGCGTGTGCCGGCCGAGGCACTGCGCGCCTGGCGTGGCGATGCCGGGTCCCTCGCCGCGCCCGCTGAGCTGGCCCACGCACCGCAGCAGCGTCAGCGCCAGCGTCGCGCCGCCCTCGCCCGCGGAGCGCACCTCGTGCTCCAGCAGGCCGCGCGCCATCACGGTCAGCGTCTGCTCGGCCTCCGGCTCGTGCTCATCCTCGGTCACCCAGCCGGCCTCGCCCACGACCGCCGACCACAGCGCCTGCGGCTGGAACGGCGCCGCGCCCTCCGCGATCAGCGGGTTGCTCAGGGGCCGCGCAACCACGTCGAACGCGCTGTCGGCGTAGGTCTCGGGGCGCACTTGCCAGATCGCCGGCTGGTCGAAGCGGACGCGCAGACGGTGGTCCTCGGCGCGGTTGTCGACGGCGAGGGAGTACTCGGTGCGCGAGGAGCCGGCCCAGCGCGTCACCCGCAGAGTCAGCGGGCAGGCGACCGTCTCGTCGGTGCGCGTCTGGCCGTCGAGGGTGGCCTTCTTGGGAAGCAGCAGGTCGTGCGAGAACGCGTAGGTCTGGCGCACCGCATTGCACTCGAGCGCCACCCCAGCCGTGCGCGCCGGCTGCCATCGTACCACGCGGTCGTTCATCGGCTGGCGGTACAGGTACTCGTCGCCCACGTCGCCGCCGTCCTCCAACCACAGCGGCTGGTAGGCGTCCGGTTCGTCCTGGCAGACAGGGTAGCTTGGCATTCCGGCGCACGGCTCGATGGTGTACGCCTTGTAGCCGCACGCGGGCACGTCCTCGGCCACGAACTCCACCGTGATGCGTCGCACCCACTGATCGAGGGGCAGCTCGCGCGGGTTCAGAACCGTCTCGATAACCGCCTCGGAGCGGGTCACCGCGAACGCCACCTCGCGCCCCGCCGGGTCGAGGATGCGGAAGCCGGCGGGTTCCCTTGCCGGGTCGCGGTGGGCGCCGCTGCGCAGGGGCTCGCTGAGCGGGAAGCGCAGCGTGATGGTCACCGGGTCGGTGCGCACCCAGTTCAGCGTGTTCGTGACGACGATGCGGCGCATGTCGTCCGTCGCGCCGCGGGTCTGGTCACGCCCGGTCAGGTTGTCGAACGCGCGCTCGACGAGTTCGCCGGCCACCTGGTCCACCTGCTGGAAGCGCGGCATCATCTCGTCGTGAACCTGGTCGCGCGAGCAGCCGCAGATGGAGTCGTGCGGGTGGTTCTCCATCAGCAGTTTCCACGCGTAGGTCAGCTCGTCGTGCGGATAGGGGGCGCCGTCGATGCGGGCGAACGCGGAGAGCGGCTCGGCATAGCGCTCCAGCGCCTGCTGCGTCCGGCAGTTCGCCTGCTTCAGGTACATGCGCGTCGAGAGGACGCCCGCCAGGCAGGAGCCGCCGCGATCGTCGCGCAGCTCGCCCCGGCGCACCTCGAGGTCGGCGATGTCCTTCGCCGCCTCGCGCAGTCCGGCGACGTAGTCGGTCAGCGTGCTGTGCAGAATCCGGTCACCCGCGCCGCGCGCCTGCAGCACCTCGTCCACACACTTGACGACCTGGCCGGCCTCGGGCTGCGCCTCCAGGTGGTCGACCCCGTTCATCAGCAGCAGGTGCGGAACCGCCGACACCTTGCCCATCCGCTCGCACATCTCGTCGATGTAGCCGACGGCGGCCTCTGGATCGGACGGCAGGTACTGGGCGTTGTTGTACCAGTAGGCCATCAGGCTGGCGATCACGCGGGTGCCGTCCGGCGCCTCCCACCAGAACTCCATCTTGTCGCCCTGCGTGAGCTGGCGGCCGCGGCCCATGATGGCGTTGTCGATGCCGAAGCCGGCCAGGATCTGCGGGATCTGCGACACGTTGCCGAACTGGTCCGGCAGGTAGCCGACCTTCATGCAGGCCCCGAACTCGCGCGCCATGCGGCTGCCGATGAGCAGGCTGCGGACGGTCGACTCCCCGCTGACCAGGTACTCGTCGTTGAGCTGATACCAGGGCCCGATGGTGATGCGCCCCGAGCGGATGTGCTTCTCGAGCCGCTCCCGCGCGTGCGGTCGGATCCGCAGGTAGTCCTCCAGCACGATCGTCTGAGCGTCAAGGTTGAACGACCGGAAGTCGGGATCGGTTTCCAGAGTGTCGAGCAGATGGTCGATGAGATCGACGAGGCGCAGCCGGAATTGCTGAAACGTAAGGTGCCACTCGCGGTCCCAGTGCGTGTGCGAGATGAGGTGCATCGTATGAGGCATATCGGTACTCCCGGGGCAGTATAGAGGCTAGATTCGACGCTGAGCGGGCAGGCACCTACCCAGGAAGACAGAGCGGCGGCGGCAATACGGACCGCGCGTCAGGCCTCGGCGGCTTCGCTTGGCACGGGCGGCGCGGCAACCGCGGCGGGCGCCACGCCCTCCCGCTTCCGCGCGCTCAGGCGCCGGCGAAGCTCCGCGCAGGGCCGCTCGACGAGCCAGTAGCTCACCGTGGCGCACACGACGGTCACTGCCAGGACGATCGCGGCGTTCGCCGCCGGCGCAAGGTGCAGGTGGGGCCACAGCAAGTAGACCAGCACGTGGTGCATCAGGTACGCCGAGTACGACAGCGTGCCCAGGAAGGCCACGGGGCGCAGGTTCAGGATCCAGAACGGCCCCCAACTCGGGTACTGGATGGCGGCGATGAAGATCGGGACGAGCGCCGCGCCCTGCAGGCTATAGCGCCACGTCTCGCGGAACTGGTCGTCCCCGAAGACAAACGTGATCGCCAGCACGACCATTCCACACGGGAACCAGAGAGCCTTCCACCAGATCGCCTTCCCGCGCACGGTGTCCAGCACGGGGTTCCCGTAGATTGCGAGCAGACACCCCCACAGGATGGAGTCGACCCTCGTGTCGGACGCCAGGTACGTCCGGTCGAGCGGCACGCCGGCGCCGTAGACCAACACGCATCTCCAGGCGAGGACGATCATGAGCGCGTAGCCGATGGCGGCCGCCTGCTGGACTGGACAGGGACGGTACCTCCGGAGCAGCAGGTAGGCGAGCGGGAACACCAGGTAGAAGTGCTCCTCAACCGCCAGCGACCAGTAGACCGCGGTGCCGGCGGCCTGGCCGTCGACCCCGCAGAACACCATCCAGTAGTTGCCGAAGTGCAGGGCCTGCGCCAGCGTCGGGCCAGGCTGGATGCCGTGCGGCAGCAGACCGGTGGCGGCCAGCAGCGCTGCCCCGGCCAGCACGATGTAGAACGGCGGCAGGATGCGCAGCACCCGCCGGAGGTAGAACTTGCTCAGGCTGACGGTCCCGCTCGCGTCGTACTCCATCCTGAGCAGCGTCGTGATCAGGTAGCCGCTCAGGAAGAAGAAGACGGTTACGCCAAACCCGCCGGGCACACGGCCCAACGTGTGAGAGATGAAGACCACCATGAAGGACGCGGCGCGGATGCCGTCCAGCGACGGGATGTGCAGCGGCGCCCGGCCGGAGTGCCGCACGGCAGCACCCCCCGGTCCCTCGTTGTGCGGACTCATCAATCACACCTCCCCCGCCCGGCCCACGGCTTGCGCGCTTCGCCGGCCGCTTACCGACAGCCGCGGGCAGCCACCTCTCCCGCCACCGGCTAGGATGTTAGCCCGGTAGATTCTCGGCTCGCGCGCCGCACGCGCTCACCCCAAGCAGCCGACCGGCCGCATCACCGACGCGAGTAGACGCGACGGCCCCTACAGCCCAACCGTCGTCACGCGCCCCTGCTCCACGACGAGGGCACGAGCGCCCCAGTCAGCGCACAGCCCCGGCAGCCACGCCGAGCCACGCACCATGAGAGCCGTCGAGAGAGCGTCGCCCTCGGCCGGTGAGGGGCAGACGACAGCCGCCAGCTCGGCGCCCTCGGCCGGAGCGCCCGCGCGCGGGTCCAGCACGTGGCCCAGGACCCGGCCGTCCCGCTCGAACGCCTTGCCGTGCGCGGCCGACACCGAGAGCGACTCGTCGCAGAGGCTCACGCCGCAGACGGCGCACTCCGGATCGGCGGGATGGGCGATGGCGACCCGCCACGGCTCGCCGTCCGGGTCCGCCCCCATCGCGAGCACCGAACTCGTGCCGCCATGGAGCAGCGCGCCGGCGGGCTCGATCTCGCGCACGATGTCGGCGGCCCGCTCCAGGGCGTACCCCTTGCCGATGGCGCCCAGGTCGATGCGCACCCCCTCGCGGGCGTAGCGCACCGTGCAGTCGCGCTCGTCCAGCAGCACGAGCGCCTGCCCTACCCGCTCGCACGCGGCAGCCAGAGCGTCCGGATCGGCCTCGCGCCCCGAGCCGCCCGCGAAGCCCCACGCCTCCAGCAGCGGGCCGACCGTGATGTCGAACGCGCCGCCCGTGCGCTCCGACAGCTCGGCCGCACGCTTCAGCAGCGCGAACAGGCGCGGCTCCACGCGCACGGGCCGTTCGGCGGCGCAAGCGTTCAGCTCATAGACGTCGCTGCCGGTGTCGTAGGCCGAGAGCTGCACATGGAGGCCGCGGATCTCCTCCAGCGCCTCCTCGGCGACGGCACGCAGGCTGTCGGGCCGCTCTCCCCAGAGCGCGATCTCGAAGCGCGTACGCATCGCCAGGCATGCGACGCGGACCAGTTGTACACCGTGCCGATCGTGCATCTAGCATCCAGTACGTGCGGGGCCGCCGGAGCTGCAGCATCTGCGCTCCGGCGGCCCCGAATCTACGCCTGCCCGGCTGGCGGCACGCGATGGGGCATCGAAGCCCGCCCCTCGCGACGCCGAACACCGAACGGTTGGTGCGTTCGTCAACCTGCGCTACGCGGTGATCTTGCGAGTCGCCGGGTCGAAGTGCATGGTCTTGTTCTGGCGGTACGACATCTCGCACAGCGACACCATGACCTGAACACGCAGCGCCAGATCGATGCTGCCGTTGGGCGTCTTGTTGTTGCGGATGGCGTCCAAGAAGTCGCGCTGATGCGTGATGATCTGCTCGCCCTCGCCCGGAACCGGCTCGGTGCCGCCGTCGATCTCCTCGGCCCACACGCGCTCCGGCCGGATCTCCACGCCGCTGCCGCCGAAGAAGATCGTGGCCTTGTTCCCGCGGATCATGTCCTGCAGGCCCTGCTCGTTGATGGTGCTGGTGAGCATGAGCAGGTTCGTGTCGTTGTTGAACGCCACGTTCAGCGTCACGAAGTCCGGCACCTCGCGGTCGACCTTCTTGGTGTCGGGGTTGATCTTCTGGACGTAGAGGCCACCGTTGGCGCTCACGCGCACCGGGAAGCCGTTGTTGCCGTCGAGCGGCATGTGCATGGCGATCAGCAGCGGGTGCAAGCGGTGCGGCATCAGGTCGCCGATGGGGCCATTGCCGTAATCCCAGTACTTGCGCCAGCGGAAGTAGCGATCCGGATCCCACTCAGCCGGACCGGCGCCGCGGCGGAAGACATCCCAGTCCACGAACGCCTCGCCCGCACCCTTCGGGCCGGCATCCGGGTCGATGGTGTAGTCGTTCCACTCGCCCTTGATGCTGTTGCGGCAGTAGCTGCCCTGGCCGATGATGAGCTGGCCGATCTTGCCGTCCGCGACCGCCTTGCCCGCCACGTGCCACTTCTGGTCCGAGCAGCCCTGCGAGCCGACCTGGAACACCATCTTGGTCTGCTTGACGGTGTCGTAGATCGCGTATGCCTCTTCGACCGAGCGGCCGATCGGCTTCTCGCAGTAGACGTGCTTGCCGGCCTTCATCGCGTCGATCGCGATGGCCGCGTGCCACTGGTCGGAGGTAGTGACCCAGATGGCGTTGATGTCCTTGTTCTCGAGCAGCTTGCGGTAGTCGCTGAAGCACTGCGAGTCCTTCAAGCCAAGGGACTCCGGCTTCTGCACCATCTTGACGCGGCGAACGTAGATATCGCACGCGGCCACCTGCTCGGTGTTGTTCTTGAGGCCCTCGGCGCTGTTCTCTTTGAGCAGCTTCACGTGGGCGCGGCCCTGCTGTCCAAGGCCGATGTGGCCCACGACGATCTTGTCGTTGGCCCCGATGACCCGGGAAGGCGCCAACGAGTAGACCGAACTCTTCGCCACCTTGGTGGCGGCGGCGGTCACCGCGGCGGTGGCGGCGGCGTTGCGGATGAACTCGCGCCGACTGGTCTTCGCGCTATCCTGCGCACCATCCATAACCCTGTGCTCCTTTGCCGGCCCGCCCGAAGCTCCAAATGCCCCGAGCGGCGCAATACGTGATACTAGTCCAACCTGCTGCGATGCTCGCGCGTTACTTCTTCTTCGTCTTGGCCGCCGGGGCAACGGGCCGCGCAGGAACAGTCTTCTTCGGCGTGGGCGGCGCCTGCACCGGGGCCGCGCCCGCGGCGTCGACGTCGAACCAGGCCTTCTGGAACTCGATGCGCGTCCCCGTCAGCGATGCCTCGTGCACCTTGGCCGCCACTACGTTCGACTGGTAGCCGACCTCGGCGGGAACGGGCGACTTGTCGCCCTTCTGGATCGCGTCGACGAACCGCTCGCAGGCGTAGAACAGGGCGGTCTTCGTCACGTCGGTACCGACCTTCGATGGCTCCTTGCCCTGGTTGATGAGCTTGGTCGCGTCGGCCACGAGCATGATGCCCACGCCGCTCGAATCCTCGCCCACGCCCATGCGCTCCTTCTTGGCGTAGACTTCCCAGCCGAGGAGCGCGGAGTCGGTTTCCTTGAACATCCAGGCGCGCTGATCGCGGATGAGCATCGAAGCGTCGGTGCCCATGAGGACCTCGTGCGCGTTGTCGAACGAGGAGCAGAGCGTCGCATCGTACGTCAGGCGGATGCCGCCCGGGTACTCGACGACCACCTGGACCGTATCGGGGACCTCCATGCCGTCGGCGCCGCGCAGCACGGTGCTGCCCCACGCGGAGACGGCGACCGGCAGCTTGCGCAGATACCAGGAGGCCCAGTCGATCTGATGGATGCCCACCTCACCGGGCAGGCCGAGGGAGGTGGCCTTCTTCAGGCGCCAGTTCAGCTCGGCCTCGCGCTCGGGGGTGCCGCCGCGCTTCCAACTCGCCTTGCGCCGATACTGCGCCTCGAAGGCCAGCGTCTGGCCGTGCGCGTTCGACTTGGCGAAGTTGAGCACGTGGTTGTGCATCTTGTTGCAGCGCGTCTGCAGCCCGGTCTGGAACAGGGTCTTCGCGCCCCTGGCCGCCTTGGCGATGGCCTTCGCATCATCGAGGCTCACGGCGAGCGGCGCCTCGCAGTAGACGTGCTTGCCTGCGGCCAGCGCATCGACGGCGATCTGCTTGTGCAGGTGGCTCGGCGTGGCGATGAACACGGCCTGGACGTTCTTCATGTCCAGGACCTTGCGGTAGTCGTCGACCAAGGCCGCGTTCGGCGCGATGTTCTGCGACCGCTTCAGGAAGCCCTCGGACTTGTAGGTGTCGCAGATGGCCGCGATGGGCGCATTGGCGACCTTGCTCAGCGATGTGAGGATCTCGCGCCCGCGGTCGCCCAGGCCGATGACGGCGCAGGTGACCGGCCCGCCGGCCGCGGCCGCCTGAGCGCCGGCCGCCTCGGGCAGAATCAGCTCCTCCGCCAGCAGCCCGAGCCCGAACGAACCCAGTGCCGCGCCCCGAAAGAAGTCACGCCTGTTGATGCTGTCGTTGTCCATAATCCTTGTTCTTCTCGCTCCCACGGGGCCGGCATCGACACGCCGCCTCCGCCGACCTATGTGAACTGCTTCACTCTGCTCGCAGTATACCCGGAGTAGCGAGTAGCGAGTAGCGAGGAGCGAGTAGAAGGGCGGGCGCCACGCGAGGACGGCCTCTGAGCCATCCGAGATCGCGCGCGCCCCCACACCCCGCACAACCCGCCGTCCTACTCGCTCCTCGCTCCTCGCTACTCAGGTATAACCCTCACCATGAACACAGACGACTGCGCGGGGCTGTCGGGTCCCGCCAATCTGGTAGGTAAGGTTGCCGTGATCACCGGCGGCGGGCGCGGCATCGGGCGGGCGACGGCGTTGCGCCTCGCGCGCGCGGGTATGCATATCGTAGTAGCCGCGCGCACGCGCCCCGAGATCGACGAGACCGCGCGGCTGGTATCAGAAGCCGGCGGACGCTGCATCGCCGTGCCGACGAACGTTGCGGCAGAAGCACAGTGCGACGCGCTGATCCAGCGGGCGGTCGACGAGTTCGCCGGCGTCGACCTGCTCATCAACAACGCCGGCAACGCCCGGTTCAAGCCCATCTGGGAGACGACCGCCGCGGACCTGGAGTTCAACCTGGACGTGAACCTGCGCGGCCTCTTCTACTGCACTCAAGCCGCGCTGCGCTGGATGATGCCGCGCAAGGCCGGCCAGATCGTGCACATCGTGTCCAGCGCGGCGAAGAAGCCCTACGCGACGCAGGGCGCGTACTGCGCCGCCAAGGCCGCCGCCCTCTCGCTGGCGACGAACCTGGCCCTCGAGCTGCGCCCGTACGGGATCCGGGTGAACTCGATCAACCCGGGCGGGGTCGACACGCGCCTGGCCCACGAGATCCACCCCACGCGCGACAAGACGGGCTGGATCCAGCCGGAGGACGTGGCGGAGACGGTCTACTACCTCGCGACCCTCCCGGCGAACGTGACGGTG
>CAZFLM010000144.1:0-9083 GCA_964519955.1 uncultured Chthonomonadaceae bacterium | reverse complement strand
GCCGTGCCCGTCCGGCACGGCGGCCCATCGCGCGGGCTAGTTCGGGTGGCCCGCGCCGGCGGTGACGCCGGCCGGCGCCCGTCGCGAGCGGTGCTCGACGTACTGCCCCAGCGCCCACAGGGGGAAGTTGTGCCGGTAGAGGTGGTAGCGAAGGTAGAACACGCGGGGGAAGCCGGTCCCGGTGAACCACGGCTCGTCCCACGTCCCGTCGGCGCGCTGGGTGCGCAGGAGATAGCCGAGCCCGCTTCGAACCGCCGTGGAGTCGGCCTCGCCCGCGTTGATGAGGCCCATCAGCGCCCAGGCTGTCTGCGATGCTGTGGAGGGCCCGCGTCCGTGCTCGGCGCCCGCGACCTCGTAGGTGTTCGCCGATTCGCCCCAGCCGCCGTCGTCGGCCTGGTGCTTCTCGAACCAGGCCACCGCGCGGCGCACGGCGGTGCTGCTCCGGTCCGTGCCGATCCGCCCGAGGCCGCGCAGCACTTGCCACGTGCCATAGACGTAGTTCACCCCCCACCGGCCGAACCAGGAACCGTCCTTCTCCTGTGCCTGCTCGATGTAGCGCAGGGCGCGGCGGATGCGCGGGTCGTCCTCGCCGATGCCGTAGTAGCTGGCCATCTCGACGACGCGCGCCGTGATATCGGCAGTTGCGGGGTCCAGCATCGCGTTGTGATCGGCGTACGGTATGTACTGCAGGATCATGCGGTCGTTGTCTTTGTCGAACGATGCCCACCCGCCGTTGCGGTTCTGCATGGCGAAGACCCAGTCGAGCCCGCGCCGCATCGCCTGCTCCACGCGTGGCGGCGCCGTCGTCCAGTGCTCGCCGCCGGGGCAGTACGCCTTGTAGAGGCCCATCAAGACCATGATGGTGTCGTCGACGTCCGGGTAGAACTCGTTGTCGTACTCGAAGAACCAGCCGCCCGGCTCGACGTTGCCCGCCTCGACCGCCCAGTCCGCCACGCGCGTCGTCTGCTTGCTCAGCAACCACTCGGTCGCCTTGTCGATGGCCGGGTGATCGTGCGGCAGGCCGCTGTCCAGCAGCGCATTTACCGCGATGGCAGTATCCCAGACCGGGGAGAGGCAGGGCTGGAGCCGGATCTCGTCGCCTTCCTCGATCTCGAACGTGTTCAGGTGGTGCAGCTCGTGCTGGACTGCCGGGTCGTCGTCGGCATAGCCCAGGCACTTGTACGCCATGATGGCGTGCGTCATGGCGGGGAAGATGGCGCCGAGCCCGCCGCTGCCCTCCTGCCGCTCGCGGATCCACTTCTCCGCCGCACGGATCGCGACACGGCGCATCGGCTTCACCGGGCTCTTGTCGTAGATCTTCAGCAGGCTGTCGATGAAGAGGAACGCATTCCGCCAGGTGATGGGCTTCGCGTCGCGCTGCAGCAGCACGTGCTTGCCGTGGCGGCCGCCGACGAACAGTTCGTCGATGGCGCACTCGGGCGGCACCGGTCGCGCGGGTCGGTAGTGGTTGATGATGGCCAGTGGCACCAGGATGGCGCGCGACCACGACGAGATGGCGTAGAGGTTCAGGTAGAACCAGCGCGGCAGCAGCATCAGCTCGGGCGGAATGGTCGGCACGCCCTCCCAGTCGTACTGCCCGAACACGGAGAGGTAGAGCTTGGCGAACGTGTTGCACTTCGTGACGCCGCCGAGGCGCAGGATGCACTCGCGCAGGCGCTGCATGAACGGCTCGTCCGGGCTATGGCCGAGGAGCTTGCAGACGAAGTAGACCTTGACCGACGCGCTGACGTCGGGCGGTCCGCCGGGGTACATGGGGCATCCGCCGTCCGCGGTCAGCCAGTGGCGGATCGCATAGTTGCAGAGCTTCCGCAGCTTGGCGTCGTCCGTCCAGCCCATGAACCAATGGAGGAGGATGTACTCGCTCTCGAGGATCGTGTCGCCCTCGAGTTCGCCTACCCAGTGCCCATCCGGGTGCTGTTGGGCGAGGAGCCACTCCTGTGCGCGGCCGATGGCGGCCGACACTTCGTCCGCGCCGACCGTCGGGATGTCTGCCATCCGCTCGTGTGCCACAGCGAGGGGCTGCGTGTGGCGGTGGCCATTGGTTGTGCTGGATTTCACCGGCGCCTCTGCGGGACGCTCCGGGGCATCATCGGTGGAGCGCGCTAGGGATGGTCACGTGATTCTAGACGCACGTCTCTGGCTTTGTCAAGCGAACTGCCTCGCACCACAAGCGGACTGGCAATTCGCACGGGGCGCTCACCACCCTCGGGCGGGACCGGCCCAAGCGCCTGGCCGGCTGCCGCGCTGCACGCCGGCCAGGCTGCTGAGGGATACGCCGCACGCTCCCGCCGAGTTCCGCCGCCAATCGCCCTCGCCTGGGTCATGCACGAGTGCAGTGGTGGGATGGGCCTTCGTGCCCGTCCGGCGCCACCAATCAGTAGGTCAGGCTAGGCGAGCCTCGCCTCGATCGCCAGGGCACGCGGGAAGAGCACGTGGTTCTCCTTGTGGATGTGCCGGTGCAGGTCGACCTCCAGATCCGCAAGCCCTTGCATCAGCGCGCGGTAGCTGGCGCATCCGTCGTCGGGCGTCGAGTAGTCCTTCGTGAGGGCGCGCAGGCGCAGCAGTGCCCGCCCCGCGCTCTCGTGCTCCGCTTCCATCACGCGGATCGGGTTGGCGATGGTCTGGCAGTGGAACGACGGCATGCTCGCCGCCGCCGCGACCTGGACGCAGAACGGGAACAGGATCTGCTCCTCCTTCAGCAGGTGGGACTCCAACTCACCGGCGAGATCGAGCAGCACTTTGCGCACCTCCCCCAGCTCCGGGTGCCGCTCGCCATGGGCGCCGAGGACCTTCGCGGAGAGTTCGCGCAGCTCCGGCAGCACCTGGCGAAGGTATGCGTGGTGCGTCGATACGATGTTCTCGATCAGGTCGGGGATCGGCGCGTCCGCCCACGCCTCTCCATCGTCCTGCGCCTGCCGGGCGTCGGCCTGCGCCAGGTCCGCCGCCACCGCGGCAACGTCGAGCCCCTTCTCGCCGCACACCTGGCCCAGCGGGTCGGACCCGCCGCAGCAGTAGTCGATGCCCCACTTCTCGAAGACGCGGAACCAGGACGGCCGTTCCGTCACCAGGTCGGCGACCGGGGTGCTTGCATAGTCCGTGCTCATGCCGATCCTCCTCCGCCACTCGGGGCGTTATTCGGAATATTAGAGCAATATATCCGATATAATGTACGATGCGGAGCGGCCACTGCGTTCCACGGGTGACCTCGCTCTGCGAGTTCCGGAGCAGGAAGCCGCAGAGCGAGGCGTCATGCGAGGAGGCAGGCGGAGGCCGGCGCCTCAGCCCGCGGGGCAAACTCGGATGCTGCCGGTGTCCGCCGACTTGCCGCCCGGCTCGGCCTCCATCGTCGCCAGCCGCCAGCCCCGCGACGTCCTGCGCCAGGTGTGTTTCCACGTTGCCGATGCGCTCACCGGGCCGGTGACCTCCATCGTCCCACCGAGCCCTGCGGTCCGGATCGTCTTGCCTCTCGGCACGGAGACGGTCTCCTCGATCACGACGATGGCCACGTCGCCCTTCGTGCGCACGCGGCGCAGGCGCACCGACGCTCTGCCGCCAGGTACGAATGACAGCAGGCCGCCCATTGCGGCGAACGCCTCTTTGCCGTGCAGCCACCGGCCGTCCTGGCGGAACCGGAAGTCCGGCGTCACCAGGCCCTCCAGCCCCCTGGCGCCCTTGGACTGGATCGCGGCGGCGTACTGCCGGTAGATGGCGGCGAACTGGCTGGACGCGGCTTGCGGTTGCGGGAGCGCCGAACCACCGGTTCCGGCGAGCACCATCAGGATCACTGCGGCAACGAATTGTCGTCTCATCAGCTCTGATCTCCTCGGGGTCCGGAGCCCATACGCACACCATCTTGCGCTGCTCGATGCGCTGCCCGCCGCCGGCGGCCCAGCGCCGGGCGCGGGCTATCTGCCTGCCGTCACCGTGTAGACGGCGTCGTCGTCCTTCACCTTGTTGGGCGCCTGCTCCATCTGGGCGAGACGCCACCCCTGAGGGGTTTTGCGCCAGGTCTGCTTCCACGTCCACGACATCGTCAGCTTGGCCGAGTTCACGTTGACCCCTGGTGCGGGATTCCTGAGTGCCCCGGGAATGGGCATGCCGACCGTGCCGTCCTCCCGCGTCATGACGACCGCCTGGTTACCCGCGATCCGCACCTGGCGCAGCCGCACCGAGAGGGCGCCGCCCCTGAAGAGGGAGGAGTACTGGTCGATGGCGGCCAGGGCCTTGCTGCCCCGAACCCACCCCTGATCTCCCAGTATCCGGAAGTCCGGCGCCAGGAGGTCCTTCAGCCCCTTGGAGCCGTCCGTCCGGAGCCCATCGGCGTAGCGGAAGTAGATCTGCAAGAACTCGCGGGCACCGGGCTGCATCAGCGGGCTCTGTGCGCTCGCGCCCACGGCCAGCACCATCAGCGTCACTGCGGCAAGGCAGCATCGTCTCATCGGCTCTCATCTCCTCGTTGGATGCAGTCTTGGGTCCGACAGGTCCAGCCGATACATCACCTGGTTGTAGTCGTAGCGCGGCGTCTGGTCCGGGTTGCCGGAGAACGTGTTCGCGTAGGTGCCCTCGAAGAAGATCAGGCGCGCGCCGTCCTGGTCCAGGAACGCGTGGTGCACCGGGTTGTAGAAGGTGTACCGATCGTGCGTCAGGATGCGGACAGCCGTCGTCCACGGGCCGGTCGGCGCGTCCGCCTCGGCGTACCAGACCTCGCCCAGGAACGACGACTTCCCTCCGGTCTGCGCCGCGATCAGGATCCACTTGCCGCGGTAGGCGTTCCAGTTCATAGAGCCGTTGTGCATCTCGATCGGTTCGCCGGTCGCGGCATCCGTTACCTGGAATCGCGCTTCCTCCGCCTTCACCAGCCCCGCCGCGATCAGCTCCCGCTCCTGCGCCTGCGTGATCGGATCGGTGTCTCGCTTCCAGCCGTACACCAGCCGCCCGGCGTCGTCGCGCTCCACCTGGGCGGCGCCCTTCACGTACTTCGAGCCCGGCGCCAGGCACGTGAATGCCTCGTACTGCTTCTGATCGGCCAGCGAGGCCAGATCGGCGCGGACGCGGACCGTGGCGAACGGGGTGGGGAAGAGGAAGCAGTCGGCGCCCCCGTCGCGCCATCGCACCGGATGGCCGCGCGGGCAGCGCACCTGGTCGGCGAGGTCGAGCGGGGCGTGCTTTACGAACCGCTCCAGCTTCGCGTCCCACAGCACCAGCCCGTGCTCCAGCACGGTGCCCAGGTCCTTCATGCGCGTGTAGCGGGCGAGCATCTTCTCGCTCCCGCCATCTCGCAGCGTTAGGAGGCCCTCCAGCCAGATCGGGTTATTGCCTGCACGGTCGCACACGCCCCGTGCCTGCCCGTCCGCCCCGGTGAAGTAGGTGAGATCGATCGCCTTGTCCGGATCGAGGGCGTCCTTACCGGGTAGCGGCGAGGTGGCGCCCGTCGACTGGAACACGCCGAGCGGGTGCTGCGGCAGGTTCGTGTCGCCCCAGAACCAGTAGACGCGTCCGCCGAAGGGAACCGCCTGCACGCTGTCCTGTCCGAACACTCCCGCGTTCAGCAGGGGCTTGCGGAGGGGCGCCTTGCGCCCGAGCAGCACCGTGTCGCGGTAGATGCCCTCGCCAGTGATGCGGTAGAGCCGCTCGGCTATGTTGACGCGCTCGGCCTCCACGGTCGCCACCGTGCCCGCCTTCACCTGCAGCGCGGAGCCGAAACTGCCGAATAGGTCGCGCGGGAATGTGTATCCGTGGCTCTTCATGTGGAAGAACACACGCAGCCCCTCGAGACCGGGCTCGTCCATGGCGACGAAACCGTTGCTGTCGGTGATGTACCGCACGTTGTTCACCGTTGTGAGTTCCACCAGTGGCACGCCTCGCCGCGTCGTCTTGTCGACCACCTGGATGCCGAACGGCTGGCACCAGGCAGGCGCAAGGGACCGGAGCAGTAGGAAACCCAGGCAGATCGCATATCGAGCGCATGTCGGCACGGCGTGTACCTCGCTGATTCGGGGTCGGCGGTTCCTCGTCCCACCACGATTCGGCCTGGGGCGCCCCGGCACCTCCGCCGATGCGGTTCGCCGAGCGCCCGCAGGCAAATGTGTGAGAAGTTGCTCATCCGCCCTTGACTTGGCTTGTGCACGTGCCCATAATCTACTTACCGACCGGTAAACAGGTGCGCCATGGGAGAAGGCTCTACCGATAACGTGATCAAGACGAGGATCATGGACGCGGGCGTCAAGCTGTTCGCGACGCGTGGTTTCGCGGCCACCACGACCCGCGAGATCGCCGAGGCCGCCGGCGTGACGAAGCCGATGCTCTACTACTATTTCGAGAGCAAGGAAGGTCTCTGTCGAGCGGCTCTTCGCGCCTTCATCGACGAGATCAAGGGCATGCTCGACCAGGCGTTCGCGTCCCACTCCGACGTCGCCGAGCTGCTCGCCGAGGTCATCTGGACGTTCTTCGAGTTCTCCCGCGATCGCGAGGACTTCGCGCGCATGGCGGCCGGGCTGATGTTCGGGCCGGAGCACGAGGTGAAGAACCTGGGCCTGCGCGACTACCGGGCCGAGGTCGATGTGTACTGGGAGCGGGCTGGGGCCCTGGCCTGCGAGCGGGGCGTCGCTCGTCCGGGGTGCCAGATGCTCCTGGCGCACGCGCTGCAGGGCTTCACGCATCTGCGGGTGCATGTGGCCTACGATGCCAATGAGGCTCTCACGCGCGCCCAAGCCGCCGAGTTCGTCGAGCGTCTGCTCGGCGGTTTCGGCACGGTGGCGGCGTGCGAGGCGGAGCCAGACACGGTTTGGCAGGCTGCCGGGTGATGCCCGCAGTCTGCACGTCGCTCCGCGGGTGTCTGCGCGGGCAGCGTCGGGCGGCCGGTTGGCCGTCCTGGGCGCGCCGCCGGCCCGTGTGAGCGCCGCATCCGAGGGGGCCGCTCCCACTGCGGTTAGCCCCTTCGGGTGCGACGGAACTGCCAGGGGTGCGCCGCCCTGGGATGCCGACGGCGCTCAGTTCTCTCGTGCTGCGAAAGTGAGGTTAGGCCCAATGGGAGTGTGGAACAGGATGCCCATACGATCTGGCGCCCGCGTGCTGGCTGCGGCGATGGCGTGCGCGGGGCTGGCGATAGCCCTGCCGGGGTGCCGGAGCGGGCATGCGGCTGAGCAGAAGGCGGCGGGACCCACCGCCTCTCCTGTTGAGACGCTCGCAGCGAAGCAGGAGACGGTCGTTCACTGGACCGATGTGACCGGCTCGCTGGTGTCGCTGGAGGACGTGCCGCTGTCGTCGAAGGCTTCCGGCCGGCTGGCCGAGGTCTACGTCCGCCAGGGCGACGTCGTGGCGCCGGGCCAGGTGGTCGCGCGGCTCGACATGAGCGACCAGGAGTCCCAGGTTCGCTCGGCCGATGGCGCTGTGGCGGCGGCGCGTGCGCGGGTCGCCCAGGCCGAGGCCGCCCTGCGGATGCAGTTGGTCAGCTCCACGAGCGCGGTGCACGCGTCCGAGGCCGCCTACGAGCAGCAGCAGGTGAACACCAGGACGGGGATCGAGTCGGCCCAGGCGGCGCTGGAAGCGGCCAAGGCGCAGCTCTCCCAGGTTCGCGAGGGCGCCCGCTCCCAAGAGGTGCGCCGGGCCGAGACCCAGGTGAAGATCGCGAAGGCGAACGTGCAGAAGGCTCAGTCCGACGTGCGCCGCAACCGGGATCTCGCAAAGGAAGGCGCTCTCTCCCAGTCGACCCTGGAGCAGTACGAGACGGCGGCCGAGGTCGCGAACGAGCAGCTCCGCGCGGCGCAGGAGGCCCTCTCCCTTATCAAGGAGGGCGCTCGCACGCAGGAAGTGACCCAGGCCGAGCAGGCCGTGCGCCAGGCCGAGGAGCGCCTGCGGCAGGCTCAGGCAGCGGCATCCCTGGACAAGGTTCGCAAGGCAGATGTCGAGACGGCTCGCGCGGGCCTGGCGCAGAACGATGTGCGCCGCGCCGAGGTGCAGGCCGCCCGCGCCGCGCTGCAGCAGGCCGTGAGCAGTCAGGCGATCGCGCGGAAGGCGCTGGCCGATGCGTTCATCCGCTCGCCCATCGCCGGGCAGGTGGCGGCGCGGACCGGCGAACCCGGCCAGATCGTGAGCCCCGGCACGCCGATCCTCCGCGTCGTCTCGCTCGACCAGGTCTTCTTCGAGCCCAGTCTGCCGGACCGCGAGCTTGGCGGCGTGCGCGTCGGCCAGACCGTCGAGGTGAAGGTGAACGCTTTCCCCGGCCGTGTGTTTGCCGGGACGGTGACGAAGGTCTATCCGTCCGGTTCGCAGAGCAGCCGATCGTTCCCGATCCGCGTGACGATCAGCAACCCCGATCGCTTGCTGCGGCCGCAGATGTTCGCCCAAGGGCGGATCCGGACGGCGGAGCAGAAGGGCGCGGTGGTAGTACCCGTGGCCGCCCTGCTGCGCGACTCCAAGGACGACACGAAGGCCCGCGTGTTCGTGGTCGAGAGCGGAGCGGCGCACGAGCGGGCCATCACCATCGGCATGACCACCCCCGACGACCTGTGGGTGGAGGCCAAGGGGATCGAGAGCGGCGCGGCCGTGGTGGTGTCGGGCCAGCGTGCGTTGGGGGATGGCGACAGCGTCAGCGCGAAGGACGCCGCCGCCGCGCAGGACTCGCGGCAGTAGTTGGCGCCTGCGCGGTCTGGAGGAAGATGAATGCAGGGCTTGGCTAGGCTATCCGTCAACCGCCCGGTTGTTGCGGCGGTGATCATACTCGTGCTGGTCGTCGTGGGCGGGTTCTCCGTCGGCCGACTGGGCGTGGACCGGTTCCCGAACATCGACGTGCCCTACGTGACCATCACGACCACTCTGAACGGCGCGACGCCGGAGGAGATGGAGACGCAGGTCACCGAGGAGATCGAGAAGCAGGTCAACACGGTCTCCGGCATCGACACGCTGACCTCCACGTCGTCCGAGGGCGTCTCGGTCGTCATCGTCGGGTTCGTGCTCGAGAAGAACGGCGACGTGGCTGCCAACGAGGTGCGCGCGAAGGTCGATATGGCGCTGCCGAGCCTGCCCACCGACTGCGACAAGCCGGTGGTGCAGAAGATGGACGC
>CAZFLM010000143.1:0-9287 GCA_964519955.1 uncultured Chthonomonadaceae bacterium | reverse complement strand
CTGCCGCGCATGCCTGCACCGTCGATCCTACAGAAGACCAGCCTTCTTGCGCACGAACCACTCGATCGCCAGCGGCGCCACCACCAGCAGCAAGAGCAGTGGCGCATCCCACACCTCGATCTCGGTGACCCTGCGCACCGCGACGCCCTGCATTCTGACACCATTTGCCCAGGCGCGCAGTTCATCCGGCCCCAGGCAGCGCCCGCCACCAGCCGCCGCGAGTTCCTTCATCAGCCGCTCGTTCAACTCGGGTTGCTGCTGCTCCAGCGCGACGCTCTGGACCAGAAACGCAGCGGTCGAGCGAGCGCCCGGGTTGGCGGGCGAGGCGACACTCAGCGTGAACTTACCCACGCGGTCGGCCGTCAGGTCGGCGCTGAAGAGCCCCGGCGAGCCCGGCACCGGCTTCAGCGGCACCGTGCGCGGCGCTCCGGTCTCGCCGGCCAGCGTCGCCGCAACGCCCTCCGCCTTGATGGGACGATAGAAGGCGTCGAGCAAGCGCGCGTAGACGGCCACTCGGTCGCCTAGTAGATACTCGCCGCGGTCGGCATTCACCTGCGCGAATCGGTTGCCGCCCGGCGTTTCGTGCGGAGTCATGGCGCGGATGGCCTGGCCCCAGTAGCGGTAGAAGTAGCGATCCCCCACTCTGTAGCGCCAGCGCCAGGTGCTGTCGACCAGCGTCATGAGGCAGCGTCCGGCGCCGAACGGCTGCACGGCCGTGACGACCAATGGTCCGTTGGCGTTGGAGCGCGCGCCGTTCACGGCCAGCACCGTCGCGCCGGGCTTCGCGCGGGGCACGCCGGCCTGCCAGTAGTGGCCGGGCAGCGAGGCCCAGATGCGGGCGTTCTCGTTCGGATCGGGCGCCATGCGAAGTAGCGGGTCTTGCCGCCCCTCCGGCGTCAGCGTGACAGGGAACGGCTCGCCGGAGATGACCCGCTCGGGCTCGGCGGAGAGGACCACGGGCAGCACGGCCTCCAGCGCAGTGCCACGGTACTCGTGCGGCATGTGCTTCTCGCCTGCGATGACGATGAGGCTGCCGCCCTTGTCCTCGACGAAGCGGCGGATGGCAGACATCTGGGCGTCCGTGAAGTGGGAGCGCGGCACGTCGCCGAGGATGACGATGTCGTACTCGAACAGGCTGCGCTCGTCGGCCGGGAAGCGGTAGACGGGTATGCTCCCCTCGCCTCCCGACTGCGGCCCGGCCTCCACCACGTAGCAACTGAACTGGATCTGCTCGTCGCGGAGGATGGCGTTCTTCAGGTAGCGGTACTCCCAGCGCGGCTCTCCGTCGATGAGCAGCACCTTCAGCCGCTTCGACACGACGCGCTGGAGGAAGCCGCGCCGGTTGTTCCCCGCGGTGACCTCGCCGGCGAGCTGCTCCACGCTGACCGTGTAGGTGAAGCTGCCGACCTCCTTCGGCGTGTACGTGAACGAAACCGACTGCTTCTGGCCGGGCGCGCCCAGGCGGACCGACTTCGTGGCGACCGGCCGGCCGTCGCGGCGGAGGCTGACCGTCACAGTCCGGCCCTCGTAGCCGCGGTGCGTGATGCCGGCGAAGACCTGGACGATATTGCCCTTGCGCACCACTTGGTCGGCAAGAGCCTCGGTGATGGCGAGGTCCCGAGTGGGCGTGGGATCGCCGATGCCGAGCGTGCTCACCGCGATCTGCTGCTCGCGGGCCCGCTTGGCCTGGGTGAGCGGGCTCTCGCCGAGGTTGTGGCCGCCGTCCCCCACCACCAACACCCCGGCGACCGGCTGTCCCGCGACGTCGTCGAGAGCGCGGCGGAGGGCCTCGCCCATCTGCGTCGCGTTGCCGCGCACCGGGTCGGGCTGGACGGCGACGCGCGGACCGCCGCGCGCGTTCGTGAGCGGGAGGGGCCGCGCCTCCGAGCCGAAGGAGTAGGCCTTCAGACTGAAGCGCTTGGCGAGCGAGCCGAGGACCGGGCCGGAGACGAGGCGGTTCGCGATGTCATCCCGGGTGAGGGCTCGTGGATCGGCGTGGAGGGCGGCCTGCAGACGCTCGGCGCGATCGGCAGGGAGCCTGGCGTCGACCTCACCCATCGAGAGGGAGTTGTCCATCAGCAGGACGAACGTGGGGCGCTGAGACGAGCTCTGCGTGACCTGCAGCGTCGGCTGGAGGAGCATGACGACCAGGGCCGCGATAACGACCAGGCGCAGGAACAGGAGGGGGCCCTTGGTCCACCACGACGGCCGGGTCCCGTCACGCAGGTACTGGTAGCTGAACCAGAGCGCCGCGGCCGCCAGGAGCAGGACGAGGGCCGTCACGCCCCAGGGCGCGGCGAACACGAGCCTGGCGCGCTGCACGTCGCGGGCGGCGTCGGCGCTCAGGCCGAGCAGGCGGCGGGCCCAGTCCGACAGTAGCAGCGGCGCGGCGAACGCGTGCAGCGTCGCGCCGGAAGGGAACCCGGCGCAACGACCAGGCGGTCGGCCACGGGCGCTCACGGCGACGCTCGCCCGGCGGCCCGAACCACGGCCCACTTGCTGGTCCGCGCCACCATCTCGCCTGCTCCCGAACCAACGGCCTTCTCAGCCCGTTCGAGAGGCATGACCGCCAGAGCACCGGGCTGCGCCGCGAGGAACGACGATGCCGCCGCCTCGCTGCCGTCCTCGACAAGACGGCCTCGGGCGCGGGCAGCATCCGTGAGGAAGTCGTCGGGCAGATAGTACAGGACGCTCGGCCTCCTCGGCGAGCCCACGTTCAGCAACAGCGCACCGTCGGGAGCCGTCTGGTCTGCGGCCAGCGCGACCATGCTGTGCAGCGGCGCGGTGAAGGTGCGGTCGAGCGCTGATATGCCGCCCGCAACGGCGACTGAGACGAAGGCCGCCATGCCGCCGGCGAGGACGACCAACACCGCGCGGACGTGCCCCATGCACGCCGGCACGAGCGCGATGCAGCACGTGAGCGCCGCAACAAGGAAGAGCCCCTCGCCGAGCAGGATCAGGGCCAGCGTGTTGGCGTCGAGCGGGATGGGCTTGTGGGTACTACGCTCCACTGCCGCGATGATCGGGGCGTGCAGGGCGAGGACCGAGAACAGGATGCCGGCCAGGACGAGCGAAACCGAGGTGCCGGCGATCACGGCGCGGCGCACGCCGCCCGGGGCATCGAGGGCGCACGCCCACCACCAGCCGATCAGCAGCGCGGTGGGCGCCAGCATCGGCATGATGTAGCTGACGAGCTTGGACCCGCTGGCCGAGAACGCCACGAACACCAGGAGCGCCCACAGAACCAGGAACGTGGCGGCGCGGCGTTCGGCCTCGTTCGACGCCTGGCGGACCGCGCGCAGGAAGGCCGGCGGCGCGAACACGCTCCACGGGAAGAAGCCGGCGAAGAACACGGGGATGTAGAACCAGAACGGTGCGAGATGGCTCGTGTCGCCACCGCGGAACCGGCCAAAGTGCTGGCGGACGATGTACTCGCCCCAGAACAGCTCGCCGGACGCCCGGTAGGCCAGGACGTGCCAGGGCACCGCAACGACGAGGAACGTTGCGATTGGCGCCAGGCCCAGCAGCGGGCGGAGGCGCTTCAGCGCGGCTCCCATGCGGCGCCCTTCGGCGAGCCACGCCCAGCCGGCCGCCGTGGCCGCGGGGAAGACGACACCTGGCAGCCCCTTGGCGAGCACGCCGAGGCCGCATGCCGCCCCGAACAGCGCCGCCCACCGCCAGGCGCACTTCTCCGCGTGCAGCGCCTCGTACGCGGCCACCATGGCGACCGCGATCCACCAGCAGAGGGCGGCATCCATCGTGAGGAGACGGGCCGGGCCGAGCGCCAGCGGGCTGGTGAGGTAGACGGCGCCGGCCAGGTAGCCCACGCGCCGCCCGATCCTTCGCTTCCCCCACCAGACGAGGAGCCAGGCGGTCAGCGCGGTCGCCGCAGCCGAGGGCAAGCGCGCGGCCGCTTCGGTGCGGCCCAGCACGCGGATGCAGGCGGCGGCGGTCCAGTACGCGAGCGGCGGCTTCTCGTAGAACGGGACGCCGTTCACCCGCGGGACGATGAGGTCTCCGGTGAGCACCATTTCCCGCGCGGCCGCCGAGTAGAGGCCCTCGTCCAGGTCGACGATACCACAGCCGCCGAGTCGCCAGAAGCAGGCCACGCCGGTGAGCAAGACGAGCGCAACGGCGGGCAGGATCGCACGGAAGCGCGCTTCGGCGGGCATCCCTTCGGAGGCGCTCAGTCGAGCTGCTCGCGGACGACGGCCAGCGCGGCGTCGTAGTTCGGCTGGTCGGTCACCTCGGGCACATACTCGACGTAGCGGAGGGTGCGGTCCGGCCCCACGACGAACACCGCGCGGGAGAGCAGGCGTAGCGACTCGATCAGCACGCCGTAGGCCGCTCCGAATGCAGCCTCGCGGTGGTCGGAGGCGAGCTGGAGGTGATGCACCTGCTTCTCCGAGCAGAACCGGGCCTGCGCGAAGGGCAGGTCCATGCTGACGGTGAGGACCTCGACGGACGCAGGGAGGCTGATGACCTCCTCATTGAAGCGTTTGGACTGCATCTCGCAGATGGGTGTGTCGACAGACAGGACTACGTTGAGCATGAGGGTCTTGCCCTCGTAGTCGGCGAGCGTCAGTTCCTTGAGCCCGTCCGGGCTTCGGTGGTGCAGCCTGAAGTCCGGCGCGGCGTCGCCCACCTTGAGTTCGGGGCCGGTCAACGGCAGCGGGTTGCCCCGCATCAGGGTCGTTCTGGGTTCCATGGTGTCCTCCGGCGGATGCATGGGCAGGAGTGCGGCATCCAGCTCTCTATTCGCCGGGAGGGGGCGCGGAACCTGCCGGTGGTGCGTCTGGCCGCACGGGTATACTCCTGGCATGACTGCCCACCGCAACGACTGGCGGCGGACGATCGCCCTCTTTGCCCTCGTCGGGTTCGTGGAATCGCTCGCGTTCGGGCACCTCCACGCGTTCACGCCGCTGTTCCTGCGGGAGCTGCACGTTCCCGAGGAGGCGGTCAGCACGTGGACGGGGCTGCTGGCAGCGTTCGGCTGGATCATCGGGCTGCCACTGCTGCCGTTCTGGGGGGTGTGGGGCGACCGCTACGGGCGGAAGCTCGTCATCATACGCTCCAGCGTCGCAGCGGCGATGGTCTACGCCGTGGCCGGGCTGAGCCGCGATGTGTACATGCTCGCGTTCGCGCGGTTCCTCACCGGCTTCGTCATGGGCAATACGGGCATCATGATGGCGGTGCAGGCAGACATCACGCCACGCGAGCGTCTGGGCACGGCGGTGGCCATCGTGAGCGCGGGGTCGCCGGTGGGCATGGCCGTGGGGCCGTACTTCGGCGGGCGGTTCGTGAAGGCGTTTGGCATTCGCGACCTGTTCTTCCTCGACGCGGCACTGACGATGCTCGTCGTGCTCGTCCTGATCGCGCTCCTGCACGATGAGCCGCGCTCGCCGCACGCACCCACCAGCACGCGGGCGGGGCTGAGGGCGGTTCGCGACGCGATCACGGGCAACCGCGCGATCCAGGCCCTCTATGCCGTGATGTTCCTGGTGGCGTTCGGCATGTCGGTCAACATGCCCTACCTGCCGCTGCTCGTGGAGAAGCTGTTCCGCGGAGCGCACGCGGACCTGGCGCCGACCATTGGCGACCTGCTGACCATAGCGGGCGTGTGCATGGCGGTGACGACGCCCTGGTGGGGCCGCGTGGGCGACCGGCTGGGTCACCTGAAGGTGCTGCGCTTCTGCATCGTGGCGTTGGCGTTGTCGGTCGTCGGTCACGCCGCGGCGCAGTCCGTATGGCAGCTCGGCATCGCGCGGTCCGCGCAGGGCGCGGTGTCCGGGGGACTGGGCACCCTGGCGATCGTCCTGATGACCTGCTACACCCCGTCGGACCGCCGATCGGCGGTGCTGAACCTGGCCCTGCTGCCGCAGCAGCTTGCCTGGTTCCTGGCGCCGCTCGTCGGGTCGGTCGTGGTCCGTCTTGGCCTGACCGCGCCGTTCTGGTTTGGAGCGGCGATCATGATGATCGGGCTTGCGGTCTCGCTCTCGCTGCACCCGGTGCCGCGGGCTGCCGGCCTGCCGCCCGAACCGAGTGAGGAACCTGCACCATGAGCGCAACTGAGTGCCGCAAGATGGGCACGATTCGAAGCGTCGCCGAGTTCCGAGAGTGCCTCGACGAGCTGGGCATCGAGCTGCCGTGCGACGACGCCGTAACGCCTGGTCCGGACTCGCCGCTGAGCCGGCCGACCCATGTGTGCGGCAGAGCGCTGAGCAACCGCTTCGCGGTCCACCCGATGGAAGGCTGGGACGGCACGCTGGACGGACACGTGACCGACAGCGTGCGGCGGCGGTGGCGCAACTTCGGGCTCAGTGGCGCGAAGCTGGTGTGGGGCGGCGAGGCGGCGGCGGTGCGATTCGACGGCCGCGCGAACCCGAACCAGTTGCTGCTGAGCGAGGCGACGGCCGGCGAGTTCGCGGCGCTGCGGGAGGAGCTGGTTGCAGCGCACGTGGAAGCGATGGGCTCGGCGGACGACCTGGTGGTCGGGCTGCAGCTCACGCATTCCGGGCGGTTCTCACGCCCGCGCGGCCAGGCCGAGCCGACCATCTTGTACCACCATCCCCTGCTCGACCGGCGCGTGGGCATCGGGAGCGACCACCCGGTGCTGTCGGACGACGCCGTCTGGGCGCTCATCGACGACTATGTGCGGGCAGCGGTGCTGGCGAAGCAGTGCGGCTTCGACTTCGTCGACCTGAAGCACTGCCACGGGTACCTGGGGCACGAGTTCCTGAGCGCGCACACGCGGCCGGGCGAGTTCGGCGGCTCGCTGGAGAACCGCACCCGCTTCCTGCGCGAGCTGACGGGGCGAATCCGCTCGACGGCGCCGGGGCTGGAGATCGGCGTGCGGCTGAGCGCGTTCGACCTCGTACCCTTCCGTCCGGACCCGACGCAGTCCCGGCCCGGACGGCTGGGCCAGGGCATCCCTGAGACGTTCTGCGACTGCATGCCGTATCGATATGGGTTCGGCCTCGATCCGGACCAGCCGACCGAGATCGACCTGACGGAGCCCATCGAGTTCCTGGGCATCCTGCGCGAGCTGGGCATCAGGCTGGTGAACATCACGGCCGGGAGCCCGTACTACACGCCGCACATCCAGCGTCCCGCGCTCTACCCGCCCAGCGACGCGTACCAGCCACCCGAGGACCCGCTGATCGGCGTGGCGCGCCTGCTGCACGCGACACGGTACCTGAAGCAGGCGTACGCCGACCTGGTGCTCGTCGGCACGGGCTACACGTACCTGCAGGAGTACCTGCCGAACGTGGCGCAGGCCGCGGTGCGCGAGGGATGGGTGGACTTCGCGGGGCTGGGGCGCTCGATGCTGTCGTACCCGGAACTGCCGCGCGACGTGCTGGCCGGCCGGCCGCTGCAGACGAAGCGTCTCTGCCGCACGTTCAGCGACTGCACGACCGCGCCGCGCAAGGGCCTGCCGTCCGGCTGCTACCCGCTGGACCCGCACTACAAGGGCAGCGCCGAGGCGAAGAGGCTGCTGGAGCTGAAGCGCGGGACGGTGTGAGGGTCGAGCGTCGAACGTCGAAGGTCGAACGGTGGCTCGGTGCGGCGTAGTAGACAGTCGGGCGGGCGCAACCCTGCCGGGCGATGAGGCGTCTTTAGTGGCGGGAGAGGCAAGTGGCGCGAGCCGGTTCCCTCCCGCATGACCGATGCGATAGAAGGAGCACAACCCACCATGCCGAAGCGCTGCCTGGGGCTCGCCGGCGTGCTAATGATGGCCTGCATTGGCACCGCCGCACGCGCCGACAAGACGGACATCCGCGACTACGTCTGCCAGAAGCTCGACGACTTCACGGCCACGATGTCGGTGATCAGCGTGAATGAGCGCGAGATGGCGAAGATCAGCAAGGACGCCCTCATGCTCTACAAGTTCCGCCAGGTCTCGATGCGCTATAAGGAGCCCAACATGGTGCGCATCGAGGGGAGCCAGGAGGGCACGAAGGCGACCTTCATCATAACGGGTACCGAGCAATGGGCTTCGATTCCCAAGATGGGCTTCAAGCAGCGCCGGAAGTTCGACGCGGCGCCCGGCAAGCGCAAGTCGCTGCTCGATGTGGGGCTGGTATCGGACTACTACCTCACCTACACGAACGCGAAGTACCTGCGCGACGGCGTGGTGGATGGGGCGCCGGTGGGCGTCTTCGAGGTTACGTACAAGGCCACCAACCTGGACACCTCGAGGCACATTCTTTACATCGACCCGAAGACTAAGGTCGTGCGCAAGCATGACGCGTACACGCAGACCGGCAAGCTGCAGGCCGTGTACCACTTCAAGGACCTGAAGCAGGTCGCGCCGGCCATCTGGTTCCCGACCCGCATCGAGGCGCAGAATGCGGAGGGCAAGCTGGCGGGCGTGACCGGCTACGACGACATCAAGGTGAACCAGGGCCTGCCGGACAGCCTGTTCAAGCTGTAGGCGAGCGCAGGCGTCGGGCACCGAGGTACCCGTCTGGTGGGCCTTCGGCCCGGCGTGCTGCGGACGCGAACAGGCCGGATGCAGGTGGCCGCTGCAGATCGATGGGTTGTACGAAAGCCCCGGCGCGAAGTGGCCGGGGCTTTCGTTTGGCAGGAGCCGGGGCCATCGATCGCGAACTGTAAGGGGTGATCGTTCGGCCAGGAGGTGCGCCCATGGCGTTCCATGCGATGACGTTCGGCGAAGTGATGGGGCGTGTTGCCCCTCCGGGGTTCAGCCGGTTCCTGCAGTGCCTGCCCGGCACAGTCGAGATGACCTTCGCGGGCGCGGAGGCCAATGTGGCGGCATCGCTCGCGCTCCTGGGAGCACGGGCCTCGTTCGTCACGTCGCTGCCGACCAACCCGTTGGGCGACGCGTGCGAGAAGACGCTGCGCGGCCTGGGCGTCGACACGACGCACATCGTGCGCACGAAGACCGGCCGCCTGGGGCTGTACTTCCTGGAGACCGGCGCAAACCAGCGCGGCGGCAACGTGATCTACGACCGCGACGGCTCCAGCGTGATGCTCGCGGACCCGGCGGTGTACGACTGGCCGGAGCTGCTGAAGGGCGTCGACTGGTTCCACGTCACGGGCATCACACCGTCGCTCTCGGAGCGTGCCGCGGACGCCGCGCTGGGCGCCGTGCGAGCCGCTCACGAGGCAGGCGTCATGGTCTCGTGCGACCTCAACTTCCGCAAGAAGCTCTGGCGTTGGCGCCCGGGCACCGCCCCGCGCGACCTGGCCGAAGAGACGATGCGCCAGGTGCTGGAGTGCGTCGACCTGCTGATCGCCAACGAGGAAGACGCCGCCGACGTGCT
>CAZFLM010000142.1:1635-9394 GCA_964519955.1 uncultured Chthonomonadaceae bacterium | reverse complement strand
GGGGTTGGTGCGGGGCGTGCGGCCGTTGGGCGACTGGTCTATGTCGTTGACCTTGTCGATCCACTCCGCGCCTTCCAGGTTGTCGTGCGGCGCCCACACCCCGTGCGCCCCGCCGATCTTGTTCATCAGGCGCGGGAAGAGCGTCTCCTGGATGAGCGTCGATTTGCCCGAGCCCGAAACGCCCGTCACGCAGACGAAGCATCCGAGCGGCAGGTCGACGTCGATCGCCTTCAGGTTGTGCCCGCGCGCCCCCTTCACCCGGAGCCAGCGCGGCTCGACGGCGTTCTCCTGGTCGTAGCGGATCTCCTCCGGCTTCGGAGGCACCGGGCGCCGGATGGGCGGCACCGCGATCTTGCGCCTCCCCGAGAGGTATTGCCCCGTCACGCTCCTCGGCTCCGCCTTGATGTCCTCGATGGAGCCCTGCGCCACCACCTCGCCGCCGTGCTCGCCAGCGCCGGGGCCGATGTCCACCAGGTGGTCGGCAGCCTCCATCGTCTCCTCGTCGTGCTCCACCACGATGATCGTGTTGCCCAGGTCGCGCAGGCGCATCAGCGTGTCGATCAGCTTCGAGTTGTCACGCTGGTGGAGGCCGATGCTGGGCTCGTCCAGGATGTAGAGCACGCCCATCAGGCCG
Organism: uncultured Chthonomonadaceae bacterium; assembly: GCA_964519955.1. Lineage (GTDB taxonomy): Bacteria > Armatimonadota > Chthonomonadetes > Chthonomonadales > CAJBBX01 > CAZFLM01. Next base: position 8,760 of record CAZFLM010000142.1, on the reverse strand, counting down.
GAGCCGATCTGCGTGGCGAGGCGGATGCGCTGGGCTTCGCCGCCGGCCAGGGTTGCGGCCGCCCGGTCCAGCGTCAGATAGTCGAGGCCCACGTTCATCAGGAAGCCCAGGCGGGTGCGGATCTCCTTGACGATCTGGCGGGCGATGGTCTCCTCCCGCGGCGTCAGATCCAGGCCGTAGAAGTAGTCCTGCGCGCGTGCGACCGAGTAGGAGCAGAGCTGCGCAATGTTGATGCCGCCGACGGTCACCGCCAGGGCCTCGGGCTTCAGGCGCTTGCCGTTGCAGGCCGGGCAGGCGCGCGTCGACTGGTACTGCGACAACTCCTCGCGGATGTAGTCGCTAGAGGTGTCCTTGAGGCGGCGCTCCAGCATCGTCACCGCGCCGATGAACTCGGTATCGAAGCGCCGCGTGCGCCCCCACCGGTTGCGGAACTCGACCGTCACGTTCTCGCCGACGCCGTACATGAGCGCGTCGAGCTGCTTCGGCGTCAGGTCCTTGAGCGGGGTGTCCATGCCGAAGCCCATCTTGTCCGCGACACCCTTGAACAGCGCGATCATGTAGTCGCCGTAGTTCGCGCCGGGCGTCTTCGGCATCAGCGCGGCGATGGCGCCCTTCGCGATGGACAGCTCCTTGTTCGGCGCGATGCGGTCCGGGTCGAACTCCGTCCGCGTGCCCAGGCCGTGGCAGTCGGGGCAGGCGCCGTAGGGCGTGTTGAAGGAGAACGTGCGCGGCGCGACCTCCTCCAGTCCGATGCCGCAGTGCGTGCAGGCGAACTTCTCGGAGAAGAGCACCTCCTCGCCGGGGCCTTCGTCCGCGGAGCGCGGCACAACCTCGACGCCCACGGAGCCCTCGCCCTTCTTCAAGGCGGTTTCCAGCGAGTCGGCCAGCCGGTGCGCCACCTCGGGCTTCACCACCAGCCGGTCGATGACCACGTCGATCCAGTGCTGCTTGTAGCGGTCGAGCGCGGGCGGCTCCTCCGTCGAGAGGTCGATGACCTGCTTGTCGATGCGGACGCGGGTGTAGCCCTCCTTGCGGATGTCCTCGATCTCGCTCTTGTACTCGCCCTTGCGCCCCCGCACCACCGGCGCCAGGAGCTGGATGCGCGTGCCCTCGGGCATCTCCAGGATGCGGTCGACCATCTGCTCGACGGTCTGCTTCGCGATCTCGCGTCCGCACTGGTGGCAATGCGGACGGCCCACGCGCGCGTATAGGAGGCGGAAGTAGTCGTAGATCTCGGTGACGGTGCCGACCGTGGATCGCGGGTTGCGGCTGGTGGACTTCTGGTCGATCGCGACGGCCGGGCTCAGCCCCTCGATGTAGTCGACATCCGGCTTGTCCATCTGGCCCAGGAACTGGCGGGCATACGCGGAGAGGCTCTCGACATAGCGGCGCTGGCCCTCGGCGTAGAGCGTGTCGAACGCGAGGGACGACTTGCCGGAGCCCGAAAGCCCGGTGATGACCACGAACTGGTCGCGCGGGATCTCGATGTCGATGTTCTTCAGGTTGTTCTGCCGCGCTCCGCGGATGATGATACGGTCGTGTTGAGGCATCGGGCCCCGCCCCCTGGCTGTGGCATTACACCGACAAGATTCTAGCATAATGTGTCCGCGAACGCGCTGTTCGTTGGCAACAAGAGGCCATACGATGCGCGGCGCGGCGTGGCCTCGCGGCAGGCGGAACCCGAAGGCTGCTAGCCTGGATCAGGCACGAGTGCAGTGGTGGGATGGGCCTCCGTGCCCGTCCGACGCCACTCATGAATGAGTCAGACTAGGGCAGTAGTCGTGGCTGCACACACCGATGGAAGGGGCGAAGCAGGCGTGGAGAACGCAGACCTGAGGCGGGCGCGGTGGATGGTCGGCTGCGTGGTGGTTGGGCTGTTCCTCTCGGGCGTGACGGTCTGGCCCGCGGAGTGGGAGCTGAAGACGTTCGTGCGGCTGGTGTGGGGCGACGGGCCGCCAGTGGGTGCGCTCCACGCGTGGCTCGTCAGGATCATCGGCGCGCTGGCGGACGCCAACTCCTCGCACCCGTTCCTGCTCTACGCGTACGATTGGCTCGCCTTTGCGCACATCGTCCTGGCCATCCTCTTCGCCGGGGCCATCCGCGACCTGGTGCGCAACGTGTGGGTCGTGCAGTGCGGCCTGATCATGTGCGCACTCATCCCCGTCCTTGCGGCGGTCTGCATCCCTCTGCGCGGCGTGCCCGGGTTCTGGTTCCTGGTGGATGCGGCCTTCGCGCCTGCCGCCGGCATTCCGCTCTGGATCGCCCTGCGCGACATCCAGCGCGTCGAACGCGGCGCGGCGTCGCGCCAGGCGCCGGCCGCGTAGGTTATCACCCCAACGACAACGGGGCGCCGCACACATCGCGGCGCCCCGTTGCAGCGTTGTGTCCGAACTCGGACCTACGAACCCAAGTCGAGCAGGTCGAGCAGGTCGCTCAGGTCGGACATGGTGATGCTCGGTAGGACGGACGCGACCGTCTCGAACGTCCCGTCCGCGTACTTGATCACCATCTGCTTGTCGATGCCGGTGACGAGCGTATCGCCGGTGTCCGAGTAGCCGATGTGCCCTGCCACGACGCCGCCATGCGACAGCGTGCCGGTCATCGCGGAGCCCTTGCCGGACATCGTCATGGCCAGGCTCTCCGGCGCCAGGTTCATGTTCGCCGTGATGGTCGGGGTGGTGTCGACGTCTGTGCCCTCGACATCGAACACGGCCTGCACCGTGCCGGTGAGCGTCTCGGGCCCGTAGGCCAGCTTGGCGAGGGTCAGCGTCATGGTCGGGTTCGCGCCGGTGTTGCTCGACGTCAGCGTCATGTCGAGCGAGGTGTTGAACCCGTGGATCGAGGTCAGAGCGCCCGCAACGTGGAAGTTCAGGTTCGGGAAGTTCGCCACCGTTCCCCAGCTCGTCGATGGGTTCGACCATGAGCCGCTCGCGCTGCCGGTTAGGGTCATCGTCGGCCCGACGAAGTTGATGCTGCCGCTGACGGACTCGATCGGCGGAATGCTGCTCAGGGAGATCGCGCGTGACTTGCGGCTGGACGACCCGACCACCTGTCGCTGGCCCAGAGCCACGTCGAGGTCGCGCGCGGTGAACGTGTGGCCGGCGACCTTCACCGTGCCCGATGCATGGAAGTGCTTCAGGTCAGGCACTTCCTCGGCGGGCGTGGTCTCGGACGGGTAGAACTCGACCGCGACGTCGCTGAGGTCCAGCGAGGTCACCGGCGTGGTCGCGAGCGACGCGTGAACGCTGGAGAGCCCGATGCTCTTGATGTTGTCGAAGTCGAGCCAGTTGGTGTTCCACTCCATCGTCAGGTCGTTGAGCGATCCGGTGAAGTTCGGCCCGGTGAGCGTACCGTTCACATTGATCTTGTAGAACGTCGCCATGACGCCATCGGCGCGGGTGGAGCGAATCGCCTCGGGACTGCCAAGAAGCGTGCCCTGCAGGCGAACGGCGCTGGTCAGGTCGCCGCCGACGTAGCTGGCGTCGAGGGTGGTGCGGATGACACCGCTGCTCTGGGTCGTGGCGGCCAGCGTGGCGGTGTAGTTCACGGTGGTATCCACGGTGTTGTGGATCCGCAGCGCGAAGGACTTGGCCGCCGGATCGAGCGCAAACGTGTCGAGAGCCACCTGCGGGGTGATCGTGAACACGTCGTTCCGGTAGTTGACGTCGTAGTCGTCCGCCTCGACGGCGAGCGTCCACGACTTGCCGTCGGATGAGTTGCCGGTTCTGACGAGCGTGTACGATCCGGTCGAGCCGCGCAGGGCGTAGATGCCCGGCGTCTGGCCGACCAGCGTGATGGGCTCGTTGCTGTAGTCGTACGGCATCCCCATGCGCATGTAGGCGAAAGCCGTCCGCTTCAGGAACGGCACCATGGGCTGGACGATATCGCCGATCGCGTCGACCTGGCCGCCGATGTCGGTGACGATCGCCTTGATGGCGGTCATCCCGTTCTCGAGGCTGTCACGCCCGGCGTCGCGCAGCATCTGCGCCATGCGGCGAGCGCGCTTCACCTCGGCGTTCGACTCCTGCGCGATGGAAGCCACCGACTGCTGGACCGTGGTGTCGTCCGAGATGTACGTGGTCTTCACGCTGCCGTCAAGCAGGCCGCTGCCGAACGTAGCCGGCAGGGTGCCGCCCGTGAGGAGCACCGCGGAGGAGTCGATGCCGCCGTTGCTGCGGATGCGAGCAGCGATGGTCTCGATGGCGGACCCGGCAACGTCGTCGATGCTGCCGCCCACGGTGTTGACCCTGGCAACGACCGTCTCGGCGGCGAGCGTGCTTGCCTCGTCGAGGTTCGCCACGGTCTTGCCCCAGTTCGGAACATCGGGCACGATCAGCGAGAGGCGCATCTCCTCAGTGCCGGTGCCCTTCTGCGCGATCAGGACGATGTCCTTACCCGCCGAACCGTTCGGCAGGCTCATCGTGTACCAACCGTTGGAGTCGGTGGTGGCCTGCGCCACGGGCTTGGTCAGATCGGGCCACACGTATGCCGTGACGACCGCATTGGCAACGGACGTACCGGCAAGCCGGCCGGCCTTCACGGCCTTGGTCGCAGTGTTGACCGCGACGAACCCGGACAGCCGGGTGGTGGATCCGCCCAGGCCGCCGCCGCAGCCCGCGACCAGCGCGGCGGCGAGGCAGGCAAGGGCAAACAGGGGCAAGCGTCTACGACTGAGCAGAGTCTTCATGACGGCACCCTCCTAGGGGGGTTGGCGGCGTCCTCTCTGGGACGCCCTGACAGATGTAGGCGGAACAACAGACAGGTTGGCTGTACCAGAGCGGCCGGTGCGGCGACGAGCACGGATCTGCAGGCGGGCATGCTCGAGGCGACGCGGCTATCGACAGCGCGGAGGAGGAACCGAGGCGGATCCGGCGCGCTGCGACTGGACATCGGGCCGAACAGCACATCTGACGCCCCGCAGGAATACGGGGCCACACCGAAGCATTATGGGCGGTTGGCCGGGATTCCTTCAGGCCGTTCGCTTGCTGAGGCCCATGTTATAATGCGGGCATGGCGGAGAAGGCATACGAGGTCATCGTCGTCGGGGCGGGACATGCGGGCTGCGAGGCCGCGCTGGCGTCCGCACGCCTCGGCCGACGCACGGCGGTCGTGACCCTCAGCCTGCCGCGCATCGCCCACATGCCGTGCAACTGCTCGATCGGCGGGCCCGCGAAAGGCCACATGGTTCGCGAGATCGATGCGCTCGGCGGGCAGATGGGTCGCGCGATCGACGCCACCCTCACCCACATCCGCTGGGTGGGCACCGGCAAGGGGCCCGCCATCCGCACGCTGCGCGCCCATGCCGACAAGCGGCTCTACCCCGCCGCGATGCGCGCCGCACTCGAGGCCGAGCCGCTCCTGGACCTGCTGGAGGCCGCCTGCGAGGAGCTGCTCGTATCGGACGGAACGCCCGAGCGGGTGCTCGGCATCCGAACCGCCGCCGGCGGCACGCTGTGCGCGCCGTGCGTCGTCATCACCGCGGGTACGTTCCTCAACGGGCTGATGCACTGCGGCGACCAGAAGACGGCCGGCGGGCGCTACGGCGAGGGAGCTTCGCGCGCCCTGTCGGACTCGCTGCGCAGGGCAGGGCTTCGCCTGGGGCGGTTCAAGACGGGCACGACACCGCGCGTGCATCGCGACTCGGTGGACTGGGACCTGGTCGAGCCGCTGGCATCGGAGGACTGCCCGCCCTTCTCGTTCGCCCACGAACGCCTGAGCCCGCTCCGCCCGCTGCTGCCCTGCTGGGCGACGCGCACCAACGAACGGACGCACGACGTCATTCGCGAGAACCTGCACCGCTCAGCAATGTACGGAGGGCACATCGAGGGCGTCGGGCCGCGCTACTGCCCGAGCATCGAGGACAAGGTGGTTCGCTTCCCGGACAAGGACGGGCATCCCGTCTTCCTGGAGCAGGAGGAGTGGGACAGCCCGTCGCTCTACGTGCAGGGGATGAGCACCAGCCTGCCGGCCGACGTGCAGCTCACGTACCTGCGCACCGTGCCCGGGATGGCGAACGTGGAGATGCTGCGGCCCGGCTACGCGGTGGAGTACGATGTCGTGTTTCCCGACCAGTTGCACGCTACGCTGGAGAGCAAGGAGGTGCGCGGGCTCTTCCTGGCCGGGCAGATCAACGGCACGTCGGGCTACGAGGAGGCGGCAGCGCAGGGCCTGGTGGCAGGCATCAACGCTGCCCGCGCCGCGCGATCCGAGGGTCTCTTTGCCCCGGACCGCCGGTCGAGCTACATCGGGGTGATGGTGGACGACTTGGTGACGAAGGGCGTCGAGGACCCCTACCGGATGCTGACGGCGCGCGCCGAGTTCCGCCTCCTCCTGCGCCACGACAACGCCGACGAGCGCCTGACGCCTGCCGGCCGCGAGCTGGGCCTCGTCGACGATGAGCGGTGGGCGCGGTTTGAAGCCAGGCGCGGCGCGATCCACGCGGAGCTGGAACGCCTGGCGGGCACCTTCGTCGGCGCGGGCGACAACCGCCGGCTCGTCGAGGCTGGCGCCACACCTGTGGGAACACGCACGAGCCTGCAAGAGTTGCTGCGCCGCCCGGAGCTGGACTATGCATGGATCGCGCGGCGCTTCCCGCCGCCCAACCCGGTTCCGTCGGGCATCGGCGCACAGGTCGAGATCCGCACCAAGTACGAGGGCTACATCGAGCGCCAGTCAGCCCAGGTCGCGTCGCACGACCGGCTCGAAGCGACCGCGATCCCGCGGGACTTCGCCTACGACGGCCTGCGCGCCATCTCGAAGGCCGGACGGGAGAAGCTGGCGCGCGTCGCCCCAGCGAACCTGGGCCAGGCGTCGCGCATCCCGGGCGTGACCCCGGCCGACATCCACGTGCTGGCGATCCTGCTGGAGCAGCGCCGCCGCGGCCAGACCAGGCCCGCACAACCGTAGCGACGCCGTGGTGGGATGGGCGTCCCTGCCCGTCCAGCACAACGCCGGGGTGGGATAGCCGTCCCGGCCCGTCCGGCACAAAGCCGTGGTGGGATGTGCGTCTCGGCCCGTCCGGCACAACGCCGCGGTGGGATGGACGTCCCTGCCGTCCGGCACAACGCCGCGGTGGGATGGGCGTCCCTGCCCGTCCGGCACAACGCCGGGGTGGGATGGGCGTCC
>CAZFLM010000142.1:0-1535 GCA_964519955.1 uncultured Chthonomonadaceae bacterium | reverse complement strand
GTCCGGCACAACGCCGGGGTGGGATGGGCGTCCCTGCCCGTCCGGCACAACGCCGTGGTGGGATGGGCGTCCCTGCCCGTCCGGCACAACGCCGGGGTGGGATGGGCGTCCCTGCCCGTCCGGCACAACGCCGAGGTGGGATGGGCGTCCCTGCCCGTCCTGAGCCACTTCCTGTCGCACAACCGTAGGGACGCCGCTTGCTGCGTCCCATCAGGGGGGATAACGATGAGCCACGACCACGCGTCCGACACCCAGCACCTGACCACCGAGCAGCGCAACCCGAACACCATGGAGATGGACCGCCTGGCGCCGCTCGAGCTGGTGCGCCTGCTCCACGCCGAGAACTACCGCCCCGCAGAGGCCGTGGCCGATGCGCTCGGTGCGGTCGGGGTGGCCGTCGAGGAGATCGCAGACCGCCTGCGCGTGGGCGGGCGCCTGATCTACGTCGGCGCGGGCACCAGCGGCAGGCTCGGCGTGCTCGACGCCAGCGAGTGCCCTCCGACGTTCGGCGTGCAGCCGGAACTGGTGCAAGGCATCATCGCGGGCGGTGACGACGCGCTGCGCACCTCGGCGGAGGGCGCGGAGGACGACCCGCAGCTCGGCGCGAACGACGTGAGCCGGCTCGGGCTGAACGAGGACGACGTGGTGGTGGGCATCGCCGCCAGCGGGCGGACGCCCTACGCGGTGGGCGCGCTCGAAGCGGCCCGCGAGCAGGGCGCGTACACGATCGCGGTGGTGAACGCGGCGCCCGCGCGCATGGCGGCGGTGGCCGACCTGGCCATCGTCGCGGTCACCGGGCCTGAGGCGCTGACAGGCTCGACCCGCCTGAAGGCCGGCACCGCGCAGAAGATGATCCTGAACCTCATCTCGACGGGCGTCATGGTGCTGCTCGGCAAGACCTATGGCAACCTGATGGTCGACGTGCGGGCGACGAACGCGAAGCTGCGCGACCGGGCCACGCGCATCGTAGTGTCCGCCACAGGCGCGGCGCCCGAGGCGGCCTCGGCGGCGCTCGCCGAGTGCGACTGGCACGCCAAGACCGCCATCGTCATGGTGGCGCGGGGCGTTTCGGCCACCGAGGCGCGCGCCCTCATCCACCGCGCGGACGGGTCGGTGCGGAAGGCGCTGGAGGGGGCGTAACCACCCCGGACGGGCCAGGCACACGAAAGCCCCGTGGCTGCCCACGGGGCTTTCGGTTTCCTCTGTGGCATGACCGGTATCGACCGGCACTTGCCGCTTCTCAACGACAGGTCCTACGTGCTGCTCAGTGGCCCCGGCCTCTGCACCGTCCTATCCAATGTTCCGGACGCTGCTTCCGCCGCGGCCGCGCTTCGTGACTAGAAGCGGTAGCCGAGCATGACGCGGAAGCCTTCGGGGTTGATCGGCGTCGAGTGCTTGTCGATCCACTCATACCGGCCCTCGAGATACAGGCGGCCGGGGAAGTTCGCGCCCACGACCAGGCCAGCGCCGAAGCGGGTGACCATCGGGGTGCTGACGACGTACCCGGCATCCATCACACCGTTGGCGCCGAAGGT
>CAZFLM010000141.1:0-9548 GCA_964519955.1 uncultured Chthonomonadaceae bacterium | reverse complement strand
GAGGGCAAGGCCAGCATCGTGACCGACGCGATGCTCACCTATGAGTATGACCGCGAGCGTGCTGTCGACTTCGGCACGGTCACCTCTGGCCAGAAGCTCGCGGGCATGAAGCTCACCGCAGACGCGAGCACGGTCTACTACCCGCGCATGCACACCGCGCCAGGCACTGCAGTCGCCGCGCTCAGCATCGCGCAGGGCGGACAGCCGCTCGCCGTCACGAAGCGCGAAGACCGCATCGTCGAGTTGGCCGGCATCTACCTGGCGAAGGGCGAGCACTCCGTCGACCTCGTCGCGACTACCGACGGCCACGCCATCTTCGACTGCCTGCAACTGGAGCCCGCGCGCCGCTTCGGCAGCGACATCCTGGAGGCCGAGGAGCTGGCGATCGTCCGCGCGACGGGCGGCGCCACCGCTCCGAAGCCCGGAGAGCCCCTGCGCGACGTGAGCGCCGGCCGCGTGCTGCGGTTCGTGGGCCAGAAGGCCGGCGAGGGCTTCGTCGTCAACCTCGGCAAGCGCCCCACGATGCCGTACGTGCTGGGTGTCCGCCCGGCCCTGGCCCCCAACGCCGGCATCATCCAGGCGTTCGTCGGCGACAAGGCCATCGGCCCGCAGTTCGACCTGTATGCCACCGGCTGGCACCTGGGCCCGTCCGTCCTGCCGCTCGGACCGGTCCCGGCTGATGCCACCGAGGTCGAGATCCGCGTGGTCGGCAAGAACCCCGCTTCCACGGGCTACACCGCCGACCTCGACTACTTCCGCTGGGAGCCGGCGATCATCGGCGAGGGCTCGGCGGAGGGCGTCTGGGCGCTCGTCGCCGGCACCGACCGCTGCGAGTACCGTCCGCAGGATATCGGCGCCGCCTTCTCCGCCGGCCACCATCTCTGGATACAGCCCTGCGACCTGAACGGCTGGGTCGACATCGCCATCGAGGTGCCCAAGGCCGGCTCCTACGAGTTCGTGGTGAAGTACACCAAGTCGTGGGACTACGCTACCATCCAGGCGTTCCTGGACGGCAGACCCTTCGGCCCGAAGACCGACACCTATGCCGAGACCGTCGTCTCCGCCGACCCGCTCACCCTCGGCAAGGTGGACCTGACCGCCGGCCGCCACATCCTGCGATTCCAGGCCGTCGAGCACAACCCGCTGTCGAAGGGCTACCTGATGGGCATCGACCACGTGATCGTGAAGTAACGCAAAGCAGCCTGGCCATGCGTTGTACTGGACGGGCAGGGACGCCCATCCCACCACGACGCGCGTACTGGACCGGGCGCTGTCATCGAGGCAGTCGGGGTCTCAGGCCACACGCCGGCTGCCTCAGTCCACATCTACCATGCACGCGCATAGGCCACCACTGGAAACACCCGTCCGCGAGGACGGCTGAACGAACACCAGACGGCCGGTTGAAGCCCGCAACCGGACCACGACCCGAGGCCCCCTACCCATGACCATCCTGAGCCGCCCTTGGTACGCAGCCGTCGCCATCCTGCTCCTCACCATGCCGCACGCCTGCGCCCAGGAGCGCCCAGCCGCCTACGCCCAGCCCAAGTTCTGCAACATCGTCCTGGCAGACACGGACATGAACCTGGACGGCATGCAGCGCTTCATCGGCGGGGCGAAGGCGCGCGGGCTCTGGGGCCGGTTCAAGCTAACGATCCTGCTCCACCCGGACAGCGCCGCCGCGGACAAGCCTGGCCAGCGCGAGTTCTACCGCGGGCTGCACGACGAGGGGCATGAGATCGGTGTGTTCTTCGCGGGCGGGCGGCCAGCGATCGCGAAGTGGCTCGGCATCCCCGAGGCGGAGGTCACCACGATCGGCTTCGAGCTGTTCGGCGATGTCGACACGGAGGAGCAGGCCCGGGCCTCGCAGCAGGGCTTCCGCGCCACCGTGAACGCCTGCATCGAGGGCGACTCGATGCTCGAGGAGCGGTGGGACATCCCGCACAACTGGGAGGGGGCGCCCTACCTGCCGTACTGGGTGCAGTGGGACGCCGACCGCCCCGCCGACACGGCCCGCGTCAACCGCGAGATGACCAAGAAGCAGGCGGCGCTGGAGCTGCAATGGGCCACGCGCACCATGTGGCACAACTACGACCGCATCTGCCTGCCCCAGTGCTTCCACTTCGGCGAGCCGCTCAAGCACAGCCAGTGGCCGTTCCAGCAACTCGCGCATCGCGGCGACATCTGGTGGTGGCGCGCCGAGATCGACGAGCTGGAGGCCAACCTGAGCGCGGGCCGCACACCCCTGCTCTACCTGAACACAGCGTCGGAGGCCAACATCTTCTCGCCAAGCGGGCCGTGGGCGCCGATGCTCGACACGGAGGAGGCCCTCTCCTGCGCGCTCGACCTCGTGGCCCTGCTGCTCGACCGCCACTGGAACCTGGTCACGGTCCGCGAGTTCACCGACTACTACGCCAAGCGCTGGCCCTGCCCCACAGTTCCCTCCGCCGCCTACCTGATGAACGACACGCTCGCCGGCCGCCCGGACAAGCAGGGCCTCGTCGTCCCGTCGCATGGCCGCCTGCTCCACGCCGAGACGCAGCACTTCCAGATCGTCGACCACGAGCACCGCATGTCGCCCGAGATCGTGGTGGCCTACGACCTGCAGACGCCCAACCTGCTGCGCGGCGGCTACACGTTCGGCGACCCCGACCAGCACGGCGCCGGCCAGAACCCGGGCCAGTACTCCGCCACGACGGGCAATGCGCTCTTCTGGAGCCCCTCGGCGCCCCTCGCCAACGCCAAGGGCGTGCCCTACTACCACAGCGCCAAGCCCGCCGACGCGCGCGACCGCACGTTCACGCTCTACCTCGGCGACGAGTGGGAGCCCTACCAGTTCGCCGAGGCCCGGTTCATCAACGTGACGCGGCGCGGCAGCGAGGTCGCGTGGACCAAGGAGATGCTCGCCCCCGTCGCCGGCACGGACACCAAGCTGCGCTACACCCACCGCCTGGTCGGCTCGGAGCACCGCGTCGAGGTCGAGGTGCTGGGCAAGGACGCCGTCGGCAAGCCCGTCCGCCTGCGCCTCTGTCCCTACTTCCACCAGGGCTGGGACACGGACTACGCCAAGCCCGGCACGCCCCGACCCGCCACCATCGCCGACCCGAAGTCCGCCGGCCAGGAGCGCAACGTGTTCGCCCGCGTCGGCGCCCGCGAGTTCGCCTTCTCCGAGACGAACCCGTCGCGCACCGCCGAGCGCATCACGCTGGCCGCCGGCCGGGCGCGCATCGACCTCTTCAACCGCAACCCGGGCCGCCCCCGCACGGCACCCGGCTGGACCATCGACGACAACCCCGCCATGAACCGCGGCGTTTTGGTCACGCTCGACACACACGCCGCCGCCGTCACCCTCGTCGACGCCCCCGGCCCCACGCACTACGTGACGGCGGTGGTCGACCTCGGCCCCCACCGCCCCGGCGCCAAGTACCGGTTCACGTTCACGTACTGGCACGGGGATGGGAAGGCGGGGATGCGGTAGAATTGGGCTGAACGCGTGACGAGGTTCACCAAGCCATGAGGTTGGCAACTCTCAGGTCCAAGGCTCTCCGCGATGAACTGGAGGTCGAGCATATCCTGCGGGCCGCGAAGGAACGCCACCCCGATCTGGCGGACGAACTCGAGCGCCTTATCGGTGAGTGCGGTTGGACCGATGGCGGGCCCACTGCGCTTGGCGTGGAGATACCATTCCGGAAGTGGGCGCTAACCGCCATCGCGTACTGCCGAGCTGGTCAGAAGCGATCGGTCCTATCTGACCTTCGTTCTGGCTCTTCTCGAGGAACTCGCCGACGCCGATGCCCTGGAAACGGCGTTGCTGCTCCTCGCACACGTTCCGCTCGACGCCTCCAGCGACCTTTCCGAGCAAGTAGCACTGGCTGACACGTTCAATCTGCTCCTTTCGTTCAAGCATCCGGTTGCGACAACCGCGGGTCAGCGGTCTGTCGTGAGGGAGCGTCTGCATGCTCTCCTCCCGATGACGCATACGCCAGATCAGCGGAACTCGGTGCTGTGCGCCCTCCGCGGAGTGGGCGATGCAGAGTCACTGAGGATCATCGACGCGGGTAGTCCCCTTCCCTATCCCTGGGTGGGCATTGAGCAGGCGGCTGCCAAGGCCATCAAGGCGCGATTGCGCCGCGAACGAGCCTAGCAGCCGCCGGCACCGGACGGCACTCGCCCGGCGGCGCCCTCGCCGAGGCAGGCTTCACCGTCGACTTCCTCTGCCCTGAGCCCTGCGCGCCAAGGTCATCGCGCCGAAGTCCACCCTCTCGTCCCCGCCGTTCTCTGTGCCCCCTCCGTGGTCTCTGCGTCTCTGTGGTGCGCCGCCGTTCGCCCTTCGTCCCCCCGCAACCAAGGAACCCGCACCCCCTACGCCGAACCCATGTGGCGTGCCTGCCATCGACGGTGGGCGCGCCACTTCCATTGCCGGGGGATGCAGCGGATGAGCGGGACGAAGATCAGGGTTGGGGTCGTGGGCGTCGGGCGCGGGCTGAGCTTCGCGTCAGGGGCCACCGAGACGGTTGGGATGGAGCTGGTCGCGCTGTGCGACACGTGGAAGGAGCGGCTCGACCAGGCCGGCGCGCAGTTGGGCGTCGCCACCTACACCGACTACGACCGCTTCCTCGAGCATGACATGGACGCGGTCGTGCTGGCCAACTTCTTCCACGAGCACGCCCCGTTCGCCATCAAGGCGCTGGCCGCCGGCAAGCACGTCATGAGCGAGACCATGGCCTGCAAGACGCTCGCCGAGGGCGCCGCGCTGTGCCGTGCGGTCGAGCGCAGCGGCAAGGTCTACATGTTCGCGGAGAACTACCCGTTCTCGTCGGCCGCGCAGGAGATGCGGCGCCTCTACCTGGCCGGGGAGGTCGGCGACGTGCGCTACGCCGAGGGCGAGTACAACCACCCCGCCGAGGAGGCGTGGAGGCTCTCGATCTCGCCGGGCATCAACCACTGGCGGAACTGGCTCCCCCCCACCTACTACTGCTCGCACGCGCTGGCCCCGCTCATGTGCATCACCGATCAGATGCCCGTCAGCGTTAACGCGCTCTCCATCGTCGAGGAGCGCACGCAGTCGCCCAACGTGGTGCGGGTGGCTGACCCCGGCACCATCACGCTGGTGCGCACCGCCAACGGCGCCGTGTTCCGCCTCTTCGGCCTGTGCCTCAGCTCCATCCACCGCGTGCGCTACGAGGTGCACGGCGACCGCGGCCTGCTGGCCACCGCCGAGCCGAACCACTGGGCCACCGTGCGCATCCACCACGAGGATTGGCTGCGCCAGCCCGGCGCGCCCACCGACACGACCTACGTACCGGACTGGCCCGAGCACGCCGACCTGGCGCGAGCGGCGGGCCACGGTGGCGGCGACTTCTGGATGAACTTCCACTTCGCCAACGCCATCCGCAGCGGCGAGCAGCCCTACCTCGACGTGTATCGTGGCGTCGCGATGGCGGCAGTCGGCATCCTGGGCTGGCGCTCCTGCCTGGAGGAGGGCAAACCGTTCCGCATCCCGGACTTCCGCGACGAGGCCGCCCGCGCCGCGCTGGATGGCGACAACGCCTCGCCATTCCCGGAGGGTGACGCCCCGGGCCAACTGCCCCCGTCGCTCCGCGGCTACGTGGCGCCATCGCCCGAGACCATCGCCCGCGCCCGCGCCCAGTGGGCCACCCAGGGCTACCACGGGGAGTAGGGCGCGCGCCTTCGCGAGGCGAGACGATGAATGTAGCTCAGGTGACGAAGCTTCTCAGCACCTACGTGATCGCGGAGTTCCCCGGCTATCGCCAGAAGGGGCGGTTGCTCCACAAGGAGCCGATCGAGTACGTCCTCAGGGGCTACTTCTTCGACCGGTCGAGCGCGCCGGAGGCGTTACAGGTCGCGCTCATCGTGATGCCCCTCTACGTTCCGGATGACAATGTCTTCTTCTCGAGCACCCTTTACAGCGCGCTCGTGACCCCGGAGAACGAGGTCGCGGAGATGCGGCGCGTGGTCAAGGCCATGCACAAGGCCGAGGCGACAGTCGACCGCGTGAACGACGCGGCTAGCGTCGCCCGCTACGAGCACAGCCGCGTCAGGGGATCGGAGCGTGCGCATGAGCGGCACGCCTACTCCCTTGCTCTGGCCGGCGACCGCAAAGGGGCAGTCAGGAGTCTCCGTTCCCTGAAGAAGCGCGTGGCACGGCGGTTCGCGGATCAGCCCGCCGCCACATGGCTGATGGACATCCATGCGCGAGCCGGGAGGCTTCTCGATGCCCTGGAGGAGGACCCCGCTATCGCTCGCGCAATGCTGGAGGAGTGGGCCAGTCAGACGAGGGCCGCACTGAAGCTCGCCTGAGGGCAAGCTGGCGCCCGAACACGCCATAGGAGGCCAACCATGTCGGTCGAAGTGCAGGTGTACCTGGACCCGCAGAAGATGCCCTCGCCTGAGCAGTGGCAGGCAGCGATCCGTGAGCGCGGCTTCGATGTGATGATCGACACGGACTTCGACCCGTGGGAGCACACCGGTTTCCTGCCGGGCGAGTACGATGGCGAGGAGGCAGGCTTCGAGTACTTCGCCGGCCGGCTGTCAGCGGACGAGACTCGCAGAGCCGGGGTGCCCGCCGGACTGTCTGCCTGCATCGATCTGGTCACGCACGGCGACGAGGCGGAGTGGTACAGCTCCATCATTGCTGGGGCCGTTCTGGCGGAGATGACACAGGGAATCTTCGACCAGACCGACGCCGATGACGGCCGCTGGGGCCCCGAGGACGCCGTCTGGTACGCCCGCAAGCTGCTGACGTGGGAGGAAGACCACGCGGACGACGATAGCGATTCGGAGTCCGAGGAGGACTATGAGGGCCGGACGCCCCTCGATCGCCCGAGCTTGTCCTTCGCGCGCAATGTGCGTCGCGCAGCCGCTCGGAGGCCCGCGCCACCTCCGCCCGCCGCGCCCAGGGAGCGAGCGCCTGCGCCAGAACCCGCCAAGAAGCCGTGGTGGAAGCTCTGGTAGCCGCCGGAGGCACGGGATCGCGAGGACGGACGGCGGGGTGATCGCAAGCACATGCGTTTGCCCCACCGCCCCGGTCGGCACGGAGGCCGACCCTCCATGGGATCGGTCGCGGCACCGCCCAGCCGTTCAGCCCGCGCAGGCGGGCTTCGTGCCGTACGCGAGGCGCGCTTTCAACCGCCGGACCTGACGCCGCCGGCCACTGCGCCGCCAACCGCCAGGCGCTCGACGCCCGCGCAACGTCCCCTCCCGATTCGGGAGGGGTGGCCGAAGGCCGGGGTGGGTAGCCCCCTCGCGCCACACAAAGGAACGCCCATGATCCAGCCATCCGCCGTCCTGCTGCTGCTCTGCGCGGCGACGTGCTCCGCGGCCGCTGCCGGCGGCGCGAAGCTGCCCGTCGAGCCCTACTCCTCGCGCCCCAGTGCGGGCGAGATGGCGTTCGTCGAGCAGTGGAAGGGCTTCCTCCTCGGCAAAGGGCCGGGCGATGGCGGGCGCTACACCGCCGACCTGCCGTTCTCGTTCAAGTGCGGCGACCGCAGCAGCCGCGAGTGGGTGCGCGTCGGCGCGGCGAAGGTCGTATCGGGCGACTGGCAGCCGGACGGGACGCGCGCCCACGTCCTTACGTGGCACGACGGCCAGACCCAGCTCACCTGCGAGATGCGCCTGACCGAGTTCAAGGGCATGCCCGCGTTCCAGTGGGTCGTGCGCGTCCGCAACGACGGGCAGGCGGACTCGGCGAAGATCCACGACTTCTGGGGCATCGACACACGCTGGGATGCGGCGGGTGACGCGATGCCCATCCTCCACCGCTCCATCGGCTCGCCGGGCCATGAGGACGACTTCCAGCTCCTCAGCGAGATCATGCACAACTCCATGTGGGACAAGCGCCGCCGCATCCCCATGGACTCCCCGTGCAACGCGGAGTGGGCGCGAACGCACGCCTACCTCATGCCGAACGACAAGCGCTCTAGCAGCCACTGGCTCCCCTTCTTCAACTACCAGACCGGAGGCGACGGGCTCATCACCGGGCTCGGCTGGAGCGGCGCGTGGCGGGCCTACTTCGACCACCAGGGCGGCGGCAAGTCGACCATCCTGGCCGGGGTCGAGAACCTCGACACGATCTTGCACCCCGGCGGGTCGGTCCGCTGCACGCTGAACCTGGCGCTCTACTGGCAAGGCGAGATGATGCACGGGCAGAACCTGTTCCGCCGCCTCGTCCGCGACCACTACACGCCGCACATCGACGGCAAGCCGGTCGAGCCGCCCATCTCCGGCGTCGTGTGGGGCGGCATCCCGTCGAAGGAGCACCTGGAGATCATCGAGCAGGTCAAGCAGCACCAGGTCCCGTTCGACGTGTACTGGTTCGACGCCGGCTGGTACGGCACGGGCACGGTGCCGTCGCGCACGGTCTTCGAGGGCGACTGGGGCCCGATGGCCGGCGACTGGCGCCCCAACCCGAACTGGCACAACTGCACGCTGAAGCCCGTCGCCGACGCAGCCCACGCGGCCGCCATGCAGTTCCTCGTGTGGGTGGAGCCCTGCCGCGCCATCCAGGGCCGCCCCATCACCCTCCAGCACCCGGAGTACTTCTTGACGGAGACCCGCGACGCCCCGCGCCACGACGGCCAGACGCTCCTGCTCGACCTCGGCAAGCCGGAGGCGTTCCGGTGGGCGGTGGACACGGTCGCCGGCCTGGTGAAGGACTACGGCATCGACTGGTACGAGGAGGACTTCAACCTCGAACCGAACGCCTACCTGGAGGCCGCCGCCGAACCGAACCGGTGGGGGATGAAGGAGATGCGCTTCATCGAGGGGCACTTTGCCTTCTGGGATGAGCTGTTGAAGCGCTTCCCGAATCTGGCGATCCTTAACTGCGCGAGCGGGGGGCGGCGGATCGATCTGGAGAGCATCTCGCGCGGCCAGCCGCTCTGGCGCAGCGACTACAACTGCTTCCCGGAGGCCACCGAGGAGTCGACCCAGGACCACAGCTTCGGCATCCTCCACTGGCTGCCGAGCCAGGGCAGCATGATCCGCGGCTGGATGACCTACGACACGTACGAGGCCCGATGCGCGCTGAGCCCTGGCCAGGAGAACGCGATCGTCGCCAAGACCGAGGCCGAGTGGCGCCAACTCAAGGCCAACGTGGTCCAGGCCAAGCGCTGCAAGAAGTACTTCCGCGGCGACTACTACCCGCTCACGAACCGCCAGCGAGACCCGGCCGCCTGGTCCGCCTACCAGCTCTACCTGCCGGAGGAGCAGGCGGGGATGATCCTGGCCCTGCGCCGCGCCAAGAGCGACGTGCGCGCGATGACGTTCGACCTCCTCACCATCGACCCGGCCAAGCGCTACCGCTTCGAGGACTACGACACCGGCAAGGCCTGGGCCGCCTCGGGGAAGGCCATCCGCGACAAGGGCTTCGAGGTGACCATCCCGAACCGGCGCGGCTCCCGTCTCATCTTCTACTCGGTCGAGCGGTAGGCACATGGCGACGAACGCCCGGCCCGCACCCGTCCGGAGGACGGTTGGCCGCAAGCCCGCCAGCCGGGTGATTGATCTCCCGGCGCACGCGGCACGCGCCT
>CAZFLM010000140.1:3100-9774 GCA_964519955.1 uncultured Chthonomonadaceae bacterium | reverse complement strand
AGGGAGAAGTAGAAGAAGATGCTCGACGCGGTCTCGCCGCGGCGCAGGTGGCGGATGGCGGTCACCGCCACACCGGCGAGGATGCCCGAGGCCAGGCCCGCCAGGTCGCCAAGCCCGCAGCCCCCGCTCAGCGGCCCGGTGATCAGCAGGATGCCGACTGCCGCCAGCGCGACGGCCACCAGCCCCCGCGAGCCCATCTTCTCCCGGAGAAGCGCGAACGCGAAGAGCGGGGCGAAGATGATCGACGTGAAGTTCAGGAGGACCGCGTGGGTGAGCGTGGTGTACGTCAGCGCGAGGAAGTAGAACAGGACGGCAAGCCCGCCCGTCACCCCGCGCATCGTGAGGCCGAGCTTGTCCTCGCCCAGCAGGCGCGCCGAGCGCACTCCGAGGAACGGGAGCATGACGGCCGTGCCGAACGCGAAGCGGAAGAGCGTGGCCTCGGAGGCCGGGATGGGCACACCGGCCGCGGTGGTGCCTGCCGCCTTGGCGCACAGACTCATGACCGCGAATAGGAGCCCGGCCAGGAACATCGAGACGACTGCCACTCCCCGGCGCGGGAGGCCGGTGCCGAGGACCGGGTCCAGGCCGTCGCTCACAGCGGGCTGACCGGCGTACCGTTGCGGCGCACTTCGAAGTGCAGGTGCGGTCCCGTCGAGAGGCCCGTCGATCCGACGTTGGCAACCACGTCGCCCTGGCGCACGGACTGCCCCTCGGACACGTTGCGCCGCGAGCAGTGGCCATAGAGAGTGGTCACGCCGCCGCCGTGGTCGATGATGACGGTGTTGCCGTAGCCGCGCTGGTAGCCGGAGAAGATGACCACGCCGCCGGCGGCCGCGCGGATCGGAGCGCCATAGCCCGCGCCGATGTCGACGCCGGTGTGCATGCGGCGGCGCCCAAGGATGGGGTGGTTGCGCATGCCGAAGCCCGAGGTGATGGGTCCGGACGCCGGCCGGATGAAGCCGCCGCTCCACGGATGGGCCATTCTGGCGCGGCCGGTGGGCGTCTGCTGCATGGCGCGGATGCGCTGCTCGATCTCGCGGGAGGACTGCTCGAGGACCTCGAGCGCCTCCTCCATGCTCTCGCGCGTCTCCTGGACATCGTGCAGCAGGTCGCGCTTGGTCTCGACATCCGACCGGAACGATGCCTGGTCGGTCTCCAACTGATCCTTCAGGGTCACCTGCTCGGCGGTCTGCGCCTCGAGGCGGCGCTTGTCTTCCGCTAGCTGCTTCTGGTCGGCCTTGATGCCGTCCACGAGGCGGATGTCGCTGTCGACCAGCCGCTCGACGTAGTAGGACCGCGCCAGGTAGTCCTTGATGCTGGTGGAGCGGAGCAGCACCTGCACGTAGGTGGAGCGCCCGCGGATGTAGTTCTCGCGCACGCGGCGGGAGAGCGCCTTGCGCCGGGACGCCAGACGAAGCTCGGCTTCAGCGATGCGCTTGCGCAGGACGACATCCTCGGCGCGGAGTTGCGCGAGGCGCCCGCGTGTCTGCTCGAGCCGCGACTCCGTGGCCAGCAGGCGCGATTCCACGCCTTCGATCTCCACGGTGATCTTGCCCTCACGCCGCTTGGTGGCGCGGATCTGCTTGCGGGTCTGCGAGATCTGCGACTTGACGCTGCTGAGGTCGCTGCGCAGCTCCCTGGCCGACTTCTTGGGCTTCTTCGTGGACGAGGGGAACGCGACGGAGTTCGCGGCAGGGGCCGCGGAAAGGGCGCAGCAGAGCGCGACCAGAACTGCCGCGCGCGCCGATGCGCGAATGGAGCAGATGCGGGAAGCGGGGGCAGATCGCACTACACCCTCCGCAGGAACCGCCGCACGGCGACCAGGCCGCTGCCGCCTCCGATGGCGCTTCCCACCCCAACAAGGGTGCCAAGCACCAGGCGAGGGCCGATCGCGGCAGGCATCCCCTGCGCAAGCGGTGTCTCGAACCGGCCGACGTAGGTGGAGACCTGCGACACCACGAACAGGACCATGCCGGACGCGACCAGGCCACCGATCGCGCCGTAGAAGACAGCCTCCAGCACGAGCGGCAGTTTGATGAAGCCAGGAGTCGCGCCGACGAGCTGCATGATGCGGATCTCGCGGCGGCGGGCATAGACGGTGAGGCGCACGGTGTTCTGGATGACGAACGCGGTGGCAACGAACAGCATCACCGCGAGGGCCCCGCCGATGTTGCGGATCAGCTTCGACGTGGCGATCAGCTTGTCCAGCGTCTCGCGATCGTCCCGCACCGCGTCGATCTTGGGGTATGCCGTCTGGTCGCGGAGGCGGTCGGCGAAGGTGCGGGTCTGCTTCGGATCGTCCAGGCGCACGTCGAGCCGGTCCGGGAAGGGGTTCTCCTCCACCGCCGCCGCGATGCCGCTCCCGCGCTGCGCATCCTCCGCCATCATCGCCGACAGCGCCTGCTCGCGCGGGTACAGGTCGACGGACGCCACGCCCGGGAGCTTGCGAAGGTCCTGCTGCAGCGCCACAGCGTCGTCGCGCGGCGCGTCGGTGCGCAGGAAGACGGCGATCTCGAACTTGCCCGGCTGCGCCTGCACGAACTGGTGGAGGCGATAGATGCCATAGAGCGACCCGCCGAACACGGCCATGGCGATGGTGACGGTGGTGAGGGCGGCAACGGACATCAGCCCGTTGCGCCGTATGTTGCGGCCGGCCTCCTCGAAGAGGAAGAAGAGACTCGAGATGCTCACTCTTCGCTCTCCCGGGAATAGTTGCCCTGAGCGTCGTCGCGCACGACGCGGCCGTGGTCCAGCTCGATGACGCGGCGCTGCAGGCGGTCGACGATCATCTTGTCGTGCGTGGCGACGACCACCGTGGTACCTCGCAGGTTGACATGGGCCAGGATCTCGGCGATGCCGGCCGAGGTGTCGGGGTCGAGGTTGCCGGTTGGCTCGTCGGCGATGAGCAGCGGCGGATCGTTGACGAGTGCCCGAGCGATCGCGACGCGCTGCTGCTCGCCGCCTGACAGCTGCGCCGGCAGGCCGTCGCATCGGCGCATCAGGCCGACCATTTCGAGAGCGGCCGGCACCTTGCGCCGGATCTCTCGCCGCCCAGCACCTATGACGCGCAGAGCGAAGGCTACGTTCTCGAAGACGGTCTTGTTCGGCAGCAGTCCGAAGTCCTGGAAGACGACTCCCATGCGGCGGCGCAGGAAGGGCACGTCGCGGGGAGGCAAAGTAGTGAGGTTCTGCCCGCCGACGATGATCTTCCCCTGGGTGGGGACCTCTTCGTGGTAGATGAGCTTGAGCAGGGTTGACTTGCCCGCGCCGGTGGAGCCCACGAGGAAGACGAACTCGCCCTTCTCGATGCGCAGCGACACGTCCCGAAGGGCAACGCGCTCCGATGGGTATTCGACGGTCACGTCTTGGAGCTGAATCATGAAGGTTGGCCGTGCAACGAGGATGGCCGGCGGATGCGGCGTCGAGGTCGTTCAGGCTGAATGGCCAGGCCCGACCTACACAGGAGCGACGCCGGACGGGCACGGAGGCCCATTCCACCACAGCTCCGGCACACAGGTCAGGCAAGCCAGCGGTCTGGCACGCCCGAGGGCCATTTAACCACGATACCGCGGGGAAGTCAAGGCGTTGACTCCCCCGGAATAGCTGGGGTAATGTACGCTCCTAATGGGATGCAACCGATGATCACGTATCTGTACTTACATAAGAGGAGTGCCACGCGGAATGCCTGACGAGATCGTCCTGACCGAGTCCAGCTACCGGAAGATCCGCGAGGAGTTGGAGCATCTGAAGAGTGTGAAGCGCCCCGAACTGGCCGAGGCGCTGCGGAAGGCGCGTGCGTACGGCGACCTGTCCGAGAACTTCGAGTACCATCAGGCGCGGCGCGACCAGGGCGTCCTCAACGGGCGCATCGCGGATCTGGAGCGCACCCTGGAGATCGCGTCCGTGGTACCTGACCAGGTCCAGGCGGAGGGCGAGGGCGCGGTGCTGGGCTCCATCGTGACCGTGCACGAGATCGAGACCGACGACGAGTGGGACTACGTGCTGGTCGACCCCGTGCAGGCGGACCCGGTGAATGACCGCATCTCGGTGCAGTCGCCGGTTGGCAAGGCGCTGCTGGGCGTTGTGCCGGGCGACACGGTCGAGGTGAAGATCCCTGCCGGGACCGCGGAGTACCGCATCGTCGCGGTGCGGCACGGGTAGCGGGACGGCTCTGGCGTGTCCGAGCCTGCTGCTGTAGAATGGGAATGGAGGTGGGCGATGACCGCATTGACGCTATCGATGCCCGATTCGCTGCTCGCATTCGCCCGGGGGCAGGCTGAAGCCGGTGGGTACCACACTGCCGAGGACTACATCCTGGAGTTGCTCGCCCAGGAGCGTGACCGACGGATTGAGCGGCTCCGGGCCGACGTTGCCGCAGGCGACGCCGACGTCGAGCAGGGCAGAGTGTGGCAGTGGGATCCCGATGAGATCATGCGCCGGGTCGGCGACCTCCGGAGACGCAGAGAGGCCGGCGTGAGCCCGGACACGGCATGAGGGCCTGCCGCCTCACCGACCGCGCGCAGGACGACGTCGCTGAGATATGCGACTATGTCGCGCAAGACGACGACCAAGCAGCCAAACGCCTCGTCGACAAGTTCGGCGAGGCGTTTGCGCGTTTGACAGATTGGCCGGGCATTGGGCGCGTGCGGCCTGAGATATCCGTTGGGATCAGAAGCTGGGTCGTCGGCTCCTACGTCGTGCTCTACCGGTCATACGATGATCGGATCGACGTGATCCGGGTCATTCACGGGGCACGCGACATCGCGGCGCTGTTCTCAGGCGAGGACGAGTAGCCTCCCCCATCAGTCCGCGACCGACGCCAGGCGCCAGCCTCCGCGAGAGCGGTGCAGCTCCGAGAAGCCCGGCGGGTCGGTCTCCACTCGGTAGACCGTCCGCTCCGACAGCCCCTCGCGCGACCAGTCGCTCTCGCGCCAGCGATCGAGCACCTGCACCACCTCCCACTGCCCCCCGCGCCGGCGGTAGCGCAGCGGGGCGCCCTCCGCGTCCGCATCCACCACCACTTCCTCGTTCACCACCGGGCCGAGCGGCTCCGCCCAGAGCCGGATGCGCAGCGCGCGGCGGCAGGCTTCGGCGCGCTGGACCGAGGACGACCCGTAGCGCCGCGCCAGGAAGCCCATCGCTGCGTTCAGCCTCGACTGGCGCTCGTGCGGTAGGCCCTGGCCATGGTCGTTCTCGTCGAGCAGGGTCAACTGCTGCCCGCCGCCCACCCCCAGCTCTCCCGCCTCCAGCCCCAGGCTGAGCAGGGGGGTGTCCGGCGCCATCCGCCGAAACAGCCTGGCCGCCGCCCCCAGCAGCACTCCCGGGGCGCGCGTCGGCGTCGACAGCCGCTCCCGCTGAACGAGGCGCCGCCCGCCAACCACCTCGGCCTCCAGCGTCAGCAGCCGGCAAAACTCGCGCTGATCTGCCAGCGTGTCCGCAATCCGGCCGGAGCAGATGCGCATCGCGTGCTCCACCACCGCACTCTCCACCACCTCGTCCTCGAACCGCACGATGTGGGCGAGGGTTCGAGGCGGCCACATCTGCGCGACCCGCTCCCCATCCTCGCCGAGGGCCATGCGGTAGAGGCGCACACCGAGCCCCCCGAGCTGCTTCCGCAGCGCCTCCTGGGGTAGGTGCAGCACGTCGCCGAGGGTGCGCACTCCCAGCCGGTCGAGGCGGTCGAGAAGCTTCGGCTCCAGCACGGACACCTCACGCAGAGAGACAGGCGCGAGCGCGGCAGCTTCCATTCCGGCCTCCACCACCACGCACTTCCCCTGGTCTCGCTGAGCGGCCACACGCGCCACGAGCTTGCTGGTGCCCAACCCCACGCGCACGGGCGAGGCGATGCGCTCCTCGGACTGCCGGGCCGTATCTGCCACGCGCTCCTGGATATCGGGCCCGTCCCACGCCACATAGCACAGCTCTGGTCCAGCGGGCTCGACGAAGGAGCTTTCGATGGCCAACAGGTCCCAAACGGAGCGAGCCAGCTCCTCATAGGAAGGAGCATCATAGGGCAGCACCTCCAGCCCATCGCACAGCGCGCGCGCGCCGGTCTTCGCCTGGCCCGCTCGCACCCCATAGCGGCGCGCCTCGGAAGAGGCGGCCCGCACCACGCCGTCCTCCCCCACCAGCGCGAGAGGCTCGGCGCTCAGCCGCGGCGACCGCAGGCGCTCACACGCCAGGCCGATCTCCGGCATCAAGAAACACGAAACCGAACGGATCATCGAGAGAGACCAAATGCAACCGCAGATGAACGCGGATGCACGCAGATAACGGCGAACGGCGGGCTCACCACAGAGCCGCAGAGATCGCAGAGATGGCACAGAGAACGGCCATCAGAGAGTTCGATCGCCACGCCCCCGCCAATCCGAGCCGCGACTGGCCGCCCGCGACGTGTGCGGGCAGAAGGAGCGGGTTGCACCGTTCCGCCACGCACAACGTACCGAGCGCCCTCACCACAGAGCCGCAGAGATCGCAGAGATGGCACAGAGAACGGCTATGAGAGAGTTCGATCGCCACGCACCCGCCAATCCGAGCCGCGACCGTGAGGGAGCGGTCTGCTGTAATCCGCGATCACCCATCGCCATTCCCACAGCCGCCTGCCGGGCCTGCGACGCACCGCCACGCCCCCGCCAATCCGAGCCGCGACTGGCCGCCCGCGACGTGTGCGGGCA
>CAZFLM010000140.1:0-3000 GCA_964519955.1 uncultured Chthonomonadaceae bacterium | reverse complement strand
GAAGGAGCGGGTTGCACCGTTCCGCCACGCACAACGTACCGAGGCGCGACAGTCATGGAGCGCGTGGCCGTCATCCGCAAGAGCCCACCGCCCAAGCCAACACGTAGACGCCCATACACATAGACATAGATACACCATATTGTGGCAGCCGTCAAGGGATTCAGTAGACAAATATGAACACTGGCGACGGCGAGGAGACAACGGAGGCCAAAAACCCGGAAACTGGGATTGCAGGTACTTGACAAAGGTGCGCCGCATTACTCCATAGTGTTTGATGTGGTGATTCAGGGGTAGAACCGACCCAGGGGCGTCAGGGGATGGCAGAGCGAGACGACTTCAACTTCTGGGGCGAGTACGAGCACGGCGTCGACGACAAGGGACGCATCGTCATGCCCGCCGAGATCCGCTCGGAGCTGGCCGGCGACTTCGTGCTCACGCGAGGGCCGGACCGGGCCATCCTCGTCATCCCCGTGCCCGTGTGGCGCGAGGTCGAGCGCAGCCTGCGCGAGGCGGTCCTGAACACCAACGCCGGCCTGCTGCAGCGCATGCTGGGCGGCCGGGTGACGACGCGGCTCGACCCGCAGGCGCGCCTCGCCATCCCGAAGCACCTGCGCGAGTGGGCACGCATCACCCCGGACCACACGGCCGTCATCGTCGGCCAGGGACGCAAGTGCGAGATCTGGAGCAAGAGCACCTGGGAGCAATACCAGGAGCACCTTACCTACGCCAACGTGTACGAGGCCGCTGTGGCCGCCGGTCTCGAGGACCTACTACGAGTTTAGGCTCAACAACATGACACCCGTTCTGACGATCCCAACCGACGAGGCGCCCAGGCGCACCACCCGACGGCGAACCGTTCCCGCGCGGCAGAGCGCGCCAGCGGCCGTCGTCGCCAGCGTGCCGGTGCTGAACCGCCGCACCCTCCGCTGTGAGCTGATGGCGCTCTACGACCAGTACGAAGCCGACATCCGCTGCGCCAACCGCATCGAGGTGGAGAGCGCCCTGCTCGCGGACGAGGCGGCCGACGCCCGGCGCGATGCACGCCGCCGCATGGGCCTCATCGCCGAGCTGCTCGACTCGGAGTTCCCCGGCTGGGAGTCGGAGGCCCGCCCACCGCGCCGCCTGGTCGCATCCCGCGGAACCCGGGCAAGCGCCGTTTCGTCACACCCATAGCCCGCAGTTCTGCTGGGCCGCCGGTTTCGGCTCGTGTCCGCGCTGGCGGAAGTGAGGTAGCAGCGCCGTGAAAGCACAAGCCGTCGTCGATGTCCACCCGAAGGGCCGGCGGGTCAACGACCTGGCCGGGCTGTGCCTGTTCTTCGCGGGCGCGGCCTGTCTGCTCTGGCTGACGTGGCCGCAGGACGCCATCGTGCCGGTGGGGGCAGCCCACGTGCTGCGCCTCCTGGCCGGATCGGGCGCGTTCCTGGTGCCGCTCGCGGTACTCTGCCTCGGCTCCATGTTCCTCGTCGGCTACGCGAGGATGGCCCTCTCCCACAGCGCCCTCGGGCTCGTGCTGCTCTTCTTGGCGTTCGTCACCTGGCGCCATCTGGTGGTGCCCACGCCGCCCGTCATCCCGCCTGCCCCGATCGTGGCAACCGGCGCTCCCGTTCCCGTGCAGGGCGTCTCGCCAGCCTGGTCGTCCGAGCACGTCATGGAGGCAGGCGGCTACATCGGCGCGGCCATGGGCGAGGTGCTGCTGGGCCTCGTCGGCGTGCAGACCTCCTATCTCGCCGTCCTGCTGATGACGTGCATCGCCTTCGTGCTGCTCATCGACCGCCCCGTCATCGAGATGCTGCGGGCAATGCAGCGCCCCGCGGTCGCGGGGGTGGCCGCAGCGCAGACGACCGCCAGAGCCGTGCGCGCCCGCCGCAATGGTGGCGCCATCGAGCCCGGCACGGACCGCAAGCGGCTGAACGCCGGTGACGATGGCGAGCTGCTGCCCGTCCCGATCGGCCGCGCCGAGGTGCTGCCGCCGCTCAAGCGGTCGCCCTCCCTCGCCGAGTTGATGGCCGAGACCGACGACGGCGAGCCGCCCATCGCGCTCGTGCAGGAGCCGCCGCGCGCCAAGCGCAAGAGCGCCAAGCAGGCCGACGCGGCCGAGCAAGTCGTGTTCAGCGCACTCGAGCCGCCGGACGAGACCGGGTACAAGCTGCCGCCCATCGACATCCTGCAGGACGTGCCTCCCCCGCCCACACGCAACCTCGACGCGGAGCTGACCGCCAAGGTGCAGATCATCGAGGAGACGCTGCAGCACTTCAACGTGCGGGCGAACGTGGTGGAGATCGCGCGTGGGCCGACAGTCACGCGCTACGAGATCCGCCTGGCGCCGGGCATCAAGGTCAACAAGATCGTCTCGCTCGCCGACAACCTCGCGATGTCGCTCTCGGCCATCGACGTGCGGCTGGAGGCGCCGATCCCCGGCAAGGCGGCCATCGGCGTCGAGGTGCCGAACTCGAACCCGGCCATCGTCGGCCTCCGCGAGTGCATCGACTCGCCGGACTTCTGGAACGCGCCCGGCAAGCTGACGTTCGTCCTGGGCAAGACGGTCGAGGGCACGGTGAAGTACGCCGACCTGAGCCGCATGCCGCACCTGCTGATCGGCGGATCGACCAACTCCGGCAAGTCAGTCGCCCTCAACGCGCTGATCGCCTCGCTCACCTACCGAGCGACGCCGCGCGAGGTGCGGATGATCATGATCGACCCGAAGCGCGTCGAGTTGTCGCTCTGGGACGGCATCCCCCACCTCCTGCACCCGGTGGTGAAAGACGTGAAGCAGTCGGCGGGCATCTTCCGCGCGGTGCTGCAGGAGATGGACCGGCGCTACGACAAGTTCTCGCTCGTCGGCACGCGCAACATCGAGGGGTACAACTCGCGCGCGGCCACGCCGGAGGAGAAGCTCCCGTACATCGTGGTGATCGTCGACGAGCTGGCCGACCTCATGATGCAGCAGGGGCCGGAGGTGGAGACGAGCATTTGCCGCCTGGCCCAGCTCGCGCGCGCCAC
>CAZFLM010000139.1:0-10446 GCA_964519955.1 uncultured Chthonomonadaceae bacterium | reverse complement strand
AGCAATCGTCATGTGGCCACTGTCGCCAAGGGTGACGAATAGATCAGGCTAGCGGACAGACCGGACGGGCAGGCACGCCCATCGCGGGGATTCGTGCGCCGCGCGCTGTTCACCCTAGCATTGGCACGGTTCCTGCATGTGGATCAGCGAGGGTGGCGTCCACACACAGTCGCGATCGCCGCGGGCGGCCCTCTACCGGGGTCGCCCGTCTGCCACCGGCACCCACTATAGCGCCTGCACCCCTCCCCCCAAGAGAGGCATCTATGAGATCGATCCGTTGGTTCATACCCGCGTGCGTGGTCGTGGCGCTCACGGCGGCTGGTCGCGCCGGCGCCCAACAGCAGGTCGTACAGGGCGAAGTGCTGGTGGGCCTCGAGAACACCTCGTCGGCCCGCCTCGCGCGCGCCCGATCGGCTGTAAGGGCGCTCGGGCAGGGCGCGACCCGCGTCGGAAGCCTGGGCGTGTACCGCGTTCGGCTGCGCGACGGGGTCACGATGGATCAGGCCATCGCGCAGATCCGGAAGCAGCCCGGCGTCCGCTTCGTCGAACCGAACGTGATCCGCCACATCTGCGCGACACCCAATGACACGTACTACTCGTCGCAGTGGCCGCTGCCGATGGTCAAGGCAGACCAGGCGTGGAGCATCTGGACGCCGGCGGTCTCCTCTCCCGTCGTCATCGCGATCGTGGACACCGGCGTGCAGTACAACCACCCCGACCTCACGGACGCCATTCTGCGGAGCGGCGGCAAGGTCGTGGGCTTCAACGCGTTCACCTACACGTCCACCGATCCCGGCGACCCGTACGACGACCACGGCCACGGCACGCACTGCGCGGGCACCGCCGCGGGCACCATCAACAACTCGCTCGGCATCGCGGGCGTCGCGGCGTGGAACGGCCTCAGCGGGACCGCCGGCACTGCGGCAATACGCATCATGCCGATCAAGGTGCTGAGTTCCTCTGGATATGGCAGCGACGTCAACGTGGCGGACGGCATCACCTACGCCGTGGACCATGGCGCCAACGTCATCAGCATGAGCTTCGGCGACACGGCCACCTCCACAACGCTGAGCGACGCGATGGCGTATGCCTGGTCGCACGGCTGCGTCCTCGTGGCGGCCGCGGGCAACAACGCCTCCACCGCCCTCTTCTACCCTGCCGCGTACGCCAACGTCGTCTCGGTGGCCGCAACGAACAGCTCCGACACGCGGGCGTGGTTCAGCAACTACGGTACATGGGTCAGAGTGGCGGCGCCCGGGCTCGATATCCTCTCAACGTACCCGACCAGCACCTACGCCACCATGTCGGGCACCTCGATGGCGGCGCCGCACGTCGCGGGTGAGGCGGCCCTGCTCTGGGCACAGCGCCCCGATCTCACGAACCAGCAGATCGCAGACACGATCGTGGCGCAGATCGACAATGCCGACGTCTACTCGATCGCGTCGGGCGCGGGCCGCATCAACGTCTACAAGGCGCTGCGCGCGATCGTCCTCCCGACGGTAACGGCGCTCTCTCCGAGCAGCGCGCTGGCGGGCGACCCCGCCTTCACGCTCACGGTCACCGGCACGAACTTCCTGGACGGCGCAACGGTGCAGTGGAATGGCTCCGCGCGGACGACGACGTTCGTGTCCTCGACGCAGCTATCGGCAGCGATCACAGCGGCCGACCTCTCGGTCGCTGGCACCTGCGCGGTGACCGTCAAGAACCCGACATCGAGCGGCGGCACGTCGGCCGCGGCGAGCTTCACGGTGACCGCGCCGAACCCCGTCCCCAGCCTGCTGGCGCTCTCGCCGGCTCGCGCAACCGCAGGCGACGCCGCCTTGACGCTCACTGTGACGGGCTTGGACTTCGTCCCCTCTTCCCGGGTGCGCTGGAACGGCACCGGCCGCACCACCACCTACGTGTCGAGCACGCAGCTCACCGCGGCCATCTCGGCCAGCGACGTGGCGGTCGAGGGCACGGCATCCGTCACGGTGTACAACCCCGCGCCCGGCGGCGGGACCTCGAACGCCGTGCTCTTCACCATCGACCCGAGCGCCACCAATCCGGTTCCCACGCTGACCAAACTGAGCCCCAGCTCGGCACTGCCGGGCAGCGCGGCGTTCACTCTGACGGTCACTGGCACCCGGTTCATAGCCGGCGCGACGGTGCGCTGGAACGGGAGCGACAGGCCGACAACATACGTCTCCAGCACGGCGCTCACGGCCGAGATCACCGCATCGGATGTGGCGACAGCGGGCACCGCGGACGTGACCGTCTATAACCCGGCGCCCGGCGGCGGGACATCCAGTGGTCTGACATTCACGATCGGCGCCCCGAAGATCATCAAGCTCGTGGCAGTGGATCTTCGCCCCGAGACGGCGGGCATCAAGTCGGGGCTTGCCCAGGAGGTCCGCCTCTGGGGCAGATTCCTGATGTCGGATAACTCGACATCCGACTGGATCGACGTGACGGCGCTCGGGGCCTCGTTCCGCAAGACGGGGCGCGGCGTGATGGTTGGGATGCTGGGGAACATCTACCAGTCGAGGAGCCTGACCTCCGAGACCGCCATCGTCTACGGCATCTACTCGTTCAACTCAGCGGCCATGACCGACCTGGCCACCATCACCGTCTACAGGTAAGCCGGCCCGCGAGCAGAACATGAGAACGGTCCCGGGAGGCTGCTCCCGGGACCGTTTTGCTCGAGCCGATACACACGTCCGGTCGGCAGAGGCGGCCAGCCTATGCTCGCGACCGTCGAAGCCGGCCGCGCACGAGGGCTACCAGCCTGGCCTGGTCCTCGTCGCCCAGGGCGCGCAGGAACCACGCCACCAACCCGAAGGTGACGACCCCCAGGGCGGCGGGCACGACAATGAAGTACCGCCGCGTGAGCAGCATCACGACCACCATCAGAGCAGCGGCCGCGCTCGCGCGTGCCAGCCGCCCGATCGTGTCGCCCCCGAAGGGGTTGGTCTGTAGCAGGATGAGCGCGAGGGGCACCGCAACGGACTCGGCGATCAGGCAGGCAGCCTGCGCGCCCATCGCCGGGTTGTGATAGAGGCGGGAGAAGAGCGGGATGAATGCCACGCAGCAGATGCAGTTGACCACCACTGTGAGCATCAGGAAGAAGCTCCACGTCGCGTTCTTGCGCTGCGCCGTGAGGAACTGATACATGGTGGAGGTGATGTAGATGGGCACGACGCTCACAGCGGCGATCTGGAGGGCAGCGGGCACGTTGCCGAACGCCCGGTGCCCATAGAGCAAGTGGCAGAGCGGCTGAGCCAGCACGAACGCCATGCACCCCACCGGCAGCCCCAGGGACACCATCAGGCAAAGGATGCGCGACTGCATCGCCCGGAACTCGCCCGGGTCTGCGGCCACCATGCGGGAGAGCGATGGGAGGAGCGCCGAGCCGATGGCTGCGGGGATGAAGAAGAACGTGCCGAAGATGCGCTGCGACTGGGTGTAGACGCCGACCGCCGACTCACCGGCGAAGTACTTCAGGATGTAGACCGTGGTGAACTGGTAGAGCTGCATCACCAGGGAGTTGACCAGGAACGGGAGACCGCCGCGCACCACGTGCTCCCACTCAGCGCGCCGGAACACCGGACGAAGCCGGACTATCTGGCTCATCCACGCCGCCTGAATCGAACTGGTCACCAACTGCATGGACGCAGACGAGACCACGACGGAGATCGGGCCGTAGCGCAGGAACGGGATCGCCAGCAACTGGTTGGCGGTGCCCAACGAGGTGATGGTGGTCACGCGGCGTGCCTGCTCCAGGCCGACCAGCACGTTGTTCAGCGGACCGATCACGAACGAGATGGTGGCCCCGAGCAGAGCCACGAGCCCCAGCTTCCACACGATGGGAGAAGCGCCGGTAGCGTACAGGAGCGCGCAGGCACAGAGCCAGAGCAGCGGCGTCAGCACCAGCCGCAGCCCGAGGACGGCCTGGATGAGCCTCTCGGCTTCGCGCCGATCGCGGCCGACCTCGGTGGTCAAATACGACTCGATGCTGAAGCCCAGAAGCAGCACGACCGTGCCGATCGGTACCGTGGCGAGCGCGATCTGCCCCATCCCGGCCTCGCCGAGAGTCCGGGGGATGATCGTGATCGCGACGAGCGTGACCGACCACGTCACGCACTGCCCGAGCAGATAGATGAGGGTGTTCTTGGCGACGCGCCGCCCGGACATGCCCGAGGAGCCTTCGGCAGGCGGACTCGGGGGCGTCACTGGCCCGTCAGGTGCAGTCGGTAGATCACTCACAAGCGTAGGTTGCTCCCACAGGCGGCGCGATGCCCTCCGGCCCATTCACACGTGCCGGAGGGCCGCGGCTCGCCACAACCATTATGGCTGCCCGCGCTCCCGCACATCACCCTACGGCGCCACTCGCACCGCTGTGCCCAGCAGGTGACGCCGCCCGGCGCGCCGAATCATGCGGCAGATCTCAGCCCAGGGAGGCAGCCGCATGTCCACAGTCGCCACGCCGCAGACGAAGCTCCGAGTAGGGATCGCCGGCTGCGGCGCGCTCGGGGTCATCCACGCCGAGCGGTTCGCCGCCATGCCCAACGTCGAAGTCGTCGCCGTCTGCGACCCCAGCGCCGAATCGCGTGAACGAGCCGCACAGGCCGCGGGCGGTACTCGCCTGTCGGTGGCCGACTACGACGCGATGCTCGCGGCCGATCTCGACGCCGTCTGCATCGCCACGCCCGACGCGCTGCACGTGCGTCAGGTGCTGGCGGCCCTGGACCGCGGCCTGCACGTGCTCTGCGAGAAGCCCCTTACTCCGTACGCAGAGGAGCTGGAACAGGTTATCGCCGCGGCAGACCGCGCCCAGCGCGTCGTTACGATGACCTATCCCAGGCGCCACGACGGCGGCATCCGCGCGATGCGCCGCGAGATCCTCTCCGGCAAGTGGGGCAAGGTGAAGACCGTGCTCGCCTACTTCGCCGAGGACTGGATGACCACCTGCCGCGGCACCTGGCGGCACGATCCCGTGCTCTGCCCGGGCGGCTTCTTCTTCGACTCCAACGGGCATCAGCTCGACACGCTGTTCTGGGCCACCGGGCTCGAAGGCGTCATCGTGCGCGCGCAGAGCGACAACCGGGGCACTGCCGTGCCGATCTGGATGTGGGGCACGGCCACCTTGACCGGCGACGTGCCGATGACCTTCTCCTTCGTCGGCGACGCGCAGACCTGGTGCGAGCACGTCATCATCCACTGCGAGGGCCGCGAGTTCCGCATGGAGAACCTCACCGCCCGCTGGATGGTAGATGGCCAACTGGTGCCGATCGAACCCGAAGAGCCCACCGAGAACGCGGACGATGTGCTAGTTCGGCTGATCGGCGGCGAGGGCACGAACTGGGCCCCGCTCAACGGGATCTGGCCGGTGCTCCGATTCACCCAGGCTGCGCTCGCGTCGGCCGGGTCCGGTGAGGAGACGGTCGTGTAGCGCATCGCCGCCAACACCGCCGCGACGACAACGAGAGCCGCGAACGGGGCGCACGTGCCTCCGTCCGCGGCTCTCGTGGCCTCAGCGCTCGCCGGGGGCGGTGTGGAGGGCAGTCCACCATCCGCCCGGCAGCGCCTCTAGAGCGCGCCGCTGATGTCGATCGTGTGCGCGCGGCCGTCCTCGCCGGGCCCACGGAGAACGAGGGTCTTCAGCTTGGCGTTCGCCGGCACCTGGAACACCGTGCGAAACGTCACCGTAGCCCCCTTGTCGATATGGAACTCGACGTCGCGGCTCTCGCTGGCGTGGATCATGATGTTGTTGTTGCCGAAGTCCTCGCCGTCCTCGGTCTTCACGACCGCCCCGAAGCTGTCGAACCGGAAGAGCGCACCATCGTGCTTGCCCGCGTTCGTCACCTTGAGAGTCAGCGTGACGAGCTGCTTCCCCTCGTCGACCTCGTGATCGCCCAGATTGCCCTCGACCTTCGCGAGCTTCACAGCCTGCACGTCGAAGTAGTCGCCGCTGTTGGACTCGCCCATCGGCAGCTCGAAGGTCTCGCCCAGCTTCGCCGGCACGCTCTCGCGGGCGGTGTAGCCCGTCGCGTCGGCCGGATCGCGATAGGCCTCCTCCAGGGGCTTGATGTCGGTCTTCTCCGGCACGAAGCGCATGGCGATATCGTCGGACGAGATCACCATCAGCTTCTGGATCGAGCCCTGCGCCGGAACACGGATGAAGGTATACGCCTCGATCTTCTGGCCAGGCTTCAGGCTCAGGTCCAGGCGCTCCTTGGTGGCTTCGACGCCCACCACCTGTTCGAAGTCATGGTTGGTGCCCTTGTCGTCGACCGCCGTGAACCTGAAGCTGTCGAAGCGCACCAGTTGCTCAGACTTCTGCGGGTTGTGCAGCGCGTAGTGCACCACGAGGAACTTCTGGTCCTTGCCGGCCCGATAGGCGTCTTCGCCAACCACCACTCGCCCGGCCTGGTAGTCGAGCTTCAGGAGTGCGATGTTCATCGGCCACGCCTTGCCAAGCGTGCGCTCGGTGCCGAGCTTCACGGTATCGCCGGCCATCTGCTGGGTGCCCTGCGTCGTCAGCACGGGCTTCTTGGTCTGGGTCTTGACTGGAGTCTTCGGCTTGACCGGGGTCTTCTTCTTGGTCTGTGCGACGCCGGGTGCGGCAGCGAGCGCGGCCACGAGCGCCCCCAGGGCCAGGATACGGCAGGTCGTCATTCCCACGTTGCGTGCCCTCCATACGGTCGTGTCTTTGCGTGTGCGGAGCCGGTGGCAACTCGAACAGCGGCCATCCGTCGAGGGCATTCGCCGTCGAACGGGCCGAATCCTCGATAGAGCGGAGCGGGTGGCTCAGACCCGGGCGGGCCGCCTGCGGCGCCTGCGACCTGCGGCCTTCGGAGTCGGGGCCGCTGGGGCGCTGGCTGCCTCCACCGTGCCAATCCGCGCTTCCCGGGCCCGCCGCACCATGGCGATCACGGTGCCGACGGTCATCAGCACGACGCCGAGCCACACCAGGTTGATGAGCGGCTTGTTGGTGAACGAGAGCGGGATGCGCCAGCGCGCCGGCTGGTCGGGGAGGTCGAAGAGGACGGTGAGTTCCTTCGTGGACACATCGATGGAGCCGGCCAGGATGGCTTCGCCGCCGAGGCCCTCGATCTGCGCGGGCACCGGCTTCAGGCCGCCAGTCTCCGGGCTCAGGCTCATCGTGGCTCGGAACGGGTACGCGCGCCCGTCCGGCGCGATGAGGTCCATGTCCGCGCCAAGCTCGGTGCCCATCTCCCCGGCCTTGCCATTCGTATAGAAGCGCTTGTAGCGCACGGAGTACCCGGTCGTGGTCATCATCGGCGTCGCCACGATCTGGGTCTGGCCAGGGCACACCGTCGTGCCGACCCGGAGCGGCTTGGGGTCATTGGCGACGACGACGTAGAAGTCCCGGGCGGGCTCCCGGACGATGTTGGGCCAGCGCATCGTGACCGGCCCCTCGGTCTCGCCGCTGTTCATGCGCTGGGTGCTGTAGAAGACCGGCAGGATCGCCAGCCGGCCACTGCCTGACGTGCCGGTGCGACGCAGGCGGAGCTTGGCGCCGTGGCTGAACTCGAACCACTCCCGTGCAGCGACGTCGCTCGGCTTGCCGTCGTGCGTCCACCCATCGAACTCCACCGCGTAGCCGAACGGGGTCTCCGCGGCGGGCTGCCCCTCGATCAGGTCGACACTGGCGGTCTGCTCGTAGACGTTGGAGATGACCGCACCAAGCAGGAACAGGCCGACGCCCGCGTGCGCGAGCCACCCGCCTGCGGTGATGCCCACGACGCGCAGTATCCGCGCGCCTAGCGCCGTGAACGCCCCGCCGACCGCGATCAGCAGCAGCGTCACGCCGATCACCGCGTTGGCCGACGCCTCCGCTCCGAGCGCACCACCCATCACGACGAGAGCGCCCCAGAACGCGACCAGCCCGCCGGCCAGCGCCCCGATGCCGGCTCCGATGAGACTGCGACCCTTTGCGGCAGGCTTCAGGACGCGGCCGAGCCACAGGATGCTGGCGAACGCCGCGAAGAGGCCGAGCGTGCCGGTCGCCACCACCACCAGGCGCGGGGTCGCAGCCTCGAAGCCGGCGGCGGCCTGTTTCTGCACGTACCAGGCGATGCCGAAGCCGCAGGCCACCGCGAGGAACCACGGCGCGAGCAGGCGCCAGAGGAAGCGGTCCGGGTCGCTCTTCCCCCAGCTCAGGAACGGGGCCGCGCCCATGGCGATCAGGGCGGGCAGGATCAGGCAGGTGCCGACGCGGTTGTATAGCGGCGCCTGCCAGGGGGTGCCAGTGCTGGAAGCCTGCGCCGCCAGCAGCGGCAGACCGAACCACCCCACATAGACCGCGAGCAGCCCCACCGTCACGCTGCCGACCAGCCACCACTCACCCGACGAGCGCCGGATCGACCGGATGGTGAGCGCCGCCCAGACGAGCAGCACCGCTCGCGAGACCCAGAGCGCCGCGGCGGATGTGGCCAACAGGTGCAGCGCAGACGAGCGGACGATCAGGCTCCAGGAGGTGCCGACGGTAATGATGACGGCGCCGGCCGACAGCAGGGCAACCGCCATCACCATCGCCGTGTCGAGCGACAGCAGGTTGTCCGAGATGGGGCGGCTGGGCGCGTCGCGCCAGCGGAGCAGGAGCAGGACGATGCCGAGCCCGGCGTGGAGGCCGATCAGCACGAGGAGCAGGTAGAGCGCCTTGTTCGCCAGCATGCCGAACGCGTGCACCGAGACATCCGAGAGCACGCCGGAGCGCGTCAGGTAGGTGCCGTACAGGAACAGGTTCCACGCGAGCACGGCGAGCAGCAGGTTGGTGCGCGCCATGCCGCCGCGGCTGCGCTGGACGATGAGGCCATGCGCCAGCGCGATGGACGCCAGCCACGGGAAGAGCGACGCGTTCTCAACCGGGTCCCACGCCCAGAAGCCGTGCCATCCCTGCGTCTCGTAGGCCCAGTAGCCGCCCATGAAGAGGCCCGCGCCCAGCGTCGCGACGGCGAGCAGCGTCCACGGCATCACGCGCGCCACCCAGGCCGCGTCCCGCGGGTCCTCGCGCGTTCCGTAGTCTCGCCAGATCATGGCCGCGACCGCGTAGCTGAACGCGATGGAGAGCGCCACGAAGCCGAGGAAGATCGTGGGCGGATGGATGGCCATCCAGTAGTTCTGGAGCGACGGGTTCAGTCCCGCGCCATCCACCGGCGGCCCGGCCATGCCGGGCGCGAGCGGAGTTGGCGCGAACGGGCTGAGCCACGTCAGGATGCCGGCGAGCAGCGCCAGGGTCGAGGTGTAGAACGGCATCACCCGCGCTTCCCAGGCGCCTGCCTTCCAGACCACGAAGCCCCCCAGCAGGGCGGTACACAGCGCCCAGAGCAGGAAGCTGCCCTCCTGCCCGGCCCAGGTGGCCGCATACACGAACGGCGCGCCGAGGTCCGTCGAGGTGTAGTCGAAGACGTACTGGAACTCGAAACGGTGGTTGGCGCAGAGCCACATGAGGCGGAAGAACGCCGCGGCCGTGCTGAGCGACGCCACCCCGAACGCCGCCCTCGCCCAGACGAGGGCGCGGGGCCTGCGCAGCGCGGCGAAGTACGCGACGACGGTGGCGCACGAGGCCGCCAGAGCGATGAGGACCGAGAGCCTGCCGAGTTCCATGTTCACCATACACAAGCAGGCCCCGGCTGGTATTCCGGGACCTGGAGCGTTCTGCACAGAGCAGAGGCCAACGAGGACGCAGCGAGCAGCGCCCCAGCATCGCCTAGCTCTTGGACGAGGCTTCCTTGTACTTGCTCGGGCACTTCACCAGCAGGTTGTTCGCCTCGAACACGCCGTCTCGAAACGTGCCGACGGCCTCGACCGAGACCGCCTGGTCGAAGTTCTCCGGCTTCGGCTGCCGATACACGATAGTCATCCGCTGAGCGGCGTCGATGGCGCGCGTCTTCGGGTCGATGGCGAGCACGTCGAACTCCAGCGCGCCCTTCCCCGCGTCGTAGCGGACGCTCTCCTTGACGATCTGGCCGGGCACCTGCACCATCTCGCCGGGGCGCGCCATAGCCTGCTTCACGTCGACGTGCTGGGCCACCGCGCCGCTGAAGGAGTAGAGGGACACGCCCATCGCGACCAGGAGGACCGCGAGAGCAACGACGTGGGCCGGCTTCACAGGTCGTCCTCGACCCGGGCAGCCTCGAGGCGCGCGAGTTTGCGGTCCATCAGCAGGAGGTAGGCGAACACACCGATCCAGACGAGGAGCGGCGCCACAACCAGGGAAAGCATGCTAGCTTGCATCGTTTGATCCTTGCGCCGGCGGGGCAGTCATCCGCCACGGCACTACATCGTACGAGTTGGGTGCATTCCGACGTGCCCGTCAGGCCGGCTAGA
Source organism: uncultured Chthonomonadaceae bacterium (assembly GCA_964519955.1). Lineage (GTDB taxonomy): Bacteria > Armatimonadota > Chthonomonadetes > Chthonomonadales > CAJBBX01 > CAZFLM01. The sequence continues at coordinate 111 of CAZFLM010000139.1, read as the reverse complement.
CGCATCGCGGCTTGCGCCAGACGCGGCGTCCGGCCCACATCCGAACCGCGCCGTTGTGGCCGTCGCCGAGTGGGGAGGCGTCGTTGCCGCCGCCTCCCCCTCTAGGAACCG
>CAZFLM010000138.1:0-10467 GCA_964519955.1 uncultured Chthonomonadaceae bacterium | reverse complement strand
TACCCGAGTTCGCGCCACCGCGCGAGCAGCGCTTCGGCCAGGCCGGTGCTGTCCGTCACGACGTGCACCTCGTAGTGGTGGCAGATCTCGATCTCGATGGGCGTGCCGGGGGCGGTCACGGTGAAGTCGGACACGCCCAACCCGACACGGAACCCCAAGTCGGGATACTGCGCGTCGACGAAGCCGGCCGCCAGCGCCGCGGCCAGCCCCTCCACCGGCAGGTCTTCGCTGCCCCACCAGTGCTCCACGAGCACGCGGTCCGCTCCAAAGCCATGGACCACCGCAGCCACATGCTCGATCTCCGCCAGGAGCGCGTCTAGCTCCAGTACCCCGCTCACCACCTCAACGCGTGCGCCCTCGGCCATCTCGCCTCCTCTGCCGCCGCTGCCTCATTCGCCCCACAGCGTGCCCGGCGCCTGGTAGATAGCCGGCGCCTTCAGGTCGAACCAGATCTCCGCCACGCCGCTCGCGGGCAGCGTGCTGCAGTGGCCGTCGTAGAAGGTGAAGTGGCTCATCTTGTGGTGGCGCGCCAGGCCGAAGTTGCCCCCGAAGTCGCCGCCGGCCTCGCCCGAAAGCCACTGCGCATAGGTGCAGAAGCCCGCACCAGCGTCGTACATCGCGGGGTTGGGTCCGCCGACCACCTCCAGGTTCGTGTCCAGGAGGACGATCCGCTGCGACGGCGCCTGCACCTCGCTGTCCGACAGACCGTTGCGGACGCCGTCGCCCCACCAACCGCAATCCGGCCCCCACTCCCCGTTCACCGTCTGGACGCCCTCACTGTAGCCGACCTGGGTGCGCGGGCTCGGGGTATACCAGTTCAGACCGATGCCCACCTCGAACCGGTACGACGAATCACCCGGCCGGTTGCTCTCCACCGTCTCGCCGTAGTAGTGCGGCCGCCAGACATCCGGGCACGCGAACACCGGCAGGCTCTTCACGTAGGGCATCAACTCATGCTGCCACCACGCACGCCCGACCTGGCCGTACTTGTTCGTGAAGGGGTACTGGAACGTCATCAGGTTCCGCTGGTCGTAGTCCTGCGCATACATCTGCACCGCCGTCCCGAGCTGCTTCATGTTGGAGGTGCAGCCCACGGCGCGGGCGGCCTCGCGGGCCTCGGAGAACACGGGGAACAGGAGCGCCGCCAACACCGAGATGATGGCGATGACGACGAGCAGCTCGATGAGGGAGAATCCGCGTCGCGACATGATCCGCTCCTCTGGCCAGGCGTCCGAACGGCTGTGCTATGGCATCTACCTCCTTGGACGGATCGAGGCGGGCGTGGGGTTCGGCGATGTCGTCCATCGATCGAGTAGCGGTCCCGGCGACCAGGTCGATGCGATCGGACACCCCATGGGTACCGAGGTTGCCCACACCCGACCACGCCAGCCCGCGGCGCCGGGGTCACCGTCGCTGCCGCGCCGGACGCAGCGCATCGCCGTGAGAACGCGGACGATCTGCGTGGCTCCGAGGTGTTCGGCATGCGGGCAGACCGGACGGATGTCGTGGACAGTGCCGGGTACGCGAGGGCGTTGCGCAACAGGGCATGGGCTCGCCACGCCGGATCACCCGTGTCTGGCTGGCTTCCGTGCGCCAGGAGTGTCAGCCGCCCCCTTCGTCGACGCTCGACATCTCGCTCCACACCTGCGCCACGATCGCCGCGACCCGATCGGCCCCATCGCCCGCCGCGGCCCGTCGGCCGGCTTCGGCCATCGCCCGGCGCCGGCGCTCGTCGCCCAGCAGCTCCTCGACAGCGGCGGCCAGGTAGCCAGGCGACAGATGGGACTCCGGAACGAGCGCGAGGGTACCCCTGCCCTGCATACGCCGCGCGTAACTCTCGTGAAGGGGGTCGACATGGCGGGCGTATGGCACGCACAGGGCAGCAGCTCCCATGCGCGCCAGTTCCCAGAGCGTGGTATGTCCGCCGCGCGTGATCACCAGGTCGCTTGCGGCGTACAGGTCGGCGACGTCCGGCACTCGAGAGAGGCAGACGATGTTGGGAGCGTAACCCGATCGCAGGTGGGCGTACCGATCGAACATCGCCCCGGCCTCGACCACGGCCACCAGGCGATCGCCGAGCTGCCCCAGCGCGCTCAGGCATACGCGGAGGAAGTCGGCATCGCACGCATGGTCGCCACTGACCGTCACCGCCACAACGCTGCAGGCCGGCGGAACACCAAACGCTTCGCGCGCGCGGAGCGTGCTGGATGCGGTCGTGGCGAAGCGGCGGCATATGGGGCCGACGAAGGACACCGGCGGCGTGAGCCACCTTGGCACGAGGAAGGAGTCCTCGTGATCGGCTACCACGATGCTGCTCGCCGCCTGTAGGAACTCGATGTTGGGCTCCAGATCCGCCCCGGCGAGCCAGTTGGTGACGAAGACGGCGGGGATCGCCAGCATCCGCCCGAGCGGGAGCGCCCAGAGGTCCTCGTCGACGAGGAGAGCCGCGGGGCGCGCGTGAAGCAGGAAGCGGCCCATCGCTGCGAGCCGGTCGTGGTGAGCGCCTTCCGGTGGCAAGCAGAGGTCCGTCACCTCACGGCCACGCTCGGCCAGCACCTGTGCCCCCGTCGCATAGGAGGCCACCGCCACGGGGATCTCGGGATGGGCGCGCGATAGTGCGGTCAGGACCAGATCGGCGCGCACCGCATGTCCGCGCCCGCGCCCGCGCACGATCACTGCGACAGGGCGATGCTCCATCGTCAGCCACGCGCCTGCCGCGCCACGATCAGCGGCGGGAGACCGGCTCGACCGGTGACGTAGGCGATGATCTCGGCGCAATACGGCAGGCAAGCGGCCGCGAGGCGTTCGGCGACCTCCGGGCTGTGCACATCCCTGGCATCGAGGACGGCATCGAACGTGAAGACGCCGAGGACATCCAGCTCTATGCGGAACACAGGCGCGGCGTCCACTCGGTGGGACACACGCACGCCCACCTCGCAGTCGGCGGCGGACACGATGCGGTGCGAGCACTCGTGGTTGGGCCGCACCTCGATACCGGGTGCCGGGGGCCACGCACGCCCTGTCTGGACGCTCATTCCCTGGAGCCGTATGTCGGCGCGGACGACCATGGGGCGGCCGGCGCCGGCGCGCGCGTCGCTCATCATTGGGTCCTTGTAGATGCCACCTCGGCGCGCTACAGGCGTATGCGCGGTCGGTCTCCGGCCAGAGCCTTGTACTTCGCGACCATATGGGGAACCGGTGTCAGCGTCGGCAGCCGCAGTTTGCGCCCACCGTAGGCTGCCGCCAGGCCAGCCGCCGCTCCCGCCCCTGCCGAGATCACCACCGCCTCCACGCCCGCGCCCACAAGGAAGCGCACTTGATGCCAGTAGTCGGGCCTCGCGAGGAGGTTTGCCCGGTCCAGCACGTACTGAGCAACGTACCACCCACCGGCAGCAAGAGCGGCGACCACGCCCATGGCAAGAGCCGCCCGCCACGGCGCGGGCCGCCAAGTCCACGCGATGACGCCGAGGGGAGCCCCGCCTATCGCGCCTGCGATCCACGCCATCGCCATGGCATCGGGACCATACTCCCCGATGAGCACGAGAGGCCAGTTCATGGCGGCGAACCCAAGGCTGCCGGCAGCCGCGCCGACTGCCGCTCCGAGCGGCAACGAAGCAAACCTGAGCCACCAGGGCTGAGTCTCAATCGCCTGTTCCATCGGTGCCTCCGTTGAAGGGCGCATCGGCGCGTGTGTCGGGAGCGGAGCGAGCGTCCTCACCCGCGGGTTGCCGGTTCGACGCCGAGACGGCCGCGACGGTAAGTGTTGTCGCGACGAACGCGAATGCGACCATCGACCAGACTGAGTCCATCCCGAGAGCGTGGTCGCGCGGGAAGCTGAGCGGAGTGGAGAGACGCCACGCCACGAGGCCCCCGAGGCTCGCGGCGGCAGCGGCGCCCAGGCCGAGCGCCTTGATGGCCACGCGGCAGCGCGAGCACGCGCAGAGCCCCTTGGCCACCGCCCCGACCACGGCGCCGACCTCGACAGCGAACGGGAGGGCGTTATGGCCATAGTAGCCCATGCCATACGCCACCACCATGCACGCGCCATGAACGACGGAGCCGAGCAGCATACCGAGCGCCAGGCCTCCGGCTGAGCGCACGAGCGCCGGGCCGGCCCCGCGCCATTGCGGGGCCTCGACGGCTTGACTGGCTCTCGTCATGGCCGGCTCGGGTCACGGACCGCGGGAGCGCCGGGCCAGTATGTCATCGCATACCAGACATCGATGTGATGGCCGTTCGGATACTGCAGGTTCAGCATCCTCACGTTCCCATCCATCCCCAAGCGCAGGGTCCGGCCGAGGTAGTACGGAGCACTCGTCAGGTGGTTCGGCTCAGGCGCCTGCGTCCCGTGGAGTCGATCCAGGATGCAGCCCGCACGCGGGCCGAGGTCTTCCAGCACGCGCCACCGCTCTACGTCCCACGGTACGATGAAGTAGTCGTAGGACTGCGGGTACCGCCAGTGCGGGCGCGGCGTGATGCCCTCCCCCCAGTTCTTGTACGAGTAGTTGCCGGTCGGATCGGCGCCACAGACGAGCATCTCCTTCGGCATGTAGGCCGGCACCACATCGCAGAGCCAGAGGGGCCGCGCGTCATCGTAGTCCTGCTGGTACATGCGAAACGCAGCGCCTATTTGCCTCAGATTCGAGGTGCACTCCTTCTCGCGACTGGCGGCGCGCGCCTGAGCATAGACCGGCACGAGGAAGCCGGCCAGTGCGCCCACGATCCCGACGACGATCAGCAGTTCCACGAGGGTGACGCCCGAACGCCCTGGATGGCGTCCAGTCAGGGACCGCGCCTCGTCCCACCCTCGGGTGTTGGCGCCAGGGCCCGTCAACAGCAGTCCTCGCCGGGGCAGTAGGGCTGCCCGGTCAGCGTGTAGCAGCAACCGTTGTTGTAGGGAGCCGAGCAGATCGTGCATCCAACCAGGTAGTTGTTCTTGGAGTAGCACAGCACCCATGCATAGTCGATCGTACACGTAAAGTCGCGCAAGAGCGTGCTGCACTTCGCGGTGTACGGGTCTTCCAGGCAGAAGTTGACCGACGGACAGTCATGCTGGATGACGCAGCCATGCCACTCGGGCCCGTTGCAGTTGTTCACGACGCTGCCGGAACAAGTCAGGCCGATCGCCTGCTTCGTTCCGGGCAAGGCGAGAGACGCCACGAGTCCGATGTACGCGCAGAGCGTCATCGCGGACTTCAATCTGCGGAGCATAGTCCTCATCCCCTCCTCGCGAGTTGTTAGCTCGCCCCCATACCCACTCAGCACATTCTCGGCTGGTTGGCACCGAGACTGGAGCCCGCAGGATGGTCACGCTGGCACCACCGACCGCGGCGACAGATGCTTGCGCTTTGAGGGCGTGGGGTCGGCTTCCGACGACGCGGCGGGCGCCGGTTGGGATCCGGCTTGCCGCGCAGGGGCGTGGCCGCTGCGAACGCGGCCGTCGAGTGCGGCGCCGATGACCGACCACAGGGCCAGATCGGGACCGCTTGTACGACTGGTGAACACAAGTCCACCACCTTTTGTCACGTACGTGCTAGGGACCTCGTGCGCTCCAAGCTGCTTGGCGAGCCGCCACTTCGTGTCAGCGACCACCATGATGGGGAGAGTGCCGAGCATGGCCTGAAGCTGCGCAGCATCCTGAACCGAGCGGACGACCACAATGCAGCGCATTCGGGGGCCGAACTTGAACCGCGCGAGCGCGTTCAGGCGGAGGTTGCAGCGCGGGCATCCCGGAGCGGCGACGGTGACCACCGACCAGCCCGGTCGAATGAGGGTCGCGAAGTCGCGCGATCTGCCGGCAACCTGAACGTCAGCGGAGAGGCGCTCCGGCCGCAGGCCCGGCGGAACGACGAGGGCGCCTCCAGCCAGGACCTGGCGGATATCGTCGCGCAGCGTGCCGGCTCGATGCCCGAACGCGACGAACCGGACGCGAGCATGCGGGTCCACCAACACAGCAAGGGGAAAGCGCCCACTCCGATCCGACACCCTGCGCGCCAGCACGGAGTTCTCGTCGAGCAGCATCGGGAGGCCGATGCGGGCCTCCTTGCGGTAGTCGGAGCACGCTCTGGCGAAGGAGCCGACGACGGTGCCCGCGCTGAGGACCAGTTCGGTTCGGTACGAATCGCCCGCGGCAGCCTGCGTGCTGAGTTCGCGCCACTGCTCGCGGCATGAGGGGCACGACGAACTACCGATGGAGAGGAGCGTCCAGTGGCCGAGGAGCGAGGCGTTATTCCAGAGCTGGCCGCCGGTGTCTGGAAGGGAGAACGGAGGCAGGCGATCGCCGTACCTGAGGGTCGGCACCTCGAACCCGTAGGCGATCGTGCTCCGGTCGGCATCGAGCCGAGTGCCACGGACGTAGGCTCCAGCGAGCAGGCACGCCGCCGTGAACCAGGCCAGGTGCGAGGCCACGAGCGCAACCATCGCCGGCCTGAGCCTTACTGATAGGCCGTGCATCCGCACCCTCCGCTTCGGTGTGCAGGCAGCACTCGGCCGATCATGGCGCCGGCGCACGCTCCCAAGCAGACCGCCAGAACCGTCATGACAATCCACCGGGACCTACTCTTGGCGACCATCGCAACCCCTTCGAGAGGATTCGCGCGCTGGCAGGGGGGAAGCCGCACTACCGCGCTCGCGCCGCTTGCGTATCCACTCGGTCGCCCGGGGACAAGGGCCTGCAAGCGCTTGCGGCAACGCCTACCAGGATACCAGACAGGAGGCTGTCCGTCAAGGTACGCTTTTCGGTACAGTATTGGCACGAGCGGGCCTACCGCAGCATTCGCTCCGAGACAACGGCGGCGACGGGGGGTTCGACGGTCGGTGCGGGCACGTGCGAGGGCAGCGACGAGGTGATGCCGTGCTTCATGGCGACCACCATCACCTCGGTCCGGCTCTCGACGCCGAACAGGACCATGGCTCGGCGGAAGCGCGCTTCGATCCCGTACTCCGAGATGCCCAGATGCCGGGCGAGTCTGGCGCTGCTGGCTGCCTCCAACTCGACGACCGCGTCAAGCAGCTCGCGAATGGCCTTCGGCACCTCCGCTCGGCGCCGTCGAACCATGTACACGCGCGGCATGCTGGCGTCCGGGGCCGCGCTGTCGCCCGAGGGCGCCGCATGGATCGCGCCATACTGGCTCGGCGCAGACGACCAAATCCGAGGCCTTCCAGGCGAGCCCGTGGCATCAGGGGGGGTGAGCGCCATGGCAGTATCTCCCGGGATAGTGGATTGGTGTGCTCGCGTTGGCGCTGAAGCCAGCAGACAGGCTACTAACCTCCCACGCCAGCATCACTATACATACCGAAGACAGGTATTGTCAATCCGTACTGGTACCGATCTTCATACAGCCTTGCTGGCGACAACCTATATGCTGGCCCGCTCCGCGGCCCAGCCCCGCCGGGAGCGCTCCCTGCTCCGGCCGGATGCCCGGTGAGCATGTCGATGGGACCGAACATCCCATGGACACCGAGGCAGCCCACGCTCGGCAGCGCCCGAGCCCGCGGATGGAGCGGCGCCCCGCGCCGGGCGACGCGCGTCGGCGAGGGAGGGCGCAAGGAATCCGCGCACGAGGGCATGGGGCCGGCAACGCTAGGCTCGCGCCTCCTCAGCCGGCCCCCATAACACCCAGCCCCCAGCCCCCGCCCTTCCCCTACTCCTCCAGCAGCCCCACCTCCGCCACCGTAAGGCCGTCCGCCACGTCGATGCGCCAGGTCCTGATCTGGTGCGGGGCGAACGCGGCGGGGAAGCCGGCCTCCAGGTACGGCAGGGAGATCGTCGCGTCCACTGCGCGGCCCTCCGCCTCGTAGCCGCGGACGACGAAGCCCTCGCCATCTTCCGCACCCTTCAGCACGGTCAGCACCACGTTCGGCGCGTCGCAGGTCAGGAAGGCGGCCTCGGCGGGCAGCGGGCCCTCGTGCTCGTACTCGTTCACCCAGAGCGGCTTCACGTTCGCCTCGTAGGCCACGCGCGGCAGGTGGGCGTCCTGCCAGGAGCCGGCGTGCGGCACGATGCGGCAGCAGACGGTCTGGATGCCCTGGTCGATGTATGCGTAGGCCTGGGCGGGGTCCAGCTTCTGCGGGTCGTGGTGCGCATAGGCCGGGCTGCGCAGCACGCTGATGCGAGCATCCGAGCCCAGCACGTCGAACCCGTACTTGCTGTCGTTGGTGACGCCCACGCCGTAGCGGATGGACTTGCCGGAGGCGTCGGTCGCGCTGCCGGAGACGTCGAGCCACTGCTGGCCGGGCTCCTCCTCTCCGCTGCAGGCCCGCTCGATGGAGCCATACGGGATGTCGTAGGTCGCGGCCGGCTCCTGCACGTTCCACTGGAAGGCCAGCTTCATCATGCGGAGCTGCTCCTGCCAGTTCACCTCCGTGCGGCACTCGATGGCGTCGATGTCGCGGTAGATGCACAGCCGCTGGGCCATGCTCGACGCGCCGAACCACGTCTTGATGAGCAGCATCGCGCGCACCGGGCCGTTCTCCTCTACGGTGATGCGGGCGCCGCTGAACCGGCCGACCTCGGTGCGGAACGAGACCACGTCGTGGCTCCACGTGTCGCTCGGGTCGTCGACCACCACGCCCACGTTCGACGGGCCGGCCAGCGCCTCGACTCCGTTGCGCTTGTCGAAGAGCGAGACCATGGCGCCGGTCTTCGCGTCGATCAGGATGCGCCAGAAGTCGTTCTCCAGCGTCGTCTCGGTGACCGAGAGCGTGCGCGCCGAGGGCGTGGCCTGCACCTCCGCCACGTCGGAGCGGAAGAGCTTGTAGCCGAGTGCGGGCAGGTCCGTCACGAAGCACGCGCGGCGCTGCCCGGCCACCGTCGTGGGGCGCACGTTCTGCGCGAGGACCGGCGTGCCGTCGGCCTCCGTCACCTTCGTCGAGCCCCGCTCGATCTCCACCGCCGTGGTCACCGGCCAGGGCAGCGGGTTGAACACCACCAGCGGGAAGCCGGTCGTGGCCGCGAAACCGGTATAGTCCGGGCGGCTGGCGTCCTCGGACGGGCGCGTGTCGATCTGGCGCGCGATGCCCTGGATCGAGTGGTGCAGCGTCTTGCTCGCCACGGTGGCCGAGTAGCCGAACAGGTCGCGCGCGTCGACGTAGGCCTCGGGCAGGCTCGTCCCGGCGAGGATGTCGTGGAACTGGTTGAAGAGCAGCGCCTGCCACGCTTCCGCCAGGTCCTGCGTCGGATAGGCGCGGCCCGCCACGAAGTTCGCCACCGAGGCGAGGCGCTCCGCGGTGCCCAGCAGGTGCTCCACGCGGCGGTTCTCCCGCTTGATCTCGGAGTGGACCGTGTAGCAGCCGCGCGCGTGGTGCTGCAGCTCGTCCGGCACGACGGCGACCTGCGCGCCCCCTGCCTCCTCGGCGTCCACCGCGGCGAAGAAGGCGTCCAGCCGGCCCAGCCGCACGCTTGCCGCCTCGCCATCCGCCAGGGCGTGCAGCGACTCGATGTTGCGCTTGGTCGGCCCGCCGCCGTGGTTCCCCACCCCGTAGAAGATGGCGTAGTTGTCGAGCGTCGGCGCGGCGGCCTTCGCGCAGTTGACCACGTGCTCCGCCAGCTCGTCGCCGCCCGTGCAGTAGGCCCCGTGGATGCGCACGGCCAGCACGTCGGACCCGTCAGGCGAGCGCCAGTGGAAGATCGGCGCGGGGACGTCCTTCTCGTGCGGCCCTGGGCGCAGGAATGCGTAGCGCGTGAGCCCCGCGAGGCGCAGGATCTGCGGCAGGCTGCCGGGGTGCCCGAACGTGTCCGGGTTGTAGCCGACTGTCGCGGTGACGCCGAACGCCTCCTTGAAGAAGCGCTGTCCGTAGAGCGCCTGGCGGCAGAGCGACTCCCCGCTCGGAACATTGGCGTCGGGCTGGATCCACCACCCGCCCACGATCTCCCAGCGCCCCTCGCGCACCCGCTCCGCGATCTCCTCCAGCATCCCGGGGTCGACGTCCGCCAGCCACGCATAGAACGCGGCCGAGCTGCCCGTGAAGACGAAGTCGGGGTACTCCCGCATGCGGTCGAGGGCGGACTGGAACGTGGCCCGGACGGTCTCCAGGCCCTCGGGCCATCGCCAGAGCCAGACCGGGTCGATATGGGCATTGCCGATGGCGTGCAGCGTCTTCTTGTTAGCGGGCATCGTGCGCTCCGTGGATGGGTGATGTCGTGTGCGGCTGCAGGTCAGTTCGGCGTCGGGGGCGGGGTTGCCTGCCGGCGGGCCGCTGGGAGGCGTCGAAAGTCAAAGGTCGAACGTCGAACGGCTGCGACCCGGTGGTATGAAACCACCGGCAAAGTGGCCTGCGGCCGGACGCCCTCGCGGGCTCGGGTGAGACCCGTCCGGAGGACGATCGGCGGGACGCCACGCTGCCGGTGGTTTCATACCACCGGGACCAGGGGGCTGGATCGGCCCGTTCGGTTGACTCCCCTCGCCCCGCCGCCGTACAATGTGCGCGACGCAGGCCAGGGCCTAGGGCCGCCGCCCCGTCCTGGCC
>CAZFLM010000137.1:8887-10535 GCA_964519955.1 uncultured Chthonomonadaceae bacterium | reverse complement strand
GCCCGGTATACTCTCGACGAAGGGGCGCCGGGCCCGCCCAGAGCATGCCGACGCGATCCCGCCATCCATGAACGATCGACATCAGCGCAGGACGCTTGGCCTTCTTCTCGCCTCGGTACTGCTGAACGCCATCTTCTGCAAGCTCACCGTCTTCGGCAATGTGTTCGTCCTCTTCCTCGATCACCTGGGGTTGGACAAGGCCCGCATCGGCTTCGTGCTCTCGCTGATCCCGTTCGCGGGGCTCGTTGCGCTCGTTGTGGCACCGCGCGTCGCCCGCTTCGGGGCGAAGCGCACCTACGTCACCTTCTTCGGAGCGCGCAAGGCTGTCATCTCGCTGCTGCTCTTCACGCCGGCGGTGCTGGCGGCGGCGGGCGCGCACGCGGCGTTCTGGTGGGTGGTCGCCATCGTCGGGCTGTTCGGCCTCTGCCGCGCCATCGGTGAGGTCGGCGGCTACGCGCTCTTCCAGGACATCATCCCCAACGAGATCCGCGGGCGGTTCGGCGCGGCTTCCTACGTGGCGGGCGCGGGCGCCGGGCTGGCCGTGACGCTCGCCGCGGGGGCCTACCTGGCTGCCGGCGCGGACCTGCGGCGCTACCTCGTGGTCATCGGGGCGGGCACGGCAGTGGGCGTGCTCTCAGTCATCTGCCTCGCGCTGGTGCCGCCCGAGCGCGCCCCCGCGTCGGATGCGGATGCCGGCACCCACCTCTCCGAGATGCGCGAGGCCGTGGGCGATCGGCGCTTCATGGCGTTCATCGGCGCCCTGTGCCTGGCCTCGCTGGCGGTCTCGACGCTCATGTTCGTGCCGCTCTTCCTGAAGGAGCGTGTGGGCATCTCCCCGGGGCTCATCCTGTGGATCGACTCCGCCAGCGCCGCCGGGGCGCTGCTGTCGTCCTACCGCTGGGGCCACTGGGCCGACACGCGCGGCGGAGGTCTCGTGATGCGGCGCGGGCTGGCACTGATGGCGCTCGCGCCGCCGCTGCTGCTGCTCCTGCCCGCGCTTCCTGCGTGGCGCTTGCCGGCCGCGATGCTCTGCGCCGTGGTCCTGGGCTGCAGCTCGACCGGCTGGCTCATCGGCGCGGACCGCTACCTGCTGGCGGAGGCCGTGCCAGAGGCGAAGCGTTCGGGCTACATCGCGGTGTTCTACTCGCTCTCCGGCCTCTCCAATGGCGTCGGCCCGATCGCGGCGGGAGCGGCCCTGCGCGCGTTCTCCAGCCTGGCGGGCGGCGTCCTCGTCACTCCCTACCTGCCGATCCTCCTCGCCATCTGCGCCCTCACGCTTGCGGCGCGGGCCATGCTGCGCTCGGCGCCGGCGCCGGAGTAGCGCGGCGGGTACCGAGACCCGCTCTCGGGGAGCGCGCGCGCCGCGGCGGAAGGGCAACGTCAGGAGCAGATCCCTGACGGGAAGACGGCCAAACGATGACGGCTGAGTAGGGGGCCGTAGTGGGGTGGGCGTCCCTGCCCGTCCAGTAGGACCGATGCGACGACCAATCTGCCCAGCCTGACGCACGGGCCTCGCAGTGGTGGGACGGGCGTCCCTGCCCGTCCAGTAGGACCGTTGCGACGACCAATCTGCCCAGCCTGACGCACGAGCGCCGTGGTGCGATGGGCGTCCCTGCCCGTCCTGTAGGGCGCATGCTACGACCAGCCC
>CAZFLM010000137.1:0-8787 GCA_964519955.1 uncultured Chthonomonadaceae bacterium | reverse complement strand
GATGGGCGTCCCTGCCCGTCCTGTAGGGCGCATGCTACGACCAGCCCACGCGGTGCCCGCCATCGGGTATACGTGGTACGTTCAGCACTGCCAGAGCCTTCGGAGGACGCCGACTGTGAGTCCCTATCTGCCCGCCGCCTTGCTCGCCCTCTGCCTCGCGCCCCTCTGCGCGGCCGCGGCTCCCTCCGCGGAGGTCCGCGTGCGCGACTACGGCGCGAAGGGCGACGGCGTGGCCGACGACGGTCCCGCCATCCAGCGCGCCGTCGACGCCCTGCGGCATCGCACCGGGCCGGCGGCGCTGCGCTTCGAGAAGGGGCGCACCTACCGCGTGCGGAGCGCGGCCGACACGTGGCTCCTGCGCCTCGACGAGCTGCGCGACGTGACCATCGACGGGGGCGGATCGGCGTTCGTTCTCGGCCCCACGGTTCGCTTTCTCCACGTCACGCGGTGCACCAACATTGAGGTCTGCCACCTGTCCGTCGACTTCGACCCCCTGCCCTTCGCGGATGGCCTGATCACGGCGGTGGACCCGGCGGGGAAGGCGGTGGACGTGCGCATCGCCGAGGGCTTCGCGCTGCCGCCGCTCGGCGGGCCGACCGGCGTGCGCGAGCAGGCCTACTTCGCGATGCTGTGGCATCAGGGGCCGAACGGCCTGCTGGGCGAGCACTACTTCGTGCGGGACGCCCGCGAAGCCTATCCCGGCAGCCTGCGGGACCGTGTGATCCGCGTGTTCGCCGCGCCGGAGTATGCCGGGTACGCGGGCATCAAGCCGGGCGAGACGCGCATCAGCCTGCCGGTGCCGGGCATCGCGCACAAGATGGAGGGACACGGGGCGAGCCCGGTGTTCGTCGTCGAGGACAACCGCGACGTCCGCTTCCGCGACATCGAGCTGTGGTCCGCGCCGCTCTTCGCCGTGAACGTGGCGCGCAACCGCGGGGCCTGCACGCTCCGGCGCTTCAACATCCGCCCGAAGCCCGGCTCGGGGCGCCTCACCTCGTCGTGGCGCGACGGCTTTCACGTGAAGGCGAACTACGCGACGCTGCTTTGGGAGGACTGCTGGCTGGAGGGCATGAACGACGACGCTTTCAACACCGCCACCCACTCCTCGCGCGTCGTCGAGGTCGTCTCGCCGACCGTCATCCGCATCCGGCAGACCTTCCCGCTGGGCTTCGTGCCCTTCGAGCGCGGCGACGCGGTCGGCGGGTCCAGCGTGGGGGAGGGCAGGCTGCTGCCAACCGCCGAGGTGGCGTCCGTCGAGCCCGAGACGCAGGTGAACGCGGCCGACCCGGACCACCCGGCGCCGCCGCTGCGCATCACGCTCGCGAAACCGATGCCGGGCATCCTCGCGGGCGACGTCGTCTGGAATGTGAGCAGCGCCAACCCGCGCACGACCATCCGCCGCTGCACCATCCGCAATAGCTGCCGCTTCCAGTCGCCGGTCACGGTGGACGACTGCGATATCACGGCGCTGAGCTGGTTCTACGGGGACAGCCTGGAGGGGCCGCTGCCGCGCGACGTGGTGGTACGCAATTCCCGACTGCTGCTGGGGCGCGGCAACCCGGAGATCGTGCTGAGCTTCTCCTCGTGCGTCGAGGGTACGGACGGCAAGATCGTGCCGCCGCGCGAGCCGGTGATCCGGAACCTGCTCCTGCAGGGCAACACGATCGACGGGGTGCTCGACATCGGCAGCGCGTCTGGCGTGCGGCTGATCGGCAATCGGTTCGCCTCGCCGCGCGGCCGCCTGCGCCTGCACGGCTGCCGCGACGTGACGCTGGACGGCAACGTGCTGGGCGATGCAGCGCTCAGCAGTCTTGAGCAGATCGCGGTGGGAGACGAGGGCACGCGCGCGTCGATCACGATCAAGCCCGCGCGCGGCGGGAAGTAGGCGGGGATATGGCGGAGCGATGGCTGGAGCCGGACGTGCTGGGGGGGCCGGTGATGCGCCTGGTGGTGGCGGGGCGGCCCGCAATGAGGCGCATCACCCCCAACGTGCCCTACGTGGTGGTGTCGATCTCCGACCCGGGCGCGCCGGAAGCCGTGCTTGCCGAAAGCCCGCTCCGGCTCGGCGTGCTTCGTCTCTCGTTCTTCGACGCGACGGCCGATGACGCGCGCTTCCGCGGCGCCACGCCGGAGGACGCGGTTCGCATCGTGGAGTTCGTCGCGCGCTATCGCGAGGCCGCCGACCTCATCGTCTGCCAATGCGAGGCGGGGCTCTCGCGTTCCCCTGCGGTGGCGGCTGCTCTGTCGCGCTGGCTCAACGGCCACGACGAGGAGTTCCACCGGCGCTACCAGCTCAACCTGACGGTCTACCGCCTGGTGCGGCGAGCGGCGGAGGAGTACGAGGTCCAGGCTGCGGAGGGCGGGGCGGCGGAGGCCGGATAGGCCGCGCGGTTCCGGCGGCGTTCCGATGGTGTGAAACCACCGGCAGTGTGGCGTTCCGCCGGCCGTCCCCCGGTGGTGTGAAACCACCGGCAGTGTGGCGTTCCGCTGGCGCCCCGGTGGTGTGAAACCACCGGCAGTGTGGCGTTCCGCCGATCGTCCTCCGGACGGGTATGAGCCGCGGCTCGGGTGGCTGTGCTTGGCGTCGAGCCACGCCCCTCACCGCAGGGCAGCGACCTCCGCCACGATGCACTCGCCCACGCGGCCCGTGGCGCATACCACGCGCGTGGCCCGGATGGGGCGGAGCGCCGCGACTGCCTCGCGGACGGGCTCCACGCGCGGCGCGGGTCCATCCCACCGCACGCGCAGGGACGCCAGCGACACCGACTGCGCCTTGCCGAGCCCCAGGCCCAGCAGGAGGCCCGTGCCCAGCGCCTTGGACGCAGCCTCCTTCAGCGAGAACGCCAGCGCCACCCGCATCCGCAGCGCCTCGATGCCGCCGTCCGGCAGGGCCTGGGCGAACTCCGCGTACTCATCCGGGGACATGCAGCGGTCGGCGAAGCGGTGGAGGAACTCGGCGTCCTTGCCGGGCCTCGCCAGACGCGGCAGGTGCACCAGGTCGATGCCCAGCCCGCGCAGCCCCGGCGCCCAGCCGAACAGCGTCGCGAGCTGCCCGCCGTCGTGGGAGAAGCTGACGTGCAGGTCCTCCGCCTTGACGCCCGCCTCCTTGCCCCATGCCGCCAGCGGCCCACTGCGCAGCACGCGGGGCTGGCCGAGCGCCGTGTGCGTTACGCGAAGATCGCGCAGCGTGAACAGCGGCAGCCCATCGCCCGCGAACAGGTGCTTGAACGCGGCGCGCAGGGATTCGCGCTGGGCCGCGGCGATCTCGGAGTCGCAGTTGGGCTGGCTCAGCGCGCACCACGGGCGGCAGGCGCGGGCGCCGGCGGGCAGCGGGAGCGATGTGGGAGCCAGGGTGGGCGGGTTCATGGTGGCGGGGCCGATCGGCATGGGTTGGGGGCAGTTTACCTAACGGCGCAGGATGCGTGGGAGAGTGCACTGGACCCTTTGGGCGGCGCAGCACACACGGCATTAGCTGCAATCATCGCTGGGAGGAATCCCTGCACCCGGCAGCGTATGGACAGACACAGGCACTCTGCATGCCTCTGGAGGATGACGATGGCGACGGCTGCCCCAACTGCGAGCGCCCCCCACCTCGGCCTCGGCACAGGCA
Organism: uncultured Chthonomonadaceae bacterium; assembly: GCA_964519955.1. Taxonomy (GTDB): domain Bacteria; phylum Armatimonadota; class Chthonomonadetes; order Chthonomonadales; family CAJBBX01; genus CAZFLM01. The sequence goes on along the minus strand of CAZFLM010000137.1, from coordinate 5,177 downwards.
TCTACACCATCGGCGAGGCCGCACGCCTGCTCCATGCCCATGCGAATAGCGTGCGACGATGGGCCGAGGGCTATAGCTACTGCGTGCCGACGGGCGTGCGCTGTTCTGCGCCTGTTCTCGACCGGTCCGACAGCGAACCAGGCCTTCTCACATTCAGGGAGCTGATTGAACTCCACTTCGTGAAGGCGTTCAGGTCGGTCGGAGTGGACCTCCCGCTGATACGCTCCGCCGCTGCACGGCTGAGAGAGGAATGGTCCACGCCGTTTCCGTTTGCTGTCGATCGGCTCCGCACCGATGGGCGCAGGCTCCTCCTCGATGCCGGCGGCCAGTACAGGGATCTGGCGAGCCACCAGCATGTCTTTGAGTTCGCGGACGCCTTCTTCCGCAACCTCGACCTTGATGAGGAACTGCTGGCCGTCCGTTGGTGGCCAATGGGTAAGGGGCGCCTGGTAGTTCTCGACCCTAGCCGCTCCTTTGGCGTGCCGATTGAAGTTCGTTCCGGCGTCGCCACGGATGTGGCGTACCGAGCCTATCGGGCCGAGGGCAGCGTTGCCGCAGTCGTCGACTGGTATGAGATGACCGAGCAGGGCGTGACCGATGCGGTGGAGTTCGAGGCGGAATGGCTCAAGAAGGCGGCGTAGCCTACCTGTTCGATGAGAACACCTCACCCAACCTGGTGAAGATACTCAACCGCCTCGGCGACCGGCGTGTGAAGCACATCGGCGACGTGTTCGGTCGTGGTCACCCAGACCTTCTGTGGATCCCGATCGCGGCGGAGCGCGACTTCACATATGTGACCATGGATCACCGGCAGATGCGCGACGCCGCAGAGGCCGCAGTGATATCTTCCGCCGGTGCGAGGGCGCTGTTCCTGCCGTTGGTGCTCGCGACAAGAGACCGGTGGGACCAGGCCCTATGGTTCCTTCGGTTCTGGCGCGGTGTCCGGGTCCAGGCCGACGCCCTGGCACCGGGGGAGGTTCGCTTCGTCGATCTACGAGGCCGTCTCTCCGCCCAACCGCCGCGGCGTCGGCAGAAGTAGGCTGCAACACCCCGCGTCTGCTCGCGGCTGAGCCCAAGGGCCGTCGAATGCTACTCGCGCCTGCCCACTTCCAGCACCCTCTCCATCGGACCTATCGCTGCAGGTCCATAGTTCACCCGGCGCAGGTACTCCATGTGGGCGAGGCGCTCCTCGACCGTGGCATCGGCCCAGTAGTCGGCATCCGGGCCGTCGCCGCCGAGTTCTGCGACCTCGATGGCCGTGCGGTCAACGCGCAGTGGGTCTGGCTCCAGGGCGCCCATACGTCGCTTCTACCATGGCGAGACGCCTGGCGGTGTGCCGGTCGCCCCTGGCGCAACGCTGATCGATGCTGACAACCCAACGCGGGATTGCAGCGGGCGTGAGCCGCCGAAGGGGCACCCAGCCCTCAACCCGCTGCGCTCGGAATCGCGTATGCGGCTATTCCCCACCGGGTGTGCCGGCGTCGCTCGATGAGAGGACGTCGAACCTGTATCGCGCGACCGAGACGATGGCGTGCAGCCCCTCCTCCACTTCGCGCGGAACATCGTAGCTCAACAGCTTCACTGCGATGTCATGTATCCTGTCGAGTGCCCCACTCATCGCCTGTTCGTTCATCAGGTCCTCTCCCGGTGATGGGCCGCACTTAGGGGCCCCAGTGTGCCATCCCTCAGGTACTGGGCGAAACGCGCGTACTGGTACGCACATTCCTCGGACTGGAGCTGCGTTGCCCATGCCCTGGTAGCGCCGGACACTTGGGGATGGGCGCTCGAGTCCTCTAGTCGTACCGAATCATCGGCTAGTAGGCGACACAGATCGCCCAGCACCTGCTGCCTCTGGGCGCACTTGTAGAATCGCGGCTTCGCTGGTGCAGTGAGCCCCGCCTTTGCAGCGGCGCAGCCGACAGCATCGAGTAGACCAGCCGCACCAACGTTGACGGCCTCAACGAGTATCCTCCTGGCGTGGCACCAGCCAGCGAAGCCCGCGATGTAGGAGGCGGACACCTCAGGGCGCGCATCCTTGAGGTAGTACGCTGGCCCGCCGCTGCCGTCAGTTGGGTTCGCGAACAAGCTGTCGACATCCTCCTGAGAGGGCAAGCACTCAGCAGCGCGATCGAACCCCGGGTGGCCCGCGGACCGGGGGCAGACGGCCACGTCTTGGGCCTCTAGCAGTGCTGCAGGGGCAAGTACCACCGTGATCGGTCCATAGGCAGTTGGTGTGCCCATAGAGCCGGTCGCGAAGAAGTTGCCGAAGTCCATCAGGTTGAAGAACACCAACTCCCAGGCCCCGCTCTCCCGGTCATTGCGGTCCGAGTCGAAGGCCGTGTATTCGGCACCAGCACTTTCGAGCCTCGCGCGCGATGGGACTCCCCCAAGGCTTAGGTAGCTCAGGAAGTCTTTGTACTGGCATGCGTGGAACAGGCATGCTCCTCGCTTCTTGAGCAGCTCGACCAACTGTTTCAGCGTCTTGTCCGCGAACACCGTGGTCTCCTGTTCTTGCCATGCCCGTCAGTCTCGTGGCTGCTGCGCGCAGCTGTCCTCTCGCCCTTCGCGCGTGCGGTCGATGGTCTGCTGCGCGTCTTCCGCGGTGGCGGGCGTGCCGGAGAAGTAGACGTACAGCCCGAGTTCCTTCCGCAGATGGACCTGGGGATTCGTCGGGCCCAGCGTGCTGGTGTCACCGGTGGACTCGATCTCCAGCGGGTCGCCGGGCGCCAGGCTCAGCGCCTCGCGCACCTCGCGGGGGATCTCGACCCGCCCGTCCGCGTCGATGATGGTTCGCGTAGTCATGCAAGCATGATACACGCATCGGCGGTGTCCGTCAACCGCCAGGCAGGCGCCAGCGGCCCAGCACAGGGCGTCGTCCACGCCGCCACGGGTCCACACAGGCCCCAGGAGGGGAGAACAAGGGATCAAACCCATGTTTGCGCCCTTTGTGCGCCCATTGTCTGCCCTTCTCGCGCCGTAGCGACATGGACCACGGAACGACCTCTTGACGCGCACGCACCCGCGGGGTACCGTACTGCGACCGGGCGCTTTGGGCCGGCGCGGAAGGTACTATCCAGCCATGCACGCAGCGCGGATGTTCGCCCGCTTCATCAAACCGCATATCTGGTGGGCGATCCTCTCGCCGTTGGCCATGGCCCTCGAAGTCACGATGGACCTGCTGCAGCCGCGCCTCCTGCAGCACATCATCGACCAGGGCATCGCGCGCGGCAGCATGGCCACCGTCCTGCACATGGGCGGGCTCATGATCGGCGCGGCGCTCGTCGGGATGGCGGGCGGCGTCGGGTGCACCATCCTCTCCGTCCTCGCCGCGCAGGGCCTCGGCACCGACCTGCGGCACACCCTCTTCGCCAAGGTGCAGACCCTCTCGTTCGGCAACCTCGACCGCCTGGAAACGGGCGGCCTCATCACCCGCCTGACCAGTGATGTCATGCAGGTCCAGGACGCCTCGATGATGCTCCTGCGCATCATGGTCCGCGCGCCGCTCATGCTCGTCGGCGGGCTCATCATGGGCCTCGTCACCAGCCCGCGCCTCTCGCTGCTCTTCATCCCGCTCATGCCCGCGGTCCTCGGCGTGCTCATCGTCGTGGTGCGCAAGACCTACCCCATGTTCAGCAAGGTGCAGGAGCGGCTCGACGCGCTGAACGGCGTGCTGCAGGAGAACCTGGCCGGCATCCGCGTGGTGAAGGCGTTCGGGCGCGCGCGGCACGAGGCGGAGCGCTTCGGCGCGGCGAACGAGGCGCTCGTCCAGCAGAACATCGTCACGCTGCGCGTCAACGCGATCACCATGCCCGCGGTCATCATCATCCTCAACCTCGGCGTGGTCGGCGCGCTGTGGCTGGGCGGGCAGGGCGTGGTGCGCGGCAGCCTGCACGTGGGCGAGATCGTGGCGTTCACCAACTACCTCATGCAGGTGCTCTTCTCGCTGATGTTCGTGAGCATGCTGGTGATGCGCCTGGCTCGCGCCGAGGCCTCCGCGCAGCGCATCGACGAGGTACTGGAGAGCGTGCCGGACGTGCCGAACCCCGAAGCGCCGAAGCCGATGCCCGAGCCGCGCGGGCGCGTCCAGTTCGACAACGTGACGTTCAGCTACAGCCGCGACGGCAGCGACCCGGTGCTCAAGGGCGTGTCCTTCGTCGCGGAGCCAGGCCAGCGCGTGGCGCTCCTCGGCGCGACGGGCTCCGGCAAGTCCAGCCTCGTCAACCTGACGCCGCGTTTCTACGACATCTCCGAGGGGCGCATCACGCTGGATGGCGCGGACATCCGCGAGCTGGACCAGACCGAGCTGCACTCCGCCATCGGCGTGGCGCTGCAGGAGACCGTGCTCTTCAGCGGCACCATCCGCGACAACATCCGCTACGGCAAGCCCGACGCCAGCGACGAGGAAGTGGTCGAGGCGGCGAAGCTGGCCCAGGCGCACGACTTCATCACGGGCTTCCCGGAGGGCTACGACACGGTGCTCGGGCAGCGCGGCGTGAACCTCTCCGGCGGCCAGAAGCAGCGGATCGCCATTGCCCGCGCCCTGCTGCCGAACCCGCCCGTGCTCATCCTGGACGACAGCACGAGCGCGGTGGACGTGGAGACCGAGGCGCGCATCCAGGCCGCGATGGAGAAGCGCGACGGCAAGGGGACCGTGCTCGTGGTGGCGCAGCGCATCGGCACGGTGGTGGGCGCGGACCGCATCCTGGTCATCGACGACGGGCGCATCGTGGCGCAGGGCGCGCACGCGGAGCTGATGGAGAGCAGCCCCATCTACCGCGACATCTACGAGTCGCAGATCGGCGGCGGGGAGGTGGAAGACGATGCCTCCTAAGCAGAAGACCCAGTCGGAGCCGCCGCCGATCTTCGGGCGCGGTGGGCCGCACGCCTTCGGTGCGAAGATCGAGCGCGCGCAGGACAAGCGCGGGACGGTGCGGCGCCTCTGGGGCTACCTCAAGACGCAGCGCGCGGCGCTCATCGCGACGGCGGTCATCGTCGTCATCTCGACCGGGCTGAGCCTGACGGGTCCCTTCCTGACGGCGCGCGCCATCGACCGCTACATCATGGGGCGCGACCTGCCGGGTCTGGCGCGCATCTGCGCCCTGATGCTGGCGCTGCAGTGCTCCAACGCCCTGCTGATGTGGCTGCAGACGTACATCATGGCCGGGGCCTCGCAGCGG
>CAZFLM010000136.1:0-10831 GCA_964519955.1 uncultured Chthonomonadaceae bacterium | reverse complement strand
GACGCCGGAGGGTGGGCAGGTCTCCATCCGGGCGACCGCGATCTGCGAGGGGGAGTTCCCGGCCGGTGGCTGCGTGCTGATCGAGGTGAGCGACACGGGGCGCGGGATGCCGCCGCACGTCCTGGAGCGCATCTTGCGCGGCGACGCGACCAGCACGAAGCCGGGCGGCACCGGGCTTGGCACGCGCATCGTCTACAACGCGGTGCGGGCGCACGAGGGCGTCTTCGAGGGTGAGAGCGCGGAGGGCGTCGGCACGACGTTCCGCATTCGGCTGCCGCTCACGGCGAAGTAGGGGCGAACGACCAACCCCTCCCCCAACCCCCTCCCGCAAGGGGCGGGGGCTTCATCGCCGTCGCCACCGCGTTCGGGCCGGCGTGCCTACCGCTGGCGGACGATCTGACGGAGCTTGTCGTCGTCGAGGATGGTGACGCGGTAGCTCGTGTCCACGCGCAGCAGACGGCGCTTGCGCAGGCTGACGAACACCTGGTTCACGCGCTCGCGGGAGGCCCCGACGAGGCCGGCAACGTCGCTCTGCGTCAGGCGCATGGGGATGAGCGTGCCCTCGGCGCCCTTGAGGCCGTACTGGTCCGCGAACACGAGAAGCTGGCGGGCGACCTTGCCGTAGACGTCCAGGGTGCAGAGCGCCTGGATCTGCTCGGTCGACAGGCGGATGCGGCGCGAGAGGGCGCGCAGCAGGTTGTGCATGACGACCGGCTCGGCGGAGATGAGGTCGTCGAACGCCGAGCGGTCCAGCCAGAGCATGACGCACTCTTCCTGCGTGAGCACGTCCGCCGAGCGCCCCGCACTATCCAGCACGCTCAGCTCCCCGACCATCTCGCCAGGCCCCAGCATCGCCACGATGACTTCGCTGCCGTCCGTCTGGTCCACCTTGATCTTCACGGTGCCCGAGAGGATGACGAAGACGACGTCACCCGGGGTCTCCGCGGAGATCACGTTGGTGCCGGACGGGAAGACGCGCCGCCGGAGCAACTCGTTGACTGCCGCGAGCTTGGCATCGGGCAGACCGGTGAATAGGGGAATGTCGCGCAGGGCGCGGGCGTCGGGAACGCCGGGCATGGCAGGCTCCTGATGCACGGATGGCGGCCTGGGCCGCCGCCCGCATTATAGGTCGAAGGGCCGCCGATGTCAAGCGCGCGGGCGGCCGTCTACTCCTCCAGCGCGCCGTCGGCGGTCGCTGGGCGCAGCAGGTGGTCGTCCGGGCCGGCGGCGGCGGACTCGACCGGGCGCAGGAGCGTGGCGGCCCCCCCGGATGCCGGTCGGAGAAGCGTGGCGCGGTCATTGATGGCTCGCAGGACCGCCGTCGCCTGCTCGCGCACGCCGCTTCCTTTGTCGGCGGCCTCCCGCTCGAGGAACCGCTGCAGGTTGAACCCGAACAGGGAGATGCGTATCTTCACGCGGACCATCGTCTCGAGATCCGCCAGGAGCGCAGAGGGCGCGCGCCCGGTCTGCGACAGCAGCACACGCGCGAGCGCCGGATGCCCGCCGAGTTGGTGGAGCGCGCCGGCCGCCCGGGCGTGCGCGCCGGACGGTATCTCGCCAAGGGCAGCGCGGCAGAGCGGGATGATGAACAGCGGCGCGGGGCGCTCCACCATCGCCTCGACGGCGGAACGCGCTGCCCGCTTGCGGCGCCCCGCCAGCGCCTCCAGCAGCACCTCTTCGCGCCGTGGGTGGCTGCTGCGCCCGAAGACGCGGACTGCGGTGCCCTCGAACCGGCGCTGGGTCTGCGCCTCTCGCAGCAGGGCTTCGTTGGCCTCGTGCGTGCCGAGCTTCAGCGCGAGCTTCGCCGCGCCATTGTAGGCCGCCACCGACGCGGCAGCGCGCAGAGAGCGTTCGACGGCCTCGGCCACGCTGGCGGGGTCCAGCGTTGCGAGGTGGCGCAGGTACCGGCGTCTCCAGTTCCCATCGGCGCGCAGATACCCCGCGACGACCTCATCGATGGTCAGCTCGTCCAATCCACTGGTCTGGCGCATGGTTCCGCAGGCTCCTGAGTGCCTCGCGGGCGCCCACTACCGGGCCTCGGAGGCGGAATTGGCGTGCGTGCGAAGGGATATGGCCCGCGGTTGCGGAAACCCACTCTACATATCGGCGACGGACGCGGTCCGTCTGTACATCAGGCCGATCTTGGTCCTCTACGACACCACCTGGGAGGGATGCACCCATGTTCTGTGCGTTCTGCGGAGGCGCCAACCCGGACGACGGCGCGTTCTGCGCCCACTGCGGCCAGCCGCTGCGTCCGAACGCCCAGCAGCAGGTTCCACCGCCGGTCGCTGCCGGGCCGGCGCCGCTCGGCGAGCCCACGCAGCAGATCCCGCCTCCCATGCTCGGGCAGGCGCCAACGATGCAGGTGCCGCCTCCCGTCCCCGGGCAGCCTGCTCAGGAACTCGCAGGGCCCTATACGTGCCGCGTCTGCGGGTACGTGCTGGGTCCCGTGGACACCGTCTGCACCCGCTGCAAGACCCCGCGCGGCATGCAGGTGAACCCCGAGTCGCCCATTCCCGGCGCCTACACCCAGGCCGGCGCGTGGGGCAACGTCAACACGTCGGGCCAGCAGGGCGACGTGCCCGCCGAACTCCGCGGCGGCTGGAACTGGGGCGCCTTCAGCCTCAGCTTCATCTGGGGCCTCAACCACAAGGCCTACCTGACGCTTCTCATCTTCCTGACGCTCGTGTGCGGCCTCTTCGCATGGCTCCCACTGTCCGTCTGGTATGGCATCAAGGGCAACGAGTGGGCCTGGCAGGGCCGGCGCTTCGACAGCATCGAGCACTTCCGCCAGGTTCAGCGCATCTGGATGTACTGGGGCATCGGCGTGTTCGTCCTGGACATCGTGCTCTTCATCGCCTACATCGCGTTTGTTTTCACGATGTTCGCCTCTGGGATGGCCGGCCCGTCGCCGCGCCCGTTCTGAGGCGTGCCGGCGAGCCTAGCGCTCCAGCCTCTCGACGCAGAACTGCCCGGCGCCCGGACGCACGACGTACGTGTCCGGGCGCTTGGCGTCTGTGTCGTAGATGACGAACGTCGCCGGCGTCTCGGCGCCGGCGATCGGATCGTAGCCCATCAGCGTGCCCGGGTTCACGACCGCGGTTCCGCTTGCCGGGCTGCTGCCGACGGCCAGCCGGTGGTCGTGCCCGTAGCACACGAGGTCGTAGTCCCCGCCCGCCGCAACGCGCTGCGCGATCTCCGGGTAGTGGTTCATCGCGATGCGCAGGCCGTACTCCTCCGCCGGCAGCTCCGCGAACTCCCCATGCAGCCGCACGCGCCCCGCATGCTTCGCCACGTTCTGCGTGATGCGCATCAGGTCGCCGTCGTTGTTGCCGCACACCAGCTCGATGCGCCCGGCGGGGAAGTCCCTGGCCATCAGGCCGACGATGAACGGCGAGCACATGTCGCCGCAGCAGAGCAAGGCGTCCGCCTCCTTGGCGAAGCTGAGCGCGGCGCGCAGCGTCCAGATGTTGTCATGGATGTCCGAGACGATGGCAAGGCGCATGGCGGTCTCCGGTGGCCTGTCTGGCGCGTGCAGATTCGCCTCACGGGGGTCGGCCTCCTGCGCCCGGGCCGATCCGGGTGCGTGTCAGACGTTGTGAAGCCCCCGCGTCGTCACCCCGAACCGACGTTGTGCGGGGTCCGGCAGGCGCTGGTGGACCACATGGTCTCGCCGGATGCCTCACAACGGCGGTTCGGCATGACCCCACGCCGGGCCGGGCGGGCTCACCACAGCCGTGGACACAAACGGCCCGATCCCTCGCACCGGCGGCTTGGGATGACGCGCGCCCGGCGCTCGACAACGAGGCCGTGCGCGAGTCCGTTGTGTACCTGGCACTTTTGCCGGGGCGGCTTCGTAGGGTAATATCAGGTATCGATGGGAACATTCGGCGCGGAACCGGCATCTATCTGGGTGAAATCCGCGTCCGGATCGGGCACAATCTCACTAGAGGGCGCCCGGCACCCATCGGCGCCCGTGGTGGCCGGTCGCGATACCCGATCTGGCCGCCGGGATGTGTCGATGGACGTCGCGAGTTCGAGCAATGCTGCCGGGATGATGCGGGTCGCCACGGAGCAGTTCGCCGACCGGGCCAACCAGGTCGTTCGGCGGGCCGAGATCGACCGGCTGGCCTCGCGAGAGCAGATGCGGCAGCAGCTCCTCGGCGCCTTGTCGCCCGAGGTGAGCCAGAGGCTCGACGTTCAGGCTTAGGCTTGCGCGTCGCCTCGGCGGGCACGGAGGCCCGCCCTCCTAGGCTACCGTGCCGACGTACTGACTGACAACAGCCGGCCTCTTGATGGCGCTGTGCATGACACCGACGAGGAGAACCTATGTCTGACATAAGCTCCGTATCGTCGGCCGGAACGCCGTCCCTGCGGCTCGTGCGCTACGACTCGGCCGCACGCCCGCAGGCGGCAGACGACCGTGAACAGCAGCTCTCCGCCCAACTGGAGCGGCGGATCACCACTCAACTTGGCCAGATACGGCAGCGGATGGCCGGTGCGACTACGGACTGGAGCGGCTCGTCGGCGCCGGCGTCGGGCGGCCGGCTCGACATCCTGGCCTGACGGCGGCAGCGCGCCGTCGCTCGCACTCGCCTATGGCCGGAGCACCCACGCGGGGCTCCGGCCTTCGCACGTCCGGCCGCTTCCATCGGGCGAGGAGCGGCCTTCGTGTGCTATACTGATGCGTCTTGCGAGCGAGTGGATTGAGAGTGGGCAAGCGTCCCACTCTCTTCTGCTGACTCCGGTTCGGGCATGGCGAGGAACTACCGGGCTGCGTATGGGCGCCCTCCCGCCAGTCTGCGCGCAGGGAGACCAGACATGAAATGAGGTGAACCGCACCATGATGGGAGCACGCGTAAGTGAGTTGGCCAAAGAGCTGGAGATGACCGCCGCGGAGCTGGTTTCCGCGCTGGGCGATCTCGGTGTGCCGGTGGCCGGGCCCGCCGCCATGGTCGATGCCGACACCGCGCAGGCGCTGCGCGAGATGTTCGGCAAGAAGGCCGATGGTGGCAAGGTTGTCGAAGTCGGCGCAGCCGCAACGGTGAAGGACCTCGCGGTGGCGTTCGGCGTGGGAGCGGCCGACGTTCAGAAGAAGCTCATGGCCATGGGCGTTCTGGCGGCAGTGAACCAGAAGCTCTCGCCGGACGTGGCGGGCAAGCTGGCCGCCGTCTACGGTGTGACGCTCCGCTTGAAGGCGGAGCCGAAGGCTGCCGTACCTGCGGCGCCCGTGAAGCACCGTGGGCCTGGCGGCGGGCCGCAGCCGAGGCCGCCGGTCGTGACCATCATGGGGCACGTTGACCACGGCAAGACCACTCTGCTCGACGCCATCCGCCACACCAACGTGGTGGAGGGCGAGTTCGGCGGCATCACCCAGCATATCGGCGCCTACCAGGTCGAGGTCGAGCACGAGGGCGAGAAGCGCAAGATCACCTTCCTCGATACCCCCGGCCACGCGGCCTTCACCGCGATGCGCGCCCGCGGCGCCAGCGTCACCGACATCGCCATCCTCGTGGTGGCGGCGGACGACGGCATCATGCCTCAGACCATCGAGGCCATCGACCACGCACGGGCCGCCGAAGTCCCCATCATCGTTGCGATCAACAAGGTCGACAAGCCCGACTCGAACCCCGACCGCATCAAGACCCAGCTCACCGAGCACAACCTGGTGCCCACCGAGTACGGCGGCGACACCGAGTGCATCCCGATCTCGGCCAAGGCGAAGCAGGGACTGGAGGATCTGCTGGAACTGATCCTCTTCCGCTCGGACATCCTGGAGCTTCGCGGCGACTCCCAGGGCCGGACCGTGGGTGTCATCGTCGAAGCGCGCCAGGAGACCGGCCGCGGCCCGGTGGCGACGGTCCTCGTCCAGGAAGGCACGCTCCGCGTGGGCGATAGCGTGGTCTGCGGACTGGCATATGGCAAGGTCCGCGCCATGACCAACGAGCGCGGCGAGAAGATGACCAAGGCCGGTCCCGCGACCCCTGTCGAGATCATCGGCCTCAGCATCGTGCCGCAGGCCGGCGACAAGCTGGAGGAGGCGCGCGACGAGAAGTCGGCCCGCCACACGGCCGATCTGCGGGCGCAGAAGCAGCGAGCCACCCGTCTGGCCTCCCAGCAGCGCGTCACGCTCGAGGACGTCTACCGCCGCATCCGCGAGGGCGAGGTGAAGGAACTCAACCTCGTCGTCAAGGCGGACGTGCAGGGCTCCGTCGAAGCGGTGGTCGGCCAGTTGCAGCAGCTCCCGCAGGACGAGGTTAAGCTCCGCGTCATCCACAGCGGCGTCGGCAACATCGGCGAGAACGACGTGATGCTGGCGTCGGCGTCCGCGGCGGTGGTGATCGGCTTCAACGTGCATGCCGACCCGCAGTCTCAGCAAGCGGCCGGTCGCGAGAACGTGGACATTCGCACGTTCCAGATCATCTACGAGCTGACCGAGGCCGTCGAGCGCGCGATGAAGGGCATGCTTGCGCCGGTCTACGAGGAGATCCATCTCGGCAAGGCGGAGTGCCGCCAGGTCTTCCGGACACCCAAGGGCGTCGTCATCGCGGGCTCCTACGTAACGGAAGGCAAGATCATGCGCAACGCCGAGGCGCGCATCTTCCGCGGGCGCGACCTCATCTACACCGGCAAGATCGGTTCGCTGCGGCACATCAAGGACGACGTTCGCGAGATGGCGCAGGGATTCGAGTGCGGCATCGTGCTGGACGACTACTCGGACTTCAAGGTCGGCGACATTGTCGAAGCGTTCGAGATGAAGCAGGTCGAGCGCTAAGCACGCTGGCCGTCTGGCGCGATAGTGGGCAGGTGCTTCGTTACGGGGCGCCTGCCGCTGTGCCCGGAGCAGGGGGTGGCCGCCCCGATATGACATGCGCGTAGGCACGATGACCGTCGTGCTCGTCCTCGCTGAGGGATCGTCGCTGAAGGACAAGCGCAGCGTCGTGAAGGGCATCGTCGAGGGAGCGCGCCGCAAGTTCAACGTGTCGGCCGCCGAGGTGGACGACCTGAACCTCTGGCGCCGCGCGACCCTCGGGTTCGCTGTGGTGTCCAACGATCCGCGGCACTGCAACCGGGTGTTGGACAAGCTCCTCGACCACCTCGAGTCGGAGCCCCTCGTGTCGGTGGAGGGAGTGGCCATCGAGGTGGACTGAGATCGGTGCGCCGGTGGTCTTGCACTTATAGCTTTGTGCGGGTGTTCCCCGCGTTCCCTATGTCAACCATACGCCAAGAGCAAATACAGAACCGGCTGATCGAGGAGATCAGCGAGATGATCCGGCGCGATCTCAAGGATCCGCGCCTCGAACTCGTCACCGTGACGAGCGCCGAGGTGACGCGGGACCTTCGGCACGCCAAGGTCTACGTCAGCATCATGGGCGACGAGGCGAGCCAGAAGGGCGGCCTCGAAGCCCTGCGCAAGGTTGCGGGCTATATGCGAGGGGAGTTCGCGCGCCGCATGCACCTGCGTTTGGCCCCCGAGATCGACTTCCGCGCCGATATCGGCATCCCGCGCGGCGCGCGCATCTTCGAGCTGCTGCAGACCGTAGAAGAAGACGTCCTGAAGCCGGACGAGCCGGAGACATCGGAAGAGTGAGCGGCGCGCCTCCGACGGCTGCTCCTCGCGCTGCGGCGACTGGCTTCTGGGGAGACCTGGCAGCCAGATGAGAAGCTCCCTGCGTGCGGCGGCGGACGCCATCCGATCCGCCAACTCCATCGTCCTCGCCTCGCACGTGAACCCCGACGGCGACGCGCTCGGAAGCTCGCTCGCCCTGGCCATCGCGCTGCAGCGTATGGGCAAGCGGGCGGTGCCGCTGTCGCATGACGGCGTGCCCGAGATCTACCGCTGGATGCCCGGCCAGGCGCAGGTTCTGCAGGAGACCGACGAGCGCGGCTTCGACCTGGCCATCATGTGCGATACGGGCTCGATCGACCGGATCGGACGCGCGCGCCCGGCCATCGAGTCGGCCCGCCATTCGCTCTGCATCGACCACCACGCCGCCGAGGGGCCCTTTGGCGAGCTGCGCCTCGTGAACTCCAAGTGCGCGGCCACCGGCGAGATCGTCTACTCCCTGCTTCGTCTCCTCGGCGTGCAGATCGACCGCGAGATCGCCGACTGCCTGATGACGGCCCTCGTCACGGACACAGGCGGCTTCCGCTTCCTCAACACGACGCCCCGCACGTTCCGCATCGCCGGCGAGTTGACCCGCTACGGGGCATGCCCGGCCGCCGTGAGCGAGCTGGTCTTCGAGAGCCGCTCCTTCGCCAGCGTGAAGCTGCTGGGCCGGGCGCTCGCCTCGCTGCAGCTCGAGGCAGAGGGGCGCGTGGCATGGGCGGTGGTGCGGGCGTCCGACTTCGAGGAGATGGGCGCCACCGACGAGGATACCGAGGGCATCGTTACGCACGTGCGGTCGGTGCGCGGCGTGAAGGTTGGCATTCTGTTCCGTGAGGTGCCGGGCAAGAAGATCCGCATCAGCCTGCGCTCCCGCGAGGGCTACGACGTGAACGGCATCGCGGGGCTGTTCGGCGGCGGCGGGCACCGGCTGGCCGCGGGCTGCTCGCTGGACCCACCGCTCGACGAGGCGGTCCGCCGCGTGCTCGACGAGGTGGCGCGGATCGTCCGATGAGCACGGGAGCCCCAGCGGGAGTGCTGGTCGTCGACAAGCCGGGCGGCATGACCTCGCACGACGTGGTGAACCGCGTGCGGCGCGCGTTCGGCACGAAGCAGGTGGGTCACGCGGGCACCCTCGACCCCATGGCGACCGGAGTGCTGGTGGTCTGCCTGGGCGACGCGACGCGCGTCATCGAGTACCTGGACACGGAGCCCAAGGAGTACGTCGCCGGCGTCGTGTTCGGCGTCACCACCGACTCGCAGGACACGACCGGGCAGGTCGTCGAGGAGCGGGGCTCGGTCGGGCTCACGCGCGAGGCGCTGGAAGACGTGCTGACGCGCTTCCGCGGCGAGCTGCAGCAGGTGCCGCCGATGGTTTCGGCCGTGCACCACGAGGGCAAGCGCCTCTACGAGCTGGCCAGACGCGGCGTCGAGGTCGAGCGGGCCGCGCGGGCGATCACGGTCCACAGCCTGACGCTGGAGGGCTTCGAGCCCGGGGATCGTGCCTCGGCGATGCTGCGCGTGGTGTGCTCGTCGGGCACGTATGTGCGGGCCCTGGCCCACGACATTGGCGCGGCGCTCGGCTGTGGCGGGGCGATGTGCTCGCTGCGGCGGACGCGTGTGGGCCGCTACGGTGTCGAAGGCGCGTGCTCGGTGGAGGCCATAGTCGGCGCGGACGCGCGATCGTGCGTCGTCGTGTCGATCGCGGAGGCGCTCTCGCACCTACCCAGCGCCGCGCTGGACGAGTCTGGCCTCGATCGCATCGCCCACGGCCAGGACGTCGAGGCGCCGCCGGCATGGCCCGCGGACGCGCTGGGCGTGTTCCTCGACCCATCCGGGCAGGCAGTCGCAGTCGGGCGGCGAGCAGCGGGCCGCCTGCAACCCAACAAGGTATTCGCCGCCGCTCTCGCCGAGCGCATGGCGGCGCAGCGTTCGTCATGAGAGTCTGGTCCGGCCTCGAAACCGTCGATCCCTCGCTGCGCGACACGTCCGTCGCGATCGGCACGTTCGACGGCGTGCACCTCGGCCACCGCGCGCTGATCCAGGCGGCCGCCGGCGCGGCGCGGCTCCGCCAGCGCGAGACCGTCGTCTTCACGTTCGACCGGCACCCGGCCGAGATCGTCTCCCCCGATCTGGCTCCCCCCTATCTCTCCTCTCCTCGGCAGCAGGAGCATCTCGTCGGCACGCTGGGCGCGGACCACCTGGTCGTGGCGCGGTTCGATGCTGCCATGCGAGATCTGGCGCCCGAGGACTTCGTGCGCCAGGTGCTGGTGGATCGGCTCGGGGCTCGCTCCGTGCACGTCGGGCGCGGCTTCCGGTTCGGCAGGCGGCGGGAGGGCGACGAGGAGCTGCTGCGGAGCGCGGGCGCCTCGCTCGGGTTCGACGCGTCCGTGCTGGAGCCCGTGGTGCTCGACGGCGGCCCCATCAGCAGCACGCGCATCCGGCAGTTGCTGGGGGAGGGGGAGGTCGCACAAGCAGCGCGTCTTCTCGGGCGCCGGTTTGCGCTCGACGGCGTCGTGGTGACCGGCGACCGGCGCGGCGCGGGGCTCGGCTACCCGACCGCCAACCTGGAGCCGACCGGGCGGCGCGTCGTGCCGGCGGACGGTGTCTACGCGGTGCGGGCGCGGGTCGGCGATCGTATGCTCGACGGCGCCTGCTCGATCGGCCTTCGACCCACGGTGGGCGGCACGCACCGGACCATCGAGACCTACCTGTTCGACTTCTCGGAACGCATCTACGGAGAGGAGCTGGAGTTGAGCTTCGTGGCGCGGCTGCGCGACGAGCTGCGCTTCGAGTCGCTGGACGCGCTGGTGGAGCAGATGGGGCGCGACGTGGTGGAGGCCCGGAGGCTGCTGGGCGGGTGACGGGCGGCTGCGTTGGAGGGCGGACATGCGATGCGGACCCGGGGTGACCGGGTCCGCATCGGCGTTTCTATGCGGCGACCTGCTCCGGGCCCATCTCGGCCAGCATCTGCTGGATGTGGGTCGTCCGGTTTCGGCCATGCTTCTTGGACCAGTAGAGCGCCCGGTCTGCGTTGTCCACAAGCTGCGACGGCGACTTGAGGTCGGGCGTGAGCGTGGCCGCGCCGAAGCTGGCGGTGATGGGCCGCAGCGGCCACGGGCCGGCCTCCACACTGGTGCGCAGGCGCTCCGCCACGCGGATGGCCTCGTCGGCGTCGGCGTCCGGCAGCAGAACGACGAACTCCTCGCCGCCATAGCGGGCCAC
>CAZFLM010000135.1:6394-11432 GCA_964519955.1 uncultured Chthonomonadaceae bacterium | reverse complement strand
TGGCCTTCGGCCGGGCGTCCTCGCGGACGCGGGCGGTGCGTGGAGTGGGGCTTCGGCATCGGGGGTACAAGACCCCCGGCAGCGTGGCCTTCGGCCGGGCGTCCTCGCGGACGCGGACGGTGCGCGGAGTTTGGTTCCCGCCAATTGCCCGGTCGGTGACGGCGCTGCGCGGACCGAAGCCCCCGCCCCTTGCGGGAGGGGGTTGGGGGAGGGGTTGCCGGGCACCGGGCCGGCCGCGTCGCGGCGACCGGCCCGGTTGTGCGTGTGGCGTCAGCGCGCGGGCTCGACCCTCCGCACGCTCGGCAGTGCGAGCAGCGCATCCAGCCTCTCGACGGCGATCGTGCCGCGGAGCACCTTGCCCGGGCGTGACTCGCTCGTCAGGACGAAGCCGGCTTGCTGCAGCGCCTTGAGTGCGTCGACGGCCTTCGGGTTCAGCCAGATCACCACGTCAACGCGGCCCGCGGTGACCGGCGGCGGCTTGATGCCGTCCTGTGGCGCCTTCTCGCCGCGCCGGACGGCCAGCAGGCGGCGCAGGGAGTCGGAGAGCTTGGCCTGCTCCAGCACGCCCGCGCGCTCCCTCGGCTTGAGCGAGGCCAGCGTTCTGTAGGCGGCCGGCTTGCCGATGGCTAGGTCCGCGAGCGGCCGATGAGAGGCGAGGTCTGCGAGTGCGAGGCGCGTCGCGGCACGTGCTCTGGACACGTCGTCGTAGTCCTGAGTGTACTGACTGACGGCCCAGTGCAGGTTCATCATCGCCTTCTGGCGCCCCGAGTAGGCAGGCGCGGCCGGCGATGTCTTGGCGGCGGCCGCGGACGGCTGGTAGGACGATGATCGCGCAGGCGGACCGGACGTTGCGGCGGGAGCGTTGGGCACTGACATGCCTCCGAGCGACGGGCGACCAGCCATTGCCGCTGGATACCTGGATCGGCTGAAGAAGACGCTCTTCGACGCGAACGACGCCTGCGATTTGGCCTTCTCGACGCCCTCGTCCTCACCGCCGAAGATGCCCGTGTGCGAAACGCCGTGCGGCATCTCGACCGGCACGTCCACCTTCTGCTGCTGGCCCGTAGGGTTCACCACGCGCTCCTCGACCGCGACGAAGGAGGTGTACTGGCTCATCAGCCGGTAGCGCTGCGCCGTCTCGATGATCTGCTCCTTCGTGTCCGTCTTCGGCTGTCCGGTCTGCGCGCCGACCCAGTCCTGCGACTGGATGTCCTCGATTCGCTCGCGCGCCCAGAGCGTCGCAATGGCGCTCCCCTCGCTCGTCTTGTCCGGCAGCACCACGTGGATTGTGCGGGTCCAGGGCTGGCCCCGCAGGAGCCCGCGGATCGTCACGTCGCCCTCGGCCGCCCGGCTGTAGCGCCCCTTCAGGATGACCGGGCCGGAGCTGAATACGTCCGGGATCTGCTTCGGGTAGACATCCTCCACCGGCAGGCCGCCCCAGTCCACCTGCACGTCCAGGAGCAGCGGGCTCGCGACGCGCTCGGCGAAGCGCTGCGCGGCCTGCGCGCCCGGCCCCTCCAGCGTGACGAACTCCGGCGCGCCGCGCCCCTCCTTGGCCATCCCCTCGATCAAGAAGCGGTTGACCGAGTCGCCGATGCCGAACGGGAACATGCGCGTGGTGCCCCGGTGCTCGCGGACGTACTGCACGATCTGCATGTCGTCGCCCACGTACCCGTCCGTCATGAAGCAGACGACCCGCAGCCGCTCGGGGTCCTCGGGCAGACTCAGCGCGTAGTCGGCGGCCTTCAGGATGTCGGTGCCGCCGCCTGCCTCGATCCCGTCGAGGTAGCGCAGCGCGGTCTGCACGCTCTCCGGCGTGGCCTCGACGGGAGCCGGGAAGCATGGGAACACGTCCGTGTTGAAGCCGATGAGCTGGAAGGTGTCGCCCGGGTTCAGGTGCTGGATGCAGTACCGCATCGTCTCCTTGGCCTTCTGGATCGGCCAGCCTTCCTGCGAGCCGGTCTGGTCGATGACGAAGACCATCTCCTTGGGCGAGACCGTCTCCTGCGGCGGGGCCATCGGCGGCTGGAGGATGAGCGTGAAGAAGCCGCCCTCGCCTTGCTGCCCGGACGCGTAAGTCAGGAGCCCCTCTTGAACCTGGGAGCCTGCCGCCGAGTAGCGCAGCACGAAGTCGCGGTTCGGGATCTCATCGCGGTCCCGCAGCCGCACGGTGGCCCGGTTCGGGCCCTGGCGGCGGACATCGACTTCGTGCAGGACGGCTGCCACCTGCTGGAGGGGCAGGCCGGCGTCCACGTTCACGGTCAGCGAGATGCTGTGGCCGGCCCGCGTGCCCTTCGGCGCGATCGGCGGGGTGATCTTGTCCGCGTCGGTGACGACCGCCTGGTTGCCGGGCTCCTCGGGCGCCGTCTGGGCCGGGCTGGGCTCGCCGCGTTGCCCCGGAACCGTGTAGCCGCCGCCCGGGGTGTAGCGCGGCCCGACGACCATCGGGAATACGAACTCGTAGATGCCCGCCTTGTACTTCAGCAGGTTGACGTAGCTGATCTCGATGACCACGCTGTCGCCCGGCATGATGTTGGCGACGGACTGCGTGAAGATGTTGGGCCGCTCCTGGTCGAGCAGTGCCGCGCCCTGGCCGCGCTCCCTCGCAGCCTCGTAGGTCTCGCGCGCCTCCTCGCGCCGCATGATCTTGCCGCGAATGACCCGGCTGCCGATGCGCATGGTCATGTCGTCGACCGCGGCGTCCTCGGGGAGCGGGAACGTGTAGACCGCCTCGATCGGTGTCTTGCTCGGGTTGACGAACTCCTGCTTCACGGTGACGCGAGCGACGTAGCCGGCGATGTCGGCCACCACGTCCGTGTGCTTGAGCGGGCACAGGCCGGCCGGCTTCCCGCTCTTGTCCAGGATCTCCAGTTGGCCGGGGCACTCCTCGGCCTTTGCTTCGGGCGCGTGCCGGGATCGCATCACGAAGATGACGGCCGCCATCGCAGCCAGCATGGCGCCCATCCGAATCGCTTGGGACTTCAGCATCGTACGGCCTCCCCACATGGGGTAACGCCGCATTGGAGGAGGTGTGGTGCTCGCCGCCGCCGCAGCGACGGCCCGTCTGGCCAGTCCTTCGGGAGCCGGCGCGTTAACGTAGTCGACCACGGCGTCGAGGGTGGCAGCGTATCGCTCGGAATAGGCGCGGCACGAGTCGCATGCCTCGAGGTGACTATCGAGCGCGGCACGCCTGGCGTCGTCCAGGGTCTCGTCCCCTCGGGACCGGACCATCTCCCTGAACCATTCGCAACCGGCGCTGCCGCCACGAATGCGCGGCATCTCAGTCCTCCTCCTGGCTCGCACGCCACTCGGCCAACGCTTTGCGCGCGAAGTACAACTCGTGCTCGGCCTTCTTGCGGCTCCAGCCCATCACGTCGCCGATCTCCTGAACGCTCAGCCCCTCGGCCTCCTTCAGGACGATGACGGCGCGCTGCTGGGGCCTCAGCGACGCGAGCGCCTCCTCGGCCCGCAGCCGGTCGATGGTGCGGCCGTCGGGGCTCGGCGAGGAACACGGCGTCCGCGCGTCCAGCGGCTCAGTCGGGCGGGCGCCGCGCTTCCACTCCAGGCACACGTTCAGGGCGATGCGGATGAGCCACGTGCGCAGCGCCGAGCGGCCCCGGAACCCCGGCAGCGCCCTGATCGCCCGGATGAACGCCTCTTGCACCGCGTCCTCGGCATCGTCCGGCGACCGGAGCACGCCCAGGCAGAAGCGGTAGAGCGGCTGTTCGTGAGGCGTGAGCAGGCGCTCGAGCGAGCCGGGCTCGCCCGCCCTGACGGCGTCCAGCAGGATCTGGTCGGGCAGTGGCTCCGCGGTCGTCTGCCGGGCCAACTGCGACACTCCGAGGCGCACGCACCTCCTCCAATGCGTCGTTCCACCCTATTGGGTGCATCGGGCGGCCCGAATCACCAACGGATTTCGCGGCGGGGTGGCGCGGTTCCTGGTTCAGCGCAGACCGGAAGCCCCCGCCGCTGACATGACAGGTGACGGCGCTGCGCCGATGTAGAGCCCCCGCCCCTTGTGGGAGGGGGTTGGGGGAGGGGTTGGCGGGCGCGGTGGGGTGCCCGCGACCGGCGTTGAAACGCCGGCCTGGTCGCAGCGAAACCCCCTGCGGGGGTTGGGGTGGTCGCCGGCTACCCGTCGATCAAGCCGTGGCGGACGCAGCGGGCGCGGAAGGTGGCGAGAGCCGCGAGTTTGGGCTCGTCGAGGTCGTACTGCATCACGTTGAGGTAGTAGTCGCGCACTTGCTCCAGCGGCAGGTTCAGCTTCGCGGCCCACTCCACCGCGAGGGCCTCCAGGCGCTGCACGCCCCAGTCGCGGGCGCGGGTCAGGATCGGCGTGGCCTCGACGGCGGCCTCCTCGGAGCGGGCCAGCCAGGCCGCGTAGACGAACGGCATGCCCGTGAGGCGCTTCCAGGCTTCGCCGAGGTCCAGGATGTGCTCGGCGGGCGTCTTGAAGAGGTCGAGGTTGCCGATCAGCAAGGCGGCGTCGGCCTCCCGCAGCATCGCGCCGAGGTCTGGGGCGTGTCGGGCGAACACCGGGCGCAGGCCGTACAGCTCGTCCAGCAGGATGCGGGTGAGCGCGACGGAGGTGAGCGAGCTGGTGTCGAGCGAGACGGTGCGGATATCGGCGATGGGGACCTGCGAGAAGAGGCGCACGCTCTTCACCGGGCCGTCCGCCGCAATGCTGATGCCCGGCACGAGGGTCGGGGAGGGCTTCTGGAAGAGCTGGAACGAGGAGACCATCGCCACGTCGATCTCGCCCTCCGCCAGCATGACGGCGAGCCGCGACGGGACGTCCTCGATGACCACGGCGTCGCCATCGTACTCGGGCGAGGCGAACCAGCCGATGAGCGGCTTGGCGTTGAGGTACGGCACACTGCCGATACGCATTGGGCTTCCTTGGAACCGCAGATGAACGCGGAAGAACGCAGATAACGGCAACGGCGTTGAATCCACAGATGGACACCGATGAACGGCGATAACGGCGGATGGCTTGTGGTGTGGCTGGATGGCTCGTTCTGCACCGCGCCGTGGTGGG
>CAZFLM010000135.1:0-6294 GCA_964519955.1 uncultured Chthonomonadaceae bacterium | reverse complement strand
ATGGGCGTCCCTGCCCGTCCGGTACAGCGTGCCAACGGGCCGGCTCGTCGCCCTGTACCGCGCCGTGGTGGGATGGGCGTCCCTGCCCGTCCGGTACAGCGTGCCAACGGGCCGGCTCGTCGCCCTGCACCGCGCCGTGGTGGGATGGGCGTCCCTGCCCGTCCGGTACCATGCATCGGTCGGTCTGCCCTTACGTTCTGCACCGCGCCGTGGTGGGGCGGGCGTCCCTGCCCGCCCGGTACTACCTGCCGCGTCGCACCCGTCCGCGAGGACGGCCGGCCGAAGGCCATACTGCCGGTGGTTTTACACCACCGGGCGAGCGCCGCTACCTCCCCAGCAGCCCGCCAATGATCCGGTCGATTGCCACGAACGCGAAGAGGCAGATGCTGACCCAGCCGTTCAGCGTGAAGAAGGCCATGTTCACGCGGCTGAGGTCATCGGGCGAGACCAGGCTGTGCTCGTAGGCGATGAGGCACGCGACCACCGTGACGCCGGCGTAGTAGGCGGGGCCTAGCGCGGACAGAACACCGGCAGTCACGAGGCAGCCCAGCATCACGGCATGCATGGCGCGCGAGACGAGCAGGGCGCGGGCCGGGCCGAGACGCACGGGAAGCGAGTGCAGCCCCTCGCGGCGGTCGACCTGCAGGTCCTGCAGCGCGTAGATGATGTCGAAGCCGCCGATCCAGAGCAGGACTGAGGCGCCCAGCAGCAGCGGCACCACGTCGAACCGGCCAGTCACCGCGATCCACGCTCCGACCGGCGCGATACCCGTCGCCGCGCCGAGCGCGAAGTGGGCCAGCGAGGTGAAGCGCTTCGTGTACGAGTAGCCCAGGAACGTGACCAGGGCGAGCGGCGACAGGGCGAAGCAGAGCAGGTTGAGCTCGTATGCCGCCACCTCGAAGAGCGCGAGCGCCGCCAACGTGAAGAGGGCGACCTGGCCGACGGTTAGGATGCCCGCCGGGATGGCGCGCGAGGCTGTGCGCGGGTTGCGGGCGTCGAGGCGCGCGTCGGCGATGCGGTTGAAGGCCATCGCGGCGCTGCGGGCGCCCAACATCGCTACGAGGATCCAGCCGGTCATGCGGAGCGTGGGGAGCCCATGCGGCAGGCCGGCGGCGCGGGCCGCGAGCAGCGCGCTGATGAGGGCGAATGGCAGCGCGAAGATCGTGTGCTCGAACTTGATCATCTCGAGGATGATGCGGATCCGGCGCGCGACGCCTGCGGGGCTCATTCGGTCTCCTCGTACTGCCACTGCGGCGTCACTCGGTGGTCGATGCCGAGCTGGTTCAAGATGCGGCCCACCACGCTGTCGGCGAGCTGCTCCACGGTCTGCGGGCGGTGGTAGAAGCCGGGGCTGGCCGGCAGGATGGTCGCGCCGGCCTCGGCGAGTTGGGTCAGGTTGCGCAGGTGGATCAGGCTCCACGGCGTCTCGCGGACGACGAGCACGAGCCTGCGCCGCTCCTTGAGGCACACATCTGCCGCTCGGGTCATCAGGTCGTTCGAGACGCCATTCGCGATGCGTCCGGCCGCTCCCATCGAGCAGGGGACGATCACCATGCCGTCGTGGCGGAACGAGCCGCTCGCGGGCGGCGTGAAGTAGTCCTTGGGACCCAGAAGAGTGAGGTTGGGCGCCTCCTCCCCGAGCAGCGCGGCGGGAGTGAGCGTCTCGCGGGTGAGCGGCAGGTCCAGCTCGGTGCGCATCACCTGGATCGCCTGGTCGCTCACCATCAGGTAGACCTCGGCGAAGTGGCGCACGGCCTGGCGCAGGAAGCGCACGCCGTAGATGGCGCCGCTCGCACCGCTAATCGCAACCACGAGGCGTCCCGTTTGGCTCATGGCCTATCCCGCTTCCTCCGCCGTCTCGGCAGCCTGCGGTTCGTTGCTGCGCGCCCAGGCCCGGCAGGCCCAGACCGAGCCGATGCCGGTCGCGACTCCCAGCACGATCCCGCCCAGCACATCCAGAGGCCAGTGGCTCCCCAGGTACATACGAGAGTAGCCCACGGTGATTGCTGCCAGCCAGGCCAGCGCAACCAGCCCACGCCGCCTGCGCCGGAACAGGATCGTCACGACTGTGGCCATCGCGACGGTGGTGGTCGTATGCCCCGAGGGGAAGCCGCAGGCCTTGAGCGGATACACCCCCGGCACTGTCGCGACCGTGACGAACAGGTCCTGGCCGATCTGGTGCTGCTGCTCGTAGTACCACCACGGGCGGTCGCGGTAGACCCGCTTCATGGCTGTGGACGCCAGGCCGCTGACGACGAGCGCGACCAGCAGCGGGCCTACCCAGCGCCGTTCGGCGCGCGCGCCTTCCCAGGCGAAACGCAGCCAGAGCACCGTGCCGAACACGATCGCCAGGAGCAGCAGCGTGCCCGCGCCATCGGCCGGCAGGACGCCCAGCGACGTGGCGCGCCGCATACCGTCGGTCCCGCCCATGCGCAATGCGAGGGCCACGATGGCCGCGACGCCACCCGCCACGCCGCCCTGCAGGAGCGCCCGCCGCCACTGCAGACGCCCCGCCCAGACGGCGGCCACCGCAGCCAGGGACAGGGCTACAATGGCCTGCACGTGGCCGAGCCCGGCGTCGGTGGCGCGCGGCATCAGCCAGTCGAACAGCCCGTTGCGGCAGCAGTGGTTGATGGCGTCGAACGCGGCGCGGTCGATCTGGGTGATGGCGGAGAAGGGGTTGGTCAAATCGCTGCGGATCCCTGACCGGTCGCTACAGGCCCAGCGTGGGCCACAGCTCGTCGATGCGGCGCTTCACGTCCTCGCTCATCTCGATCGCGTCGGGCCACCGGCGCGTGAAGCCCTCGGCCGGCAGCTTCCGGGTGCAGTCGAAGCCGATCTTGGAGCCGAAGCCCATCTGGCGGGAGGCGTGATCCAGCACGTCGATGGGACCGCGCGTCACGAGCATGTCGCGCTCGGGGTCGATGTTGTTCGAGAGCCGCCAGATGCACTCCGATACGTTCTGCACATCCACGTCGTCGTCGAACACGAAGATCATCTTGGTGAACATGAGCTGGCCGAGGCCCCAGATGGCGTTCATCACCTTCTGCGCGTGGCCGGGATAGCGCTTGCGGATCGAGACGAACGCCAGGTTGTGGAAGCAGGCCTCGACCGGCAGGTTCATGTCCACGATCTCGGGCACGGTCATCTTGATGAGCGGCAGGAAGATGCGCTCGATGGCCTTGCCCATCCACCCGTCCTCCATCGGCGGGCGGCCCACGATGGTGGCGGGGTAGACCGGGCTGCGGCGGTGCGTCAGCGCAGTCAGGTGGAAGACCGGGTAGTCCTCGGTGAGCGTGTAGAACCCAGTGTGGTCGCCGAACGGGCCCTCGGGGCGGCGCTCGAACGGGTCGACGTAGCCCTCCAGGACGAACTCGGCCGACGCGGGCACGTGCACATCGACGGTCTTGCACTTCACCAGCTCGACCGGCTTGCGGCGCAGGAACCCGGCGAAGAGCATCTCGTCGATGGCCGGCGGTAGCGGCGCGATGGCGCTGAAGGTGATCGCGGGATCATCGCCGAGCGCCACCGCGATCTGGATGCGCTGCGACGCCTCCTCGTTCTTGCGGTAGTGCTCAGCCCCCACTTTGTGCAACTGCCAGTGCATGCCGGTTGTACTCTTGTCGTACACCTGCATGCGATACATGCCCACGTTGCGCTTGCCGGTGGCCGGGTCGTAGGTGAAGACGAGCGGCAGCGTGATGAACGGCCCGCCGTCCTGGGGCCAGCACGTAAGGACCGGCAGTCTGCCGAGGTCGATGTCCTCGCCGGTGAGCACCACGTCCTGGCAGCAGCCCGACGCAACCTTCTTCGGCGGCACCGATGCCAGGCGGCGCAGCTTCGGCAGCATCCGCAGCTTGCCGGCCAGGCTGCCGGGCACCTCGGGCTGCGCCAGATCCGCGATCTCCGCGGCGATCTGCTCGTAGTCGTCCACGCCGAGCGCGAGCGACATGCGCTTCCGCGAGCCCATGGTGTTGATGGCCACGGGCACGTCGCAGCCGGTGGGCTTGTCGAAGACGAGGGCCTTGCCGCCGCCGGGGCTCTTCATCATGCGGTCGGCGACTTCGGTGATCTCAAGGCGCGGGCTGACGGGCGCCGCGACATGGCGCAGCTCGCCCTCGCGTTCGAGGCGTCTGAGGAAGTCCTGGAAGCAGGCGTATGCCATGCCGCGAGTATACCCCGGCCAGCCCAGCGGAGGAAGCTGGAGGCGCGCGGCGAAAGTAACGGCTGTGGAACCACAGAACTGCTCGACGAGTCCACCGATGAACGATGATGGACACAGATGGGAACGGACATGAGCCATTCCGGCGCCGATCTGGAACTCGACGGGATCACGGAGAAGGTGATCGGGTGTGCGTTCGCGGTCGCGAACACGCTTGGCGCGGGGTTCGTTGAGAAGGTGTACGAGAACGCCCTGGCGCATGAGGTGAGGAAGGTCGGCCTTGGCGTCGAGCAGCAGTTGCCGATCGTGGTCCGTTACGATGGTGTCGTGGTAGGTGACTATGTCGCCGACATGGTGGTGGGGCAACGGGTCCTTGTCGAGCTGAAGGCAGCCAGAGCGCTGGAGAGTGCTCACGAGGCCCAGTGCCTCAACTACCTCGCCGCGACGCGTCTGCCAGTCTGCCTGCTCATTAACTTCGGCGCACCCAAGGTCCAGGTCCGGCGGCTTGTCGGACGCCCCAGGCGGGAACCGAACGGGAGGCCTGAACAGGACGGTCGATGAGGTACCCATCGGTGTGCATCTCCGTTCATCGGTGGATTCCGGGCAGTTGCGGTCTGGGAGGAGGCGAACGTGCCGCTCTATGCAGGCGTGTGCGAGACGAATATCACCCCGCCGGTGGGGGTGTGGATGTCCGGGTATGCGTTTCGGTCGACCGGGAGCGTTGGGGTGCACGACGAGCTGTACGCCCGGGCGCTGGCGCTGACGAACGGCCGGGTAACCCTCGCGGTCATCTCGACAGACCTCATCGGGCTCGACCAGGACCTCGTCGCGCGGGTGCGGTCGGGCGTCGAGGCGCAGCTCGGGATACCGGCCGGCGCCGTGATGGTGAACTCGACGCACACGCACGGTGGGCCCTCGACCTGCTCCTACAACGCGATGGGGCCGCGCGACGAGGCGTACGTCGACGTACTCGCGCGCAAGCTCATCGGCACGGTGAAGCAAGCCGTGGGCCGGATGCAGCCCGCGTCCGTGGGCTTCGGGCGCGCACCTGTGCAGATCGGCGTTAACCGGCGGCAGCCGATGGGTGGTACGATCCGCATCGGCGCCAACTTCGCCGGGCCGGTCGATACCGACGTGCGGGTGCTCGTGGTGCGCGACTCGCGAGGCGAGCCGTTCGCTGCCGCGTTCAGCCACGCATGCCACGGGACGACGATGGGCGGCGACAATCTGCAGACCACCGGTGACTGGTGCGCGGCAGCCTGCGAGGCCGTGAAGCGCGAGACGGCCGGCGCGGTGACGCCGCTGTTCCTGCAGGGGTGCTGCGGCAACATCAACCCGTACCCGCGCGGCACGTTCGAGCACGTGCGGGCACACGGCGACAAGGTGGGGCTGGCGGTGCTGGAGGCGATGGAAGGTTCGCGCGCGGCCCGTCTTGCCGAGCCGGAGGACCTCGACTTCGAGGAGACCACCATCGAGCTGCCGCTGATCCCGCCGCCCGCGCGCGAGGAGTGCCAGGCGCGCCTCGACGGGGCTCGCAAGGACCTGGAGGCCGAGCGGACGGGTGGCAACGTGGGGCGCATCCTGCACGCGGAGGGTATGGTCAACTTCGCCGAGAAGCAGTTGTCGCTCTGCGGGCAGGACGCAGAGGCCCTGCGCACGCCCTTCCTCATGCAGCGGCTCACGGTCGCCGGCCACCACCTTCTGGGCATGCCGGGCGAAGTGATGGTGCAGTATGCCCTGGACTTCGACCGCCAGTCGCGGATGCCGGTGCTCGTCCTGGGGTATACGAACGGGGTGCTGAACTACGTGCCGACCGCCGCCGACTATGAGCTGGGCGGCTACGAGGTCAGCGACGCCTACGTGTACTACAACTCGCTCATGTTCGCCTCGGACTGCGAGAAGCTGATCCGCGAGGCAGCATACGACCTGCTGGGCATCGAGCAGCCGAACCGCGCGCCGTACCGGGTGTGAAGGGCGGTCGAACGTCGAACGTCGAAGGTCGAACGGGCGCGGCGCCTGGAGGGTCGGCCTCCGTGCCGACCGCGCTTTGTAGCCCCCGCCCCATGCGGGAGGGGGTTGGGGGCATAGGCGTTAAAATAAGCATTGTCAACGGTATGTAGTGGGCAGCGCTC
>CAZFLM010000134.1:0-12077 GCA_964519955.1 uncultured Chthonomonadaceae bacterium | reverse complement strand
CGTACGACACCGCCGTCGCCTGGCTGTCGTCCGATATGGCCAGCACGTTGCCCTGATCGTCCGTGTGGTACTGCCGCTGCACGCCCACCGTGCCCGTGCCTGTCTGCGTGCCCAGCGCGCGGCCCACGTCCGGCCCGTCCGAGGCGCCGGAGAAGGCCTGGGCGGGCTGGCCGTCGGTCGAGCCGTTGTTGTCCTTGCGGCTCCAGCCAATAAGCCCACTGCCGTCCCAGAGCTGCCCGTCCGTCCCGTTCGGCCCCTGCCGCGCGTAGCGCAGGTTGTCGAAGCGGTAGGTGTGGGTCAGGATCGTCCCGTCTGCCAGCTTGTGTACGGCCAGGCGGTCGGCCGCGTCCCAGGTGAACGTTGTGGCTGGGCCGCTGTCCCTTCACCTAGGGCTTCGATGGTATGCCCGGCCGTCGCCCCCGCTCAGTTGGATCGAGCCATCGGCCAGAATGCGAGTCATCATCTCGTCCACCATCCGCCACAGCTCATCGGCCTCGGAGTTCTTTGGCGTTCGCTTGTACTCCTCGAGGATCAGGCGGGCGTCGGCAACGGCGTCCAGAACGAAGCAGGCGCCGATCTCCGCGGCCTCGCCCTCGGCGATGTCGAAACCGGCACCCATCCCGAAGGCAAACCCATCCGCACACCTGAAGTCGTGCAGGTCAAGCACTGGAATGAGAGCGACGCACTCCTGCAGGGACAGAACCGGTCCGAGGACGGACTCGAGGTGACGTACCACCCCTTCATATAGCGCATAGGACTCCGCGCCAGGTACATCCCACTTGGCACGCATTCGCGTCGGATCGGCCATTGTCTCTCCTTGGTCAGCGTCGCTCTCCGCGCGGGAGCCGGAGCGCACCCCACCGTTCCCGTCTCCGTGCCCAGCGCGCGGCCCACGTCCGGCCCGTCCGAGGCGCCGCTGAAGGCCTGGGCGGGCTGGCCGTCGGTCGAGCCGTTGTTGTCCTTGCGGCTCCAGCCAATAAGCCCACTGCCGTCCCAGAGCTGCCCGTCGGTCCCGTTCGGCCCCTGCCGCCCGTAGCGCAGGTTGTCGAAGCGGTAGGTGTGGGTCACGCTGACGCCGCTGGGCAGCTTGTGTACGGCCAGGCGGTCGGCCGCCAAGGGTGGCCGCCAGCAGGTACTCCCAGCACCTAGTCGTCCGTCATCAGGCGAGCGCCATCCGTAGCGAGGATGGCGTCCCTGAGCTCCTCAACCCGCCGCCACATCGCGTGATCGCTCCGCTCTGCTCCGAGCACGTGGAGCCGCCCCGCGTCGACTCTCCTGCGGCCGAAGAACGGAAACCGTCGGGCAGGCTGGCGAACGAAGCACTGAGCGACCCGGGCGGCGTCAATGGGTCCAAGTGATACCGTGTCGTCCTCACCGCAGTCCTCAGCGATTGCGAAGCCGTCGGGGTACGCGAACCGATGGTACTGAAGCAGCAGGGTGAGCGCGATGCAGTCATCGAGGTCAAGCCAAGCACCCAGCGCTCTCTCCACACGGCGCACCACCTCGACCAGCTTGGCATCCACCTCCGGGTGCATGCTGTGCCAGTTTGCGCTCATCACGGTGTCAGTGAGTATTCTGCTTGCGTCGCTCACGTCTGGTTCCCTCTGAATGACGAGTCCAGGATCACGCTGCCAGGGAGCGCCCGCTCTTCGCCCCATCAGCAGTCACCGCTCACCTGCGTCCATCTGCGGTTCCATCTCGCCGCTATCGCCGTTCATCCCCGTTCATCGGTGGACTCAAGCCGTAGCCCAACTCCCACGCCCAGCCCCTCATCGAGTGTGCCGCCGGCCAGCTCCACCGTGCTGTGCCCGCCGCGGACAGGCAGCAGCAGGCGCCAGGGCTTCAGGTTGCGGCTCACCCGCACGACGCGCAGGTCCTTGTCCAGCACGAGCACGTCCAGCGGGAAGCGCATGAGCCAGGTGTGGACCCCGTTGCACGGGTTGAGCCAGATGCCGTGGCCGGGCGGCAGGCGGCGGCGGAGCATCAGGCCGAGCGCACGGTCGCGGACGCTGGAAGCATCGCGCACGTGCTCCGCTATGACCGCGCCCGTGTCGGCCCGCACCAGGCGGTAGGTGGCGGCGCTCAAGGCTGCGCGGCCTCCGCCTCTTCGCGGGCGATGCGCGTCCACCGGATGGCGCGCTGCGGGTCGCCGCCGATCGTGTGGCAGTCCTTCATGATCGCCTCGACCCGGCACCCGCGCGTGATCTGAAACGCACGGCGCAGGTCGGCGCGGATGGCATCCTCGTCGAACGTGGGCGCGGCGAGCGCGGCGGGGTTCGGCTTCATCGAGAAGACGTAGCGGTCGCCCAGGTTCTCCGCCATCTTCTCCAGGTTGCTCCACGGCGACACCGACACGCGCCGCAGCCGGGGCACGCGCTTCACGTGCTGCCACCGCGTGTCCAGCGGCTCGCAGCAGCCGTAGCAGTTCAGCCCGAAGCGCTCCAGGATGGGGAGTTGGTAGGGGAAGATGAACTCGGCGAACATGGCGGGCGAGACGCTCACCGTCTCCTGGCTCTCGCCGAAGCCCCACATGTCGCGGGGGCGCACGTGCCCGTCGAAGTCCGGCGCGGGCAGCTCCTCCGTCCACCCGAACCCGCCCGAGCCCACGTAGTCGGCCGCGTTGTTCAGGCTCAGCAGCCCCTCGCGCTCCAGTTGGTCGATCCGCGCCATCGTCCCGTCGCGCAGGATGGCCATCAGCCGGTGCAGGTCGTCCGGCCGGTCGACCATGTCGTACAGGATGGCCTCCAACCCGCGCAGGTTGACGAGCTGCCAGGTCAGCCCCAGCGTCCACCACCAGCCGGACCGCAGCCGCACCGTCAGCAGGTCGCCCAGCGTCTCGTTCGCCAACGCCAGCATGCGGTCGGTCGCCGCACGGTCCACCGTGACGACCGGGAAGTGGAGTTGGTCCAGCTCCGAGTAGTCGCGGATCGGGGCTTCCCACACGTAGGAGCCGCCGTGCTCGCCGCCGATGCGCTTCTCAGCCAGGCCCCAGCCCGAGTCCGAGGCCGCGTACCCGACGTTGAAGTAGGGGGCGATCACGCGGTCGTCCAGCATGCTCTCGCCCCAGAAGACCTCCCGCCGCAGGTGGAACTCCCATCCGCGCGCCAGCCCGCCCTCGCACTCCAGGTGCTCCGGCAGGATGATCTCGTTCCACCCGTTCTCCGGGTCGCAGAATATGACGGGCCGCGTCGGCTTCAGCGCGTTGTGCGCCAGCCACAGCTCACGCTTCTCCGCCTCGACCGGGCGCGCCGCCAACTCCGCCACCCGCCCCGCCACCCGCCGCAGCACCTCGCGGTCACGCGCGCTGACCCCCTCGCTCATTGGCTGATGCTCTCCCATCTCACGGTTCAGCGTAGTTCGACCGTCACATGGTCGATCCCCGGCTGGGGCACGAAGAAGGTCTGCGTGCCGTGCCTACCATCGGTGGTCTTCGCCTCGATTGTCAGCGTTCCTTGGGCCACGCACTCTCGGAAGCGATAGGTGCATCGCCCCGTGGTGCGGTTCGGGGAGGTGCGGCCCGTGCCGATGGCCTCCATGCACAACCCCCTGATGGTTACATCCGCCGCGACAGGGATGCCGCCCTGGCCCACGGTCTCGATCGTCAGATCCGCCATCGTCGCGGGCACCACGGATACTGTGTGCTCCGCTGTGCCCCCGCTCTGAAACGGGTGCTCGCGCGGGGAAGTGATGTACAGGTCCGGCGCACGCACGTCGGCCACGATCTTCCAGCAGTGCCCCTGGGGCAGCATGACGCGGCTCGTCCAGTTCTCGATCGGAGCGCGGATGGTCGTCGTGGCGCCAGGCGCCGGCGGATCGGTCATTGGGCGGTCATACGCGATGCGCACCTCGCCGCCCCCGCCGCTCGGCGCCTTGTAGGCTTCGAAACGCAGAGTTATCTCCTGCAGGACTGGGGTCTCGCCCACCGCGCGCAAGCCGGTCTGGGTGATCGACACGCCCGCTGCGCTGGAGTACGCGCGCACCTCGCTCGCGTGGAACCCCAGCAGGCGCTCCCAGCGTGCGTCGGCGAGGACGCTGCGCGCGGCGGCAGCCAGCCTCTCCTCGGGTCTGCCCACCCCCGCGCGGTAGGCGCGCTCGGTACGCGCCTGCAGCCAAGCGACATCGCCGCCCAGGCGCATCCGCTCGTACGGCACCGTGATGGCGGCCAGCCAGTCGCCGCGGAACTCGATCTCCCACTCCGCTGTGCCGCGCGAGTAGGGCCTCGCCTTGAAGCTCGCCAGCGCAAGCTCCATGTCAGGCTTGGTCTCCGCACTCATCGCCTCGAAGAGCCCCCGTCGCGCGGATGCCGGCTCGATGTTGGGATCGATCCATGTCGCGGTCGCGTCGACCCACGACCGGCGCGTCCAGGAGGCTTCGCGCGGCGGGCCCAGCGAGATCGGCCACGACTCATCGTGAACGTATGGCACGCCCGCGAATGTGCGGGCTGCCGGCGCTGGTGCGAGCGTCCAGACCGTGCCAGCCGAGGAGAACGGGTTGCCGAAGGTGCCGATCGCCCGTGCGTCGGCCGCCGCATCGCACCCAAGCTCCGACGGGCGAGGGACATGCGGTTGGCAGGCGCCGTGGAAGACCAACGGGACCATGGCATCGTACCTACCGGCGTCGATCGCCAGCACGGCGAGAGGGCTGCCGCAGAGGCCTTCTATGTCCGCGGTGAACTCGCGGTCCAGCCAGTCGATGGCGACGGCGCCGCTCACCTCGCCACCGTCCATCGACGCCGGCAAGTAGGCGATCGGACGGCCCGCACCTGCCTTGCGGATCGCGACGCGCCAGAGCCGTCGCATCGTGTCGGTCACGGCGACGCGGAGGGTGAGTGGACCGGCGTGCTCTGCATGGAAGCGCCCCCAGCCTTCCTCCTCTGGGAGCGAGAGCCGCTGGAACGCCTGATCAGCTATCGTCGTGAAGTCGACTGGGGTGCCCGGCTCCGCAGTGGCGACCCAGCAGTCCATTGTGATGTTCCGCTTCTCGTCGATCGTGTAGCTGCGGAATGGGCCGGTCACCGTCACGCGAACGGTGAGGGCCTCGGCGCCAGGAATGGGCAGCGGCGGCCCACCGGATGCCTGGCTGTGCGCTGCCGCCGACACGAGGGCCAGCGACAGGCCGAAGAGGAGACAGAGCGTGCGTCGAGGCATCGTAGTCCTCCTTACCATCAGTTTCGCGCGATCAGCGCATGCGGCGGTCTAGGCAACCTCCCACACATCCACGCCGCCGCTCAATGCACGCGCATGCACCGAACCCGGATCACATGGTCCACCGGCGTCTTGAACGTCAGCAGCACCCGGACGTGACTGGGCGCCGTCTCGGCGTCGCGCATCGCGAACATCAGGTGCGCGTTGGCGCCCGGGCCGATCTCGATCGCGTCGTGCCCATAGACCATCCGTCCCGTGCCGCCCTTGAGGAACAGCACCTGGCCGGCCGTCGGGCGCAGGCAGGTGTCGCCGGTTTCCCAGATGCCGCCGACCGGGAAGTCCAGCGCGACCTGCGCCGTCACGCCGGTGATGCCGTCGAGCGTGTGGTAGCGCAGATCCAGCCCGCCCTCCGCCTCCGTGACGATCAGCTCGCTGCGGCAGGGCGGCACCCGCCGCCAGTCGCGCTCCGGCAGCATGTCGAAGTACTTCTCCGCGGGCACCGGCCGGCCCAGCGGCAGCTCGTAGCCGGGGCGATGGCGGTCCGTCTCGCCCGTCGACAGCAGGCGGCCGACGCCGTCCGTCACGGTCAGCTCGTTCGCCACGAAGCGCCCGACGCCGAAGTAGCTCTGGCTGATCTTGACCGCGGTGATCTCTGCCTCGCCATACGCGAGCGTCATCAGCCGCGTCGCCCCGCCGAAGACGGAGGCCGACAGCCGCTCGCGCCGCACGCGCCAGATCTCGTTCTTCGGCAGGTGCACCGAGAAGCTGCTGGGCGGCGGCGTGCCCTCGGGCTTCCGCTCTCCGTGCCGCATCATCGCGTAGGCCGCGAACGTCGGGTCGAGGCGGCGGGTCGGCTCGCCGGCCTTCCACAGCCAGTGCGCCGCGCCGAGCATGTCGGCCTCGCCGGTCGCCAGGCCTGCGAGCAGGTAGCCGGTCGCGAGCGTGGCCGGCAGCGGGCGGGTGCCGTAGTCCTGCCGGTGCGACAGGCCGGTCTCGACGGTGCCGTCCGCGTGCATCATGTGCAGGTTCATCCGCAGGTTCTTCCGCGCCGCCGCGCCCGCCGCCGGGCATCCGAGGATCTGGTCGATGAGCAGGAGCGAGCGGTCGCAGATGGCATCGTACACCGCCGCGCTCCGCTCGATGTAGAAGCCCTCCTCGTCGATGTCGAAGCCCTCGGCCAGGTACGCGTCGATGGTTGGCCGCAGCGGCATGTCTGGGAAGAGCGCCAGCGCCTGCGTCATCGCCGCGGTCATCACCCAGCGGTGGTTCGGCGTATGGAACCCGCCCGTCGTCATCGCCATCGCCAGCCGGCGCACGTACTGCTCCAGCTTGGCGAGCAGCCCCGCCAGCCCCTCGTCGAGCTGATCGATGCGCCGCGCCAGCTCCAGCGGAAGGCACGCCCCCTGCACGCAGAAGCCGGCGTCGGGGCTCGAGTCGTAGTTGCAGTCCAGCAGGTCCGGCAGCCCGCTCGGCCGCAGTGCGCGCAGGCAGTAGTCGATCGCCAGGTTGGCCCGCTCGATCACGGTGGCATCGTCCGGCGCATCGGGCACCGGGTAGCCCAGGCGGCGCGCCACGAGCAGCAGCGCGGCTCCCGTCGGAAGCCCGATCGACCCGGACGGATCGGCGATTCCAAAGTCGGCACGGACCAGCGCGCCACAGTCCGGGTGCGCGGGGTCCGCGATCTGGCGCTCGAAGGTATCGGCAACGCCCGCGGCCACCAGCCGCAGCGTATCGGCAAGGTTCAACGACATCAGGTTGTCTCCTAGATACGGGGCAGCCCGGAAGCCACCCGTTTTGTGTGCTCGGTTCGCTTCGGCTCTGCTCTCGTCCCTCGCATCGCTCTGTGCGAAGCCATCCGCCGCTGGCCCCCCGACCCCCAATGCTGGGAGAGAACCTGCCAGGACCGCACGCACTATCCGCCGCGTTGCGGGTGATCCAACACCCAGCGGTGCCGCGACTGCGGGCTCGTCCCACCGGTGTACCGGCCAAGGGCACCGCTTGCTTGCGCGCGCGGCTCTGCCCGGGCCGGCCCACTGCCTCTGCCGCCGAGGGCGGCGGCGGTCCACGTCGGCTCCGCACCCGTCCGGAGGACGGTCAGCCGCAGGCTTCGCTGCCGGTGGTTTCACACCACCGGCGCACCGGCGCCCTAACCCGCTTCCGCGTCCGCCAGCCCGACCAGCGCGAGCAGCCCTCCCCACACGTAGAGCGGGTCCGCGTTGTGCACGTCGCCGCCGTCGCCGGTGGTCGCGTTGTAGTTCTCGTACACCGCGCCGCGCTCCCGCCAGTTGCGCAGGAACATCCGCAGCGAGCGCTCGGCCAGGTCGTGCGCCACCTCCCGGGGCCCCACGCGCAGCAGGCCCTGGTGCACGAGGTAGACCATCGGCGCCCAGATCCGGCCGCGCCAGTAGTCGTTGTCACGGAAGTCCGGGTCGCTGCGCGGCACGCTCGGGAGCGGGTACTCGCCCCAGAACTCGTCCGGGTTCAGCAGATGCTCCCGCACCAGGCGCCCGGCCCGGGCCATGGCCGCCGCGTCGGCCGGGTCGGCGCAGAGGAGCGGGTAGAAGCTCGTCGGCGAGAGGCGCGGACTCAGGGTACCATCCGCGCGCCGGTTGCGGCAGACGCCCGCCGCCTCGTCCCACATCAGCGCGTCCATGCGCTCGCGCATCGCCGCGGCTTCGGCGTCGAGCGCGGCGGCATCGTCTGTCAGGCCCAACTCCCGCGCCATGGCGGCGAGGCACTGCGCATCGACCGTGTACAGCGCGGTCAGCCCGACGTCGGCCTGCAGCATGCGTCCGGTCTCGCGGTCGTACGGCACGCCGTCGAACATCGGGCTGTTGTCCATGCCCGACTCGTAGCACCCGCAGATCTGCGCCCCGTACATGCGCTGCCGGAACTGAGGGAAGGCGTAGGCCGCGCGCGGATCGGAGCCCCACGCCAGCAGCCCCTCCGCCGTGCCCCGCGCGCCCATCCACCAGTCGTGCCACCGCTTCAGCTTCGGGTACAGCTCCCGCAGCGCCTCGGGGTTCGGGCCGCGCAGGTGCGTCTGCCACACGCAGAGCGCCCCGACCGGCGGCTGCGAGCGGTCCAGCGTGCCCACGCCGTTCGAGAGGCGCCAGTTCGGCACGAAGCCCTCGTCGGTCGCGCCGGCCAGCGACGCGCGGTAGTTTGCCCAGGCCGTCTCGGGAGACGCGACGCCCGCGATGAGCCCGTGGAAGTAGGTGTCCCACCCGAACAGGACGACGCCGTGCCAGTCCTTGCACCAGTCGCGCGAGGCCGTGGTGCACACGCCGCGCCCGCTGATGTCGTAGAGCGTGTTCCACGCCGCCGCGCGCAGCATCGCCTCCACCGCCTCGCCCAGGTCGCCGGCGAGCCGCGGTCTCGACGCCTCGTGCCGCTCGCGCCCCGCCGCGAGTGCGTCCGCCACCGCCTGCGCCACGCCGCCGCCCGCCAGCGCCGCGTCGCCGCTCGGCGCGACGATCACGCTGACCGCCTCGCCCGGGTAGCCCACGACGTTCGGCCCATCGGTCCACACGACGAAGCGGTTGTGCGGCAGCACGCCCTCCGCCCGCAGCGCCCAGTCGCCGAAGTCCATGCCGTCGTCCGAGCGCGCGCACGCCGTCGAGCGCCCCGGCCGCCGCACCTCGACCACGATGCGCTTCGCCGAGGTCCGCGTCGGCCGCACGCGGAGGTAGAGCGCCTCGCCCCGGCTGGCGGCCTCCAGCACGAACCGCGCCTCGAAGCCAGCCTGGTACTCGATCTGCAGGTAGCTCCCGTCGACCGCGTGCGGCCCCAAGCGCACCAGGTCGCGCCACCGCGTGTCGGCGATGTGCTCGCACCGCTCCTCGTCGAACACGCTCACGCGCACCTGCACCTCGACGCGGTCGCCATCGACGTACGAGAGCGCCGTCAGGCACTCGTAGTCCCAGGTGTTCCACCCGCTCGCCGGGTTGATCATGTTGCGCTGCTCCTGGCCCGCGTCACCGCCGGCGGCCCTTGCCCTGCAGGCCCGCCATCGCCTCGGCGAAGGCCTTGCCGATCGGCGCGATGATCTTCGCCGCCCCCCAGTAGTGGCACTCCCAGTGCGAGTAGCCCTTGAGGCGCCTCAGGTCGTCCGGTGTGAAGCTCTCCGCGACAGCCTTCTTGCGCGCCGCGTCCTTGGCCTCGGGGGTCAGGCTCGGGTCCTTCTTGAACGCCTCGTCGGTCTGCCATTGCAGCCTCTCCCAGCGCGCTGCCAGCGCGGCCAGCTCGTCGTCCCAGTACGGTGCGGTTGGCACTGCCACGACGCTGCCGCGGAACTCGGGCAGCGCCGCCGGCGCCGCCTGGGCCTGGCGGAAGACCGACTGGGGCGGCTTCTGCCCCTCCGGCTCGCCGCCGACCCCCATGAGCCCGATCACGAACGGGAGCTTCGGCGCCGACAGGTCCTTGCGCACGTCGCGGATGAACTGCGCCAGCAGGCGGCCATACTCGTCGTAGCCGCCGGGCTTCATGTGGTCGGGATACGCCCAGTCGTCCACCAGGTCGTTCCACCCCTGGAACCAGACGAAGCCCGCCAGCCGGTAGCCTTGCTTCGCATCGTAGTCCGGCACGACCCGCTTGATGTCCGCCAGCACCTTCCGCACATGGGCGATCATCTCGCGGTAGAACACCCCGCCGTTCTTGTGAACCTTCGCCGCCTCCTCGTCGACGTCGAGGCCGCGCTTCTTCCACTCGCCCAGCGTGAAGTCGTTGATGACCTCTTCCCCGGCACTGGGCGGGCGGAAGTCGGTGTGCAGGTTTCGGCCGCCCCAGGATGTCTTGATCAGCAGGATCGGCTCGCCACGCAGCTCCGCCATGGTGATGCCGAACGTGAACTCCGGGCCGATCTCGGAGGTAGACGCGCCGAATCCGGCCGTCAGTCTGCCGGTCTGCTCGATGACATCGGACCACTGGTTGCCCGCGCAGCCGACCGACGAGATCCAGACCCTGTCGCACACACGCGGGGTCCCGTCCGCGTTGCGCATCTCCCGCAGCAGCGGCGCCGTCTTCGGATCGTCCGCCAGGGAGTCGAACGTGGACACGTTGGCGTGCCCCTGCATGTTCGACTGCCCGGCGAGGATGTACACCTGCAGCGGCTTCGCGGGCGCCGCACCTGCGCCAGCCGGCAACAGGCCGATCACCCCCGCGACGGCGACCGCCGCCCATGCATGGTTGCCTCGACTCATGGTGCTGCCCTCCTGGTGTTTCGGTCCGCTCCCGTTACCTCCGGTCCAGCTCTTGGCGCGTCGCGACGGGTACGTAGCCCACCTCCAGCCCCTTAGGCGGCTTGACGATCTGCGCCGGGTCGAGGTCGGCCAGCTTGCCGGCTGCGGGTGGGGGCAGGTAGTTGCGGCTCCTGGGCCAGGCCCGGTGCAGCTTCTCCACTTTGGCCTGCAGGCGCTCGCGCTCCTCGGCGGTGAGGCCGGCGTTCAGCACGGCGGGCTGATCGGCGAAGCGGTACCAG
The DNA here is from genome assembly GCA_964519955.1 of uncultured Chthonomonadaceae bacterium. Taxonomy (GTDB): domain Bacteria; phylum Armatimonadota; class Chthonomonadetes; order Chthonomonadales; family CAJBBX01; genus CAZFLM01. The sequence continues at coordinate 1,454 of CAZFLM010000134.1, read as the reverse complement.
TAGTAGGTCACCACGCTGCCATCGCCCAGATGCGCCTCGAACGGGCCGGCCTTGGGCCCCGGCGTCTTCCAGCAGCTTGCCGCGTCGTCCGGCGTGGTGTAGGGCTCCGTCGCCGCCTCCGCGGGCCGCGTCCATTGGATCTGCCGCAGGCCGGTCTCCGCTGGAACCCGGTCGGGAGCTACCGGCACCCACCGCGCCTGCTTCTCGTCGTTGGCGTTCTCGAGGCGGTAGTACTCCGGGAGCGTGGCCAGCCGTCCCGAGACGGTGGTCTGGTCGGGGTTCCACTTCACGCCGAACGTGTGCGGGCCGAGAGCCGCGGGCGTGCCGGAGGCCTCCCAGACGATGGGCACCTTCTTCTCGGGCTCGTCGCCCTCGTTCCACCAGATCTGCCAGGTCGCGTACCCCTTCTCACCGAAGACGCGCTGGTGCGCCCCGCGCGAGTCCACCAGGCCGCTGCTCGGCTTCCCACCCGCGAACCAGGCCGCCACCGCGTCGTAGAGCGCCGTCCGGTCATAGGCGGTGTCCTGATGCACCAGCACGCTGTCGCCGCCCTCGCTCCGCGGGAACGCGATCGGGGAGATGCGCACGTACCATTCGCCCTTGGCGTCTGCGGCCAGCCGCGCGGGCGTGTCCTGCGTCTCCATCTGCACGGCTCGGTTGGGGTCCACGGGCCGGCTGTCGAGCAGCAGGCCTGCCAGGCGCGGCTCTCGCACGGTGGCGTGCGACCAGAAGTGCGGCAGGAAGAACGCCACGGGCCCCTTGAAGTTGCCGGTGTTCAGGAACAGCGTCCAGCAGTTGCCGCCCGTCGGGATGTCCTTGCCCTCGGTCTGTGCTCTCGGCTCGCAGAGCGGCAGGTTCAGGTAGCCGTACCCGAACAGCCCTCCGCACTCGCCCTGCTTCACGTTCAGCCCATCGATGGGGAACAGGAGCCACGGGCTGAGCTGCGCGACGCCGTAGAGCCCGCGCGGTTCCTGCCACGTGCCCCAGCCGTGGGCCGGTCCGTTGGCGATGTCCGAGAAGTTCGGCCCGACGCCGCCCATGATGAACTTCGGCGTGGTCGTCGGGAAGCGCGTGTCCCTCCACCAGCCGAGGCCGCCCTCCACGTCGGAGTACATGTCCTTGGGAGCCGCGCCGTCGTACTGGGCGAACATCCACGTGCCCGGCAGGCCCGACTGGAAGCTGTGCCCGGGATAGACGCTGAGCAGCGGCCAGGCGGCCACGTACATCGAGTAGCCGGCGTTGTACTGGCGCTCCACCTTGCCTGCGTGCGGAACGATAAGGTAGCCGCCCAGGTGCTCGTTTCGGTGCGCCTTAGTGACGATCTGCGCCGTCGCGGGTGCGGCCAGCGCCAGCGCGATCGCGAGGACACCCCAGGCGAATCGCGCGGCGGGGCCAAGTGCTAGTAGAACGTTACTGAATTCCATTGACTTTTGAGCGACCTGGTGTTATCCTGG
>CAZFLM010000133.1:0-12118 GCA_964519955.1 uncultured Chthonomonadaceae bacterium | reverse complement strand
GATCCTGCGCGGTTTGCGCGAGCGCTTCGAGGTGCACCACGGCGTGCGCATCCAGGACAACGCGCTGGTGGCCTCCGCGGTGCTCTCCAACCGTTACGTCTCGGACCGGTTCCTGCCGGACAAGGCGATCGACCTGGTCGACGAGTCGTGCGCGATGATCCGCTCCGAGATCGACTCGATGCCTGCGGAGCTGGACGAGATCACGCGGCGCACGATGCAGCTCGAGATCGAGGAGCAGGCGCTCAAGAAGGAGAAGGACCGCGCCAGCCAGGACCGCCTGGAGGCGCTGCAGCGCGAGCTGGCCGATCTGCGCGCGGAGGGCGACTCGATGCGCGCCCAGTGGCAGTCGGAGAAGGAAGCGCTGAAGCGCGTGCAGGCGATGCGCGAGGAGCGCGAGCAGATCCAGCGCGACCTGGAAGTGGCGGAGCGCGACTATGATCTCAACCGCGCGGCCGAGCTGCGCCACGGGCGCCTGCCGGTGCTCGACCGCCAGATCCACGAGGAGGAGGCCAAGATCGCGCAGGCGGCGGGCGGCGAGCGCCTGCTGCGCGAGGAGGTGACCGACGCGGAGATCGCCGAGATCGTCAGCAAGTGGACCGGCATCCCCGTCACGCGCCTGGTAGAGGGCGAGCGAGAGAAGCTGCTGCACCTGGACGATGTGCTGCACCAGCGCGTCATCGGGCAAGAGGAGGCCGTTGCGCTCGTTGCGGACGCGGTCATCCGCGCCAGAGCGGGCATCAAGGACCCGCGGCGGCCGATCGGCTCGTTCATATTCCTCGGCCCGACGGGCGTGGGCAAAACGGAGCTGGCGCGGGCGCTGGCGGAGGCCCTCTTCGACTCCGAGGACCACATGGTGCGCATCGACATGTCGGAGTACATGGAGAAGCACACCGTATCGCGGCTGGTGGGCGCGCCTCCCGGCTACGTGGGCTACGAGGAGGGCGGCCAGCTCACCGAAGCGGTGCGCCGGCATCCATACGCGGTGATCCTGTTCGATGAGTTCGAGAAGGCGCACAACGACGTCGCGAACGTGCTGCTGCAGCTTCTGGACGAGGGCCGGCTGACCGACGCCCAGGGCCGCACCGTGGACTTCAAGAACACGATCGTCATCATGACGAGCAACATCGGGTCGCACGACCTGCTGCGGGGCCTCAACCAGTCAGGCGAGCTAACCGAGGGCGCCCGCAACGCGGTGATGGCGGAACTGCAGGCGCACTGCCGCCCCGAGTTCCTGAACCGGGTGGACGACATCGTGCTCTTCAAGCCGCTCACTGTCGAGGAGATCGCGCAGATCGTCGACCTGCAGGTGGGGCTGCTGCGCGTACGGCTGCGCGACCGCGGCATCGAGCTGCAACTGACCGATGCGGCGCGCCTGCACCTGGCCAAGACCGGCTACGACCCGGTCTATGGCGCGCGGCCGCTGAAGCGGCTCATCCAGCGAACGCTGGAGACGAAGATCGGCCGGGCGCTGCTGACCGGCGACATCCCCGACGGGTCGCACATCGAGGTGGACCTGGAGGGCAGCGACATCGTCGTGCGGGCGGCCCCCGCCCCGCTCGTCGAGACATCGTAACGGTGGGATGGGCCTCCGTGCCCGTCCAGCACAGACCAGGGAGGGTGGTGCTCCGTCGCCACCGCGTCCCGCACAACGCAACGGTAGGATGGGCATCCGCGCCCGTCCGGAACAGACGAGGGAGGGTGGCGCTCCGTCGCCACCGCGTCCCGCACAACGCAACGGTAGGATGGGCCTCCGTGCCCGTCCGGAGCAACGCGACCAGGGCGCCGCGACGCCGAGCGCCCAGGGAGGAGACAGACGATGAGAGTTTGGGATCCCTTCCGCGAGATGGACGAGATGCTGCGCGACCTGCAGCCGGTGCTGACGAACCTGCTGATCGCGGGCCCGCAGCATCGCGGCCAGGCTCGGTTCCTGCCGGGCCTGTTCGCCCGCGCCTATCCGCGCATCAACGTGGCCCAGGACCAGGATCATGTGTACGTCGAAGCCCTGGCGCCCGGCATCGACCCGGCCACGCTCAACGTGACGGTGCAGCGCAACGTGCTGACGATCGAGGGTGCGAAGCCGGCGCCGGAAGGCGTGCGCGCCGAGGCGTACTACGTGAACGAGCGCGCCGCGGGGAAGTTCTCGCGCAGCATCGAGATCCCCGTGCTGGTGGATGGGGACAAGGTCGAGGCGCGCTATGTCGACGGGCTTCTCACCGTGACGCTGCCCAAGGCCGAGGCGGCGAAGCCCAAGCAGATCCAGGTGGCTCTTTCATAGGACGTAGGGCTTGGGACTTGGGGGCACCGGCCCCAGACCCTAAGTCCCAAGTCCCAGGAGGATACCGAGATGGCTGAGAACATCCAGAGGGCGGAGACCGGCGAGGTGCTTCCGAAGCAGGAGCAGAGCGTGCGCCCGCCGCTTGACATCTACGAGGACGAGACCGGCGTCACCATCCTGGCCGACGTGCCGGGCGTAGCGAAGGACGCGATCACGCTGCACGTGCAGGACAACGTGTTGACGCTGCAGGCGCGCCCGTCGCACCGCATTCCCGGCGAGGTGGTGCACCAGGAGTTCAGCCTGGCGAACTTCGAGCGGCAGGTCCCGATCCCGGAGACCTACGATACGGAGCAGATCAAGGCGGAGCTGACCCAGGGCGTGCTGCGGCTGCACATGCCGAAGGCCGAGGCGGCCAAGCCGAAGAAGATCGCGGTGACAGTCGGGTAGCGCCACTGGACGGGCAGCGACGCCCGTCCTACCAGGCGAGCGGAGGCCACGGGCGCAGGTTGCTCGTGGCCTCCGCCCTAGGTGGGTACGTAGAAGACGTACACCCCGTACGAGACCTCGGTATAGGCGAAGCGAACCGTCCGCGCACCAGCGCTGAGCGTGCACTCCGACAGTGTCAGGCGCTCCCCGTGGGCGGGACCCGTGACGGAGATCGGGTCGCCGTGCAGATACACCCACTTGTGGGCCCACACGTTGACGCCACGTATGACCAGGCGCTTCTCGCCGTAGCTGAGGCCAGCGAACCTCCAGTTCGGGTTGCCGCTCCGCTTACCGAACAGCCGGAGGTTAACGCCGGCGGTGGCAGCGTTCAACCGCCACCGCAGTGCCTCCAGCCAGGACAGAGGCGACCCAGGTCCGCCGCTCATCCCGGCCCCTCCCCTGCCCCGGCCTGGCGGACCACGTCGGCCAGGATGGCGGTGACGTCCGCCAGCGTGTGCGCCCGGACGATCTGTTCGCGGGCGTGGCGGGTGCCCGGCAGGCCCTTCACGTAGTGCGGGAGCTGGCCGCGCAGGTGGACCACCGCGTGCTCCTCGCCGTACTCCTCGGCCAGTTGCCGCGCGTGGTCGAGGGCAGTCTCCATCCGCTCGGCCGGTGTGGGCGGCTCGTGCTGCGGCCGACCGGCCAGCGCGTCTACCGCGTCGCGCAGGATCCACGGGTTGCCGATGGCCGCCCGGCCGATCATCACCCCGTCACACCCCGTGGCCTCGGCCATGCGCACCGCGTCGGCGGGCTCGCGCACGTCGCCATTGCCAATCACCGGGACGCGCACCGCCTGCTTGATCTCCGCGATCCAGCCCCAGTCGGCGCTGCCCTCGAACCCCTGCTCCGCGGTGCGCCCGTGGAGCGTGAAGCCCACGACGCCGGCGTCCTGGAAGCGCAGCGCGAACGGCACGGCCGTCAGCCGCCTCGCGGTCCAGCCGGCGCGCATCTTCACGGTCACGGGCACGCTCACCGCCGCGACGACGGCCTCGACCACGCGCAGGGCGGTATCGGGGTCCTTCAGCAGGGCGGCGCCGGAGCCGGTCTTGCACACCTTCGGCACCCAGCAGCCCATGTTGATGTCGACGATGGCCGCGCCCAGGTCCGCCACGCGGCGCGCCGCCTCCGCCATCGTGGCCGGATCGGAGCCGAAGAGCTGCACAGAGAGGGGCTGCTCCTCGGCGGTCCAGAGGAGCATCTGGTTCGCGCGCCGCGCCCCAAAGCGCAGCGCCTGCACGCTGATCTGCTCGGTGCAGAGGAGGCCCGGCGCGCCGATGCGCTTGCAGACACGCCGAAACGGCCCGTTCGTCACGTCCGCCATGGGCGCGAGCACCACGGGCGGATCGATGACGACCGGGCCGATGCGGAAGGGCGCGGCCGGCGGCCGGACAGCAGGCGGCAAGGTCATGCGGTCTAGGCTTCCAACTCGCTCAGCACGAGTACAGTTATCTCCTGAACGCGCTTCAGGTCTTCGTCATTCGTCAGGAACGCATCGCATCCCGACCGAATGGCGACGGCGAACTGGAGGGCATCGGGCAGCCGCAGCCGGTAGCGCCCTCGCAGGTCTGCCGCCAGCACGGCACAACGCTCGTCTATCGTCGCGAACTCGGTGTGCCGGCCGGCAACCAACAAGTCACGGTACTGGCGAACGAGGGCCAGGTCGCCCCGTCCCATCGGGAGCACGCAGCACTCGGCTAGGGTGACCGGCGAGGTGACGGCCACGACGGCACCTTCCGCAACGAGATCCAGCGCGGCGTCCGCGACATCCTGGAACGCAGTGTTGCCCTCCAGGTAGTAGATCACTGGAGCCGTGTCCAGGAACAAGCGCGCGACACCGGCCATGGCGTGAGCGAGCTTCATTCGGCCGAGACGACCTTCGGCTCACGCTCCGTCCATTCGTCCCGAAGCCGATCCACAAACGCCTGCGCGTCCTCGCCGCCAAGGGCGCCGCGCAGCGATCCCCGAAGCGAACTCCAGGTTCTGCCTGGCACGATGGCATCGTCGGACGGCGCCTCCGCGAGCCCATCGGCCAGGGAGTTGACGAGCAGCCGCCGGTCTTCCACAGGCAGCGCCTTCGCGGCGGCCATCACTTCCTCGAACGTCATCGCCATGGCGCACCTACTGCGCGGACGTGTCCCGCGCGTGCTCGGCCGAGTAGTTCGGCGGCTCCTTGGTCATCCACACGTCGTGGACGTGGCTCTCGCGGAGGCTGGCGCCGGTGATCCGCATGAACTGGGCCCGCTCGCGCAGGTCGGCCAGCGTGTGCGCCCCGATGTAGCCCATGCCGGAGCGGATGCCGCCCACGATCTGGTGGATGGTATCGCAGACCTGGCCCTTGTACGGCACGCGGCCTTCGACGCCCTCCGGAACGAAGCGGGCGTTCGGGTCCTGGTAGTAGCGGTCGCTCGAGCCTTCCTTCATGGCGGTCTCGGAGCCCATACCGCGGTAGTCCTTGTAGGCGCGGCCCTGGTAGAGCACGACTTCGCCAGGCGCCTCGTCCGTGCCGGCGAGCATGTTGCCCAGCATCACGGCCGCCGCGCCCGCCGCGAGCGCCTTCACCGCGTCGCCGGAGAACCGGATGCCGCCGTCGGCGATGACCGGCACGCCCAGCTTGGCGGCCTCCGCGGCGCACTCGGCCACGGCGGTGAGCTGCGGAACGCCCACGCCGCTGACCACGCGGGTGGTGCAGATGCTGCCGGCGCCCAGGCCGATGCGGATGCCGTCAGCGCCCGCTTCGACGAGCGTCCGAACACCATCGGCAGTCGCCACATTGCCGGAGATCAGCGTCACGTCTGGGAACTCGCGGCGGATGGCTCGCGTGGCCTCGATGACGCCCTTCGAGTGGCCGTGCGCCGCGTCGACGACGATGAGATCGACACCGACCTCGATCAGCGCGGCGACCCGTCCGACCGGGTCGCGGAGCGGCCCGACGGCAGCGCCGACGCGCAGTCTGCCCTGGGGGTCCTTCGTGCTGTTGGGGTGGTCGCGTACCTTCTGGATGTCCTTGATGGTGATGAGGCCGAGGAGGCGGAACTCGTTGTCGACGATGGGGAGTTTCTCGATGCGGTGCGCCTGGAGCATCTCTTGCGCCTGCTCCAGCGTGGTGCCGTCAGGGGCGGTCACCAGCCGGTCTCTGCAGGTCATCAGCTCCCGCACGGGCCGGGCGAAGTTGGTCTCGAAGCGAATGTCACGGTTCGTCAGGATGCCGACCAGGTGCTGCATACCGTCGGTGATCGGAACGCCGGAGATGTGATACCGCTCCATCAGGTCCAGGGCGTCGCGGATCGTCTTGTCCGGCGTCAGGGAGATCGGGTCGACGATGATGCCGTGCTCGGACCGCTTGACCTTGTCCACCTCGGCTGCCTGGCGGCTGACCGACATGTTGCGGTGGATGATGCCGAGGCCCCCTTCGCGGGCAATCGCGATCGCCATCCTGGCTTCGGTCACGCGATCCATGGGTGAGGAGATCACCGGCACCCGCAGCTCGACGTCCCGAGCGATGACGGTTCGCGTGTTCACCTCCGCGGGAGTGACGTCGGTCTCCCGCGGAACCAAGAGGACGTCGTCGAAAGAAAGCCCCTCCTTCACCAACAAGTCCGTCGCCTGCATGCCACCCCCCGTTTCGCGCCTCATGTGGCCGGATGCCCTGAGCATCGGCCCAGTACCCAGTTGATTAGAGTATTGTATCGCCGCGAACTACCCGAGTCAACCGGGTATCCTCTTGGCCATGGGCCTGCACGCCGAACTCCATCGCCACCTTGGCGGGGCTGTTGTCCCGCGAATCTTCTGGCGCTTCCTCGCGCGCCGCTCTCACCCGCTGGCCCGCCGATTCCCCACTTACGAGAGCTTTGAGGATTACGTCACACGTCCCCGGTCGAGCCTCACCGAGTACCTCGAGCTGCACTCCGTCGTCGAGCCCGTGCAGACGATCGAGACGCTGGACTACTTCGTCTCCAAACTGGTGCGCGGCGCGTACGTGTTCGAGAGCATCTGCTACCTCGAGCTGCGGCACTGCCCCTATCTACGCACCGCGCCGGACCTGCCCGCACCCGACCGCATCGCGCAGATGCGCGAGGTGGTAGCACTCATCGCGGAGGCAGGCCGCCAGCCCGAGTACCCGCTCATCATGAAGCAGATCCTCTGCGCCCACAGCCGGTTGCCGGCGGAGGTGAACCGGGCGATCGTGGATCTCGCCGCGACCATGCCGAAGGAGGTCTGCGGGATCGACCTGGCCGGGCCGGACACGCTCTACGAGGAGCGCCTCGGGGACATCCTGGGGCTGTTCCGGTACGCGAAGTCGCTGGGGCTCAAGACGACCGGCCACGTGTTCGAGACGGAGAACGGGTGCCACGCCGGCCTGCTGCCATACCTGGACCGCATTGGGCATGGCATCCAGATCCCGCTGCGGTACCCGGAGCTGCTGCCGGAGGTGGCAGAGCGGGGACAGTGCCTGGAGGTGTGCCCGACAACTTACGTGAAGACGGGCACGCTGGACAACCTGGACGACTTGCGGCTCGTGTTCGAGCGCTGCGAGGAGGCGGGGGTCGACATCGTGCTCTGCACGGACAACGCGGGCCTGCACAACGTGCGGCTGCCCTTCGAGTTCGAGAACCTGCTGATCCAGGACATCATCGACTTCCGGCAACTCGGCCGGTGCCAGGAAGCCGCGTTCCGCCACGCCTTCGCCTGGCCGCACCCCTACCCGCCGCAGCGCCTGCTGGAGATCTCGCCGCCGGCGTAGCGCCCGTCGGGCGTGGCTGTCGGCTGTAGGGGCAGAGCATTCGCGCGCAGGGCCGTACATTGCGGCAACGTATGGCGCGAATGCTGTGCCCTCCCCCGCGGAACGCCGCCCACCAGCGAGCGGCTGTTGGTCGCGACGGGAGGAGGGTTAGGCAATCGCGAGCGACGGGCTACAGGGCGATAGTCTGGCGACGCGATTGCTTAACCCCTACAAGGACACCGGTGCCGCTGCTCTTGCTGCCATGCCCCCTAGAACCGCTCGAAGCGCTCCACGTTGACCACCCAGACCACCGCGCCACCCACCAGCACCTTGACTGGCGACGGCATAAACGTACCCACCGGGGCCGCGTCCGGGGGCAGCACGTTCACGAACTGCTCGCGCGTCTTGCACCCCTCGCCGATCACCTGCATCAGCTTGTCGAGTTCCTTGTCCTCCACCCCGATAAGCAGCGTCACGTTGCCTTCCCGGAGGAAGCCGCCGGTACTGCCGATCTTGGTGAACTTGAACCCGTTGCGCAGGAGCGCCTCGGCGATGCGGTTCTTGTCGCGATCATGGACGATGGTGATGACGAGTTTCATGGGCACTCTCCGCGGCTATTGAGGTCGGGTCGAGAGCAGGAGGCAGCCCCGACAGGCAGGTCACAGGACGACACAGCACGGCAAGACGGCGAAGCTAGGCGCGCCCCTCGAGGCTGGCACGCACTTCCGATACGATGGATGCCTGCAGTTCCGTCACCGCAGTGGAAGCGTCGAAGACGCGGTAGCGGCCCGCGTCGAGGGCCGCTTCGGCCAGGTAGCCCTCCCGCACGCGCTGATGGAACGCCAGCGCTTCGGCCTCCATGCGGTTGCGGTCCTGCTGGCGAGCCAGGCCGATGGCAGGATCGAGATCCAGCAGCAGCGTCAGGTCCGGCACGAGGCCGCCCGTTGCGAACGCATTCAGCCGCCGCACCGCGTCCAGCGCAAGGCCGCGTGCGTGCCCCTGGTAGGCCACCGTCGAGTCGGCGAAACGATCGCAGAGCACGATCTCGCCGGCCTCCAGCGCGGGGCGTATCACGCAGTCCACCACCTGGGCGCGCGCCGCCACGAACAGCAGCGTCTCCGTGCGGTGCCCCACCGGCTCGCCCTCGCGCAGCAGCACCTCGCGAATGGCCTCCGCTACCGGGTCACCGCCCGGCTCGCGGGTGCAGCACACCCGGTGGCCATCGGAGCGCAGGGCCTCCGCGAGCAGGCGTATCTGCGTCGACTTGCCGGAGCCCTCGACGCCCTCGAACGTGACGAAGAGCCCCCTCATCGGCTCGGCAGGATGCGCACGCGGCGCCGCGGCTCGGCCCCGACGCTGTCGGAGAGCAGATCGTGCCGCTCGATGAGCTGATGCTGCAGGCGGCGGGTGTAGCTGTTCTGCGGCGCCAACTCAACGGGCTCGCCGCGCTCGAGGGTGCGCTTGACGCCCTCCTCGGCCTCCTGCAGCGCCTCCTCCGTGAAGCCGCGCTCCAGCGAGCCGCTCGGGAACATGTCGCGCACCGCCGAGGCGATCTGGGCGTACGTGTTGCTCTTGATGATGAACGTGGGCAGGCCGCGCGCATGGCTGTCGCGCATCTTGGCCGGCTCCTGGCGGTAGCTGGCCTTCAGCGCGATGACAACGTCGGCCTCCTGCAGGTCGCGCGCGATGACGGCCGGCACGTGGCTCTCCAGGATCGCGCGGTCGAGCCGATTCCGGTTCACGCCGTACGGGAAGATACGCTTGCGACCGGTGCCCTCGCGGCGGACCGTCTGAGCGGCCGGCCCGGCGCCTCTGCGCTGGAACCGGTCCTCGGGCTCGGCGCCGTCCTCGTCCACGTCGTCGAACGCGTCGCGGTGCTCACGGATGGTGGGCGCGGAGTCGGCCTTCTGCACCACCTCGATGTCGCCCTCGGGAGTGCGCACGCGGATCTCCGGGCGCGGCGGCTGGCCTCGCAGCAAGCGGTCGACCGTTACGGCCACGTCGCGATGGATGGCGAGCTTGTCGACCTCCATGATCTCGATCACGATGTCGAACGTGGGCGGCGCCTTGCGCTCCAGGACGGTCTTCTGAGTCCCGCGGCGCTTGGCCTCGTCGTCGGAGAGCGTCACTGCCTGGATGCCGCCAATCAGGTCGCAGAGCGTCGGGTTGACGAGCAGGTTCTCCAGGCTGTTGCCGTGGGCGGTGCCGACGAGCTGCACTCCGCGCTCGGCGATGGTGCGTGCCGCGAACGCCTCTTGCTCCGTGCCGATCTCGTCGATGACGATGACCTCGGGCATGTGGTTCTCGACCGCCTCGATCATCGTTGCGTGCTGCAGCGCGGGCTCGGCGACCTGCATGCGGCGCGCGCGGCCGATGGCCGGGTGCGGGATATCCCCATCGCCCGCAATCTCGTTCGACGTGTCGACGATGACGACGCGCTTGCCCAGCTCGGACGACAGGACTCGGGCCACCTCGCGCAGCTTCGTCGTCTTGCCGCGCCCCGGCCGGCCGAGCATCAGGATGCTCACTCCGCTCTCGACCACGTCCTCGATGATGTCGATGGTGCCGTAGACGGCGCGCCCGATGCGGCAGGTGAGGCCCACGATCTTGCCGGCGCGGTTGCGGATGGCTGAGATGCGGTGGAGGGTGCGCTCGATGCCGGCGCGGTTGTCCTTGCCGAACGTGCCGACGCGCTCGACGACGTGGTCAATCTGGGCCTGCGTGACGCCCTCGGCGCCGATCTCGATGACCTGCTCCGAGAAGCGCGCCTCGGGCACGCGGCCGAGGTCCATGACGATCTCGAGCAGATCGTCCTGCACGTTCGCGCGCTCCAGCCCCAGGCGGATGTCGGGCGGGAGGACGTCGAGAAGCTGCGCCAGGTTGTCGGTGACGCGCTGCTGCTTGCCCGACAGCCCGGTGCGGGGTTCAGTAGAAGCCTGGCTGACTGTGCTCAAGTTGCTCCCGGGTCTCCTTCGGCGGCGGATGGGCCCCTCGTTCCGCGAGGTCTCCGTTCCGCCGGTACTATACCAAGTCGCCCGGCCTTTGGCAAGCAGCGACCGGGACGCCCCGGGGCTCGGCCGGCCGCGAGGCAACCACACTCATACGATTCGGGGCACCGAGCAGTTCCGTGCGCCCGCTCCGAGGTTGACTTGCTGTCCTCAGATCGTCCATAATCCTGCCAAAGCTCGGAAACGTACCGGGCGCACCAGGCGAAGGAGGACCATCGCCATATGAGTCGCATTGGGGCCGGTCGCGCCCCCATGGCCGTACCGTGTTCGCCCGACAAATCCGGCGGCACGCACCCCGGGATCGTTTCCCGTCTACTCTCTCTACCCCTAGTCGTACTCCTCTCATTGCTGTCCATCTCGGCGTTCGCGCAGGGCGAGGCCGGTGAGGCTGCGGGCCATGGTGGAGAAGCCTCGCTGGTGGTTCCGGATCTCGGCTCCGTGAGCTTCTTGGGCCAGCCGGGATCCCACTGGCTCATGCTGGGCATCATCGTGTCGATTGCGGGCATGTTCTTCGGGCTGATGGTTGCCCGGCAGCTCAAGAACGCCCCCGTGCACCGCTCCATGCTTGAGATGAGCGAGCTGATCTACGAAACGTGCAAGACCTACCTTGTCACGCAGCTCAAGTTCATCGGCATTCTGTGGGCATTCATCGGGGTCGTGATCGTCGCCTACTTCGGGTTCTTCCAGAAGTACCCCATCACCGAGGTAGCGATCATCCTCCTCTTCTCCCTGATCGGGATCGCCGGAAGCACCGCCGTTGCCTGGTTCGGCATCCGCGTGAACACCTACGCGAACTCGCGGACGGCGTTTTCGTCGCTGAACGGCAAGGCGTTCCTGGGCTATGCCCTTCCGCTCAAGGCAGGCATGAGCATCGGCATGCTGCTCATCTCCATTGAGCTGATCATCATGCTGGGCATCCTGCTCTTCATACCCGGCAGCTTGGCTGGCCGTTGCTTCATCGGCTTCGCCATCGGCGAATCGCTTGGCGCATCCGCTCTTCGAATCGCCGGCGGCATCTTCACGAAGATCGCCGACATCGGCTCCGACCTGATGAAGATCGTCTTCAAGATCAAGGAAGACGACGCGCGCAACCCGGGCGTCATCGCCGACTGCACGGGCGACAACGCGGGCGACTCGGTCGGCCCGACGGCGGACGGCTTCGAGACCTACGGCGTCACGGGCGTGGCCCTCGTCACGTTCATCCTGCTGGGCGTGGGCGTGAACCTCGATCCCGCCCTCAAGACGACCCTCCAGGTACAGCTCCTTGTATGGATCTTCGTCATGCGCGTCGGGATGATCATCACCAGCGGCGCTTCCTACTGGATCAACGGCATCTACAACAAGGGGAAATACGGGGAATCGGCCCGGTTCAACTTCGAGCACCCGCTCACCTCCCTCGTGTGGCTGACCTCCGTCGTGTCGATCCTGATGACGCTGATGATGTCCTATGATCGTGGGGCGGATGTCATGTCGGGATGGTTCTTCACGGGGTTTCCCAAATGGTTGTTCGGGACGATCGACACGTGCGTGAAGACGCCGCCGGTGGCGGCGCCGGGTGATGGGGGATGGATTCTTGCCGGCGGCGGCGCCATGGCGCGCCTGTCCGGGAATCCGCATGAATGAAGGAGA
>CAZFLM010000132.1:0-12692 GCA_964519955.1 uncultured Chthonomonadaceae bacterium | reverse complement strand
AGATTTTTGTCTCTTATTACGCGCTTGACGAGCAGCTTTGAGCACAACGCCCACCCGAGGGGGGCCCAGATGACCCGGGGGGTACTGGCCTGACGGCCTGTCCCGCACGTCCTCACGCGCCTCCCTGCCGGTCCGAGGGCATTACGCCGCGGGCGGTTGGCGGATGCCCCACGTCACGCCCTTGCGCCAGAGCTTCTCGTGCCACTCGAACTGCCCCTCGTGCTCGGCCTGGAACTGGCGCCACACGGGAAGGAGGCCGTAGCTGACGGGGCAGACGTCGTCGAAGATGATGATGCCCCCGGGAGCAACGAGGTCGGCGACGTTGGCCAGGTCGGTGGCGGCCGTAACGGCGTCATGCCCGCCGTCCACCAGCACGTAGTCGAACCGCTCGTCGCGATGGCGGGCGCGCCACTCGGGAACGGTGAGCGTGGAGTCGCCGCTGACGAACTCGATGAAGTCGCTGGGGATGTTCAGGACCTGCAGGTTGCGCCGCACCGCCTCCGGCGAGCCGATCTCCCGCCAGAGGTCGAAGCACACGACGCGCAGCCCGTTGTGCCGGTGGTAGGCGCTCAGGAGCTGAACCAGGCTGCCCCCGTTGCGCGTCCCGATCTCCAGGATGCGCTTCGGCTGCAGCTTCAAGCCGGCCCACAGGATCACCTGGTACGTCTCGAAGAAGTAGAAGGCGTCTGCCAGCTCCAGCAGGTGCTGGTAGTAGTAGTCCTCAGGATTGTGCGGCGCCAGGATGCGCAGGTTGCTCAGCACGGCGCCCTTGAGCATCTCCATCTGTTCGATCACGATCGAGTCGTCCACCGGCATCTCGCACCCTCGCCCGGTTAGTGGGATCGTGCCGGTGGGCTGGTTCCTGGCACGCGCCGATGATAGCGCGCGGCCAGGAACCGTGTCAACCACGTCACAGGCTAGGCAGCCGCGAAGTTCGCGACTCCGTTCCAGTCGATCAGGACCACCGGCTCGTCCCCCACCACCCAGGCATCGTGCTGGGCCGGCAGGTTGCTGACCTCGCCTGGCCCGATCTCCAACTCCTGGCCCGTTGCCATCCTGACGTGGATGACCCCAGACACGTGGTACTGGAAGTGCGGGGCCTCGCAGTACTCGGTCCCGACTATGGGCTTCACATGCTCGGCCCAGTGCCACCCCGGCTCGAGCGTGAACCGTCCGACGACCCCGCCGGCGATGTTCACCAACTCGAGCTTGCCGAGCGGGAATGTGCGCACCTCATCTGGCTTGCTGAAGCAGACCCTGTCGGCTGCCATGTCAACCCCCGTCACGGTGGCACAGCGTCGAAGGCCACCGATGGGTCATTGTACAGGGGTTCTGCCCAGGCGTCAATAGTGTAGCGCCGCTAAACTCCGGCCTCGACGCCGAGGCGGCGCCCAGGACGGACCAGCTCGGCCTACAGCCCCGTCGGATAGTCGATGAAGAACGCGTCGAGCCGGAGCCGGTCGCGCAGGTGGTCGCCCAATGCTTGCGCGCCGACGGTCTCCGTCGCGTAGTGGCCTGCGTACATCACGTTGACGCCCATCTCCTCGGCGTCGAAGTAGGTGTGGTGCGGCCCCTCGCCGGTGATGAGCGTATCGCAGCCCGCCGCCTTGGCTTTGGCGACCCACGAACCGGCGCCCCCGGTGACGACCGCCACGCGCTTGACGGTGCTCGGGCCGGTGGTCAGCACGAGCGGCAGCACGTTCAGCTCGTCGCTCAGCTTGTGCGCCAGATCGGACCGCTCGATCTCCACATCGGCCCAGACGCCGATCGGTACGCCCTCGTGCTCGCCGAAGCGTCCGCCGGGGTGCAGGCCGAGGCGCCGCGCCAGCACGTGGTTGTTCCCCACCTCCGGGTGCGCGTCGAGCGGCAGATGGCACGAGTAGAGGCTCATGCCGGCGCGAATGAGCCCGGACAGCCTCCGGTAGTACGGCCCGGTGACCGGCGCCTTGGATCCCCAGAAGAGCCCGTGGTGAACGAGCAGCATGTCGGCGCTGCCGGCGACCGCCTGCTCGATCGTGGCAGCGCACGCATCCACCGCTAAGGCGACCCGGTTCACGGTCTCGCGGCCCTCCACCTGCAGGCCGTTGAAGGCGTCCGGATAGTCGGGGACGGACCCTATCGCGAGGTAGTCGTCGAGGTAGGCGACAAGCTCCTGAAGTACCATTGCGACCTCCGATTCTCACAGACAAAACTCACCATGTACAAATGCCAGGTGTCTGCTTGAAATGGCTTCTCCCGTGTGTTATACTCCACCAACGCCGGGTCGGGAAGCACCGGCCAGGCACTACGCCGGGGAGCGCCGAGAGCATGCAGCCGGAAGAAGAGCAGGGCTTCACGTTCGTCGACAAGCGCGGCACCACCGAGCCGGAGGCGAACAGCGCCGAGGAGCCGATTGAGGCTGCGGAGCAGCCTGAGCCGGACGCCGACGAGACCGAGGTCGAGGCAGGCCCGACGGGTCCGCGCCATCGCCTGACGGTACGCGATCGCTTCCTGATGTGTATCGACATCCTGCACCAGGGCGCATGGATCGGCATGGGGCTCGTCCCCGATCCCGCCACGGGGCAGATGGAGAGGGACCTGGCGGGCGCACGCGAAGCGATCGACGCGGTCGTGTTCCTGGCGGAGCGCGTGAAAGACCAGATCGACGACAGCACCCAGCGCGAGCTGCAGAACCTCGTCAACGACCTGCGTCTCAACTACGTGCGACAAGCGAACCGCTAGGTAGTTCGCCCGCCGGCGAGCGCTGGCTCGCCGGAATGCCCCCTAGTTCAGTCCCGGACTCTATGAATCCCGCCCATGCGGGCGCAGGTAGTCCGCGTGCGGCGCAGCAAGCTGGATCCCTCCAGAAGGAGTCAGCGGCATGATCCGTGCGGGATTGCCCATGCCGGCGTTCCACAGGTTGGCCTTTGCCGTCCAGGCGGCAGCTCACCGATGGACCAGAAGCGTCGAGCGCGTTCGTCGTGGCATGAACGATTGGCTGACCGCATCGATGCCGCATCCGCTTCAGACCATACGCAACCACCGAGTGGAGGCCGAGATACAGCGCTCGGCACGCCTCCTGGCCGATGTGGAGCTGCAGTTCGACGAATTGGTCGACCTGCTCTGCTGGACGGCCAAGGACGGGTGCAACGCCAGGGCCGACAAACGCTACGCGGATGTGCGGTCCTGGTTCCTGGACCGCTACCAGGCATTCGGGCCGGGCTTCCGCCATTTCCTGTCGCACGGCAGCGGCGTGGACACGGCCACACGGACCTCCTCGAGCGACGTTCTCGAATCGCTGTTCCTGCCGGCGGATGTCGCGGACAACATCCACTCGGCCACCGTCATCGACCGCATCACCAGCGCGCGCGCGGCGCTCGAGGCATTCCGCGCCCACGTCGACGATACTGAGCACTAGGACTGCGTCCGCCTACCTCACCGCTCACGGTCTTCGCCCCCACAAAGGCACACATGCCCGTCCAATTCCTGCCCCGTGAACTCGTCGTCGCCACCGGCAACCGCAAGAAGGGGGTCGAGATGGCGACGATCCTCGCGCCCTTGGGCCTCGCCATCCGCACTCTCGCCGATTTCCCCGGCGTGCCAACCGAGGTGGACGAGACGGGAATCACCTACGCGGAGAACGCCGAGCTGAAGGCGCGCGCCGCCGCAGAGGCCACCGGGCGCGTCGCCATCGCCGACGACGCGGGCCTGGAGATCGACGCGCTCGACGGGCAGCCGGGGCTCTACTCGCGGCGCTTCCTGGGCGAGGACACGCCGTTCCCCGAGAAGATGGCGCGCCTGATCGAGATGCTGCAGGACGTGCCGGACGAGAAGCGCGGGTGCAGGTTCCGCTGCTCGGTGGTCATCGCGGTGCCCGGCGGCGCATCGCACTTCTGCGCCGGGGTTTGCGAGGGGCGCATCGCCCACGAGATGCGGGGCCACTACGGCTTCGGCTACGACCCGATCTTCTACCTGCCGGACCGGGGCTGCCACATGGCCGAGCTGCCGCCGGAGGAGAAGCACCGGATCAGCCACCGCGGACAGGCGCTCGCCCGTGCGGCCGAGGTGCTGCGGGAGCTGATCGGTCCGGAGTAACGAACACTCCAGTCCGGGCACCGGTGACTCCAGCCGCAGCCCCGCTCTACGGGGCGACGCGGGCTTGCTCGGGCGTCAGGTTCCTGGCAGACTCCGCTGTGAGCGTACGGGCGCGCTCCTTGCAGAGGACCTTCGCCGCCTCCGGGCTGATGGTGGACGCGCCGCCGGCCGTGATCCAGTACGCCCCTGCCGCTGAGATCGTCCCGGCGGCGCCGGCATTGATGTCGTGGGCGGCCGCGCTGTTGATCCACATGGCGGCTGACGGTTTGATGGTCTTCGCTGCGGCCTCGTTGATGTACTTCGCGGCCGAGTAGCTGATCGTCCTGGCGGCAGCCAGGTTGATCGTCAATGCGGCCTTGGCGTTGATGGTCGCCCTGGCCAACGGGTTCAGGGCAGCCTCGACCCCGGGCCCGAACGTGACCCGCACTTTCTCGGCGAGCCTGATCTCCTCGAAGCGGACCGGACGGTGCTTCATGGGATCGAACATAGCGCCTACCGTCTGCTCGCACTTCAACTGGTACTTGCCAGCCTCGACCGTCGGTAGCCGGAACTGCACGAGACCGGCGAAGTCGGTTCTCTTCTCCGCCACCGTCCTCCTGGCACCGATATCGGCGAACCCAACCGTCAGCGACACGGTGCGCCCCTCGATCGGGCGGCCGCCGTTGTCGACGACCTGCGCGACCACTGCGACTGGCTGCGCAGACGCGCGCGCCGCGGCGGCAAGCAGCAGCAGGCCTGCCACTATCGTACGCGGTATCATGGCTACTCCTTCAGGACGCAAACGCGGGCATGCAACGCTACTGGACAGGCGGCTCGCCCCATGGCCTTACCGCGGTCTGGTCGAGCGCGCTTGCCTGTGGGGTCACCGGTGTGTCCAGTAGCCCGGCCGACTGCATGGAATGCACGGCGTCCACCCCGTCGCGGTCCCGGAGCCAGGCTACCAGTTTGCCCTCGCTGACCCCCTCGGGAACCTTCAGCACGAACTTGCCCTGAGCACTGTCTGCTTCGTCGGACACCGGGGCTAGGAACACGGTGATCGTGCCGCCGGCGACCTTGGCTCCGTCAGCTCGCACCAGGCCGCTGATCTTAGGTCCGCCCGGCAGCCTTTGGACCTCCGTCCCGCTGAACTGAATCTGCGGTCTGTGGATGGTGGGCGCCGCCTTGGACTCCTTGAGCAGCGGCAACGCCATCACGAACGCACCAACAAAGATGACCACGATCGCAGGGTAGTCAGACCGTACCTCCCCAAACAGCGGCAGCTTCACGGTGGTTGTCCCTGCGCTCCTGGCCCCGCGCGTTATCAGCGCACCCACGAGAGCCAACACGACGCCGCCGGTAACGTATATCGCGATGGTACACGTCTGAGGATCCCACATGGCCGCTCCCCTTGGCTCGGCGGCCGGCGCGTGCGCCGTAGTCGCCGAACGAGATAGCTACGTGGCAGTTCCACCCGAAACAGCGTTAGTCCTCCATCGTCCCACGTGCCTTCCATGCGGATGCGCCCAACTGGACCACTCGCACGATCGCGCGCCTACCGCTCCCGCAGGTGGAGCATGAACGCAGAGTGGTCGCAGACAAGGCGGAACCCGACCTTCTGGGCCAGATTGGCGGACGCCTCGTTCTCGCTCCAGCAGTGCCACCCCACCCACTCGAAGCCGCGCTCCAGGCAGCCCTCCACCGTCGCCGCCACCGCGCAGGCGGCCAGCCCCCGGCGGCGGAACTCCGGCAGTGTGTGGATGCCCACCTCGCAGCGCCGCCCGGCCACGCAGTCCGGCATGCACCACGACACGATGCGGCCCTCGTGCTCCACGATGCGGCCCAGCCCCGCCTCGACGAACGCCTCCAGCGAGCCGAACGCGCCCTGCGCCCATCGCCGCAGCTTGGCCACGACAGGATCGTCCTCCCGCTCCAGCACGCCGGCGTCGACACCGCGGACCGCGAGGCCGGCCGGCAGCTCCGCGCGCCACTCGACCTCCGGCTTCGAGCAGCGGAAGTAGTGCTGGAAGTCGATGTGGAACGGCTGGCCGGGGAGCAGGCGCGTGCCGAGGGGCTCCCAGTCCTGCGGGTGGAAGTGGAGCGGGATCAGTCCCTCCCCATGCGCGCGGGCGCCGGGCACGACCTCGTCGCGGATGAGCGGAACGAGCCACTCGAGGAAGCGCTCGTTGGCGCCGTCGCCGATTAGGTACCAGCCCTCGTTGTTGAACGCGAAGGCCGTGCGCGGGGCGGCCGGATCGTCCACGTACATCCACCCCGGCATGGTGCCGGCCGCGAACGCGTGGACGCTGAGGTGATGTTCCATGCCCTCGATGAGGGGCAGAACGGACTGGCGATCGGTGTCGATGCGATGCATGTTTGTGCTGGGTTCCTTGCTCCAGGGTCGGTCCGCTGGTTGTGCGACCAGGAAGAGGTGAGCCGCGGCCCTCTGCCGAACAGACTGCCCACGAGAACTCGGCTAGATACACCGCCGGAGGAGGCGCTGATGGCAGGTTCCTATCGCCACTTCCTGCTGTTCATGGGCACCATGGTGTGCCTGATGGTTCTGCACACGGCTCAGCGCATCGACGATGCCCTCTTCCTGGGCAAGGCTTGGACGCGTGCCGTGCTGGCGATGCCCTTCGCCGCCATGATGGTGCTAGCCGCGATCATGGGTGCCATAGCGGTGCGTCGCGCCGGCGAGACCGAGGCCCCTCGGCGCATGAAGACCGATCCCATCAAGTACGTCACGGATCTAGGATGGGTCGTAATCGCTGCGCTGCTTGGCGCTGACACCTGGGAGCGGGTCTGCCTGCCTGCGCTGCCGCCGTCGGCCAAGGCCATAGAGACCGCACTGCTGCTGGGCCTCTCAGCGGCGTCCCTGGGCAACGCAGTCTGCGCCCTTCGGCGCTGGGCTGCGGCCCGCGCTGTGCCCAGACCGCCTCGCCCAGCGTAGCCTACCCGCGCGCCGGGTCCGTCGAGGCAGACCACGTCGCCGTGATCGAACCATCGGCCAGGCGCAGGAGCAGCGCCCCGTCGTCGTCCACTCCCGCTGCAGCGCCAGTGACCGAGCCGCCATCGACCTGAGCGTAGTACGTCCGCCCGCCAGTCGCGTCCAGCGCGCGCCACCGAGCCAGCACGTCCGGCCAGTCGAGGCGGATGCCCCGGAACAGGGCGCGGCGCACGGTGCGCTCGACGTGCTCCACGTCGAACGTGCGGCCCGACGCGATGCGCATGGATGTCGAGCAGGCAAGCTCCGGCGGCAGGTCCGCCTGGTTCACGTTGAGACCGATGCCGAGGAGCGCGCAGAAGCCGCTCCCTGTCCCTATCGTCTCGACAAGGACGCCTGCTAACTTGCGCCCATCGAGCAGTACGTCGTTCGGCCACTTTAGGCCGCAACCGAGCCCAGCGAGGTCTCGCACAGCCTCGGCAACCGCCAAGCCGCCGGCGAACGCAAGGCGAGCCGGCAGCAGGCCCGGCGTATCGCGGAGGATGTAGGTGACAAGTAGCGCGTGGCCGGGGTAGTCGGCCCAGATGGCAGTCTGCCGCCCTCGCCCGCGGGTCTGGTGGCCGGCCCGGACGCCGATCACGTGTCGCTGACCATCGAGCACGAGCGCTCGCGCTTCGTCCATCGTCGAGGTCACAACGGGTACCTCGACCAGTTGGCCAAGGGGTGTGGGTGGGGCGTCCGTCAATGGGCGATCCTGCTCAGGTCGAGACTGATGTCCATCGAGGGAGCGGAGTGGGTCAGCGCGCCGACGGAGATGATGTCGACGCCGGTCGCGGCCGCGGCGGCCACGGTGTTCAGGTTGATGCCCCCCGACGCCTCCGTCAGCGCGCGCCCCTTGGCGCGGCGGACGGCTTCGCGGCGGGTCTCGGTGTCCATGTTGTCGAGGAGCAGGATGTCGGCGCCGGCCCCGAGGGCCTCGTCGACCTGCTCCAGCGTCTCGCACTCCACCGTGATCGTCATCGTGTGCGGGATGGCGGCGCGCGCGGCCGCAACCGCGCCCGCGATGCCCCCGGACGCCTCGATGTGGTTGTCCTTGATCATCACGGCGTCGTACAGGCCCATGCGGTGGTTGTGGCCGCCGCCCACGCGCACCGCGTACTTCTCCAGCAGGCGCAGGCCAGGGGTCGTCTTGCGCGTGTCCACGATGCGCGCACCGGTGCCGGCCACCAGTTGGACGTACGCGGCGGTGAGCGTGGCGATGCCGGACATGCGCTGCATGAAGTTAAGCGCCACCCGCTCGCCGATGAGCACCGAGCGCGCCATCCCCTCGACCTCGGCGAGCAGCGTGCCCTGCTCGACCGGCTGGCCGTCCTGCACGCGATGCTCGAACGCCAAGCTGGGATCGACCTGCTGGAACACCGCGCGCGCGACCCGAAGCCCCGCAACGATGCCCGTCTGCTTGGCGACCAGCCGGCCGCGCGCCAGCGCCGCCGGCGGAACCGTCGCCAACGTGGTCACGTCGCCTGTATGAATGTCCTCCGCCAGAGCCAGCCGCACGATCTCGCGCAGCGCCTCGGCGGGGAGGGTGGGCACTTGCGACGTCTCGTAGGTCAAGTCGTTCTCCTGTCAGCGCCGCCGTTGCTGTATGGACGGCGCGGTTCGGCAACCGGCGACAGCCGCCTGCCAAGTCGCATCGCGATGGACCACCTGGACGGCGGGCCTCCGTGGCCGCCGGCCGTTCAGCCCCTGAGCGGCACCAGCGCCGCCTTGAGCGCGTCCAGCACCGTGCACACGCCGACCATGTCGATGCCGAGGTCCTTGGGCATACGCGGCAGGCTGGAAGACGGCACGATTGCCCGCTTGAAGCCCATCCGCGCCGCCTCGCGCAGCCGCCGGTCCGCGTGGCCCACCGAACGCACCTCGCCGCCCAGGCCGATCTCGCCGAACGCCACGACCTCCGGCGACACCGGCTCCTCGCGGAAGTTGGAGGCCACGGCCAGCGCCACCGCCAGGTCGGCGGCCGGCTCCACGATGCGCAGGCCGCCCGCCACGTTCACGTAGATGTCCTGGTCGCCCAGCCGCAGCCCCACGCGCTTCTCCAGCACGGCCAGCAGCATGTTCAGCCGGTTCAGGTCGAGCCCGGTCGTCGTGCGGCGCGGATTGGCCAGGAACGACTTCGCCACCAGCGCCTGCACCTCCACCAGCAGCGCCCGCGACCCCTCGATGGCGCCAGTGACGGCCGAGCCGCTGGCGTGCATCGTGCGCTCGGCGAGCAGCGCGGCCGAGGCGTTCTCCACCTCGACCAGGCCCTCCTCGCGCATCTCGAACAGACCTATCTCGTCTGTCGAGCCGAATCGGTTCTTCACGGCGCGCAGAACGCGGTACGCGTGGCGGCGGTCGCCCTCGAAGTAGAGCACGGTGTCGACCAGGTGCTCCAGCACGCGCGGCCCGGCGAGGGTGCCTTCCTTCGTCACGTGGCCGATGAGGAACACCGGCGTGCCGCTGTCGCGCGCAACCTGGGCGAGCATCGACGCGCAGTGGCGGACCTGGCTCACGGTGCCGGGCGCCGACTCGAGCTGGGGGTCGAAGGTCGTCTGGATCGAGTCGATGACCACGAGCCCGGCCTCGGCGATGCTCATGTGCCCCAGGATGGCGTCCAGCTCCGTCTCGTTTGCCAGGAGGAACGCGTCGGTCAAGGCGCCCAGGCGCTCGGCGCGCAGGCGGATCTGGCGCGCGGACTCCTCGCCCGAGACGTAGAGCACCGGCGCCTTGCCACCGTCCGTCGCGGCGATGCTGTGCGCGACGTGCGTCAGGAGGGTCGACTTGCCGATGCCGGGGTCGCCGCCGACGAGCACGACCGAGCCCGGGACGATGCCGCCGCCGAGGACCCGGTCCAGCTCGCGGATGCCGGTGCCGCGGCGCACGCCTTCCTGCTTGGGCACGGACGTGATCGGGACGGGAGGGTGCGAGGCGCGGCTGCCCAGGGGAGCGCGGGCGGCCGCGGAGGCCTTCGGGGCGGCAGGCTTCAGCTCCTCGACGAGCGTGTTCCACTCGCCGCACTCGGGGCAGCGCCCGACCCAACGAGGCGTCGAGTGGCCGCACTGCTGGCAGACGTACTGCGTGATCGCCTTTGGCATGGGTTCCTCGCGGCGTGGCGGTTGTGTGGAACCGCGGATGAACGCAGATGGGCGCAGATGCTGGTGGCGCCCGCGGCGGCGACGGAGCGCCGCCCTACATTCCATGCACCCGGACTGGCCTCGCAGGAGCGCCGCGGTAGGATGGGCCTCCGCCGGTCCGGTACGACGTACGGCGGCGACGGAGCGCCGCCCTCCATTGACACCCGGTTTGCTCTCGCACGAGCGCCGTGGTGGGATGGGCCTCCGCGCCCGTCCGGTACAGCCTACGGCGGCGACGGAGCGCCGCCCTCCATCGCGCGACTACCCCACTGGAGGGCTGGCCTCCGTGCCAGCCGCGCTCCGGTACAGCCTACGGCGCCGTCCGCTTCAGCGTGGTGCAATACGGCGCGAACCCCAGGCTGCGCCAGAACGCCGCGCCGACGGGGTTGGTTTCGAGCGCCTCCAACTCTACGACGCAGCCGGCGGGCAGCAGCCCTTCGAGCGCGGCGTAGGCCTGCCGTCCGAGGCCCGCGCGCCGCCGGTCCCGCTCGATGTAGAACTGGCGCACGTAGACGACGGGCTTGCTGGCGTCGTAGTCGTCGGCGCGGTGCTGGTAGAGCGCATAGCCCACCGGCCGGTCGTCTGCGTCGAACACCACGACGCGCCATCCGTCGCGCAGGCGCTGGCCGAACCGGCGTTCGAGGGCAGCCACATCCATCGGGTTGCGGCTGCCCTCGTCTTCGATGAGCCGCCTGTTCATCGCGGCCAACAGCGGCAGATCGGCTTCGGCCGCGTCGCGCACCGTGACCGGCACGCTACCGCATCTCCTGCCCGCCGGTCACATTGATGGCCTGGCCGGTCATGTAGCTCGACTCGTCGGAGGCCATGAACGCGACCACGTTGCACACGTCGTCGTACGTGCAGCCGCGGCCCAGCGGGACCTGCGACTCGTACTTGCGGCGGACCTCCTCCGGGGTCAGGCCCTGGTTCTTGGCGTACTGGCCGTAGAGGCTCTCCTGCCACAGCGTGCCATCGAGCAGGTTGCCGGGGCAGATGGAGTTCACGCGCACGCCGTGGGGCGCCAGGTCGAGCGCGATGGACTGCGTCAGGCCGATGCCGCCGAACTTGCTGGCCGCGTAGGCGCTGTTGCGGAAGCTGCCCTTCTTGCCCGACTTCGAGTTGATCTGCACGATCACGCCGCTCTTCTGCTCGGTCATCACCTTCGCGGCAGCCTGGGCGCATACGAAGTAGCCGTACAGGTTTACATCGATGACCAGCTTCCACGTGGCCGGCTCGATCTCGGTGATATCGCCCGACTTCAGGATGCCGGCGTTGGCGACCAGGATGTCGACCGAGCCGAACGCGTCCTTCGTCGCCGCAACCATCGCCGCCGCGTCGGCCGGGTCGGTCACGTTGGCCTTCACGCCCAGCGCCTGGCAGCCGCACTCGGCCGCGACCTTCTCAGCGGTCGCCTTCACCTTATCCTCGGCGATGTCCGCAAGCGTCACGGCCTTGCAGCCCTCCGCCGCGAGTCTGCGGGCGATAGCCTCGCCCAGCCCCTGCGCCGCCCCCGTTACGATGGCGACCTTGCCTTCCAGCCTTCGGTTCGCTGTCATGTGTTCCTCGATATGATCGGCGGGCTGTCGAGCCGCCGTTGCTAGTCTCTTCGCCTGCTCGGCTACGCTTCGGGCAACGCATAGCCGGCAGCCCGGCCGACTGCCTCGTCGGGGAGCGGCGCCTCGCACCGCGGCAGAGAGGCGCGCGATCCTCGCCTCCACGTCGAGCGCGCCAAACCTGCTGTCAAGGGCCCGGGTGGCGACATCCGCGGGCGTCACCCCCAGCCGCTCCGCTTCCGCCAGCAGTCCCTCCTCCGTCGCCGGAGGCAGATCCAGCACCAATCTCACTTGGCTCCGCCTACTCCACACGCCCGAGGCCGGCACTCGACAGGCCCGTGCCCGCGAGCGCGCCACAAGCGGCATCGATTGCCGCCAAACGGGGGCCCTCATCATCGGCGATAGGGCCATCGCCTGATCGGGGCGCTGGCTCCGAGTAGAACGCGGAGCGGCTAACCGCCGAGTCCGGCAGCGGATGCTCCCTGCGCGGCAGGGACGCGATCAGCGCATCGAGTTCGGCAACCCACTGCTCCGCGTCCTCCGAGCCGACCTGTGAGTCGATGAGGCGCGCGGCCAGGGACTCCGCTGTCACTCCCTGGCGCTCGGCCTGGGCTCGCAGGCGTGCCTCCGTTCCGGGAAGCAACTCCACCACTATGGCCATCTCACACCTCCGGAAGCGCGACCTTCAGCAGCTCCTCCTCGGCCTCGTTGGTCCAGAACTTGCCGTCCTTCAGCTTGGCGTAGACGCTCGGGTAGATGTCCTTCAGCTCGTGCAGGGCGACGAGCGGCAGGTCCGGGATGAGCGGATAGACGAGCGACTTGCCCGGGAAGCGCCCCTGCTTCACGCCCATCATGCCCTCGCGCGCCGCCTGCATGCCGCCGATGGCCGCCAGCGAGGTGTTGGTCGAGAGCGCGCCGGTCTCCACCATCTCCAGCGTCTCGCGCATGTCGGCGATGGACGATCCG
>CAZFLM010000131.1:440-12774 GCA_964519955.1 uncultured Chthonomonadaceae bacterium | reverse complement strand
CGGTGCCCTTTCCGGCAACGCCACCCGCCCAGCGCCACGTCCCCTCCCGATTCGGGAGGGGCGGCCGAAGGCCGGGGTGGGTGCCGTTCCAGCTCCCCTACCCGCCCAGCGCCACCAGGTGGTACTCCCCTCCCACCACCGTGTCGAAGGTGACGAATCCGGCTTCGCGGTGGGACTTCACGGGCCTGCCGTCGCCGTCGGTCACCCTGGCGCCGGCGGGCCAGGGCTCCAGCACGCGGCAGGGCTTCCCCTTCTCGCTGTCGATCTGCACCTGCGTCACCTTGCCGTTCGCCCAGGACGCGCTGACCACGAAGGCCCCCTCGGCGCGGAGGGTGCGGAAACTCGCACCGAGCTTGCTGGGCCAGGCCGGGAAGATGCGGATGGAGCCATCCCAGCTCTGGAGCATCATCTCCTGCAGCGGGGCGCAGACGCCCAGGGACTCGGTCCACGCGCCGTCGTGGCCGTAGTTCGCCACCGACATGCCCCAGATGAGCCCATTCGGGTGGCGCCAGCGGTCGACCAGCTCGCGGAAGGCCGGCATGTCGCGGTCCGCGATGAACTCGCCGCCGCGCAGCCGCCCCATCACGCCCCAGGGATACTGGCCGAAGTACCACGTGTACGCGCCGTCGCCGACCGCGGGCCAGGGCTTGCCGTCGTGGGCGGCGGGCTGCGGGCGATAGGGCCGGCCGAAGCCGAACTCCGGCGGGTTCAGCTCCCAGCACTCCTTCTCGCGGCCCGTGAGCTTCGGCAGCGGGCTGCCGTCGTCGCCGGCGGCGTGGTCGAGGCGGTCCTGCCAGGCGGCGCGCAGGTCGGCGTCCACGTTCAGCACCTCCGCCGCCTTGATGGCCGAGCGCAGGCAGTAGCGCATGAACTGCATGATCTGCGCGCGGTCGGTGAAGTCCTTCGGGTTGCCCGAGAAGCCGTCCTCGCCCTGGTTCGACGGGAAGGCGTGGTAGAGCCCGTCGTCGCCCTTCTTGAGGAAGTCGGTGTAGAACAGCGCGCAGTCCCTGATCACGGGGTAGCCGGTTGCGCGGAGCCAGTAGAGGTCCAGCGTGTAGAGGTAGCGCCACCAGTACTGGTTGGACGCCCAGCCGGTCATGTACGCCATGCGCCCCATCGGCACGCAGCCCAGCGGGTCATCGTCCATCAGCGCGGGGTAGCCGGAGAGCTGGACGAACGTGCCGCGCACCCCGTAATAGTCCTTCGCGATCTTCCGGCCCACCACGAGGAGCGGCTTCATCGCCTGGAAGTAGGCATCGCCCACGTCGATGTGGTTGGCGGTGTAGTCGGCCCAGAAGGGCTCCTGCAGGTTGTAGTTCGTGTGGTAGTCGCCGTGCCAATGCGCGTAGTCCTGCACCGTGCTCGGGAGGAAGAGGCCGGGCGGATACTTGTCGGGGCGATTCGTGCAGCGGCGGGCGTGGAGCGTCTCGTACCACAGGTTCTCCAGCAGCGGGTCGGCGATGGCGACGCCGGAGCGGGCCCAGAACTCCCCTGCCCGCTTCGCGTTATCTACGTCCCAGGCGTCGATGGCGGCCTTGCGGTTCGCGGCGACCCTGGTCTGGAGGCGCTGGATCGCCGCGGCCGGGCCGCCGTCGTCGCTCGTGGTGGCCACCGCGACGACCATCGAGCCGGAGGTGGCTGCGCCGTCCGGCACGATCTGCAAGCGCGCCTCGCTCGTGGCCTTCGTCTCGACACCGGTCACGGGCGCGTCCGGGGCGAGGGCGGCCAGCAGGCACTCGAAGCCCTTGGGAAACGTGGGGTCCGCCGGGAAGGGCTGGACGATGCAGGGGATGCCGGCCTCCTGGCGGACGAGCGGCGCGGGCAGCGGGGTGGCCTTCGGGCTGGAGTATGCGATGAACGCGTCGTGGCGGGCGTCGCCGAAGAAGCGCTCGGCGAAGGCGCGGATCGGCGGATCGGCCCAGCGGTAGAGGGAGTACCACACCGGCGGCGTGCCGTTGCCCATGCGCGTGGCGGGCGTCCAGTTCTCGGCGTTCCACCGGACCACGAGCACGTTATCGGCCGGGGGCACGAACGCCTCGACGTGGAGCTTGACGCCGCCGCGCCAGGCGCAGTCGATCTCCAGCCTCGCCTCCTCGATGTGCAGCTTCTGCTCGATCTTCAGGCCCATCAGGTCCGGCGCGAGCTGCAGCGCCAACTCCCCCACCGGCTTCGGGCACGGGTACGGGCGCAGGCGGTAGCTGGGCGGCACGG
This sequence comes from uncultured Chthonomonadaceae bacterium, assembly GCA_964519955.1. Taxonomy (GTDB): domain Bacteria; phylum Armatimonadota; class Chthonomonadetes; order Chthonomonadales; family CAJBBX01; genus CAZFLM01. The sequence continues at coordinate 10,563 of CAZFLM010000131.1, read as the reverse complement.
ACTGGCAGATGTCCTTCATCCGCTGCGGGTCCTTCGCGCCGCGCACCGCCTCAACCGGACCGCCGTAGGGCGGGCACTTCCACCCCTCGTCGCGGATGCCGCGGGCTACCTCGTCGATGTGCGCAGGCTTCGGATCGTCGGAGCGGTCGATGCGCCGGTCCCACACGTCGCTCTTGCCGAAGCGGAAGATGATGCGATCGGCCGTCTGGTACACGCTGACGGAGAGGTCCCCGTTGCCGAGCAGGAGGCCGTCGTCCGGCGTGAGGACGCGCTCGTGCAGCTCGATGGCGTGGGCGCGAAAGGCGGGCGCGGCAGACTGGGCGTGGGCAGCGGCGATGGCGGCCAGCAGCAAGACGACGGCGACGGCAGGCGTGTTCATGCGAGCACCTCGTGCAGCGGCGTTGCGTGTGTGTTCGACGCGGGCGCGGGCGGCACCTGTCGGCGGGTCCGCGGGTCGGCGGCGAGAAGGGACTCTCGCCAGCGACCGGTCAAACGCATACCGTTTCGGGATGCAAGATGCCACAATAGAGAGTGACTCTGATCCCGAAAGGTAGGATTGACGATGGCGTACGTGATCACTGATGCTTGCACCAAGGACGGCGAGTGCATCTCGCTCTGCGCGACCGATAGCATCGTCCAGGGCGTCTACACCGATGCCGACGGCACGGTGTACGACCAGATGTTCATCAACCCCGAGACCTGCATCGACTGCGGCAACTGCGAGTCGGTCTGCCCATCCGCGGCCATCTACGACGAGGTGAACCTGCCGGACGATAAGGCGCAGTTCGCGAAGATCAACATGGCGTTCTACGCCAAGTAAGCCCCCGTTTGCAGAAGGGCCCCGCGCCGCGCGCGGGGCCCTTTTTCCATGTGCGGCCGCGCCGACCGCGGCAGGGCGCGGCAAGCAGCGCCCTGGGCGCGACCGGTTGATGAGTTGCACCGGGCGGGCAGGGACGCCCGCCGCACCACTGCACTTGTGCCCAATCCGGGCTAGCGCTCGACCTCCGGCATTAGCGTTTGAAGCGGCGTTCGACCTCCGAGACCGGCATCGTGACGACGACCGGGCGACCGTGGGGGCAGAGGTACGGGTTCTCGGTGTCGGCGAGCTGCTGCAGCAGGCCCACCATCTCCTCCATCCCGAGCGGATCGCCGGCCTTCACCGCCATCTTGCACGCATTGGTGATGGTTACGTGGTCGCGCTGGACCAGGAGGCGGCGCGCGACGGACTGATGGACCAGCTCATCCACCATGTCGCGGAGGAGGCCCTCCGGGTCGCGGCGGCCCACGAGCGCGGGCATGGCGCGGACGATGAACGAGTCGCGGCCGAAGGGCTCGATCTCCCAGCCGGCCACCGCAAAGTCCTCCAGCCGGTGCGCGAGGAGGGCCGCCTCGGCCGCGCCCAGGGCGATGGTGAGCGGGACGGCGAGGCGCTGCGCCGCGATGCCCGACTGTGCGCGGAGCACCGTGAGGCGCTCGAAGAGCACGCGCTCGTGGGCGGTGTGCTGGTCGACGTACGCGATGCCGTCGTCGGTCTCCGCGACGATGTACGTGTTGCGGAGCTGGCCCAGGACGCGGAAGCCGCGGAGCTGCTCGGCGAAGGGCTTCACGGGGCGCGGCTCGGGCAGGGCGTCGGGCTCGGCTGGCGCGTCGGGCTGCGGCTCCTCGGGCGCGCGGTAATCGGCGACGGGCGGCGCGACCGGGCGGAAGGCCTCGACCGAGGCGCGCGCCAGGGCCTCGAAATCGGCGCCGGGCAGCGGGCGGGAGACGTAGGCGGGGGCGCTCGGGCGGGCCGGGAATGGCGGGGCAGCGTGGGTCTGGGCAGCCGGGCCCGAGCCGACGGTGGGCACCATGCCGTGGGCCAGCAGCGCGTCCTTCACGGCGAGGTGGACGGCGTGGTGCACGTCGCCGTCGCGGGTGAACTTCACCTCGTTCTTGGTGGGGTGCACGTTCACGTCGACGAGGTCCGGCGCGATGTCGACGAAGAGGATGCCGATCGGGAAGCGGCTCTCGGGCGTGAGGGCGCGGAAGGCCTCCTCCAGCGCGTGGCCGATGAGGGGGCTGCGGACGACGCGGCCGTTGACGAAGATCAGCTCATGCGAGCGGCCGGACTTGGTGAGATCGGGCGCGGCGACGTAGCCGCTGACGGTGAGGCCGGGCTCCTCGCGCTGGATGGGCACGATGCGCCGGGCGATCTCGCGGCCCCAGACGGCGGAGACGGCGCCGAGCGGGTCGTTGCGGCCGGGCGTGGAGAGCAGCTCCTTGCCGGCGTGCGCGATGGTGAACGCGATCTCGGGATGCGCGATGGCCAGGTTGCCGACGACTGTGACCGCGCGGGCCATCTCGGTGGGCGTCGACTTCATGAACTTGAGGCGCGCCGGCGTGTTGTGGAAGAGGTCCTCGACGACGATGTGGGTGCCATCGCGGACGCCGACCTCCTCGACGCGCTCGATATCGCCCCCGTGGACGACGATGCGGGTGCCGCCGGCGTCGCCCGGCTCCTTGGTGGTGAGGGTGAGATGGGAGACGGAGGCGATGCTGGGCAGGGCCTCGCCGCGGAACCCGAGCGTGCGGATGGCGAACAGATCGTCCGCGGTGCGCATCTTGGAGGTGGCGTGGCGCTGGAGCGAGAGGACGGCGTCCTCGGGGCTCATGCCGCAGCCGTTGTCCACCACCTCGAGCAGGCGCTTGCCGCCCTCCTCCAGCCGCACGTCGATGCGGGTGGCTCCGGCGTCGATGGCGTTCTCGACCAACTCCTTCACCGCGGAGGCCGGGCGCTCGATGACCTCGCCGGCGGCGATGCGGTTGGCGGTGTTCTCGTCGAGGAGGACGATGCGGTTGGACACGGGCGGGCGCCTTTCGGTTGGCGTGGTTGCGGCACCCTTATCTTAGCGCATTGGCAGGCGAAGGCGCCGCTGACTTCCCGACCTCATGTTTGACATCGATGGACAGGATGAACAGGATGACGTCAAGCGCCCACGATCACCAACTGGCCTGCATTGGGCGCAACGCCGCGGCAGAGCCCCCCCGACCCCCAATGCCGGGGGAGAACCTGCCGGAACCATCTCCCCCCTTCCGCTTCGGCCCCGTCCTCGATTCCACTTACTTCCTAGCCAGTGGGAAGGGGCGCTCTGCTAGCCTGGATCATGCACGAGTGCAGTGGTGGGATGGGCCTCCGTGCCCGTCCGGTGCGACTCATGAATAGGTCAGGCTAGGGGGTGAGGGGAGAATCAGGCGGGCTCCTTAGTGTCTGCCGCTCGCGCCAGGTCCCGCCCGAGTCCCACGCTGGCCGCGAGGCGGGCGGCCGGCCAAATAGCAGGCGATGGCTCGCGCGACGCTACGGCCCCAGTGGGCCCCGAGGTCCGTCGCCCAGCGCGCCGGCACAGCAGGATCGGTGCCGTCGGTGTAGAATGTACCGGGTGGCTGGCGTAGGTCGCAGGCTTGAGTGCTGCGGGAAAGGTAATGCTGGAAGATAAGATGGCGACAATGGGTGACTCCATACGCAAGCTCATGCACGCCCACGTCCGCCAGGACGAGGCCACGTTTCGTGACGCCGCCCTGGAGCTGATCGCTGAGGAGAGGCACCGCAACCATCCCCTGTTTGCGGTGGAGCTAGAGCGCATTCTCTGCCAGAGCATTCGACCGGCTGCTGCGGAGGCATCGAGTATCCCATACATCCTGAACGGTGACGCCCCCAGGGATAGCGAACGCGGCCTGCCGCTAGTGGAGGTCCGGGAGCCTAGGCGCTCGCTTGACGACCTGGTTCTGTCGCCGTCAACGCGTCAGCAGATCGAGCGCATATTGGCTGAGCAGTGCCGAGCGGAGGAACTTCGCAACCGGGGCCTGCGCCCCCTTTCCCGGCTGCTGTTCTGTGGCCCACCAGGGTGCGGCAAGACGGTTGGAGCCGAGTGCGTAGCACACGCACTGCTCTTACCACTCGTCCTCGTTCGGTTCGACGCCGTGATCTCCTCGTATCTGGGCGAGACCGCTGCCAATCTGCGCAAGGTCTTCGACTACGCATCGGCACGACCGGTCGTGCTCTTCTTCGACGAGTTCGACGCGGTCGGTAAGGAACGATCAGCGGAAGATGACCACGGCGAGCTCAAACGCGTGGTCACGTCGCTTCTCCAGATGATGGATGGCTACCGAGGGGAGACCTTGACCATCGCGGCCAGCAACCACCAGTCGTTGCTCGACGCAGGCCTGTGGCGCCGGTTCGACGACATCATCCTCTTTGAGCGCCCGACCGTCGCAGAAGCGGAGGCCCTCTTGGCCAGACTCCTGCGCCGGACCAAGATCGGACCAGGGGTGCGCCTGGAGTCGGCAGCGCGCAGAATGCGGGGCTGGTCGCACGCGGATGTCGAACGGGCGGCGCTCGACGCGTGCAAGACCGCCGTTCTAGGCGAGCGGCACGCACTGAGTGCGGCGGATGTCGACTGGGCGATCAAGCAGCAGGTCAGGCGACGAAAGGTCGTCTCTGAATCCAGCTCTGTTGACCAACCGTCGGCCAATCAACCGGAGAGCTGACCATGGCTGATGCACCAGTAGCATATCAGCATCTCCCTCTGCTTGCGGCAGAGGATATGCGCAGACGCCGCAAGCGCACGCCGCCAGGGCAGCCTGCCCTGGACTTGGCGACGCGGCGCGCAAAGGCCGACGAGCTTGTCCAGGGCGTAGCGGTACTCGCTGCTGCTGCTGCTGCACGCCCACCCCGGGTGGTCGACTTCGATCCCTCGCTCGTCTTCAGGGTGCGCCTGCGCGAGCACGCCAGCCTTGATGAGTTGGAAGACGCCCTAGCACGTGTCGGTATCCGCCTCGTGGCCCGCGAGGACGCCACCGGCGTGATCGCTTTCAAGGACAATGCCGACCTGGGAGTCTTTCGCACCGCAGTCGATCGGTTCGCTGCGCCGGCAACGGGTCCCGACGGGGACCCAAGGAAAACGACCGTATATGACATCCTACGGTTCGTCGACGCCGCCAGCCTGGCTCGCCTTGACAGGCGGGACCGAATCGGTGACCGCCTGCGCGATGTCATCGGGGCTGCCGGTCAGTCCATAGAGCCTCTCCGTCTCTACACCGTCGACATCGACCTCTGGCATCACGGCGGCGGCACTCCCGACGCGGTTCGCCGGCTCCGCCGCCAGTTGGACGAGTCTGGCACCGCAAGCCGGGTATGCGATCAGTATGTCAGCGGAGAGCTCGCCCTGATGCGCGCCAAGGTGTCGGGGGCGGACCTAGCCATCCTGATCGACATGGACCTCGTTGCTCTTGTCGATCTTCCGCCACAGCCCGACTTGGTCCCACTCCTGGCGCGCACCGCTACCATCGAGGACCTCCGCATTGTACCGCCGGCCCCCGACGGTCCCCGCGTTTGTGTTATCGACAGCGGCGTGAACGCGGGACACCCTCTTCTGAGCGGATTCGTTGGACATGCAGAGGCCTTTCACACTTCCACGACGACTGCTACGGACGAGAACGGCCACGGCACTTCAGTTGCCGGCATTGCGGTTTTTGGTGACGTGCGGGAGTGCCTATTGGCTCGCGAGTTCGCGTCCGACGTAACCGTTCTGAGCGCGCGCGTGCTGAACGCTCAGAACGAGCTTGATGACGAGAGGCTGTTCGGGACCCAGGTGCGGGACGCCGTGCGCTTCTTCAAGGCCGACCCCTACCGATGCCGGGTCTTCAACCTGTCGTTCGGCAGCGCAGGCCCTGCGCTGGGCGGCTCCAGTAGCAGGCAGGCACTCTGGGCCGCCCAACTTGACGAGTTGGCCAGATCCGAGAATGTGCTATTCGTGGTCGCCGCAGGGAACGTCCCCGCCCTAACGACGAATCAGGCCGAGGCCGAGCACTTGCTCCGGGACTACCCTAGATACCTGTTCGCTGACGGCAATGGCGTCTGTGACCCCGGGACTAGCGCCCTCGCCATCACAGTCGGCGCCATGGCGCACTCGGATTCGCCAGCGCCGGTGGTCACGGCTGTCGGCCAGGACGATGTGCGGCGACCCATCGCCCGGAGCGGCCAGCCATCACCGTTCACTCGGACGGGCCCTGGGTGCGGCGGGGCGGTGAAGCCCGAGATGGCACATAACGGCGGCAATCTGCTCTTCAGCCTGCACCGGGTCGGAATGGACGCCGGCCTGGGCGTAACGTCGCTGGCTGCATCGGGCGGGCTGTTCGCCTACGACATCGGCACGAGCTTCGCTGCACCGGCGGTGGCCCGCATCGCCGCAAGAGCCTGGCATGCACTCGAGCGAACACACGGCATGGAGCCAACGCCGGACCTGGTTCGTGCCATCCTTGCCGTCTCAGCGGAGCTACCCGAGCTGGGCGAGGGCTTCGGTGACGGCTACTCGGACGAGTGCCTGCGCAGCATTGGGTACGGCAAACCCGTCGAGCGTATTGCGCTGGCCAGCCACGACAGCGATTTGATCTTGGCTACCACCGCCCGCGTCGCGGTTGACGGGTTCCTTCTCTTTGAGATCCCAGTTCCGCCCGCGATGGCCCAATCGCCCGGCCGCAAGGAGATCGTGTGCGCCGCCGCATTCAGTCCGCGATGCAACCCAAAGAGGCGCGACTACCTGGCGGCGGAACTCAGCCTGAACCTCTTCCGGGGCGCCGACCCCACCGAGATCATCGCGCGGTACGAGGCCGTTGCGGGTGACCGTGAGGCGCGCAAGCAGGCTCCCAGGGCCCTCCAGGATCGCCGCAAGTGCGCTATGGCCCCATCTATCACGAAGGTTGACCGATCTACACTCCAGCGGCGCGCATTCTGTACGGTTCAGCTCAGGGAGGACGATGGAGACGCCTATCACCTGATGGTCACGTGCAGCCGAAACTGGGAGAGCCCCGAGGCATATGAGGAGTTCGCGGTTGCGGTCCGCCTCAAGGCGGATTGCGCCGACCTGTACAACCAGGTCCGCGCCCGCATCCAGCAGCGCGCCCAAGCCAGAGCTCGCATTCGCTAGCCACCACAACCGATCGACGCGCAGCTTCCTCATCATGCGACGCGGCGACCATGCGGTCGCGCGCACACTTGGCCCTTGACCCGGCTTCTTGAGGCCCGTCCCTCGAGACCGGCAACTGGTCACCAGCGACCAATCTACACGACGCGTCCGCGCCGGCCCTGCCTGCGCGTCTGCGGGTTCCCGCATCGTGCACCACTCGGAGCAAGCCAGCAGTGCCCCACCCGCTCCACAGAGCTGCACGGTACGGGCCAACGTGGCGGACCTGCGCTTGAGCCCATGACCCGCTACCTCGTTCTCTACGAACAAGGCCCCGCAAGCTGGGGCGCTTACGTCCCGGACCTGCCGGGCTGCTTCGCTGTCGGCCAGACGCGGGAGCAGGTCGAGGAGCGCATCCGCGGCGCCATCGCTCTGCACCTGCGCGCCCTGCGAGACGACGGCGACCCCATCCCGGCGGCCACGCACGCCGCCGGCACCGTCTGCGTCGCGGCGTAGCCCAGGCGGCTAGCGCGAGTGGGCGAACTGGCGGAGGTCGCCGGTCTGGGTGTAGTTGACGCGTTCGGCGATGTTCACCGCGTGGTCGGCGATGCGCTCCAGGTAGTGCGCCACGAAGAGGAGGTAGGAGGCCTGCACGACCAGGTCCGGCGTGGTGCGCATGGCCTGGTGCAGCTCGTCGCGCAGTTGGTGGAAGAGGGTATCGACCTCGTCGTCGCCGGCGATGACCCCGGCGATGAGGGTCTCGTCGTAGTTGACGAAGGCGCCCAGGGCGTCGCGCAGCATCTGGCGCACGCACGCGGCCATGCGCGGGATGTCGACCAGCGGCTTATAGAACGTGTCGCCCGCCAGCTTGCGCGCCACCTTCGCGATGTCCACCGAATGGTCGGCCACGCGCTCGATGTCGGTGATCACCTTGACCGCGGTGCCCACGAGCCGCAGGTCGCGCGCCACGGGCTGCTGCAGCGCGAGCAGGCGGATGCAGTCCATCTCGATCTCCAGGTCCATCTCGTCGACCTTGTCGTCATCCGCGATGACCTGGTTCGCCGTGTCGACGTCCTGCTCGATGAGCGCCTGGATCGCGCGCTCCAGCATTCCGTCCGCGACCGTGCCCATCTGCAGCAGCCGCGCGCGCAGCATTCGCAGGTCGCTCTCGAACTGCACCCGCGTCGTCATTCCGCATCTCCTATGTGCCGGGGCAGCAGGACCGCGAAGGTCGACCCCCTGTTGAACTGGCTCTCGACGCTCACGCTGCCGCCGTGCGACTCCACGATGTGCTTCACGATGGACAGCCCCAGCCCCGTGCCGCCCGAGCGCCGCGAGCGCGCCTTGTCGACGCGGTAGAAGCGCTCGAAGATCCGGGGCAGGTCCTGGCTCATGATGCCGATGCCCGTGTCGCTGACCCGCACGGTGACCGTGTCCGCGGCGGCCTCGCCGGCGACCGTCACGCTTCCGCCGGAGGGCGTGTACTTGATGGCGTTGTCCACCAGGTTGATGAACACCTGCTCCACCTGATCCGGGTTGCCGCGCGCCCGCAGGCCGTCCGGGATGTCCGCGCTCAGGCTGACCCCGGCGCGCGTGGCCGGCTGCGCGAAGCGCGCCACGATGTCGCGCACCAGCTCCGACAGGTCGTACGGCGTGTCCTCGCCCGAGCGCGACTCCGCGTCGGAGAGCACCAGCAGATCGTCGGCGATGCGCTTCAGGCGGTCGGTCTCCCCGATGATGGTGGTGAGGAAGCTGCCCGCGACCTCCTCGTCGTCCTTCGCCCCGTCGTGCAGCGTTTCCGCCATGGCGCGGATCGTCGCCAGCGGCGTCCGCAGCTCGTGCGAGACGTTGGCCACGAAGTCGCGCCGCACAGTCTCCAGCCGCCGCAGCTCCGTCACGTTCTGTGCCACCAGCAGCACGCTCGCCAGGCGCCCGGCGACGCACACCGGCACCAGCGACACGAGCAGCGTTCCCGAGCCCGTGCGCGGCGTCCGGACCTCGGCGTGCTGCGGCGCCAGGGTGAGGCGGGCGTCGGCGAAGAGGCGGGCCAGCGTGTCGGACAGGGTGGCCTCGGCGAGCGTCAGGCCAGCCACCGCCCGCCCCTCGCGTCCGAACAGCTCCTGGGCCACCGCGTTCGCGCGCCGGATGATGCCGTCCGGCGCCAGCAGCAGCACGCCTGCGCCGCACGCTTCAAGCAGCGCTTCGTACTCGGCGAGCTGCTCGGGCGAGGCGGACGCCAGGCCCTGGCCCGGGCCGGGCTGCTCGTCGCGTGCGGGCTTGTGGCGGAACATCGTCAGTCGCCCTCCTCGGCGAACTTGTAGCCCACCCCGCGAACGGTCAGGATGCGCTCGGGCTGCGACGGCTCGCGCTCGATCTTCTCGCGCAGCCAGCGGATGTGCACGTCGACGGTGCGCTCCTCCACCACGGCGTCCGCGCCCCAGACGCGGTCCAGCAGCACCTCGCGCGTGAACACCTGACCGGGCCGCGCCGCCAGAAACCGCAGCAGGTCGAACTCGCGCAGCGACAGCTCGACCGTGCGCCCCTCCACCGTGACCTTGTGGCGCACGGGGTCGATCGTGACGCCGCGAGCCTGCACCATCTGCTTCGCGTCGGCGGCCTCGGGAGCGGACCGGCGCATGACGCTGTTCACCCGGGCCATCAGCTCGCGCATGCTGAACGGCTTCGTGACGTAGTCGTCCGCGCCCAGCTCAAGGCCGACCACCCGGTCCGTCTCCTCGGCGCGCGCGGTCAGCATGATGATCGGCGTCGTCGTGCCCTGCTTGCGCAGCAGGCGGCACACGTCGAACCCGCTGGCGGAGGGGAGCATCACGTCCAGGATGATGAGGTCGGGCTGCTGGGTGCGCACCGCCGTCAGGCACTCCTCGGCGTCGGACGCCCGCAGGGCCGTGTGCCCCTCCTTCCGCAGGTTGTACGCGACGGCGTCCACAATCGCGCTCTCGTCATCCACCACCAGAACCTTCATCCGCTCCTCACTCCACTCGCCCTCAACCTGCCCGCCCTGCACAACGCCGTGGTGGGATGGGCGTCCCTGCCCGTCCAGTACAACCCCGGAACGCGCCCGCCGCCAGGCACAACGCCGCGGTGGGATGGGCGTCCCTGCCCGTCCAGCACAACCCCGGAACGCGCCCGCCGCCAGGCACAACGCCGCGGTGGGATGGGCGTCC
>CAZFLM010000131.1:0-340 GCA_964519955.1 uncultured Chthonomonadaceae bacterium | reverse complement strand
CTGCCCGTCCGGTACAACCCCGGAACGCGCCTGCCTCAGCCGAACCTGCCCCGCACGTAGTCCTCGGTCCGCTGATCGGCCGGCTGGGTGAACACGCGCTCCGTCTCGCCGAACTCGATCAGCTCGCCCTTCATCATGAACCCGGTCACGTCCGACACGCGGGCCGCCTGCTGCATGTTGTGCGTCACGATGACGATGGTGTACTGCTCGCGCAGCTCGCGCATCAGCTCCTCGATGCGGAACGTGGCGGTCGGGTCGAGCGCCGAGCAGGGCTCGTCCATCAGCAGCACCTCGGGGCCGACGGCCAGCGCCCGCGCGATGCAGAGGCGCTGCTGCTGCC
>CAZFLM010000130.1:0-12840 GCA_964519955.1 uncultured Chthonomonadaceae bacterium | reverse complement strand
GGTGGTCACCGGCGTGGGCTTTATCGGCGCGGGGGCCATCATGCGGGTCGGCAGCGACGCGATCCACGGCCTGACGACCGCGGCAACCGTATGGGTGGTCGCCAGCCTTGGAATGCTGGCGGGCATGGGCCGCCCCGGGGCGGCCAACCACACGTCCACATGACGGCGTAGTCTGGCGGACGGCGGGCGCGTGTGAGGCGCTTCGGCTTGTCCGCCGGTTGAGCAGAGATGCCGCCGTGTGATGAGCGGGACGCGCGAGGTGCGCTGATATGGCTTCCGGCACAATATCGTTCTCAGGCATCGCCAGCAGCATCGACACCGATTCGATCGTCGAGCAGTTGGTCACGCTGGCTTCCACCACGAAGACCAAGCTCGAAACGAAGAAGTCGAACCTGCAGGAGGAGCAGACTGCCGTCAAGCAGGTGACCGCCCTCGTCACCGCGCTTCGCTCCTCCGTCACTTCGCTTCAGCAGGTCAGCGCCTTCACCTCGTGTTCAGCCACCAGCAGCAATACCGATGCCGCCACCGCGTCGGCCAACACCGGCGCCACAGCCGGCACGCACACGCTCAAGGTGACCCAGCTCGCCAAGGCTGATACCTTCGGTTCCGCCACGAAGTCGAGCAAGTCCGATGCCCTGGGCGTGTCCGGCCAGTTCCTGGTCAACGGCGTTGCGATCACGGTGACTTCGGACGACACGCTTACTTCGCTGGCCGAGAAGATCAACGACGCCGATGCGGATGTGACGGCCAACATCGTGATGCCCTCATCGGGGCAGTACCGCATGGTGCTGACGAGCGACAACACCGGCGCCGACCAGTTGTCTCTCTCCGAGGTCGGTTCCGGCACCATCCTGACCTCCACGCTCGGCTTCCTGTCCAGCGGCTCCGCGACCGCGGCACATGCCATCACCGGCGGGTACGCCTCGGACGGGTTCTCCAGCAGCAGCACGTCGATCGCGACGATGCTGGGCATCACGAGCCCAGCTTCGGGCACCGTGCAGATCAATGGCACCGACGTCTCGATCGACCTTGGCACAGACACCCTCTCGTCGCTCGCGACCAAGATCCAGGCGGCAACCGGCCTCACCACGACGGTCAGCTCGGTCACGAACGAGAGCACGGGCGCTACCGAGCAGCGCATCGAGATCGCCGGCGCGACGAGCTTCACGGACAGCAGCAACATCCTGGCCAACCTCGGCTTCGTCCAGCGCTCCGTAGCGTCCGACGCGAATCTGATCGAGGGGCAGAACGCCAAGTTCGTGCTAGACGGCGTCTCCATGGAGCGCAGCTCGAACACGATATCGGACGCCATCGAGAACGTCACGCTCTATCTGCAGGACGACACCGACACGCCCACGACCAAGATCACGGTGGCGGCTGACACCTCGGGTGTCGAGACTGCCATCAACAACATGGTGTCGGCGTACAACAACCTGGTCAACGGGATTGCCAACTACGACTACTACGACTCGGAGTCCGAGTCTAGCGGGGTGCTGTTCGGCAACTACACCATCTCCTCGATGATGGATGACATCGCCAACTCGATCACGGGTGAGGTCTCCGGGCTTAGCGGGGGCATCACCTCGATCGCGGCGATCGGCATCACGCTGGACGAGGAGGGACTGCTCAGCGTCGATAGCACGGAGTTGGAGGCGGCGCTCAGCGACAACCTCACCTCGGTCAAGAACCTGTTCCAGTCGAGCGCCATCACATCCAACGACAGTGTGACGTACGTCGGATCGACTTCGGACACGGTTCCGAGCGGGTCCAAGGGCTATGTCGTGTCGGTGACGCAGCCTGCCACCAAGGGGCAGCTCACCGCTTCGATCGCCCACACCGCGAACGACAACGCGACCTCTGAGCTGCTCACGTTCAGCGGCATCGTGTTCGGGTCGACCTCGCGCGGGATCACGATCGCGGCGAACTCGACGCTTCAGGACATCGTGAACGCGATCAACAAGGACAGCTCCGTCTCGGCGTATGTCAGCGCGTCCATCGACAGCAACCGGCTGCTGCTGACGTCGAAGGTGTTCGGGTCGGCGGGCACGTTCCGCGTGCAGTCCGATCAGGCGGCCGCCGCGAACAACAGCGGCATCGGCTCGGACCTGAGCGTCGGCACGGGGCTCGATGTCGAGGGCACCGTGAACGGCGAGCTGATGACGGGATCCGGGCAGCTCATGATCGGTACCACGGGCAACGCCACCACCGAGGGGCTGCAGTTGCGCGTGACCGCGAGTACGGCGGGCCAGTACGGCACAGTCATCGTGTCCAAGGGCGTCGCGGTCCTTGCCGGTATCCACACCGCGCTCGCCGACGATACGTCTGATGGCACGCTGACCGAGCTGTCCGATTCGCTGACTGAGCAGATCACGGACCTCGAGGACGAGATCGAGAGCGCGCAGGAGAGCATCGACGCGAAGGAGTCGTTCTGGCGCCAGCAGTTCACGGCGATGGAGGAGGCGATAGCCAACCTTCAGGACAGCTCCTCGGCCCTGAGCGGGATCACGGGGTACTACAAGAAGTCAAGCTAGGCCATCGCGGCGCGGGCGACGGCGGCGTTCGGCCCGGTTCTTGGCTCCTGCCCGGACCTCGATCTTCCGATAATACTACTGGGGTCGCACGACCGCCCCCGCAGACCCCAAGTCGGTCGCCATCTCCGCGAACCAGGACATATCCAGCATGGCTGTTGCATCATCCGCGTATCTGAATCGCGAGTACCGCCGGGCGCAGGTTTCAGCCGCTCGCCCCACGCAGTTGGTCGTGATGCTCTACGATGGCGCCATTCGGTTCCTGTCGATCGCGCGCGAGCGCATGGTCGCAGGCGATGTGCCGGGGCGCCACGAGTTCATGCTCAAGGGCCAGAACATCATCAACGGCCTGATGGGCACGCTCGACCTCGACAAGGGTGGGCAGGTGGCATACAACCTCCGGCGGCTCTACGTGTTCATGTACGAGCGCCTGGTGGAAGCGAACTTGTTCGACCGCGTCGAGGACATCGACCTGGTGGTATCGATGCTGTCCGAGTTGCGCGAGAGCTGGGTGGAACTCGACGCTCGCCAGACGGCGGGCGGAACAGGTGAGGTTACCGCGGATGCAGCAGCCTAGCGGAATGACTGCGGAGCGAGCGCTGGCTCGGCTCCGGCAACTGGCGCGCGAGGAGGCGGCCGCCGTCGACGCAGGTGATGTGACCGGCCTATGCCGGGCCGCCAAGCTGCTGCGGCCAGCGATGAGCGACTACGTTGGGAGCGGGCCCGTCCTGACGCCGGAAGTGCGGCAAACCATCGCCGAGATCCAGCGCGCGCATGCATGCGCGCTCGAGTTCCTACGAGGGCGCCTCGACGAGGTCTCAGGCCGCCTCCGCCAGTCCGCCGCCGCCAAGCGTCTGCGCAAGTCGTATGCCCTGTCCGCTCAGAGCAGTGCCAGGGGCTACAACAGCGCCTGGTAGCGAACTGCCGCGTCACATTGAGGTGCCCCATTCCGCATGGAGATGCGCCCATGCCGATCGCTCCGCACGTGGTCGAGTATGCCGACCTGATTCGTGAAGCCGGTCTGGCCGAGCAGCGAGGTGACCCCGCGCTGGCGGAGGGCCTGCTCCGCCAGGCCCTGGCGCACAGGCCCGACGACGCCCATGCCCGCTTCCTCCTGGGCACCCTCTACGCGAGGCACGGTGCGACCGCGCACGCGGTTACCGAGCTGGAGTGCGCGGCCCGCTTGCGGCCGTACCACGTCGACACCCACTACAACCTCGCTATCGCACTGCGGAGCGCGGGGCGCCTCGACGACGCTGTGTCTAGCTACCAGCGCGCGATCGAGCTGCATCCGAGGATGGCGGAGGCACACAATAACCTCGGCAACCTGCACAAGGAGCTGGGGAGACTCGCGGAGGCCCGCGACTCGTACGAGCGGGCTATCGAGGCGAGGCCGAGCTACGCAGAGGCGCAGAACAACCTCGGCGTCATCCTGCAGCGACAGGGCGATCTGGATGGCGCGTCGATGCGCTACCGCCGGGCTCTCGAGCTTCGGCCGGACTACTCGGATGCCCACAGCAACCTCGGGACGGTGTACCAGGAGCGCGGGGCGATCGAGGACGCGATGGCGTGCTTCGACCGCGCTCTGGCATGCGACCCCAACAACGTCGAGGCGCGCAACAACCGCACGGTCGCGCTCCTGAACTCGTCCCGGGTGGATGAGGCCTTCGCGGAGGCCGACCAGGCCGCCCAGGCGGGGCCCGACCACGCACTCGCGCGCACGAACCGCGCCTACTCGCTTCTGATGCAGGGCGATCTTTCGCGCGGCTTCGCGGAGATGGAGTGGCGCCTCAAGACGCCCAGCTTCCCGCCCCGCGGCTTCTCTCAGCCTCGCTGGGACGGGCGGCCGCTTGGCGGCAGGACGGTTCTGGTGTGCGCCGAGCAGGGCAACGGCGACACCATCCAGTTCGCTCGGTACCTGCCCATGGTGCGTGCGCGCGGCGGGCGGGTGCTGCTCGAATGCCAGCCGGGCCTGGCGGATCTGATGCGCGCCTCGGGCCTCGTGGACGAGGTGCTGGCGCGCCGCGACGACTTCGCCGTCGAAGCGCCCTTCGACACCTACATCGAGATGATGAGCCTGGCCGCGCTGTTCGGCACGACGCTGGACGATATGCCGGACGCCGGCCCGTACCTGCGCGCACCCGACGATCGCGTCGAGCGGTGGTCTCAGCGGGTTGGAGACGGTGAGGGGCTCAAGGTCGGGCTCGTATGGGCCGGCAACCCCGACCACCGTTCCGACAGCACGCGTTCGGTCGATGCCAGCGCATTCGCGCCGCTGGCGGCCGCGAGCGGCGTTCGCTTCTACAGCTTCCAGAAGGGCGGGCCCGCCGCGCAGCTATCGTCGCTGGCCGAGATGCTGCCGATCACCGACCTTGCGGCGGACCTGCGGGACTTCGCCGATACGGCTGCCGCGCTGCGGTGCATGGACCTGGTCATCGCGGTGGACACCTCGGTGGCGCACCTGGCCGGGGCCCTGGGCGTGCCGGTCTGGACGCTGATCGCGCGCGTACCCGACTGGCGCTGGATGCTGGACCGGGAGGACACGCCCTGGTACCCGACGATGCGCCTGCTGCGGCAGGGGACCGCGGGCGACTGGACCTCGGTTATCGCTCGCGCCGCCGGCGAGTTGCGCGAGTTGGCGGCGAGCGGGCAAGCGCCTCAGGTCGCCGCCGCAACCGCAGCGGCAGCGAAGGCAGCACGGACGTGTGTCAGCTTTGGCTGGCCGGTGGGTGGGCCGATCGGTTGGGGCGTGGTTGGGCTCGGCATGGCCGTCGAGCTGATCCGGCGCGACGATTGCGACGTGGTGTTCGCGGCGCCGCCGAACCACGCCGGCCTCGAGGACCAGCCGCTCGCGCGTGCGCTCCTGGATGAAGCGCTTCGGACCGGCGCGGGCGACATTGCCGAGTGTGCGTGCCTGTATCCGCTCGGGAACCGCTGCGCCCAGGCCGCGCCGCAACTGGATCCAGAGGCACGCCTGCGCGTGGGCTTGCCGGTGATCGAGGACACCGCTCTGCGAAACGACGATCTGGCCGTGCTTCAGGGCCTGGACGTCCTGCTGACGCCCACCGCCTGGTGCAGAGACGTGCTGCTGCGGGCCGGGCTGTCGAACGTTCGCGTTCTGGAGCAAGGCGTCGACCCGGCTCTGTTCCACCCCGCCAGGCAGTCGCCCGCGTTCCCCGGGCGCTTCGTGGTGTTCTCCGGGGGCAAGCTGGAGTATCGCAAGGGGCAGGATATCGTGGTCGCCGCCTTCCGCGAGTTCGTCGCCCGGCACCCGGAGGCGCTCCTGCTCACCGCGTGGCATAACCCTTGGCCCCAGACGCTGCTCGGCATCGAGACCGCCGGGCATGTTGTGGGGCGTCCCGAGATCGGCCCGTCACGCGCCCTGCTGCTGACCGACTGGCTGGAGGAGAACGGCATCCCTCGGACCGCGGTGGTGGACCTGGGGCCGATGCCCTACACCGCTGGTCCGATGGCGCTGCGCGGCGCTGACGTGGCTGTCTTCCCGAATAGGTGCGAAGCGGCGACGAACCTCGTGGCGATGGAGGCGATGGCGTGCGGCGTGCCGACGGTGCTGTCCGCGAACACCGGGCATCTGGACCTAGTCGACGAGGCGCACTGCTACCCGCTTCGCCAGCAGGGAGCGGTTGCGCCTGTGCCGGTGTTCGCGGGGTACGACGGCTGGGGTGAGTCGTCGGTGGCGGAGCTGGTGGAGCAGTTGGAGCGCGTCTACGCAGACCGGGCCGAGGCAGCCCGGCGGGCCGAGCGCGCGGTGGAATACATGCAGACCCGGTGGTGGAGCCGGATCTGCGAGAAGCTGCTGAAGGAGTTGGCGGAGTGAGTGTGGTATCGGCATCGGGGCCGTCGCTGGTGGAGTCCGGCCTTGCGCGGCATCAGGCAGGCGACCTGGCGGGCGCTGAGCGGCTCTACAGGCAGGCGCTCGCGGACGGTGCCGACGAGCCGTTGGCGCTGGCGCTGCTCGGCGCGGTCTGCGTTGACACATCGAGGTGCGCCGAGGCGGTGTCTCTGCTGCGCCGGGCCGTGCGGGTGCGGCCGGACTGGGCGGAGGGCCACGAGCAGCTCGGGCTGGCGCTTGGGAAGGCCGGGGACGCGGACGGTGCGATCGAGGCGCTGCGCTGCGCTGCCCGCTTGGGGCCGCGCCTGCCTTCCGCGCACTTCAACCTGGCCAACGCGCTGCGCGCGGCCGGCCGGCGCGATGCGGCTGTGGCCTCCTATGTGCGCGCGGCCGAGCTGGCGCCGGACTTCGTCGAGGCTCTGGTCAACCTGGGCAGCACGTTCTGCGAGGCGGGGCGGGCGGACAAGGCGGTGCCGTGGCTGAGGCGAGCAGCGTTGCTGCGGCCAGACGACCCGGTCCCGCTGCGCAACCTGGGCATCGCGCTGCGTGAGGCCGGCGACATCGTCGGCGCCGAGGGCGCGTTCCGGCGCGCCGCCGCTGCGGCGCCGAACAACCCGGATGTCTGGACCGACCTCGGCGGGATTGCGCGCCAGCGCCGCGACGCAGACGAGGCGCTCGAGTGCTACCGGCGCGCCCTCGACCTCCGGCCGGACTTCGCCCCGTACCACCTCAATGTGGGTCTGGCGCACGAGGACCGGGGCGAGTACGCTGAGGCGCTGGCGTGCTACACCCGCGCCCTCGAGCTGGACCCCTCCTACCGCGAGACCCGTCTCAATTCCACGGTCACCCGGCTCACGATGGGCGACTGGCCGGGCGGCTGGCCCGTGGAGGGTTGGCAGGCGCTGGCCGGCGAGGAGCCTCCGCGGGATCTGGGCAAGCCGCGTTGGGATGGGCGGGTGCTGGAGGGCAAGACGATCCTCGTCTGCGCGGAGCAGGGGTACGGGGACACGATCCACTTCGCCAGGTACCTGCCGATGGTGCGTGAGCGCTGCGCGCGGGTGGTGTTCGAGTGCCAGCCGGGCCTTGTGGGCCTTCTCGCGTTGAGCGGCCTCGCCGACCGAGTCGTGTCGATGCAGGCGGACAGGAGCGTCGCGGCGGAGTTCGACGAGCACACCGACTTGATGACGCTGCCCGCCGTGTTCCGCACCACGCTGGACACGGTGCCGTGCGGCGTTCCCTATCTGCGCGTACCGGAGGACCGCGCCAGCGCGTGGCGCGATCGCCTCGGCACGGCGGCCGGACTGAAGGTAGGTCTCGTCTGGGCGGGCAACCCGAACCACCGCAACGACCGCAACCGATCCATGCGGCTCGAGTGCCTCGCGCCGCTGGCGGAGATGCCGCGCGTATCGCTCTACAGCCTCCAGAAGGGGCCGGCCTCGGGGCAGATCGCCGCGTGCGGCTTCGGCGACGCAGTGATCGACCTCGGACCGGAGCTGGGCGACTTCGTGGACACGGCTGCGGCGCTCCAGTGCATGGATCTGCTGATCTCGGTGGACACGAGCGTCGCTCACCTGGCCGGGGCGCTCGGTCTGCCCGTGTGGATGCTGATTCCGCGCGTGCCGGACTGGCGATGGATGCTGGATCGATCGGACTCGCCCTGGTACCCGTCGATGCGCATCTACCGGCAGGAGCAGGCCGGGCGCTGGGAGCCACTGGTCGCCGACGTGTGCCGCGCTCTGCAGAGCGAGATGCCTGCCGCCGCCTGACGCGCTGTACCCTTACGTCCGCGCACTCCTGCCTGCGCCGTCGGTCTTGGCGCAGGCCTCCGCGCTCTGCTACAATCGTCCAGAACACCGGCGCCACTACCCCAGACCTACGAGGACCGCCCGACATGGTTGATCACTTCGCCGTCGTAACGCACAACGTGACCGCGATGCGGGCGGAGCCCGACTCAGACGCCGAGCAGGTGAGCCAGGCGCTGTTCGGTGAAAAGGGGCGCGTCATCGAAGAGCAGGACCGCTGGGTGCTGATGGAGACCCACGAGCCGTACCGCGGCTGGGTGCTGCGAGCCCATGTGGCGTCGGACGCTCGCACGACGGGGAAGCCGATGCGTGTGCAAGCGCTGTTTGCTCCGGCTCGGACCGCGCCCAGCGACAGCGCGGAGATGGTGACCCTCCTTCCGCTCGGCGTCGAGGTAGGCGCGTGTGCGGAAGATGGCCGATACGTGGCGATCGACGTGCCGGAGCGCGGCCGGCTGTACGTGCGCGCCGCCGATCTGGAGGGTGGCGACGTACCGCGCCCCGAGCCTACAGGCCAGAACCTGGTGGCCGCCGGGATGCAGCTTCGCGGCGTGCCCTATCTCTGGGGCGGGCGCTCCCCCTTCGGGATCGACTGCTCCGGGTTCACGCAGAGGTGCCATGCGCTGTGCGGCGTGGTGACGCCCCGCGATGCGAACCAGCAGGCCGACTGGAGCTGCATGGAGCCCGTCGAGCGGGGCGGTCTGGCGGCGGGCGATCTGGTGTTCTTCGCCGGGGGCGGCGATCCGCACGGCCGGACGATCTCGCACGTGGGCATGGCGCTCGACGGCCATCGGTTCATCCACTCGCGGGGCGGCTACGGCGTGACGGTGAACGCGTTGTCGGATGCGCCGTTCGACTCGATCTACTGGGGCGCGCGGCGGCTGCGGCGCTAGGGGCGGACTGCTGGTCGTAGGTACAGGGTCGAACGTCGAACGGTGGGACGGAGGTCGGGCGATGGAACCTCGGATTGTCGACATGGCGGAGATGAAGGTCGTCGGCGTGGCGTTCAACCCGGAGCTGCATGGGTGGCAGTTCGTGCCCACCTTGTTCTACGGTCTTGCCCGGAAGCTGGCCCTTATCCAGCACAAGGTGCAGCCTGAGACGCTCTACGGGGTGATCTACCCGAGCGGCGGCGGGCCCATCGACACGTACCTGGCATGCGTCGAGGTGTCCGAGTTCGGCGAACTGCCCGACGGGTGCCAGGCATACACCGTACCCGCAGGCAGCTACGCGGTCTTCACGATACGCGGCGGCCTGGGCGACATGCAGCGCGCCTACGGCGAGGTGAACACCTGGCTGCCGGCCTCGGCATACAAGGAAGCCCGCTGCGGCGCGGTCGAAGTGTACGACGAGCGCTTCGTGCCGAGCGGGCTGTGTGAGTTCGATGTCCGGGTGGCGGTGGTAAGCCGGTAAGGCGTCGAGCGTCGAAGGTCGAATGTCGAACAGTCAAGACCGCCGCCTCCTTGGCTTACCTAGCCCAGGAAGTCGCGCACTTTGCCCGTCGCGAGGCCGATGACCTTGTCGGCTGCCCCGTAGTACACCTTGAGCACGTCGTCCTCCAGCAGCGCCCCGCAGGTGAAGACCACGTTCGGCACGTCGCCCTCTCGCTCCCAGGGGGTCTCCGGCTCCAGGATCGGCTCCGCCTGGCGCTTCAGCACCTTCGTCGGATCATCCCGGTCGAGCAGCGCCACGCCGAGCCGGTAGACGAGCGCATCGTCGACGCCATGGTAGACCATCAGCCACCCCTGCTCGGTGAGGATGGGCTGTGCGCCTCCGCCTATCTTCTCGCTCTCCCACTTGAACTCGGGGGCCATGATCTTCACGTGATCGCCCCACGACGCCAGGTCGTCCGAGAACGCGAGGTAGATGTCCGGGTCGGGGCGATGCATCATGCAGTAGCGTCCGCCGATGCGCGCCGGGAACAGCGAGGCGTCCTTGTTCCAGCCGAACGGTTCGTCGCTGATCATGATGCCCTTGCGCTCCCAGTGCACCAGGTCCGGCGAGGTGGCCATGGCGATCTGGGCCGACCGCAGGTTGTACGCGGTGTACTGCATGTAGAACGTGCCGTCGAGGTAGACGACGCGCGGGTCCTCGACCCCCTGGCTCTCCTCGGGCACCTCGCCGGGCGCGAGCGCGGGCACGATGTCGCGGGCGAAGTGCACGCCGTCGTCGCTCCACGCGTGGCCGATGTACGAGCGGTTCGGGTCGCCGGGGCTGTGGACCACCGCGCGGTAGAGCAGATGGACCTGCCCGGCATAGCGCGCCACCGCCGTGTTGCAGACAGCATCGCGCTCCCAGTGCACAACCGGGTTAGGCTTCAGAACGGGGTTCTCGGCAATACGCGTGAGCTTGAGCATGAGTCACTCCCTGTCAGGGTGGTGGCGGGTTAGCCGCCGAATCGGAGCCACTGCGCGAGCAGGAACCAGACCCGCTCGATGAACACGCTCATGCGCGTCATGATCGTGTTGCCGAAGAAGACGCCGAAGGTGATCATCAGGAACGTTCGGCCCAGCTTCGTGGAGGTGCCCCAGACGCGCCCGGTCTGCCTGGCCGAGAAGAAGAAGTAGGACAGCACCGTGAACACGATGAAGAAGAACAGGATGTTGTTGAGCGAGTTGCTGAACGCGGTCGTCTCGGCGGCCGGCACGTAGGGCGACTTGAAGGAGGCAACGATCTGCGGCAGCTTGTCGTTGATCTCCGCCTTGAACGCCAACCCCGCGCCCGCCCCGATCGTGAGGCCCATCACCACGCGCGACATCCAGACGGTCTTCCTGTGGTAGATGCCGTACCACATGAGCCCGAGGCCGCCGGCGAGCAGGCCGAGCGCGAATGCCCCATGGTGCCCCGTCCTCCATCCGCTCACCATCGGGGTCCACCACTTCGGGATCAGGATGTCCGTGATGGTGGTTGCCACGGAGAACCCGATGCCGAAGCCGAGGAGGGCGTGCTCGGCGAAGCGGTAGATGCGGTTCTCCTTGTAGAGGAAGGAGAAGATGGCGAGGGTCGCCAGCGCGCTGAGCCAGATGGTGAGGCCCTGCAGCGAGAACGGGCTGACGGGGTGCGGGACGAAGCCGGTCATAGCGCCTCGCTCCGAGCCGCGCGCCGCTTGGCCAGCACGGCCACGTTCGCGGCGACGACCGCCAGGATGATGAGCAGGTGGCCGTACGACTGGGCGACGATGATGTCGACCCCCTTGCCCGGGCGCTTCACCAGCGTCTCGTACTCCGCCCCGCCCCGCGCGCCGACCAGCATGCCGACGATCTGCTTGGAGTCGATGTAGCTGTAGCAGACGGTGCTGTTGATGGCCGCCACGCCGAAGCCCACCTTGGTGCCGTAGACCCCCTGCACGAACTGGATGAACTCCACCGTGGGGTTGTAGCCGATGCTCAGCAGCAGATCGAAGTCCGCTGCTCCCTTGATGCTGCTCGTCAGCGGCAGTTGGTCGATGGGTGTGCCATGGGCGTCGACGCGCATGTAGCCCCGGAAGTCGCGTGAGAGCATCTGGATGGCGTACTTGAGCTGATCGGCCGGGACCTTGTATCCGCAGTCCACCCAGTCGCGTCCGTAGACGCGCCCATGGCGGCGGGCCGCGGCCTGGACGACGCGGTTGTAGAACGGCGGCGAGGCCGGGTTGCTGGTCCAGATGACGAACGGGATGCCTCTGCGCATCAGGTGCTCGATCACGCCGTTGGTCTGCCCCTCGCACTCGCCGATCGTGCCGGCATCCCACGTGCTCAGCACCATGACCGTCTTGCCTGGCGGCACGGCCTCGACGGCCCGGTAGATGCCCAGCGTCTCCGGGCTGGCCGGGATGGCGGGGCGCATCGGCACGAACACCGGCGCGGCGACGAACAGCGCGAGCGCGGTGTAGAGCCACCGGTTGTCGATGCGCAGCAGGCGGTCGGGCCAGGTCATTGAGCGTCGGTCCATTCTAGTCGAACCGCATCGCGGCGCGGTCCATGCTGAGCCACACGCGGACCGCGGTTGCGAGCGCGCCGACGAAGATGCCGAAGTTCACGGCGCGGACCACGGCGTTGTTGGTGACGAACAGGATCCAGGTCATCAGCGTGGGGATCTGGACGGCATGCGGCAGGCCATGCGTCAGCCAGTTGCCGATGGGCACCTGGCCGAGCATGATGAGCACGGCGCTGCCGGCCATCAGCGCGCCGTCGAGCGACCGGATGCGGAAGGCGCGGAAGGCCGCGGAGACCAGGTAGGCGGCCAGCAGCGAGAACATCGACGAGCCCAGCGGCTGGAAGAGGCCGTAGAAGAGCAGGTTGTAGAGCTGCTTGCCCGGGTTGCCGTCGCCGGTGTGCGCGCGGTCCCACAGGGTTGCGACGGCCATCGCGATGGTGGCGGCGAAGAACGTGGCGCTCTCGGGCCACTGGCGGTGCTTCTTGACGATCTTCTTGCCGTGCACCTGGATGAGGCTGATGAGCCCGAGCCCCACGGCGAAGGCGCCGATCACCACCATCAGGTCGTCGATGGTGGAACGCGCATCGGACAGGTAGGTGGTGTGCGGCTTCGGGCCCGGCTCGATGAGAGGCGCCGGCGAGATTCGGGTGTACTCCGGGCCAGCGGTGACCCCATGGATGCTCGCTCGGCCCTCGTGGTCCTCCAGAGTGGCGGTGAAGTGCGGTCCCGGTCTGCCCCCCGCGGG
>CAZFLM010000129.1:0-12928 GCA_964519955.1 uncultured Chthonomonadaceae bacterium | reverse complement strand
AGGCTAGTGCGGACCACGCACGAGCGCTCTGGTGGGATGGGCCTCCGTGCCCGTCTAGCGCCACCCATGACTGGGTCAGGCTAGATGGCCGCCTGGACGCTAGATCGCGTACTCGTTTCCAACCATCCACTTCGCGTGGCCGTCGCGGTACGAGCAGTTGCGGCCATACATGCCGCTCTGCACGTTCGCGTGCACCGGATGGTCCTCGAGCCACAGCAGGTACCGGCTGGGAGTGACGGTCTGGATGACCCCGTTGACGTCCTTCGGGAACTCGATGTCCCAGAACGACGGCGGCGGAGCATCGTCCTTGTCGCAACTCGTGTCGCCGCTCGCCCGCTTGTAGAAGCGGTACGTGTTGTAGTAGTGGTCCTGGGTCAACTGGCCCTTCCAGGCGACGAACGAGTCATCCACGATGCTGGGGTCCTTCGTGACACCGGAGCCATAGCCCGTGTCGGGCGGCGTCGGGTACACGAACGTGTGCTTGTACTTGTAGCGGTCCGAAGCGCAGTAGAAGATGTCGCTGTTCTTGATGTAGGGCTGGAACACGTTCTTCATGGCGAGGCAGTAGTTCGGGGTGCCGAACGAGGCCGGCGGCAGCACGACCGTCTGAGCATTGTCGGCGTAGACGGTCGTGTTGGGGCGTCCGCGGAACCAGAAGTTCATCTGGTCGTAGTCGCCGGCGTACATGTTTGCGGCGAGAGACAACCCCTTCATGTTGCTGATGCAGGAGATCTGGCGTGCCTTCTCGCGAGCCTTGGCGAACACCGGGAACAGGATGGCCGCTAAGATCGCAATAATGGCAATCACGACGAGTAGTTCGATGAGCGTAAAGCCAGTTCGACGGGTTGCATTGACGCGACGCATTGTGGGACCCTCCATTAGGTCAGGGAGAAGTGCCGATCACCGGGAACCGGCAGAAACCACTGTCAGGTCACGACGCACCAGCTGGCTCACGGGCAAACAGGATGCCCGCCCACTAGCGACAGTGTATGGTGACCCGCGTCGATTGTCAATGGCTTAGCTAGAATCGTACCGTGAGCCCCGCTCGTGCGCCCGGCGCGCCCGCGGCGTCGACGCGCGGGGGGCCGTGTGATATAATGGTCCCATGCGCTCGTAGCTCAGTGGATAGAGCTTCTGACTTCGGATCAGAGGGCCGGGGGTTCGAATCCCTCCGAGCGCGTTCAACCTGGTCGCACCGTCATGTCGGCCTTCTGTCACGGCCTGTGGCAGGGGGCCGATCGTGTGTCGGGGCGTCGGAAGCCGGCGGGGATCGGGCTCGCGGCGCCGCTGCCGTTGGCGAGCGCCGGACCTCGTATAAACTGGAGCGGGTTGGCCGTGGAGCAGGCACAGGATCGTGCCTGCTCCCGCGTCCTCCAGTCGGTGCTCGCCCACACTGGCTTGGGCGCGCGCGGAACTCAGTCGTTGTCCCCGTCGTGGTCTCTGACGGCCGCTCTGGCGGCGCTTGAGATCTCAACCGAGGCGGCAGGCGTGGCGGCACGCGGCGTGGCGCTCTGGGCCGTGGACGCACCGCCTGCTGGGCGTGCCGCTGCCTGCGGGCTCGCCGATACGGCGCCGATCCCCTGGATACCCATCGTGTACCTCCCGATCGTGGCTGGCGAGGCTCGGGTGCCTCGCACACTACATCGTCGGCACTCAGGCGCATATTCATTAGCCTAACAAAGCAATGCCGTGATCTGCCTCGACGCTGCCTCAGGATACGTCCCAGACCGGCGGACCTGCAGGAGCCCGCTCGGCGTCCCGCGAATTGCGCCTTGCGCAGCACCCGAACCTCGTAGAGGAGGCATGCCATGCCCCGCATCTGTGTCCTAGCCGTCCTGCTGGCCCTTGTCGCCGCTGTGCCCGCTCACGCGTACCCCTCCGGCCGCCCCTCTGTCTCACTCGACGGCCGCTGGCAATTCCGCCTCGCGCCCGATGACCGCGGCGACGCCGAGCAGTGGTACAGCCCGGCCACGTCCTTCGCGGACACGGCCCCGGTTCCGGGATGCTGGGAGGCGGCCGGCGTCGGCGCGCCCACCGACAAGATGTGGCACCACGCCATCGGCGTCGGGTGGTACCGGCGCACGTTCACCGTGCCGCAGTCCTGGGCCGGCCGCCGCGTCTGGCTCGTGGTTGGCGGGGCGCATCGATTCGCCCGCGTCTGGGTGAACGGCAGGCTCGTCGGCGAGCACTGGGGCTACCCGACCGCGTTCCGCATCGACATCACCGAGGCCGTCCGCGGCGCCGCGGCGCAGGACCTCGTCATCGCGGTGGACAGCCGGCGCCACAAGGAGCGGGACACGCTCATCGGCGCGTTCGACCTCATCGACTACATGGACGTCGACTGGGGCGGGATCTTCGAGCACGTCTCGCTTGAGACCACCGGCGGCGCCTGGATCGACGAGCCGTTCGTCCAGCCCGACCCGGCGCGCAAGTCGGCATCCGTTACGCTCAACGTCGCCGGCCGCATCGGCGCGGGCTCCCGCATCGACTACGCGGTGCGCGAGTGGCGCTCCCCCGACGCCGGCGATGATCGCCGCCCCAGCGCCAAGCCGCTCTGCGCCGGCCAGGCGCCCGCCTCGCCCGAGGTCGCGCTCAGCCTGGCGCTGCCCGGCGCGCCGCTCTGGTCCCCCGCCTCGCCGCGCCTGCTCGTGCTGGACTTGACGCTGACCGATGGCGGCCGGGTCCTCGACCGCCGCACGGTCCGGTTCGGCCTGCGCCGGCTCGAGGTCCGCGGCGCGGACTTCTATCTCAACGGCGATCGGTTCTTCCTCAGCGGCTATGGCGACGACTGGAACTTCCCGCTCCAGGTCGCCAACCTGCCCAACGTGGCCGCTTGGAACCGCTACCTTGCGCTGCGGCACTCGTTCGGCTTCAACGGCGTGCGGCATCACTCCACCATGCCTCCCGACAGCTACCTGGATGCCGCCGACGAGGTGGGCATGCTCATCCAGCCCGAGCTGCCCATCGCCTACGAGCCCTTCTTCAAGGAGGCGAACGAGCGCGGGCACGCCCTCTACCGGCAGGTGTGGAGCGAGTACATTTGCCAGATGCGCAACCACCCGAGCGTGTTCGCGTGGTGCATGGGCAACGAGCAGTACAACGGCTTCCTCCTCGGGCCCGATCTGTACCGGACAGCCAGGACGCTCGACCCGACGCGGCCCGCCATCGACACGGACGGTCTGCCACAGGGCGCCGACCGCCCGACGCTCGACTACCACAGCGTCCAGTTCGACGAGTGGTCCATTCCGTGGGGCGCACGCCTCGACAAGTACCGCATGGCCCAGCGCGCCAAGAAGCCGGTCATCGTGCACGAGATGAGCAACATCTCGGTCCTGCCCGACCCGGCTGACATCCCGAAGTACCGCGGCGCGGTGAGGCCGTTCTGGCTCCAGCAGATGGCCGATGCCGTGCGCACTACGGGCCAGTCCGAGCGCCTGCCCGCCATGCTGGACGCGTCGCGCAGGCTCCAGGCCAGCCTGCTCAAGCTGAACATCGAGGGCGCACGCCTCAGCCAGGATGTCGACGGCCACCACCAGTGGCTCTTCCGCGACTACTGGACCCAGGCCACGGGCTTCGTCAACCAGTTTGACGAGGTGCGCGCCATCACGCCCGCCTACGCCCGGCAGTTCCTCGGGCCGGCCGTGCTGCT
The DNA here is from genome assembly GCA_964519955.1 of uncultured Chthonomonadaceae bacterium. Taxonomy (GTDB): domain Bacteria; phylum Armatimonadota; class Chthonomonadetes; order Chthonomonadales; family CAJBBX01; genus CAZFLM01. Next base: position 9,279 of record CAZFLM010000129.1, on the reverse strand, counting down.
CTGGGATCGTGACCGAGCCGCGTTCCGCCCGGGCGAGGTTGTCCCGCTGAAGCTGTACCTGTCCGACTTTCGCCCGCGGACGGCCGCGCCAATCCGCACGGTCGCCGTGGAGTGTGCGGGCCGCATCGTGCAGTTGCAGGCCCCGAAGGCCGTCGGCGGGCGCGGTCTCATCGGCCCGTGGACCGGCGCGATGCGGATGCCCGCGACCTCGGCGCCTGCCCGCCTCAGCCTGACCGCCGCGGCCGCCGGCAGCGTGCGCAACGAGTGGCCGATCTGGGTCTTTCCCGCGCCCGCCAAGCGCGCCCCGTCGGCCTCGTCGCCCCTCGTCGTCCGCTGGCTGAGCCCGCGCGTCCTCGACCGCCTGGAAGCCGGCGCAGCCGTCGTGCTGTTCGGCGACTCGGCGTTCCCCACCATGCCCGCCCGCTTCAAGCCCGCCTGGTGGCACGGCGACGACACCAGCGACCACTGCTACGGCAACCTCTTCTCCGCCCACCCCGCCCTCCGCGGCTACCCGGCGATCGTGCCCACCCAGACCCCCCCACGATTGGGGGCCGGGGGGCGCGCCGCACTGCCTGCGCGCTCCTCCACGCTGGCGGAGGTGGGACACTACATGATGGCGGCCAGCCGGAACCCCGCCACGGCCAGGCCCCTCGCTGTCTATGGCGACATCGAGGCCGCGGCCATGCTCGACAACCGGCCGGTCGTGCTCCTCGACGAGGTGCCGGGCCACATCGAACCGATCGCCCAGTGCATCGATGTACCCTGGCGCATGCGGCGCAAGGCCTACGTGTTCGAGGCGCGTGTGGGGAAGGGGAAGCTGCTCGTCTGCACGCTTAATCTGAGCGCGAGCCAGCGCGAACGCGACCCGGCGGCAGCGTGGGTCTATGACCGCCTGCTGCGCTACGCGGCCGGCGCGGAGTTCCAGCCCTCGGCGACGATCCCCGCGGAGTGGCTCCGCAAGCGCCTCGGCGACGTGTCGATGCCGGAGGTCGACACCTGGGTCGAGGGCTTCTCCCGCGTCCAAGCGTGGACTGGAGAGCCGCAGAAGTGGTACTCGTACCGCGAGGACAACGTGACGACCTACCCGGTGCGCCAGACCGACGGGAAGCAGCGCCTCACGTGGACCACCGCGCCGGTGCCTGCGAACTGGTCGAAGCCCACCGTCACCTTCGCCTGGGCCGGGGGCATCGGCTGGGAGACGGACCCCGCCGGCGGCCACTTCGGCCTGCTCATCGATGGCAAGCTCGCGCTCGACTTCCCGTTCACGACGACCTCGGCGACGTGGACCAGCCCGAACGGCCAGGCGACGCTGCGCTACGTCGTGCGGCGCAACATCGGGCCGGACTCGTTCGGGCTCTTCCTGCTGACCGTGCCCGCGTCCAGCATCGCCCCCGGCAAGCCCGTCGCCTTGACCGTTACCGCCTCGTCGGCCAACTCCAAGCGCTGGTTCAGCCTCGTGCCCTATCGCGACGTGGCGGCGGACGAGCGAGGCGAGTAGGGCTGCTCATGTGTCGAGGGCGGTCCTGGTAGGCTTAGCGGAATATGCTCGCGAACTGCCAGGTGGCACGGTTCCTGCATGAGGCTCCCTGCAGGCCCCTGCCCGCGGCCTGACGATCATAGTCAGTTGCAGAAAGGGTGTTACGACATGCGCTACGGCTATGCCCGTCGTGCCACGATGCTCGCCGTCGGGCTGATGGTTGGTCTCTTGTTCTGCGCGTCCGTTCGGCCGGTCGCGGCCCAGATAGGCGCCGACTTCACGGGCGGCGGCGTCGGTGAGGGGGGCGGCGGATGGCCCGTCTCGCTCGGTTGGAGGTTCATGGTGTCCGAGACGGTCACCGTTGATTCCCTCGGCTTCTGGGACGAACGCACGGCGGACTTCGACGGCTCCGTCCACGTCAGCCTGTGGCGCCTGACTGATACGAGCGGCGTCCTGCTGGCCGATGCTCAGGTGACCAGCGGCTCGACACGCGTCGACTCCACTTGCGATGGCGGCGCCTGGCTCTTCGAGAGCATCGCTGGCGTCGATTTGAGCCCTGGACTCCTCTACGCGGTGACTGCCTACTATCCGGAGACCAGCACCGCGGGCGTTCGGAATGAGGCGATTGCCACCTACGCGCCCTACATCGCCGTGGATCATGACAGCGGCGAGCCGCTTGCCTCCGGTATAGGCAGCATGTACGACAGCATCGAGGGCTGGATTGCCACGGGCGGATCCGGCAGCTACTTCGGCGCGAACATCCACGTCGCTGAGACCGCCGACGTGCCCGAGCCGGGCTCGCTGGCACTCCTCGGCGGCCTCTGCGTCTCGACGCTTCTCTGCGGCCGCCGGCTGAAGCGCCGCACGAAGTAGCTTCCGGCGACCGCGCCTCGCAGAGCGAGCCCCGCAGCATCGCCGCGGGGCTCGCGCGCGTCCGGCCTCGGCGGCCCCGGCCCGCTCCTGCGGCTGCCGGGTTCCCGGCGCTCAGGCGCGCCGGGCACGGTTCATGCAATATCGGACCTCATGAGGCCGGTTGGCTCCCACCCATCTGGCATCACATCCGTAGAAAGAAGGAACAGGAACATGCGCATACCTACGTGCCACCGCGTTGCGGCCCTTGTGGCTAGCTTTGCGGCGGCGGTGGCTCTCTGTGGCTCGGCGCTCCCCGCGTCGGCAGAGCTTGCGGCCGACTTCACGACGGGCATGACCGCTCCGGGCGGAGTGCCCGGGCATCCGGGCATCACTCTCGGCTGGGAGTTCTCCACGACCGAGGCGCTCACGGTTGACGCTCTGGGCATCTGGGATCAGGACAGCGATGGCCTCTCAGCGAGCCATGAGGTCGGGCTCTGGAACGTGACCACCGGCGATCTGCTGGCGACCGCGACCCTCAGTAGCGCCTCGTCCGTCGTCCCGTCCTCCTCCTCCATGGGGCAGTGGCTCTTCACGTCCATCGACGCGCTCACCCTCGCGCCAGGGGAGTACGTGCTCGGAGCAACCTACGGCGCTGCCGCACCCGACATCGCCTGCTACATGACCGATGCCACCTGTGCGCCAGGCGTCACCTTCGTCGGCGATCGGCAGATCATTGGGCCGTCGCTCACGCTTCCGACGATCTACGCCGGTCTGGGCAACGCGATCTTCGGTCCGAACATGCACATTGCCCGGACTGCGGACGTTCCCGAGCCGGGCTCGCTGGCCCTCCTCGGCGGCCTGGGCGTCGCATCGCTGATCAGCGTCCGCCGTCTGAAGCGCCGCGCCAAGTAGCCTCCGGCGACCACGCCTGAACACGAGCCCCGCGGCGCTTGCTGCGGGGCTCGTGCGCGTCGGACCTCGGCAGTCCCGACCGGCCCCTGTGGCTACCGGCTTCCCGGCGGCCGAGCACAACAGGCACGGTTCTTGCATTACCGAACCTCTGGGGGCCGATCGGCTTCCTCCAGCAGGACACCACACTAGAAGAAGGAAGAACAACATGCGTATGCGTGCGTGCCGCGGCGCAGCGGCTCTCACGGTCTGCCTTGCGGCAGTGCTCGCTCTGTGCTCGTCCGTCCTACCCGCCTCCGCCCAGATCGGCGCGGACGTTACTACCATCAGCTTTGCGGCGCCCACGACTAGCTTCGGCGCCTGCAACATGGGCTGGGCGTTCCAGGTGACCGGCACGGTCACGGTCGACGGACTCGGGTTCTGGGACGAGGCCAGCGATGGCATCGCGGCCCATCAGGTCGCGCTGTGGGACACCACGAACCCGGCCACGCCGCTCGCCGTCGCGACGATCACCAACGGCTCCGACAGCGTTGCCTCCGCGTCAGGCTACGGCAACTGGCTCTTCGAGTCGGTCGCGGACGTCGTGCTGCAGCCGGGCATCTGGTATGCAGTCGCGGCCGTCTATTCTGCGGACAACGCCGACCCCGTCCGGGCGTGCCTCTCCCCGTCGTTCGCATCGTGCATCGCCGTGGACGCAGACGGCTATCCGGCGGTGGGTTCGGCCATCGTCGCGGGCGATACGCTGAAGTGCCCGGAAGGCGGGTTCATGGGGCTCTACGGCGCCTATGGCCCGAACGTGCACTTCGCCGAGACGACGAGCGTCCCCGAGCCGGGCTCGCTGGCCCTCCTCGGCGGCCTCTGCGTCTCGACGCTTCTCTGCGGCCGCCGGCTGAAGCGCCGCGCCAAGTAGACTCTCGCAACCGCGCCTTGTCGCGAGCCCCGCGGCATCGGCGCGGGGCTCGTGGGCGTCCGGCCTCGGCGGTCCCGACCCGCTCCTGTGGCTACCGGGTTTCGGCTGGCCGAGCACAACAGGCACGGTTCCTGCAATACCGGACCTCTGGGGGCCGATAGACGCCCACCAGCGGAACACCACATCCGCAGAAGGAAGAAGAACATGCGCATACGTGCGTGCCGCGGTGCTGCGGCCCTCACGGTCTGCCTCGCGGCAGTGCTCGCCCTTTGCTCGTCGGTCCTACCTGCCTCCGCGCAGATGGCCATCGATACCTGGGGCCGCTCCAGCATGGCCGGACCCACAACAGGCTTCGGTGCCAGCAACCTGGGGTGGTTCTTCCAGGTATCGGAGACCGTCACCGTTGATGCACTTGGCCTCTGGGATGAAGGCAGCGACGGCGTATCCGCCCACCAGGTGGCGCTGTGGAACGCGGAGACCCTGGCCCTGCTTGCCGCGACGACGGTCTCCAACTCATCGACCCAGGTCGACTCCGAGCTGTCCTTCGGCAACTGGCTCTTCGAGTCGATCTCAGGCGTCGATCTGCATCCGGGCGTGTGGTACGCGGTCTCCGCCCAGTACGCCGCGGACAACACCGACCTCGTCCGCATCTTCGGCGGCCTCACCGTGGCGCCCTTCATCGCGATCTCCTCTGAAGATGGTGCGCCGATGGTCAGCTCGGCGGGGGTCTCGTCAGCGGATCTGGCCTGTCCGACGACGAGCCTTGGCCCAAAGTACGGCGCCTATGGCCCGAACTTCCACGTCGCGGAGACCGCGGACGTGCCCGAGCCTGGCTCGCTGGCCCTCCTCGGCGGCCTGGGCGTCGCAGCGCTCATCAGCGTCCGCCGCCTGAAGCGCCGCGCCAAGTAGCCCCGGCGACCACGCCTGAACGCGAGCCCCGTGGCACTTGCTGCGGGGCTCGTTCGCCTCCGGCCCGAGGTTGCCCCGCATCCGCCAGGACTCCCTGGCACGCCCCCCGAACTACTCCCTGCCACCGTCACCCACCAGGACCGACGCCATGACCCGAACCGTCACGCTCTGCCTGATGCTGCTCGCCGTGCAACTCGCTGTTGGAGGACAAGCGCCGATGCCGAACGCCATCCCGACGATGCCCGATGGGTACCACCTGCAGGCCTACGACGACTGCGGCGCGCCAGGCCGTCAGCCGCACATCGTGCAGAGCACCGCGCACACCTACTCCACCAACGAGGTCAACGCGGACCAGCGGGTGCGGTCGGTTGCGTGGGGCTGGAAGCAGGTCGACGCGGCGTACGACGGTCTCGACCCGAGCATCGACTACCTGCTGGCCGTCACCTACGCGAACGAGGCGTTCAACAACCGGGTGCAGAGCCTGTGGGCTGGAGACGTGCAGATCCACGGCCCACACCCGCTGCCCAAGGGAGGCCACGAGCGCCTGCTCTTCCGGGTGCCGCGCGAGGCGGTGAAGGCTGGGCGCTTGGCGCTTCAGTTCAAGCTGGAGGCGCAGGTCAACGTGGTCGTGTCCGTCGTCGAGCTGTGGGCGCCGCTGCCCGCCAGGACCGAGGTGCACCTCTGCGACCTGGCCGGGCTCTACACGGACCTGGAGGGCCGCGTCCTGGACATGGCGTACGACCCGCTGCCCGGCGCGAAGGTCGAGGTGCGTCGCAAGTCCGGCGCCCTCGTCGCGTCCGCTGTGGCCGGGCAGGACGGCGGCTTCCGCGTCGAGCGCGCCGCTATCGAGGCCCAGCAGCCGCGTGAGGACCTCGTGGTCACCGCGGAGGCCGCCGGCAGCACCGTCTCGCAGACGATCGCGGCGGCCGACCTCTACTTCGCCCCCGTGCGCTACCGGCCCATCCCGTCAAAGGTGCGCGGCCTCGGGGCGAGCAACCTGCCCATCGACGGCGAGTGGCGCATCAGCACCGAATCCCCCGAGAAGGCGCGCGCCCTGCCGCTTGGCGACAAGGCGTGGGGCAAGATCCATGTCCCCGGCCAGTGGCTCCAGCAGGGATACGACATCCCGCAGGACAAGCCGGTCAGCATGGCGCGCGAGTTCACCGTGCCGAGGTCGTGGGCCGGCTACCGCGTCATGCTGCGCTTCGATGCCATCCACGCGGGCACGCAGTACTGGCTCAGCGGGAAGCCCCTCGGCCGCAGCGAGAACCTGTTCACCCCGGTCGAGTGGGACATCACCGACGCCGTCCGCCCCGGCCAGGCCAACCGCCTCGACCTGGAGATGGTCGTCGACACGCCGTCCGAGCGCCTCTCCTATGCCTCGGGCTATGCGTTCCACAGCCTGGGCGGCATCGACCGCTCCGTCCACGTCTACGCGCTGCCCAAGACGCACATCCGCGACCTCCACCTGGCCGTCGATCTCGACCAGGCCTACCGCGACGGCACGTTGAGCGTGAACGCGGCCGTCGCCAACGCCGAGCCCGGCCTGTCGCTGCGTCTCGCGCTGACCGGGCCGGACGGCAAGCCGGTGGCCCAGTCGACGCCGGAGATCGCCGTGCCCGGCGATGGCAAGGTGGACGCGGTCACAACGGTGAGCGACCCGCTGAAGTGGAGCGCCGAGAAGCCGCGCCTCTACAAGCTGGCCCTGGAGCTGCGGCGCGGCGATGACGTCCTGGAGCGCATCGAGCGCAGCGTCGGGTTCCGCAAGGTTGAGGTGAAGGGCTCGCAGCTCTACGTGAACGGGCAGCGCATCAAGGTCGCGGGCGCCTGCCACCACGAGATCGACCCGCTCACCGGCCGCGCCGACACCGCCCGCCACGCCGAGCAGGACGTGCGGCTGATGAAGAGCGGCAACATGAACTACATCCGCACGTCGCACTACCCGCCCTGCCAGGAACTGCTGGACGCGGCCGACCGCATCGGGATGTACGTCGAGGTGGAGGCGCCGTTCTGCTGGGTGGGCGAGGTGGGGAACATGACCGACCTGGGCGCCGTCCTCACGCCCACCTCCGCCATGATCGACTACCACCACGCGCACCCGAGCGTGATCGTCTGGTCGCTCGCCAACGAGTCGGCGTTCAACCGCCTCTTCGAGGTGTCGCACAAGCTGGTGAAGGAACTCGACCCCACGCGCCCGACCACGTTCAACAACCCGGACCCGAAGCGCATCTGCGACATCGCCAACCTGCACTACGCGCCGATGCCGTACGACGAGCAGCTCAAGGGCGACCCGCGCCCCGTCTACCTCGGCGAGTACGCATTCCCCGTGTGCCATGAGCAGACCGAGGTGCGCATCAACCCTGGCCTGCGCGAGCTGTGGGGCCTCGGCAGCGCCGACCCCACCTCGGCGTGGGGCCGCCTCTGCGCGGAGGGCGTCCAGTCCGGCTACATGCGCCCCGGGTTCCAGCCAGGCGAGTGGAGCCACATCGAGCGCTCGGAGCGCGTGATCGGCGGCTCCATCTGGGCGGCGATCGACGAGCCGTTCTACCTCCCGAACGGCAAGCGCGCCGGCTACGCGTGGGTCCACGGGTTCTGGGGTGTGTTCGACGCGTGGCGGCGCTCGAAGCCCGAGCTGGAGTTGGCGAGGCACATCTTCAGCCCGGTCTGGTTCCCGACGCGCGTGCTGCCCTTCGAGCCCGGCCAGAAGTCGGTGCGCGTTCCCGTCGAGAACCGCTACTCCTTCACCGATCTCAGCGAGCTGAAGCTCACCTGGCAGATCGGAGGCCGCGGCGGCCGCATCAAGGCGAGCGTCGCTCCGCGCGCTGCCGGCGAGATCGAGGTGCCGATACCCGCGGGCACGAGGGTGGGGGACCCGCTGGCCATCACCGCGGCGACCGCCAAGGGCGAGCCGATCGGCGTCAGCGTGCTCTCGTTGGGCGCCAGGCCCGCCGAGCACCTGCCTCAGCCCACCGCGGGCGCGCCGAAGGTCGCCGAAGACGGGAGTGTGACGACCATACGGTGCGATGGCTGGGCGCTGACCGTCGACCGCGCCACCGGCCAGTTCGCGGGCGACGGCGCTCCGGTCCTCGGCGTGCCGTCGCCGCACGTGACGCAGCAGGACTTCGGCGACCTCGGCGGCCCGCTCGCCCAGCCGTACGCGGTGTACCCGGACCCAGAGTCGCGCGTCGTCGAGAGCGTCTCGGTAGAGGCCAAGCAGGACGTCGCCGAGATCATCGTCAAGGACCGGTATGACCGACTAGCCGGATCGGTCCACTGGGTCATCGATCGCAAGGGCGTGGGCCGCGTGGGCTACGACTACACCTACACCGGCCCCGACATGAGCGCCCGCGAGGTCGGCCTTCGCTTCCTGCTCCCCGCCGCCTGCGAGGAGCTGAGTTGGCGCCGCTGGTCCGAGTGGGGCGCCTTCCCTGCGGACAGCATCTGCCGCCCCGAGGGCGTCGCACTGGCCCGCCGCGACCCGAAGATCGTCGCCGACCCGGAGGGCGTCCGCCCGGCCTGGCCCTGGTCGCAGGACCAGACGGAGCTGGGCACCACGGACTTCCGCTCGGTGAAGTACAGCGTCTACGAGGCATCGCTGCGTGCGCCCAACGGCGCCGGCCTCCGCTTCCACGCCAACGCCGACGCGCACGTCCGCGCCTGCCTGGACCCGCGCGGCGTCCTGCTCCACGTCCTCTCCCGCTGCGCCCTCGCCCCGCGGATCCTCAAGACCGGCGACCACATCCGCGGCGAGGTGGTGGTGGACCTGGTGAAGGCGAGGAAGTGATGGGAACGGCTCCCGGAACCACAGATCAACACCGATCACGGCGGGATGCTGGAACCGCAGATGAACGCAGACTGACGCAGATGATGGCGGGCTGAACCGGATGGGGTGCGGGGCGGGGCCTCCGCGCCCCCCGCGGGCCCTTCGCCTCACGCCCGTTGCCAGCGCCGTGGTGGGGCGGGCGTCCCTGCCCGCCAATGCAGAACCGCCTCGCGCGACCAACCTGTGGGGTGGGGCCTCCGCGCCCCCCGCGGGCCCTTCGCCTCGCACCCGTCGCCCGCGCCGTGGTGGGGCGGGCGTCCCTGCCCGCCAAGGCTGACCCGACTCGCGCGACCAACCTGTGGGGCGGGCCCTCCGCGCCCCGCCGGGCCCTTCGCCTCGCACCTGTCGCCCGCGCCGTGGTGGGGCGGGCGTCCCTGCCCGCCAAGGCTGACCCGACTC
>CAZFLM010000128.1:0-13055 GCA_964519955.1 uncultured Chthonomonadaceae bacterium | reverse complement strand
GTCGGTCCCGACTGTCGAGGGGGCCGGAGTACGCCTGCGGCGCGCGTTCGGCTTCGGCGACACCGAGGCGACCGATCCGTTCCTGCTTCTCGATGACTTCCGAGGCGACGATCCGGCAGACTACCTCGCCGGCTTCCCGTGGCACCCCCACCGGGGCATCGAGACCATCACCTATGTGCTCGCGGGCACGGTGGCGCACGGCGACAGCATGGGCAACTCCGGCACGATCGGAGCGGGAGACATCCAGTGGATGACGGCGGGCCGCGGAATCGTCCACCAGGAGATGCCGCGGGGGGACGAGGCCGGACGCATGCACGGGTTCCAGCTCTGGGCCAATCTGCCGGCGGCGCTCAGAATGACCGCACCGCGCTACCAGGAGGTCAAGGCGCCCGACATCCCGGAGGTCACCGATGACGATGGGACGCAGGTGCGTGTCGTGTGCGGGAGCCTCTGGGGAACGCGCGGGCCGGTTGAGGGCATCGCCGCGGACCCAGTCTACGTCGACGTGTCGGTGCCCGCCGGCAAGCAGAAGCGCCTGCCGGTAGAGACGACGAGCACCGCGTTCGCCTACGTGTTCGCGGGGAGCGGGCGCTTCATCGGGGCGTCGGAGCCGCAGTCCGCGCCGACGGAACTCGTGAGCGCGGCGGGCACCTCACCGGCCGCGGACGTGGGCAACCGGTCGCTGGTCCTCTTCGACAGCGGCGATGAGGTGGTGGTGCAGGCCGGAGAGGAGGGCGTCCGGTTCCTGCTGGTGTCGGGCGAGCCGCTGCACGAGCCGGTCGCCTGGCGCGGCCCCATCGTCATGAACACGCAGGAGGAACTCCAGCGCGCGTTCGCGGAACTGCGCGAGGGCACGTTCCTCGGCAAGGGCTAGCAGCTCAGCGCGCTTCCCTCTGGCGCTGGATCATCTCCGTACACATCTCGAGCTTCTGAACGTAGATGTCGTCCACACCATAGCTGCTGAACCTCTTGATGGCCCAGTGGAAGACCGCGATGACCAGACCAGTGGACCGATCGTACAGCGCCGACTCCCAGTAGGGCCAGCCGTAGAGCCACTCCAAATCCGGGTGCCGCTGGCGCAGGACGTGGCCCAGCACCGCGCCGAACTCGCAGCACCGGACGAGGAAGTCGTTGGAGAAGCCGTCCGGCTTCGATGCCTTCATCAGCGCCTTGATCCGGCGGACGTCGTAGTACCGGTCGAATGCGTCGACCCAGGTCTCGTTGACCGGCTCCGCCACGTCCAGAAACGCGGGCCAGTCACCAACGGACGCATCGACCATGCTGGCGACCATCTTCGTCGCCAGTTCCAGACCCTCGCCGTTCAGATGGCACAGCGCACTCGCCGGCGTGCCCTCGGCCACGTCGATGCACACGACGTCCGGCCTCGTCGCCGGGAACCGCTTGCGCGCCCGATCGCTGGGCTGATACCAGCGGTCGAAGTACGTCATGAACACCTTGTCGGCATTCGGCAGTCCGAACAGCCTCATGGCTCTCCCTTTGGAGCCCTCGCGGGCTCTTCCCGACCCGTCGTCGGGGTGGCATCTACAGCCCCAGCGAGTCCGCCACCTCGGACATCGCGGCGACGCAGTTGGCCACGTGTTCCTCGAACGGCAGGCCAATCTCCTCGATGCCCTGCAGGATGTCCTCGCGAGACACGCTGCGTGCAAACGCCTTGTCCTTCATCTTCTTCCTGACCGACGATGGCTCGACCTCGGCCACCTTGCGTGAGGGGCGTACGTACGCCACCGCCGTGATGAAGCCGCATAGCTCATCCACGGCGAAGAGCGTGCGGGACAGCGGCGTATCGCGCGGCACGTTCAGGTACTGCGCGTGGCCCGCGATGGCGTGGCGCATCTCCGCCGGCCAGCCGGCCTCCTCCAGAATGGCGAGACCCTTCAGCGGGTGGTCCGGCGCGTTCGGGTAGCGCTCATAGTCGAAGTCGTGCAGGAGCCCGGTGAGCCCCCACAACTCCTCGTCCTCGCCGAACTTCCGGGCGTAGAAGCGCATGGCCGCCTCGACGGCCAGCGCGTGCTTGATCAGGCTCTCGCTCTGCGTGTGCTCGGTGAGCAGCTTCCACGCGTCGTCACGCGTGTGTGTCATCGGAGGTCTCCTTGAGCGTCATTCGAACATGGATGTACAGGATGAACAGGATGAAAGGCGGCCTGGTGCGACGCAGTGGCCGAATGGCAGTACGGTGGCCTCAGATCCGCCCGCCGTCATCCTGCCCATCCTGTACATCCATGTTCCATCAGCCATTGCCTCGTTGTCAGAACGGCAGCGGGCTGACCTTGCCGCGCGGGTCGATCCGCACGATCTGGTTGCCAATCCACGTGGTGCGGTACGTCACGTGGTCCACCCGCTCGCGCTCCGTGCGGCAGGGCACCGCGAAGTGCAGCGTGCCCTCGTCGCCGGCCTTCAGCGCGCCGATCCGAGCGTACCCGTCGCGAACCTCGACCTTCTGCGGCTTCTTGTTCACCGCCACGTTCAGCGTCGCGACGTCGACCCAGGCCGGAATGCGCACGAGCAGCACCCGGTCCGCCCGCGCGGAGAAGTTGATCGTGCCACGCAGGGGCAGGCCGCTGGTCACCTTGAACCCCTCGTTCTCAACGTCGAAGAGCAGGTTCAGGCGGCAGGTGGTCCCGTCGGAAGTCATGCGGCTGCGCCAGCACTCGGCCATCGCGTGGAGCGCGCCGGAGGTGATGTCGAGCGTGGAGAGCGGCCAGTCGCCCACCTGCATGCGGTCGTTCGGGAGCTGCATCGCATACCCGCCGATGGTTCGCGCCAGCACGTTGCGCTCCGAGTCGTCCTTCGGGTTCGGGGCGTCGTGCAGGTACGCACGCATCTCCGCCTCCAGGTGCTGCGTCGGGAGAACCATCGAGCGCAGATACCGCTCCGCCAGCTCGTAGTACTTCGGCCGCCCCGTGACGCCGAGGAGGAGACACGTGCGGATCACGTCGCCCGTCTGGTTCATCTCGCCGCGCGAGGGCTCGTCCGCAGGGTGCTCGGGCATCACCTCGTCGCCCCAGCCCCAGGAGCTGAAGTAGCCCGGCACGCCCTTGTCGACGATGCGGATGCAGTGGTCCAGCATCGCCGCGTCGTGCGTGAGGATCGCGTACTCAGTGATGCCGCTGAGCGACGAGGTGATGGTATGGATGTGGCCGGTGGAGCGGTCCATCGGGGCGAACTGGCCGTCCTTGTCGTAGCCCGTGCGCAGCGCGGCCCGCGCATAGAGCCCGGCCAGCTTCATGGCGAGCGGGTCGCCGGTCGCGCGGTGCAGCTCCAGCAGCGGATCGACCATGCGCGACGCGTTCATCACGCACACGCCGAAGCTGCGCTCCTCCATGCCGCGCTTGCGCAGCAGCTCGATGGACCACTCGCCCTTCTCGTCGGTGATGGCGTCCAGCGTCACGAGCATCTGGTGTGCCGTCTCGCGCGCCCACGCCGAGTTGCGCCCCTCGATCAGCATGACGAGCCCGTACAGCCCCTCGCGCATGTTGTGGAACTCGACGAACCGGCGGTTCTCCTTCTCCGGGTCGTTGTACGAGTTCAGGTGGTCCTCGTTGTCGAAGGTGAGCTTCAGGTAGCGCTCCAGGATCGGCAGGCCGTGCTCTGGGAACGGGATGCCGGCGGCGCGCTCGGCCATCATCGAGCCTAGCAGCGCCCGCCCCACCACGTGCGGGATGCCGATGTTGACCGAGTGGAACATGACGCCCGTGCCGTCCACGCGGCGGTTGGAGTAGAAGAACGGCTCGCCGTCGCGGTCGGCGTCGAACAGGCTGTTCAGGTGCTGTGACGCCAGGAACATCGCGTGCTTGAGACCGGTCTGCACCGGAAGCCGATCTACAGGCCCAAGCTCTCTGGCGGCGGGGCTGGCCGCGAACGCCTTCACGTCGGGCCACTTCTCCGTGACGACCGGCGCCACCATCCTGTTCTTCTTGCGGTTCTCCGCCTGGTTCCTGGCTTCCGCCTCGCCCTGCTTCTGCTCCTCGTCAGACACCTTCAGCGCCTCCTCCAATGTGGCCAACTCGCTCTGCGTCAGGATACGGTCATACAGCGCGACAGCCGAAACGTCGCCGCGCAGGTACTCCCGCTCCTTCCCGGCGAAGAACCGCGCGCCAATCCGCAGCTCGTGCATGTCGGTGGTCGCCGGGGTCACCGGGCGCGCCTGCTGCGGCTGGCCGTCCACGCGCACCCGGATATCGCGGTCGTCGCGCTCCACGACGATGAGATGCAGCCCGCCGGCGGGGCGAGGGGCGCTGAGCTGGTTCTGCTGCCCGCCAATGCGCCCGGCTCCCTCCACGCTGATCTGCCCCAGCGCCTTCTGCGAACCGTAGAGGTCGACCGTGAAGCCGGGGTCGAAGTCGTGGCCGCCCGCCGGGCACGCACTGACGAGGCCGCCGCCCCGCACGTCGTCCGCTGCCGCCACGACCACGGCCAGCGTCCATCTGTCCGCCTTGCGGCCGAAGCCGAGGCAGCGGAGGGCCTGCGGCTCTCCGCGGAAGCGCACCGCAGGTCGGCCGCCACCCCGCGCGGGCGCCCACTCCGGCGCATGGCCGGGCGACGACGCGAGGAGGACGGTCTTGCCATCGACCGTGCTGCGCCACGCGAGCACATGGCCACGCTCGATGGTGAGGCCGCCGCGCTGGCGAGCGTCCAGTTTGACCAGCAGACCGGCGGTGGGAACGGGCGGCGGCGCGGGCATCGTCACGGAGGGCTCCTTGGTCGGCGGTTGCGCCCCGATTCGCCGCGGCCCCTGCCCGGACCTGCACGGCCGATCCTTGCGACGGCGGGTTCACCACAGAGGCACAGAGGGCACAGAGGGGACACAGAGAACGGAACCGACCGATGGCCGCACGCCCGCCTCTTGCCCGTACCGCCCGTTCGACGTTCGACCTTCGACGCCTTCCCCCTTCGACGTCTGACCGCCGTCGCAAAGGCATTGCCGCAGTCGTCAGCGAACATCCAGCTCGGGAGGCGCACATGAGCGGGCGACTGACACGGCGTGAGGTGATCGGGGCGGTGGCGGGCGCGGCGCTGGTTCCAGGCGTGGCGCGGACGGGCGCGGAGGGTGGCGAGATGGCGAGGCGGGAGCAGGCGGAGCCGTGGTACCGGAAGACGCTGGTGGGCATCGAGATCGGGCCGACCGGCGCGAACGACAAGGACGCGATCTACATGTCGCACCCCACCGGCAAGGAGTGGGCCGCCAACCTGGCCCGCGCCAACTGCGAGTACGGGGTGCTCTTCATGAAGGACATGGAGTTCGCCTACTACAACTCCCGTGTCGCGCGCAAGTGCCCCAACCTCGGCGACCGCGACCTCCTGCGCGACACCATCGCCGAAGCCACGCCGCGCGGCATCCCCATCGTCGCCTACTGCCAGATCCAGTACGACGACAGCTCCTGGCGCGCGCATCCCGAGTGGCGGATGAAGGGGGCCGACGGCGCGGACCTGGGCGGGCGGCTCTGCTACAACTCCGGCTATATCGAGTTCATCAAGAAGGTCGCCGCGGAGATGATGGAGTATCCCATCGCCGGCTTCCACTTCGATATGCTCGACTACGGCTTCGGGCCGCCCGCGGGCTGCTGGTGCGCGGCGTGCAAGGCGGCCTTCCGCCAGGAGTACGGCATCGACATGCCGGCCGGCATCACCTGGGACGAGGCCTGGGACAAGATGCTGGAGTTCCGCTGCAACTCGAACACGCGCTTCTGCACCGAGCTGCAGGCGTTCGTCAAGGCGAAGCGGCCGGAGATCTCGGTCGACTACAACTACCACGGCTATCCGCCGTTCCAGTGGTTCCCCGGCGAGAAGCCCGTGCAGCACGCGCTCAACGGCGACTTCGTCACGGCCGAGGGGCTGCCCTGGATCTTCGGCCACACGAACCCCAGCCTGCTCTCCCTCTTCATGGCCGGCGCCCGCCCGCAGGGTCCCGTCCAGGGCGTCACCTCGCGCGGCGTGTTCGACTACCACGACTTCACCGTCCGCCCGGTCGCCGAGATGAAGTGGGAGGTGATGACCTACCTGGCGCACGGGGCGCAGTGCACCATCGTCGACAAGCTGTACTACGACGGATCGCCCGAGCCGCTGGCCTACGAGCGCATCGGCGAGGTGTTCGGCGAGGCCCGCAAGAAGCGCGAGACCTTCGGCCACGAGCCGCTGCAGGAGGTCGGCCTCTACTACTCGTGCCGCACGCGCGACTGGTTCGCCCGCGAGGACCCACCGAAGTACATGGCCGCGTTCTGGGGCGCGCACCGGGCGCTCGTCGAGGCGCACGTTCCGCTCGGAATGGTGATGGACGAGAACGTGTCGGCTGAGCGTCTGGCGCGCTTCCCGGTCGTCTACCTCGCGAACACCGCCATCCTCTCTGAGCGGGAGGTCGCGCTGCTCACCGAGTACGTCGAGGGCGGCGGCAACCTGATCGCGACAGGGCTGGCCGGGCTGTGCGACCGGTATGGCCGGCTGCAGAAGCAGAGCACGCTGGCCGACCTGTTGGGCATCAAGGTGACGCGCGTCGAGACGGAGCACGGCGACAACTACATCAGGCTGCCCCACTCGCTGTCGACGGGCGACGCCAAGGTGCTGCTGACCGATGTGCCCGCTGGCTGGACGATGCTCGTGCAGGGCCCGATCGTCGGGTGCGAGCCCGTTGGCGGCACCCCCTACGGCGAGTCGCTGGTCGCCTACCGCTCGCAGGACAACGGCTGGGTCGCGCACATGTCCGCCGGCGAGAAGGTCGGCCCCGCGGTGGTCGTGAACGCCCGGTGCAAGGGCAGGGCGGTCTACGTGCCGAGCGCGCTCGACGCGGCCTACGCCGGCGACTACCGCATGCCGGAGCACCGCAACCTGCTTCGCAACCTGGTGCGCTGGCTGAACCCGACGCCGGCCGTGCAGGTTCACGCTCCCGCCAACGTGGAGACGGTCATCACGCACGACAAGGAGAAGGGCCGCCTGTTCGTGCACCTGCTCTGCTTCTCCGCGCCGCCGACCGTGGCAGCCTATGCGTTCCCGAACGGCAAGCGCGTCCTGCCGCCGATCATGGAGGAGCCCGCGCGCTACGAGGCAACCATCACGGTGCGCGAGCCCTACTCCCGCGCCTCGGTGGTCGGCCCGGACGCGAAGCTCACGCGCCGCGGCAACACGATCCGCGTGGTGACCGCCCAGCCGCACGAGGTAGTGGTGATCCGCCAGTGAGCAAGGAGCGAGTCCAGTGACACAACAAGCCAGGCCACGCCCGAGGGAGGTCGTCGTCGCTATCGATGACGGTGATCTCCGCGCCGCCGTGGTAGCCATTGCGCGGGCGTGCGGGTTGGAGGTCTGCCAGGTCGATGATCCTCGGCGCCTGGCCCATTCGCCGGAGATGGAACGGCTCGTCGTGGCAAGCACGGGCCAAGACGTGGCGCTCCTGAACCAGATCGTCTATGCCCGGCATCTGGTGGATCGGCCGAAGCGCGGGATTCCCTTCATCGCTATCGTGCCTGTCGATGCCCTGGAACGCAACTGGTCGTTGGGCGCTTGGGTCATCGATAACGCGGCCGCGATCACCGCTGTACTCGCACAGGACGAGCAGTGCCTCACCGGCATCCGCAACCTGCTGCTTCGGATGACGGGCGGCGTCTGACCGATCTGCGTCAGTGTATGCCGTAGGAGGCGGATGGGCCGAAGGTAAGGTCACGCTCTCGCTGGCGCGGCGACCATGCAACCGCGCGACGTTCCTTCTGTACGTGGCTGGGGGCAGCACAGGGCGAGCCAGTTCGCGCGGCTCGCCCTGTGCCGCCCGACGTGCCGCTAGACGCTGCCGTCGCACATGCCGACGATCTGCCCGCGTCCGCCGGCCGGGTCCATCAACTGCACGGAGCCGGCTGTCGGCGCGACGACATTCCCGTTGAGCTGCACCGCGGGCAGGCAGACCACGATGATCATGCCGTCAGCCAGGTCCCCTGTGAACACCTGCCTGCCCGAGGCATGTTCCAGCACTCGCACGCTGCCGTCGGCGAAGAAGACATCGTAGAACGCGGTCTGTCGGGCCGCTCCCACGGGCGGCTGGGGCAGCGCGATGTCGGCAAGGGTCGAGCCATCGCTGCTCACCAGCTCGATGCGGTATGGGAGCGCGGCGCGCTGGACGGCGGGCAGCAGTAGTCCGATCAGAGCACGCTCGCCGTTCGCCATTTGGATCGGCCCAGCCGTGAGCGCTCGCAGTCTGGAGCCCTTGAGGACCTGGGCGCTCGCAGGACGAGAGGTGGCCACTGTGTAGGCGGTGAAGCACAGGGCCGCGGCTGCCGCGGCAGTCGCTGTCAGTCCGAGCTTCCTGACAATGCCGTTCCCATTGTCCCCTCCTCAGGTCGGGGCCGCGATGCCGCACGTAGGAGCCCTCGCGCGAGAGGCCCCTGGCCACTGCCATGCAATTAGCATGGCTAACTATCTGAAGACGAAGGGGGAGGGTGCGATGTTCCACCGGTCCGGTCCGACGGCCGCTGCCTACTTCCACCCCTTCTCCGCCGGCCAGCGCTCGGGCAGCGTGGCGACGCACACGTGGCTGCCGCCCAGCAGGTGCGAGGTGAAGACGACGCGCCGGCCCTGGCGGTCCCATCCGACGTGCGGGTGGTCGCCGCCGCCGTAGGTCCGGTGGCCGAGCGTCAGGCGGTGCATCTGCGTGGTGGCCGCATCGAAGATGGCAATGTCCCCGTGCCAGTTGTCGGCGGCCACCCAGCGTCCCGCGTCGTCGCCCGCCGGGTGCCACCAGTTCCACTTCGCGAGCTGCGCGGGCGTCGCGCCCTCCCACCACGACCCGGCGCCGACGATGCGCGCCACGCCGGACTTGCGGTCGAGCAGCTTGACGTGCGACTCGCCGTCTCGGTGGCCGCCGCAAAAGAGGAGTTGGCCGTGAACCCACCAGACCTCGTGTGTAACTAACTCCCCCGGGAGCGCGCGATAGGCAGCCCGCGCAGCGCCCGTGCGCACGTCGACAACCATCAACCGATCGTGCTTGCCGGCGTAGCTGGCCGTGTTCGGATCGGTGCGGCTGAACTGGACGTGGCCCGCGAAGTCGTCCGCCGCGATGCGGCACGCCACCCGCAGACCGCCCGCCTTGACGTCGATGACCGCGATGCCGCACTCGCCCTCGGGCAGGTTCACGCCCAGGCTGAGCAGGCAACCATTCGCGTTCTCGTTGAGCGAGGTGACGGCGCCCATGCCGGGCGGCAGCACGGCCAGCAAGCGCTCGGACTGCGTGACTGTCGAAGGATGCTGCGAGGGATCGGGCGACGCCTTGATGCGCACCGTCACCTCAAGCACCTGGTTCCCGCGCAGCGCGTAGTACCTGGGTCCGACGCGGGCTGCCGTCGCGCTTCCCAAGCCGCCGCCCGGAGTGGCGAGGAGGACCAACTCGCCCGTGGCGAAGAGGTAGCCCATCAGCCCGCCCGGCTTGCGGTTCGAGGTGAACAGCAGCATCGACTCGTCCGCCAGGAACGAGCGCTCGTGGAAGTACAGGTTGTTGTCCGTCGCCGGACCGGTCGTGACGAACAGCAGGTCGGCGCCGCTCACCGGGTCCTGCAGCCGCCGGTGCTCGGCCGGCAGCACCTGCAGTTCGTAGGTGGTGCGGCGCGCGGGGCCGCTCAGGGCGGCAGCCACGAGCGCAGGGAGTAGCCATCCAGACCACATAGTCGGGCCATCCTATTCGGTGGGGTCGGTGCCGATCGCTATCATATGTTCGCGGCGCGGGGCCGGAGTCCTGCGACGCTCGTCCCAGTCCATTGCTGCCCCAACTCAGGAAGGAGACATCCATGAAGCCTCTGTGCGCGTTGATGCTCTGCCTCGCGTCGCTGCCGCCGGCTCTCGCCCAGCAGGCCCCCGCGCCGGCGCCGAGCCCCTTACCCATCAAGCAGATCACCATCTTCACCAGCGGGGTGAGCTACACCGAGCGCTCCGGCGACGTGCAGGACGACGCCACCGTCGACCTGACCTTCCCGACCGCGCAGGTCAACGACATCCTCAAGTCGCTGGTGCAGATCGACGAGAAGGGCCAGGTGCGCCCTGCCATCTACGGCACGCGCGATCCGCTCGGCCGGACGCTCGGCACGTTCGCGATCGATGTCTCGGGGAACCTGACGCAGGCCGACCTCTACACCCGCATGCGCGGCGCCCGCATCACCGCTGAGGGGGGCGAGGCTGGCGCGCTCACGGGGCGCATCGTCGGCGTGGAGCAGCGGCAGGTCGCAGGCGCCGACGGCAAGCCGATCAGCGCTCCGCTCATGACGATCCTGACCGACGCCGGGCTCAGCACCATCCGGCTCGATACGGTGAAGTCCGTGCGCCTCCTCGACGAGCGGCTCAACAAGGAGTTCGGCGAGGCGCTGGCGCTCCTGGCCAAGGGCTCCGACGAGAACCGCCGCCAGGTGTCGCTGCACTTCGCCGGCAACGGCAAGCGCGGCGTCCGCGTGGGCTACGTCACCGAGGCGCCGCTCTGGAAGATGAGCTACCGCCTCGTCGTGGACGCGAAGGGGAAGCCGTACCTCCAGGGATGGGCGCTCGTTGAGAACACGTCGGATGAGGACTGGGAGAACGTGAAGCTGTCGCTCGTGTCCGGCAGGCCCGTCTCGTTCATCCAGGACCTGTACCAGCCGCTCTACATCCCGCGGCCGGTCGTCGGTGCGGACGTGGTGGCGTCGCCCTTCCCGCAGACCCACGCGTCCAGCCTGGCCGCGGGCGTCGAACTGGAGCCCGCGCGGATGGCGGCGATGGGTGGGCAGGCCGCTCGCCGGCGCGCCGACATGGCCGGCAACGCCTACGGGCAGGGCGGCATGGGTGGAGGTGGCATGCAGGGCGAGAAGGGCGATCGGGGAGTGATGGGGCCGCCCGCTGCAGCGTTGCCCATGGAGGCGGGGCGTGAGAACTTCGCGCTGGCCGACGCCCTCGCCAAGGGCGGCTCGGTCCAGGCCGACGCATCGGGGCAGGCGGCCGGCGAGCTGTTCGAATACCGCATCGACACGCCGGTCACGCTGAAGCGCCAGCAGGCGGCCATGATCCCCGTCGTCGCCAAGGAGGTGGACGGGGTCAAGGTCTCGGTGTACAACGCGGATTGGGGCTCGCGCTACCCGCTGAACGCCGTGCGGCTGCACAACGACACCGGCCTCTACCTGCGGGGCGGCCCCATCACCCTCTTCGACGGGGGCACCTACGCGGGCGACGCCAAGATGGAGGACGTGCCGAAGGGCGAGTCGCGGCTGATCTCGTACGCGGTCGATCTGGCCATCGAGGCGGAGCGGAAGCAGGCTCCGGTCCTGGTGAAGGAGTACACCATCCAGATCAAGCGAGGCGTACTGACCCTCACGAGCCGCCTGACGCAGAAGACGATCTACACACTGAAGTCGAAGGCCGACAAACCGCGCAACGTCCTGGTCGAGCACCCCTACGACCCGAATGCCAAGCTCGTCACGCCGGAGAAGTTCGACGGCCGGACGCCGCAGGTCTACCGGTTCCCGGTCACCGTTCCCGCCGGAAAGAGCGAGACCCTGACGGTAGTCACCGAGACCCCGCAGCCGACCATCGTCGAGGTACTCAACTCGGACGTCACCTTCTTCGCGCACCTGAGCACGGAGAAGGGCCTCTCTGCCAAGCTGCGCGAGTCCCTGGAAGAGATCGTCAAGCGCCGCAAGGTCATCGACGACGCCACCTCGCAGGCCGCCGCGAAGGAGAACGAGATCAAGGCGATGGGTGACGACCAGGACCGCATCCGCAAGAACATGGCAGCCCTGGATCGGGAGTCCACCCTCTACAAGCGCTACGTGGCGACCCTCGACGAGCAGGAGACTAAGCTCCAGACCCTCCGCAAGGACGCCGCCAAGCTGCGCGCCGATGCCGAGGCGGCCACCCGATCGCTGAAGACGTACATGGACGGCGTCACCGTCGAGGGAACGATCGTGGTGCCGCCGGCGGCGCAGGAAGGCGAAGCGGCAGCGGCGGCCGAGAAGTAGTCGGTCCCATTGGGTGCGACACGGAGGTCGCGCCCAATGGGCTCGGTCCGGTGCTCGTGAGGCGCGACCTCCGTGCGCCGCCGTGCCGTTGCCCCCTCGCCTACGCCCGCAGCGCCATCACCTGCTCGACGGCGTCCTCCACCGCGCGGGTCTGCACGGCGACGTCACCAATGGCGCGGCGCACCTCCTCGATGCCCGGTGCGTTCATGGCGCTGGGCGCGATGCGCCGACGTGCGCGGCACCCAACGCATCAGCGGGCGACTTCAGTCACCCAGGAACCGCTCCCAGTAAGCCTCAAGTGCCGTGCATGCACCGTAGTCGTAGCCCGTGTCGCCTGTGCTCTCTACCATGAACCACAGGAATGCGGCGATTGCACGGGACTGATCCTGATCCATGAGAGCGTAACGCTCCATGTGGTAGTTGCCCGAATCCTCGCCGCCGATGTGAAGCATGAAGATCGTCGTGTCGACCGACATGGAGTCCGACGTCGCGTAGTTGCGCAGCGACCAGATCATGTACGCCGGCAGGTGGTACCGGAGGCCGATCGGGTCGAAGTGGAACACGACGCCGTCGTAGTTCTCGATGTCCTCGTCCCGTATCTCCTGCCAGTCGGTGTCGCGGTCCAGCAGCCGCGCTTGGGCCCGCTCAACCCCCGATCCGTACGCCTCGATAACTGCTGCTTCGTGCAGCGACACGCCGCCTGCCCGGCTCACTCCAGCGAACGCTCGCCGGATCTGCTCGATGACTGCGTCCCGACGCTGCTCCACCCCCGACTCGTCCATCGGCGGCCTCTTCTGTATATCGATGCTCCCGCTTTGGCTCCCAGTCTACCACCGAGCGGTGATGCATCGCCTGCCGCAAGCCGCAGGTCTTCCCCGCGCGCGTGCCGAACGTGACGCTGCGCGACACACCCCCTTCCGACGGAGGACCGAAGCGATGAACGGCCGCGAGCGCGTCCTGGCCTACCTGGACGGCAAGCCCACCGACTGCCTGCCCTGCCTGCCCATCACCATGCAATACGCCGCCGAGCGCATCGGGGTCGCGTACAAGGACTACGCGACCGACTACCGCGTGCTCGTCGAGGGGCAG
>CAZFLM010000127.1:107-13354 GCA_964519955.1 uncultured Chthonomonadaceae bacterium | reverse complement strand
GATAGCCGCTGGCGACTTGGTGATTCATGTTGCGGGCGTTCGGCTGGGCGAACCGCTTGCCTTTCGCGCCGCGGGCCCGCAGCACCGCACCCATGGAGGCGGCCCAACCGACGCAGATGGTCGCCACGTCCGGCTTGACGATCTGCATCGTGTCGTAGATGGCCAGACCGGCCGACACGCTGCCGCCGGGCGAGTTGATGTAGAGGTCGATGTCGCTGTCCGGATCCTCGCGCTCGAGGTAGAGCAGCTCGGCGATGATCAGGTTGGCGATGTTGTCCTCGATCGCGTCCCCGATGAAGATGACCCGATCCTTCAGCAGGCGGGAGTAGATGTCGTAGGCGCGCTCACCGCGAGCGCTCTGCTCGACGACCATCGGGATGACGGACTCGATCCGCGTGGCGGACATGTGGCTCTCCTTGTACCGCGCCGGCTACTCGGTGGGCTTGGCCGGAACGTCGACGATGGTGGCGATGCTGTAGAGGCAGTCGCGCAGCTTGCGCTGGATCACGATGTTGGCGACCTGCTCGCGCCGCCGGTCGCTCTGCGCGATGCGCTTCACGCTCTTATCTTCGGGATCGGAGTCGGAAAAGATCCGGGCGAATTCGCCGTCGACCTCATCCGACGTCACGCCGAGGTCCTTGGCGCGCGCCAGCTCCTGCAGGATGAGGCGCGACTTCACGCGGCGATCGCCCGCGCCCGCCAACTGATCCTGATGCTGCTCCTCGGTCAGCCCCTCGGCCTCCAGGAACTGCTCGTAGGTCAGCCGGGCGCCCTCCAGGCGGTGGAACAGGTCGGCCATGTCCTCCTGCACCTGGCGGCGCAGCATGATGACCGGGTACTCCACCGTCGAGCGCTCCATGAGGGCCTGGACGATGCGCGACTGCACCACGTCCTCGGTCATCTCGGCGGCGCGCGCCTTCAGAGTCTCCTGCAGCGTCTCGCGGAACTCGGCGACGGTCGTCGTCTTGCCCTCGGTGATCTCGCTGACCCACTCGTCGGTCACATCCGGCAGGCGCCGCTCGCGGATGCTCGTCACCTTGAGCGTGAAGGTGGCCGTCTTGCCCGCCCGGTCCTCTTCCTGGTAGTCCTCGGGATAGGTCAACGTGAACGTGCGCTCTTCCTCGATGTTCTGGCCGATCACTGCGTCGTCGAACCCGGGGATGTTGTCGCCCAGGCGGATGAGCGAGCGCCGCGGCTCCGCGGGCGTCTCGTCGCCCTCCACCGCGATGGCGAGGTCGCCGATCACCCAGTCCTTCGCCTGCACGGCGCGGCCCTCAACCTGCTCCATCTTGGCGCGGTTCTCGCGGATGCTCTCGATCTCGCGGTCCACGTCCTCGTCGCCCGGCGTGTAGACGGGCCGCTCCACGCTGAGCCCCTCCAGCTCGCCCAGCTCGACCTTCGGCGCGAGCGAGACGATGGCCTTGAACTCCCACGGCGTGCCCGGGTTCAGGTCCCCGAACTCCACCTCGGGCTCGTCGTAGGCCTTGATGTCTTCTTGCTTCAGAGCATCGCGGAAGGCCTGGATCGCCAGAACCTCGCCGACGCGCTCGTTCACGCGCTTCTTGTCCAAGTAGCGCTCGAGCATGGCGCGCGGCGCCTTGCCTGGCCGGAACCCGGGGACGTTGGTGACGGCCGCGAACTCCCGATAGGCCCGGGCGTAGCCGCGGTCGACTTCATCGGCGTCGACGGTGATGGTCAGAGAGACAGTGCAAGGCTCGATCTGTTCTTTGGTGACCTGCATGACGGTTCCTTAGGTGGGTTTCGGCGGCGCCGGAACCCCGACGCGCTGGCGGCGTGGCGAAAAAGACAGGATACGGGGCGTGCGCCTCTTGCGGAAGTGCACGGCCAGTATCCTGCCGATCGGTCTCCGACACGTCCTGGGGATTCTAGCACCGGGCACCAAGGCGAGTCAATACAGCCTGGGCTCGCCACCGTCGCCACACATTCGCGGCGATCAGGCGCGCAGCTTCGCCGCGTAGGCTCGGTAGGCGCGCCAGGCGTCGCGGAGCCGGCCGCGCTTCAGGTGGGTCCGCACGAGACCCAGGCGCGAGCAGGAGTGTGACGGTTCCAGCGCGATGGCGCGCGCAAAGGCCTCTGCCGCCCGGTCGAGGTGCCCAAGCCCTTCCTCGCCGTACCCCACGTAGAACCAGGCGTCGGCCCAGTCCGGCTCGCGCGCCACCCACTCGCGCATCCACTCGAGGAGACTGCTGTAGCGCCGAGCCTTGTGGAAGGCCCATGCGACCCGCATCATCAGGTCGCGGTCCACATCCCCGCAATCCCACTCGGTATGGTAGTGCTCGATCGCGCCATCGTAGTCGCCGCACTGGGCTGCAAGGCGGCCCTTGGTGCCCGCCAGGCTCTTGGTGTCGGCGCCCAGCGTCTCCGCCCTACGGATGGCCTCGGCGGCGCGCACTGCCAGCCCGTACCGGCCACAGAGGTTCGCGACACACAGGCAGCCCGCCGCCGTGTCGGGCTCACTCCGGAGCACGCCATCGATGTAGCGCCAGGCGCCGCGCCGGTCGCCGGACTCGTGCAGCAGCCAGCAGCGTGTTGAGACGGCCGGCTCCGAGTCCGGGCACCGTTCGAGCCACTCCATCGATGCTGCCAGCGCCTCGGGAAGACGCTTGGCCTCGGCGAGCGTGTAGACCCGCCAGTGATGGGCGTCCGTGTAGTCGGGGCGCGATGCCAACACGCGCTCGAAGGACGCGACCGCCTCGTCCACGTCGCCGCGGCGCGCGGCTTCGCAGCCGGCCAGCATGTCGCGGTAGACCTGCCATCCCAGGTCCTCACCGGCGGCGCGATTGCTCTCGGGCGACTCGTTCCCCTCCGTCATGGCTGCGTGAGCGACTTGTCGGCCAGAAAGTCGTGGCGATACTTGCAGGCGGCGATCACCTCCCGCTCGCACGCGGCTGCCCCGGCCAGGTCCTTGATGCCGCGCTTCACCATCGCCTTCTTCAGCTCGTCGGCGAACGGCGAGATGCTGCCGCGGTTAACCTTGCGGTCGAAGAGCGTCGCCAGCCCAGCTTCGGAGCGCACCACGTCGGACACCTTGCCGGTGATGGTCTGCCCGTCGATCTCGATGGTGAACGGATCGTCGCCCGCCCAGTAGTGGTCCTTGGCGATGTGGACCTGCGCGATGCGAAACTCCCGGCTGCGCCGCCCGGCCCGCTGGAACACGGCGATGAGCCGCTTGTCCTCGATGACGCGCCGCACGGCTTCCGCGCCCACCAGTTCCGCGCCCGTTGCGGGGTCGACCACCACCAGCACGCCGTCGTCGGTCGCGTCGATGCCGAAGGCGTGGAACGTCCTGGCGAAGTCCTCGGGCGCGTCCTTGCGGTGCCTCGTCAGCACCTCCAGCAGCGACCGGTTGCCCTCCTCGCCCGAGATGAACTGGATGAAGCCGATGGAGATGTAGCCGGTATCGTACGTGTTGATCGCGTCGAAGCCGCCTTCGAGGGGCGAGACCGCCTGAAAGACGTGCTGCTCCGTCGGGTTCATGCCCGCGGCCTCGAACAGGGCCCCCAACTCGGCGCGGGGCACGTTCCGCAGCGGCGCGCCGGCGTCCATCACCCCCTGCTCCGAGCGGTAGTAGGCGAACCGCTGGCGCATGGGCACGTTGTCGGCGAACGAGTAGGTGTCGCCGCCCGCGAAGACGATGGTGTGCTGAAGCGGGGCCACCACCGAGGCGAAGGCGGGCGGGTTGCCCATCGCCTTGAGCATGTCGGCAGGAACGGGCCCCGGCGCGGGCGGCAGCGCGGGAGCGGACGGCGCGGCGGCGCCCTTCAGCGCAGCGTTCGCGGCGTCGGCGATGGCCTGGCAGGCGGCGCGGTCGTAGGCGAGCTTCGCCTTGATCCAGTCCTCCCACCCGGGCGTTGGCACAACCGGGTCCTGAGAGGGCGGCAGTTTGCCCGCGCCGGTGGCGCGCTGGTAGTTCCAGAACCACTTCGACGCGGCGACGGTCAGACGGACCTGCCACGGCCCGGACTCGGACGCGGACTTGGGTGCGCCCACCGTATAGCGCCCCGGGGCAAGCCACGTGTCGACGATGCCCTTGCGCTCGGCGTCGGTGAAACGGCCCTGTCCGAACGCGAGGCACGGTGCGGCGCACGCCGCGGCGATGAGAACTCGGGTAAGCATGGGTCTCCTCCTCTGCACAGGAGGCCCATTTCGGCGCGGGGGCAGCGCGGTCCTTCGCTCCGTGCAAGAGGCTTGCGGAACGCACAGGGGAACGCGGCCCGCGTGGCGAATGATCCCCGTATAGGGAGCGATGGCACACGCTGCGGTCTGCGGATCGCCCCCAGGAAGGAGTCATCCAATGGCCTACACCATCACGCTGGGCTTCGCGACCGAGCACGACCGCGACGCCTTCGTCGAGAAGATAGTCCCGAAGATCCGAGCGCACCAGGTGGAGCCGCTGCCCACCGAGGAGGGGGCTGAGGACAAGCTCCACCGTCTCGGCCTGGCCGTGACTTCGCCCAGCGCCGCCAAGGACGTCTGCAACCACATCGTCGCATTCCTGGCGCACATCAAGAACACGCGCGTCGATGTGTTCTGGACGGGAATGGGCGGCGAGGTGCTGGCAGGCGACGTGAACGCAGGCGCCCCGCGCGACGCCGAGATCCTCGGCCTGCGCATCGCCGCCGCGGCCAAGGCGGAGCTGAACAAGGAGGAGTAGGGCAGTCAGCGAGAGAGGCGGGCGCTCCACCGCGGGGCGCCCGCCTCTCTCGCAACGCATTCGGATGACCGCAGTCGGTCAAGGCCCCGGCGCGGCGCGGAGGCCGCGCCCCACAGGCCAGTCGCCCCCCGCACGTTCAGTCGCACCCGCCTATCCGCACCCCATCCCGCCGTGATCGGTGTTCCTCGGTGTTCATCGGTGGCTGCAGTTGCCGGTCCTCAGCCCCATCCGCGTCCGTCTGCGTGCATCTGCGGTTCCAACGCCCATCCGGTCGTTATCTGTGTTCCTCGGTGTTCATCGGTGGTTGCAGTTGCGACGTCACGGCGTCGGCGAGCGCCCCGAACTCGGCGAGGGAGAGCGTCTCGGCGCGGCGCATGGGGTCGATGCCGGCGGCCCGCAGCGCGGTCTCGATGCCGGCCCGGTCGAGGTCGCCCAGCGTGCCGAGAGCGTTGGCGAGAGTCTTGCGGCGCTGGCCGAAGCCGGCGCGAACCACGCGGAAGAACGTGGGCTCGTCGCGGACGGTGACGGCGGAGGGGAGCACGGGCGTCATCATGACCACAGCGCTGGCCACCTCGGGCTGGGGCACGAACACGGTGCGCCCCACGTTGCCGGCCTTCTCGACGCGCATGTGGTACTGCACGAACACGCTGAGCGAGCCGTAGTCCTTGCAGTTGGAGGGCGCCGCCAGCCGGTCCGCCACTTCGAGCTGAACGAGGAGCACCGCGCACCGCAGCCGGCGCTTCACGGCGAGGACGCGCTCGACCAGCGGCGTGGTGATGGAGTACGGGATGTTCGCGACAACGGAGCCCTGCGCGTCGCCGAACGCCTCGTCGAGCAGCGCCTCCCAGTCGAGGTTGAGGGCGTCGGCATAGACCAGGCGGACGTTGGAGCGCTCGGCGGCCATCTCGTCGAGGATGGGCTGCAGGCCGCGGTCCACCTCGACCGCCGTCACCTCGCGCGCGTGGTCGGCCAGGACGCGCGTGAGGCTGCCCAGCCCCGGGCCGATCTCCAGGATGGGCTCGTCGGGACGCACGCCCGCGACTCGGACGATGCGTTCCAGCACGTTGCGGTCCCAGAGGAAGTTCTGGCCGAGGCGCTTGCTGGGGTGAAGGCCATGTGCGCGGAGCACGTCCGCGACGGCACGTGGGGAGTATGGGTCCATAGGTGGAAGAAGGCCCGGCGTCTCCGCCGGGCCTTCAGGCTAGTCCAGGATGTGCACGGTGACCGTGCGTCTCCCAAACCGGTTCACTTCGGCCCGGCTGTCGAACCCCAGGTCGATGCGAGCGCCCCGAACGGAGCCTCCCGTATCGCCTGCGACCGCATAGCCGTAGCCTTCGATGTACAGGCGCGTGCCGAGCGGGATGTAGTTCGGATCCACTGCCGCCAGACCGTGACCGATCCGCAGGCCGGTTGATCCCCTGCCCGACCGGCTCCCGCCGTTCGACGCCGGACTCGGGTCGTAGGCGGTTGCCTTCATCGATAGTGTCTTGCGCCCGGAGAAGTAACCGCGAGAGGCCAGACCGCCCCTCTCGCTGCGCCGTGCGCTCGCATGCCGGCTCGGTCGTGAAGACTGCCGCGTCTCCTTGGCAGACCGAGATGACTTGCTGCGTACGCCGCTCTTCTTCGCAACGCCTACAGAGCTTTTGGAACGCGTCACCTTTTCCGTGCTCTTGGGTCGGAGCTTGGAGTTGGCGTGCTGTTCGCTCTGCGCGGTCTTCGGCGAAACGTGCTTCGCCTGGGACCGGCTGCCTTTCTTGTCCGACTTCGGCGAACCCAGAACGGGCAGGCTCACCGTCAGCACCGCAACGGCCAGGGTCACAGCAGCGGCGCCGTACCGTCGGACAGAGCCAAGAGTGGACACAGTCGTCCCTCCTTTCCGTCCGTCTACAACACGGACCTCAGACGCCTCGAAAGCCCCCGAAAAGGCCCCTCGGCGCGGGAGGGCAGGAGTATGGCACATCTGCGGGGGCCGAGTCAACAGCAGGCGCACAACCGAGCAGAATCGGTGCGCGCCGCCCCCCCATCGCCTGCCCCTACTTCTCCCGGAACCACAGGTACGCGGGGGACTCTTCGACAGACAGTCTGATCCCACCTGCTGCGGCCGCGGACCACTCGACCTTGGCCGCCTCCCCCTCCTTCAGCGGCATGCGCTCGGCCCGGGCGATGGGGCCGGGCGGCGCGGGGAGCGCGGCGTCGGCCTTGCGGTCGGAGCCCGTCGGCGACCAGGCAACCCAGATGCCTTCCTTCGCGTCGTCGCCCTTGCGGAACTCGTAGAGGTACAGCTCGCCGGGCTTCTCCGCCACCACGCGCTGGAACCGGTAGTCGCCCAGGGCGCGGTACTGGTGCGCGACGGCGTGGAACGCGGGCTTCGGCTGGAACTTGCGCGTGAGGCCGCTGGAGCCGTGGAGCTGCGGCTGGTCGTCATCGTTGAAGAAGAAGACGTACGCGCGATCCAGGCCCATCTTCGCGAACACGAGGAACGAGCGGACGAGGTAGCGCGCCTGCTCGGTCTCGGTCGAGCCGACCCACTTCGAGAAGTCGCCGGTGGCGGGCGCGGGCTTCGTCGAGGCATCCCAGCCGAACTCGGTGAGCCACACGGGCTTGCCCGGCGCGTTCTTGTCGCGCCAGTCCAGCACGTCCTGGGCTTCCTTCAGGTACTTGATCTTGGGGTCCTCGGGGTAGCTGCGCCGCCACGTGGGCCACTCCTCGACCATCGCGTAGTCGTGGAAGTTGATGACGTCGTACGACGCCTCGAGCCCCTTGAAGCAGTCGAGGCTCTTCGAGTAGCGCGTGCTCTTGCCCGGCGTCGCGGCGCAGGTCGCGATCTTCAGCGCCGGGTCTCCTTGCCGCACGCCGCGCGCCATCTGCTCGAAGATCGAGCGGTAGGTCGCATCGTCGTACAGCCCCGGCTCGTTGCCGATCTCGATCGACTCGACGAGCTTCTGCGTCCCGCTGGGGCCGAAGAAGCGCGCGAACGTGTATCCATAGGCGAAGGCGTCGCGCGGGATGTCCTTCCACTTCTTCGCGTCGAAGTTGTCGAAGATGACGCAGGCGTCCGTCGTGAAGCCGGCCTTCTTCCACGAGCCGTAGACATCCTCCCAGTTCACCATGTTCTTGGCGAACGGGAAGCGCGTGGCGAACGCCGGGTCGTCGCCGATGTCCCAGTCGAAGGGGTGGTAGTCGCGCACGACCCGGCAGACCTGCTTGTAGAGGTCCGGCTTGAAGAGCACCGTGTGCCCGTTAATGCCCATGAAGTCGCGCATCAGCGGGCGCTGCTTGGCCGTCCCTTGCCCCGCGCACATCGTCGACGACAGCGCCAGCAGCGCGCAGGCCACTCCCCATCGCATCCCGTTCAAACGCATCTCCTCCCATCTTGGCGCGCGGCAGGGCGCGGCGTCCGCATTGGTCTCCAGGACGCGGCGCAGCCACGCCCGGTTCGCGCGGGTGTGCGGCAGTTCGCGGACGCGGCGAGGGCCCACCGCCGCACAGCACCCCGCCAGGCGCCGCGCTACGCCGGCGGTCGCCACCCCGGCGAGCCCTGCCCCAGAGCCGCCTCGATGCGGTTCAGCCGCTCGACGATGTCCGGGATCAGCTTGGCCAGCTCATGCATGTCATGACGGGTCTTCTTGGCCTGCAGTATCTCCTGGTGAAGCGCGTGCTGGTGCTCCTTCACGATCTCGAACTCCTGCCGGATCGTCTCGTGATCCTCCTCCGCGCGCTTCTCGCTGGCCCGGTTGAGCACGATTCCGCCCACCATCAGCAGCGGCAGCGCCCAGAGCTGGATCCACGCGCTGGAGATGAGCAGGATGGTGTCCTTGTACTGCTTGAGCTGCGGAACGAACGCCAGCAGGCCCCACACGAAGAAGACATAGAAGGCCCACATCGATCCGAACACGGTTGTGCCGCGAGCGGCAATGCGCTCGTTCAGCGCGATGATGCGGGAGGGGGAACTGGAAGGCGGGGTCGTTGCGCCGTCAGCCATGGGATCTGCTCCTGGTCGCGCGATCGGGCGATGCTGCCAAAGTGCGAGCCCGCGCCATACCGAACGCGGCGCGGGCTCGCAGACGCGCGTGTCGTCGACGCCTAGAAGCGGAGGCCCAGCGTCACGCCGGCGCTGTCGCCGCTGATGCCGCCGACGGAACCCACGTAGCTGTAGAACGCCTCGACGAACGCCTTCTCGGACAGGTTGACGCCCAGGATCGCGCGGACGTTGGGCCGCCAGCCGTTGGACTTCACTGTCTGGTACTCATACCCGGTGTCACGGCCGGCAGAGGCGAAGGCCGGGATCAGCCCCTGCTCCAGCCTCTTCGTGCGCAGGTAGGCGACGCCGACGCCAACGCCGACGTAGGGCGTGCCGGCGCCGAACGCCTCGCCCTTCAGCGCGATGCGCTCCACGAGGCCCATCGCCGCGAGCGTGACGCCGCCGCCCTTACCGGAGTTGTCCGCCACGTCCAGCTCGAGCGTCGTGCGGCTCGGCTTGCCGGGCATCAGGCCGCGCCACTGGATGTCGTAGCCGAGACCGAGGCCAAGCCCCCAGCGGTCCGTCACGTCGCCAGCCGAGCTGGTGGGCAGGTACACGGCCGACGCACGCACCGAGAAGGGCGTCGTCGGAGCTTCCTGCGCGGCGGCGGGCAGGGCGGCCACAGCCGCGATGAGGGCAACTGCGATGCGCATGTTCACGTGCGGTCCTCCTTGTCGTCACGAAGCCGCGGCGGGAGTGCTCGATCCGCGGCGAAGTAGGGCGCCATCGTGAGCGCGGCGAGCATGGACCAGGCCGATGCTCAGCGCGTAGCGTCCACCAGGTCGTAGACGCGGACGTAGTCCACCAGGAAGCGGTCCGGCAACTTCGCGTCCTGGATCTTGCCACCCCATGAGCCGATCTCGTCGCTCAGCTTGATGTAGAGCGGCTCCTTGCAGATGCCGCCCTCCGAGGTGCGCCACACCTCACGGCCGTCGATGTAGAAGACGTAGGCGTCCTCGGACCACCAGAGCGCGAACGTGTGCCAACCCTTCGAGACGCCCGGCGCCTCCAGCTTGCGGCCCGTCGACTTGTGGTCGCTCCCGTACCCATCCCAGTGGATGGCGCAGTTGATATGGTCGGTCAGCCAGGGCTTCTCGAAGATGTCGATCTCCGCGCCGTCGACACCCCCGTTCCCGACGTTCCCCTCGCACGCGTTGTAGAGCCAGAAGGCAGGCCAGTGGCCGACCTCCTTGTGCAACTGGACGCGCGCCACGTAGTACCCCTGCGCGTGCTCATACTTGCCGCGCGTGCGCACGCACCCGTCGACGTAGCGGTCGCCGTCCTGGAAGGTGGACATCACCAGGTGGCCACGCCCGTCCAGCTCGACCGCCTTGCGCATCCACCACCCATCGCGGCGGACGGAGTCAGGTGGGGTCTCCCACTTCGTTTCGTCGAGCTTCTTGCCGCTGAACTCGTCGTTCCAGACGAGCTTCCAGGCCTTGCCGGTCGGCGGCGTGGGCAGTGCGTCGCGAGGGGCGGCAGCGATGGGCCGCGCGAGGAGGCAGGCGGCCGCGAGCATGAGAGGGCAGATCCGCATGTCGGTTCACCTCTGGCCGGGCGTGGGGCGCATGTCGTACAGGGCCCGGCGCACCAGGTAGTTCGACGAGGTCCTGGCCGCTACCTCTACGAAGGGAAGCAGCATGAGCAGGAGGTCGTACCGGACCGCGTCGAATGCTGCGGCGGACGCAGGAAGGCTACCATCCGGAGGTGCTCCATGCTCGATGCCCTGACCGCCGCAGCTCTTGCCACACTGATGTGCGCGGCCTTGTCGACACAGGCAGGATCGGCGCCCGCCCGGCGTGGCGACGCCCTCGCACGGGCGACCCGCGACGCCAACCAGCGCTGGGCCGACCAGGCGTTCTCCGCGCGCCCCCAGCCGCCCGCCATCGACCGGTTGGTCATCCTGCACGACGACGAGCCCGGCACCTGCAAGATCAACCGCGCGGCCGCGGGCATGGCGCTCCGGCTGGGCGAGAAGACGTACAAGCGCGGTATCGGCACCAACTCCCTCTGCGTCCTGCGCGTCACCCTGTCCAAGCCCGCCGCCCGGCTCCTCGCCGACATCGGGCTGGACCGCAACGTCGACGATACGACGCCGGCCTCGGTCCGGTTCCGCGTCGAGGCGGGCGGCAAAGATGCGTTCGCCACGCCGGTGATGCGCCCGAAGGACGGCGTCCGCAGCATCGACGTGCCGCTGGCCGGCGCGCGCGAGTTCGACCTGATCGTGGACGACGGCGGCGATGGGCGCGGCTGGGACCAGGGCGACTGGTGCGACGCTCGCGTGGTGCTGCAGGACGGCAATTCGCTCTGGCTCGACGACCTGGCGCGCGGGGCAAGCGAGCGGCCAGGCCTCCCCTTCTCGTTCGTCTATGGCGGCAAGCCCTCCGCCGAGCTGCTGCCCACGTGGAAGTCGCAGGTGCGCGACGAGTCCGTGGACGCGACCACGAAGCGCCGCACGCTCACGTTCACCGATCCTGCGACCGGCCTGGAGGTGAGCGCCGCCGCGCTGATCTACTCCGACACGCCGGGCGTCGACTGGACGCTCCACTTCACGAACCGCGGCGCCGCGGACACGCCCATCATCGAGCAGGTCCGCGCGCTCGACATGGCGGTCTTGCCCGGGGCGGACGCGGCACCGGTGCTCCGCCGGCTCCACGGCAGCGCGGTCGGCATCGAGGACTGGAGCCCCATCGTCGAGCCGCTGGCGCAGGGGAAGCGGGTCCAGTTCGGCAGCGTGGAGGGCCGGGCGACGCTCGCATCCAGCGCGTTCTGGACACTGAGCTGGGGCAGCGGCGGCGTGGTGACCGGCTTCGGCTGGTCGGGCGACTGGAGCGCCACCGCCGAGCACAAGGACGGCGCGGTGCGCGTTCAGGCGGGCATGGAGGGCATCCACCTCAAGCTGCGCCCAGGCGAGTCGATCCGCAGCCCACGCATCCTGCAGGTCCGGTGGTCGGCTGGCAGCGTCGAGGAGGGCGAGAACCTGTTCCGCCGCGCGATGCTGGCCCACATCGTGCCGAAACACGGTGGCAAGCCGGTCATGCCCCCCATCGTGCACATGAGCACGTCGTTCTACGAGTTGAACGCCAGCACCGAGGCCAACACGCTCTCGCACCTGGAGCCCATCAAGGGCCTGGGCTTCGAGCAGTTCTGGCTGGACGCGTACTGGACGCGCGACGGCTTCCCCGCCGGCATGGGGCACTACGGGTTCCCGCTCTCGCGCGCCGAGCCGCCGGACCGCTTCCCGCACGGGCTGAAGCCGGTCAGCGACGCCGCGCACAAGGCGGGCATGGGCTTCCTGGTGTGGTTCGAGCCGGAGCGCGTCGCGCCGAACACGCACATCGCCAAGGAGCACCCAGAGTGGGTCATCTCGCCCGGCGGCGACGGGAGCGGCCTGTTCAACCTGGGCATCCCGGAGGCGCGCGAGTTCATGACCGCCTACCTGAAGGCCGCCATCCGCGAGTACGGCCTCGACTGGCTGCGTATCGACTACAACCTGAACCCGGGACCGTACTGGCAGCACCTGAGCAAGCAGGACCCGGACCGCGCCGGCCTGGGCGAGATCCGCTACATGGAGGGGCTCTACCGCATGTGGGATGACCTACTCGCCGAGTACCCGGGCCTCGCCATCGACAACTGCGCCAGCGGTGGCACCCGCATCGACCTGGAGACCTGCGCGCGCTCGGTACCGCTCTGGCGCACCGACGATACGATCGACCCGCTGTTCCGCCTCGACTTCGACAACGCCGCGCTGCGCAACCAGGTGATGTCGCACGGGCTGAACCGCTACGTGCCGTACAGCACCGTCGGCCAGATGGGCGCAGACCCGTACCACTTCCGCAGCGGCTTCAACGGCGGCATCTCGTTCGGTGAGGACTGCCGGCCCGAGGGCTACCCGCGGCGCCTGCTCTCGCAAGCCATCGCCGAGGGCAAGCGCCTCCGCAAGTACTGGCTGGGCGACTTCCACCCAATCAGCGCCCCCTCCATCAGCCCCAGCGACTGGTGCGTGATGCAGTACCACCGCCCCGCCGAGGAGGACGGCCTGGTGCTCGCCTTCCGCCGCCCCGAGAGCCCCTACGCCGCCTTCGTCGCCGAGCTGCGCGGCATCGACCGCGCGGCCACGTACACGGTCACGCGCTCGGTCACCTACAAACCCGGCAAGCCCGAGACCATGACCGGCGCGCAACTGCGGTCCTTGCGGATCGACATCGGGGCGCGGCCAGGCTCGGTGGTGGTGGAGTACCGGCGGGTGGGGAAGTAGAGGGGAGGAAGGGAGGAGATCCGGGGAACGTCAAGGACCCGGCGGGGCGCGGAGGCCCCACCCCACAAGCCGACCCGACACGCCACGGACAACGGCAAGGGCAACGTCAAGGACCCGGCGGGGCGCGGAGGCCCCACCCCACAAGCCGACCCGACGCGCGGCACCAACCCGTGGGGCGCGCCCTCCGCGGCGCGCCGGGAGCGCTGGAGTGCGCAGGACGCCGCGCCACGAACAACGACAAGGGCAACGTCAAGGACCCGGCGGGGCGCGGAGGCCCCACCCCACAAGCCGAC
>CAZFLM010000126.1:0-13391 GCA_964519955.1 uncultured Chthonomonadaceae bacterium | reverse complement strand
GCGCCTCGCGACGGCACGAAGCCCGCCTCCGCGGGCTGGACGGCCACGGCGCCTCGGTGCGCACACGGTTCCGAGGCGCGACAGTCATGGAGCGCGTGCCTCCGGGCGGCGGATGGGTGCCGGCGCGTTCTAGAAGATGAACGTCCGGTACGTGCTCACCCCGAGCAACCAGCCGCCGAGCGACCAGAGGGCCGCGATGACGTAGTCGCCCAGGATGAGGCCCAGGAAGAAGGGCAGGGCGTTGCGGTAGCCGCGCGCGCCGCCGTAGCGCACCACCAGGAGCTTCAGCAGCCAGCCCACGAACAGCGCGCTCCAGAAGTACTCCAGCGCGTAGCTGTTGGCCAGGGCGTAGCCGATGGGGTGGAAGGGCCACCAGACGAAGCGGGACTTCGCGACGGCCAGGACCAGCGTGATGCCCGCTCCGACGCCGGAGAACGCGAGCGCCATGCCCTCCGTTGGGCGCGGGTTGTCGGCCCAGTCCTGCAGGCGGCCGAATGCCTCGCGGCCGATGCCCGTGGCGTAGGACTGGATGTGCGGCGTCGCCTCGCCCTGGCGGTACATCACGTCGAGCAGCGCCCACATCGACGCCACCGCCCCGACGACGGTCGCGATGACGATGGCGGCCAGGAGGCGGCGCGACTCCATGCGTGTCGTCTGGCCGATCTTCATCGCTTCGAGCTGGTGCGGCATCGGGTGGGAGCGGTAGCCCCTGTTGAACCAGAACATGAACGAGAGCAGCGTCAGGTTGCGCTGGCCCAGCAGCTCCGTGCCGAAGATCTGCACCATGAACCGCTCGGGGTTCACCCAGTTCAGCTCGTGGGCAGGCGGGCCCAGCTCGGCGCGCACGCGCGTGATGCCGATCGAGAGCACGAAGTAGAAGCCGAAGTAGACCAGGGGCAGCCACATCGACATGCCGGCCGCGACGCAGCCGCCCGTCAGCACGAGCATGCCCGCCAGCAGGCCGAGCAGCGCCGAGCGATAGGAGAGGGCGTCCGCGCTGCCAGGGGCGGTGCGCCCGGTCCGGAGCGCCTCCCGCCAGACGCCCAGCAGGTAGTGCCGCGACATCCAGACCATCGCGATTGAGAGGCCGATCCACGCGCCCGTGCCCTGCTCCTTCACGTAGGGGATCTTGGCCATCGCGGCGGACGCGCCGGGGCCCTGAAATCCCCACGCGACGCAGCCCACGTCGATGAGCTTGCGCAGGATGTAGAAGAACCAGCACGAGAAGGTGAGGTCGAGCGGCAGGAAGAACGCGAAGCCGATGGCGAACGGGAAGAACCCCACCGGCAGCCACCCCAGACCGGTCCACGGGGCGTTGGTGATGTTGGGACCGAGGTCCTGCAGCTTCAGGTGCAGGTGCGGAACCGACGGGTAGAAGTAGTTCAGGTTGTTCATCGTCTGGATGACAATCGGGATGGCGAACCCGAGCAGGAACCGCCGGTCTACGTACGTCGACGTGTTCGTGACGGAGAGCGGGATCTGGACGATGGGGAAAGAGAGCTTCTCCTCCTCCGTCCAGCGCTTGCGGAGGATGACGTTGATGCAGAGCATGATCCACGTCAGCGTGAGGACGAAGGCGACCCAGAAGCAGATCGGCAGGATCCAGTGCGCCAGGTTATCCCACTGGTAGATGCTCGACCCGCCGATGTAGTAGCCCTTGAGCGCGGCCTTGTCCTGCGGGGCCATCCACTTGGGCACGAAGCCGAAGAAGCGGTTGAACCGGTTGGTCGGGTCGTCGAACCACCACATGAAGCCGAGGGTCGAGGGCAGGTTCTCCAGCGAGTCGCGGCCCATGACCGCCGACGCCATGCTGAGCATCACGTAGACGATCATCAGCTCGGCCTGGGTGAGCGCGTGGCGCGGGAACCGGCGGCGCACGGACGCGTTGACCAGCGTGAGCACGATGAGCAGGAAGACCACGTGGAAGAAGAGGCTGACGCAGGTGGAATCGAGCGAGTTCCACTGCATCTCCATGACCGCCATCCAGTAGCAGTTGAGCGGGATGAGCGCCGCGCCGAGCAGGATTGCGCGCCGCGTGACGACGGGCGACGGGCGCGCCGGCGCGGCGGGTGAGTTCTCTTGTGTGGGTGTCTGCCCGGCATCTGGTCCAGTCAACGGCGCGGCTCCTCGGCGGTCTGCGGTGCATGCCCCATGTTCGCCACGGAGTGCCTCGTCTCCTGATGCACGTCCGGCCACTTGGGCCGGCTCGCCGCGCAGACCGCCTGCGCAATGTGCCGATAATGCCGATGGGCCGCTGCCGGCATGGCGCGGCATGGGAGGATCGAAGCGTGCGCATGGTCACGATCGCGTCACCGGTCGTCGTGCTGGCGGCTGTGCTCCTGGCGACACCTGCACTGGCCCAGACGCCCAGCGGGAAGGTCACCGAGGCGGAACTCACGTCGTACTCCAGGATGCCGGAAGCTCAGCAGCGGACCGGCGTGCCCAGGGAGCGGATGCAGGCGTGGTTCGTCGACATGGTCGAGCGTTGGCAGCACTTCCTGGAGCCCGCCGCCGTGGCGAGCCTCGTAGACCTCGGCAAGTCCGCCGGGTACCGGAAGCTGCTGGCGCCGCCGACAGGCTCCGGCCCGGCCGACTGGACGCTCGTGTGGCGCACGACCAGGCGCGGCCCGATGAAGGAGCCCGGCGAGCCGTTCTACTTCCCCGACGACATGGTCGCGCTCTGCTACACGCCCACCAACATCGCGGAGCATGCCTACTGCTGGCACGAGCTGCAGCACGGTATCCTCGCGGAGCACTCCCTGATCAGTCCGGGCAACGACGTCGTCGACCAGGAGCACGCCTACATCACCGGGCTGGGCCAGGCGACGGTGGCGTGGCTGCATCAACTCACCAAGGTGAACCAGTTCGAGAAGCTGGTGGTGGAGGCCGACGCGCTCAGCAAGACCTACGTGAAGCGCGGCGAACGCGTGGACAAGGCGCTGGAGCGGCACATCTGGGGGCGCTGCCATGAGTCGTGGCGGAAGTCGTACGCCCTCGTCAGGGACATGGCCCCGCTCACGGTGGCGATGCGCCAGGAGTACCAGCGCCTCGCGGGCGTGTCGACTCCCACGGTCGAAGAGGTTATTCGGTTCTACATGGGCGGCGGGGTCGGCAAGATCAAGGTGCCTCGCTGGGTGTTCTCGACGGACCCGCCCCGGGAGTTGGTGCTGATCGACATTGCGGACGCGAAGAGCAGAGCGGACAAGGGCATCGCGCGGCATGCCGTGAAGCTCCGGGTACGGGAGTACCCCTACTCGTGGATGGGGCCTGGGCGGATCGTGAACCGGTTGCCGGTCACCCGCGGGAAGCTGTCTATCCGGCTCGAGGACGACGATAGCGATGCGTGGCTCGGCCTCGCGCTCAACGGCAAGCCCGTGAAGGGCGTGGCGGTGGGTTCGAGCACCAGCGTCCGCACGTTCACCGCGGACCTGGCAGCGCTGAAGAGCGACGTGCAGGCCGCCGACGGGTTCGCGCTGTCTCTCTTCCGGCAGAACCTGGCGGAGCTGCGCGGCGAGAAGCGCTACCGCATCGTGGTGGACTACGTGGACGGCCGCGATGCGTCGGGCGACGCCGTGTACGACCCGTCGCGAGCGATCTTCTACGTCGTGTTCAACAAGGGACAGCAGGCTCCGCCGGCCGGGTGGCGCGCTTCGTCGCGGCCGGCCCAGGCGAGCACACCGACCGGCCCGTCAACTCCGCGCCATCGCGGACCAGCGTGGTACCTGGTCGGGACGCGCGCGGTGAAGGACACCGCCCGGTTGGGGGGCGGCCGGACCGCCCCCGGCTCGATCAGCGCGACCTCGGGCTCCTACTCCGTGCCCTTCTCCAACGAGTGGCAGGAGGGCGTCGATAGCTGGAGCGCCTCCTGGACGGCTCCGCCGAGCGTGCTGAAGGTGGGAGACACTGTCTCCGGCACCTTGACCGTGTCGAACGCGGGCAGCACGGTGCGCAACAAGCAGGACAGCAAGCCCCGGCGGCTATCCAGCAGTGTCTCGTGCCGCATCTTCTATCGCGACCGCTCCGTGGGGGCCGGCACGAGCGCTTCTGCCGCGATCGACCTGGACCGGCCCGAGAACGCGAAGCCGTCGGACACGGTGAACTACTCCTGGCGCGTATTCGCGCCGGCCGACGAGAAGAAGATGCAGGTCGGGTTCCAGTTCGGCGTGTACTACATGATGTACGACTACGATTACCGCGACGACACGCCGCCGCCACCCAAGTCCTCGACGGCTACGACCAAGCCTGCCGCGAGCGCGCCGCCAACCTCCGTATCGAGCGAGGTCGTCGTCGCGGAGGCGCCGAAGCCGAGGGAGGACCCGCGCCTCAGCGACACGCCGCCGGAAGACGGGGAGGAGGTGCCGGTCGTCAAGGACCGCAAGACGCCGCCGAAGCCGCCCACGCCGAAGGAGCGCTGGTACACGCACGCGCGCGGCGACTACCGGATGCCTTTGCCGAGGGGGTGGAGCATCCGGGAGGGCAGCGGCACCGGCGTCGACACGCTGACCCCGGAGGACGTGAGCGTGATCGTGCGGCCGGGCAGATCGTACGCGGAGATCACGGGGCTATCCGTGGACAAGGCGCTTCAGCGCGCCGTGGATGCGCTCCGCGGGAAGCGCCCCGACCCGGTGACGTCGATCACGGTGGGCGGCGCGCCCGGGCGGGTGATCACCACCTACGACGCGAAGGACAAGTGCTGGCTCTGGCACGTGTTGTTCCTCCAGGCCGACCGCTGCTACTACATCGGGATCACGCTGCCAGACTCGTCTGGCCCAGCCCCCGAGATGCCGGCGCGGGCGGCTTCCATGCTCAACGGGGTGCGCTTCACGCGGTAGGGCGACGCGTTGGCCACCATCTCGCCCATCGACGGGCCCTCGCGGAGGAACGCGGGGGCTCGTCGGCGAACCGGGCTTGCGAACTCAGCGAACTGAACAACGAGGAGACCGGAATGGACAGGCGGTCGTTTCTGAGGGCATCGGTGGTGGGGGCGGCTTCGGCTTCGGCCGCGGCGCTGGTCGAGGGGGAGGCCGAGGCGCAGGCGCCCGCGCGCGAGCACTACGAGCTGCAGATCTACCACACGCGGATCGGCAAGCAGGGCGGCATGGTCGACGCGTATCTGCGCGACGCCTATCTTCCGGCGCTCAAGCGGGCGGGCGCCGGGCCGGTGGGCGTCTTCGGCGTCATGGTAGGGCCGGACGCGCCGTCGACGTACGTGCTGATCACCTACCCCTCCGCGGCGGACGTGCTGGGCGTGCGGGAGCGCGTGGAGAGCGACAACGCGTACAGGACCGCGGCGGCCGGCTTCCACGACGTGCCCGCCACCGACCCCGCGTTCGTGCGCCTCGAGAGCGGCCTGTTCCGCGCCTTCGCGGGCATGGCCAAGGTCGAGCAACCCGCGAAGAAGGGCCGCATGTTCGAGCTGCGCACGTACGAGAGCCACAGCCTGACCGCGCACCGCAAGAAGGTCGAGATGTTCAACACGGCCGAGATCGGCATCTTCCGCAAGACGGGGCTGCAGCCTGTGTTCTTCGGCGAGGGCCTGATCGGGAGCAACCTGCCGAAGCTGACCTACATGCTGACGTTCGAGAACCTGGCGGCGCGCGAGAAGAACTGGGGCACGTTCGTGTCGTCGCCCGAGTGGCGTGAGCTGTCCGGCAAGCCGGAGTACTCGGACGCGGCAATCCTGACGAACATCACGTCGATCTTCCTGTACCCGACGGGGTATTCGGAGATCTAGGCGGCGCGAACGGCGCGGTGGGCGCGGAGGCCCGCCCTCCAGCCGCAGCGGCGCGTGCAGGCAGGGACCCGGCGGGGCACGGGGTGTGCCGCCCCACGGCTGGTGCGTCGCCGGGGTGCCGCCGAGGGCGGCGGCGGTCCATGGCGGGCGTGTCCGTTGTGGAGCGGTGCCGAGGCAGGAACCCGGCGGGGCGCGGAGGCCACGCCCTACGGTTTGTGCGTCGCCAGACTGGCGGCTGCGGCGGATGGAGGGTGGCGCTCCGTCGCCACCGCGCCGCGTTTGCTCGTACCTGTTGCTTGGAGACTGACTGATGCCCAAGGAGACGATGACGCCGCGCGAGCGGTGGTTGGCCGTGCTGCGGCGCGAGAAGCCCGACCGGGTGCCGATGGACTACTGGGCGACCGGCGAGGCGACCGAGAAGCTCGTGGCGCATCTCTGCTGCTGCTCGGTGCAGGAGGCGTTCCAGCGCCTGCACATCGACGCCCCGGTGACGGTGGGCGGGCGGTACGTCGGGCCGCCGCTGCCGCAGGGCGAGGACGTGTGGGGCGTTCGCCACCAGATGGTGCAGTACGAGACCGGGGTCTACTCGGAGCCGCTGAACCACCCGCTGGCCGGGTACACGTCGGTCGAGGAGATCGAGGCGAACTACCGTTGGCCCTCGCCGGACTGGTACGACCACTCCCACATCGCCAAGGTGGTGGCTGACAACCCGGACAAGCCGATTCGCGGCGGCGGCTCCGAGCCGTTCTTGCTCTACTGCCTGCTTCGGGGCATGGAGCAGGGCATGATGGACCTGGTTCTGAACCCGGATATGGTGCACTACTGCCTGGGCAAGCTGTTCAACCTGGCGTACGAGGACACGCGGCGCATCTACGAGCAGGCGCCCGGGCAGGTGCAGATCACCTATGTGGCGGAGGACATGGGCTCGCAGGAGAGCCTGCTGTTCTCGCCCAAACAGGTGAAGGAGTTGCTCCTGCCCGGCATGAAGCGCATGATCGACCTGGCGCACGAGGCCGGCGCCTACGTGTTCCACCACAGCGACGGCGCCATACGCACTATCCTGCCGACGATGATCGAGGCCGGCATCGACGTGCTGAACCCGATCCAGTGGCGCTGCAAGGGCATGGCGCGCGAGCCGCTGAAGCGCGACTTCGGTAGGCAACTCGTCTTCCACGGCGGCGTCGACAATCAGTACACGCTGGCTCGTGGAACCGTGGACGAGGTGCGGCGCGAGGTCGAGGACAACCTGCGCATCCTCGGTGAGGACGGCGGCTACATCCTGGCTCCCTGCCACAACATCCAGGCCGTCAGCCCGCCCGAGAACATCGTGGCGATGTACGAGACGGGGTACGAGCTGGGGTGGAGCTGAAGGGCGGGGGCTGGGGGCTGGGACTTGGGACTTGGGTCTTGGGGCAGCGCCGCGCACCGGGTGCCGACTCCCATGGCGGCCGCTGTCTGGTGCGTGGCCACCCGCTCCTTCTGCCCGCGGTGGGGCTGCGGGCTTGCCAGTCGCGGCTCGGACGGTGGTCGCGCCAGGTAGGCGGTGCCGAGCCGCGACCGTGAGGGAGCGGTCTGCCGTCACCGCGATCAGGTTGTGCCAAGCCGCCACGTTGTGCCGCCTACAGCAGACCGGTCGCTGACGCTCCCGGCTCGGATGGCGGCCGCGCCACGGACACGGTGCCGAGCCGCGACCGTGAGGGAGCGGTCTGCCGTCACCGCGATCAGGTTGTGCCAAGCCACCACGTTGTGCCGCCTACTGCAGACCGGTCGCTCACGCTCCCGGCTCGGATGGCGGCAGCGCTGCTACCCCTCCACGACCTCGCGGGCGATGCGAGACCAGGTTTGCAGGCATGCGCCGGCGTCCGGCACGGTCTCCACGTCGCAGAGCTTGAGGACGAACGCGGCGCCTTCGGCCTGGCGCTTCAGGGTCGCCAGCTCCTCGCGCATCTCGGCCGGCGTGGCCGAGTAGACGACGCGGGCCGGGTGGGCGTGGATCTCGTAGGCGACGCTCGTGCCCAGGGCGCTCAGCACCGGCGGGACGGGCGTCCACGGACCGATGTGGAAGAGGCGCAGGCTCGGCAGGCGGCCGATGATGCGGGCCTTGGCGCTCAGGTCCTCGCAGCCGTGGTAGTACACGCGCCAGAACAGCGCCGCGATCCGTTCGTTGTATGGCTGCACGAACTGCTCGTACATGGCCGGCGAGAGCGAGGCGGAGGACTGGGCGTGGCAGTAGGCCCATGAGCCGCCGAGGCGGTGCTCGCGGCCCTCCGGCGTGGCGTCGTAGACCGGGTGCAGGCTCCAGGACGATTCGGCCTCGACAGCGCCGGCCGCCTCCCGCGCCTGGTGGTAGGCGACCATTCCGCTCGTCAGCGCGTCCATCAACTCGTGGACGAACTGCGGCTGGTCGATCACGTCGTACAGTAGCCGGTCCATCCCCCGCATCTTCACCGCCCACTCGAACGGGCCGTAGTGCAGCTCGTCCGTATGCAGCTTCACCGGCAGCAGGCCGCCGAGCAGGTCGCGTGCCTCGCCGCCGAGCCGGGCTGCCGCCGCGCCGT
Organism: uncultured Chthonomonadaceae bacterium; assembly: GCA_964519955.1. Classification (GTDB taxonomy): domain Bacteria; phylum Armatimonadota; class Chthonomonadetes; order Chthonomonadales; family CAJBBX01; genus CAZFLM01. The sequence goes on along the minus strand of CAZFLM010000126.1, from coordinate 5,099 downwards.
CTGCCTCGTATGGCGGGGCGTGCAGCGCGGAGAGGTCGGTGGCGTCGTGTAGCGGCGGGTCCGGGAAGTAGGCGCCGCTGCTCGCGTCGGTCTTGAGCGGCACCGCGATGCCCCAGAGCCGAGCATCGCCGGGCGGATGCGGGCACCAGAGCCAGACAGTGGGCGACATCGGCTCGTCGTCGGCGATGTGCTCCCACTTCCAGATGCGCGCGCGAAGCTGCTCCTCGATGGACCGCGCGAGCCCCGATGTGTGCTGGAATGCCGCCGCGCCGCCCATGTCGCGCGCCCAGACGTGGTTGTACATGGCGTAGTGGCAGAGGGGGCGCTCCGGGCTCAGGTTGTGCAGCCCGCACCACAGGCGCCGGCGCCGGGCGTTCTCTTCGGTGGCGGACAGCTCCAGCACGCGGTGGGCGAGGTCGACGAGTATGGGATCGGGCATGGGATGCGGGCTCCTGGGCATCTGGCGCTGCGTGTGGCCCACGTGCGTGTTCCGCGCGGCGGCGCCGGACTCCTCGCTCGGCGGAGCCGGACGCGCCGTCGCAGCGGGTATACCGGTAGGTGAACGGACGGCGGCGAGCGGAGGCGCGCGATGATCCTGGTGATCGACAACTACGACAGCTTCACGTACAACCTCGTGCAGTACCTGGGCGAGATGGGCCAGGAGGTGGCGGTCCATCGCAACGACCGGATCACGCTCGACGAGATTGCCGCTCTGAACCCGGACCGCATCGTCATCTCGCCCGGGCCGTGCACCCCGAGCGAGGCGGGAGTCTCCGTGCCGCTGCTGAAGCGCTTCGCCGGGCAGGCGCCCATCTTCGGCGTGTGTCTGGGCCATCAGAGCATTGGGCAGGCGTTCGGCGGCGACGTCATCCGCAACTGGCGCGTGCTCCACGGGAAGCTATCGGCCATCCACCACACCGGCGTGGGCGTGTTCCGCGGCCTGCCGAACCCGTTCGATGCGACGCGCTACCACTCGCTGGTGGTGAGGCGCGAGACGCTGCCGGACTGCCTGGAGGTCACCGCGGAGACGGCCGAGGGCGAGATCATGGGCCTGCGCCATCGCGAGTACCCCATCGAGGGCGTCCAGTTCCACCCGGAGTCGATCATGACGACGGTGGGGAAGGACCTTCTGCGCAACTTCGTGACGGGGTAGCGCCTGGCGGGCAGGGACGCCCGCCCCACCGCGGCTCCGTGTGGGTGCCGCCGAGGTTGCGGACAGGCCTCAGGGGCGTTGTGGTAAACTGGAAAGGCGGACCGACCCTGACGGCGGGCCGCCTCTTCTTCTTCCGGAGCACACCATGCCCGACTACGCCGGACGCATTGCCAGGGCCCAGGCGGTCCTGCGCGAGGCTGGAATCGGCGGCGCCGTCGTCGCGCCCTCCGACCAGATGCGGTACCTGACGGGTTGGGCCGAGCCGGGCCACGAGCGCCTCATCGCCCTCTTCCTCCCCGCCATCGGCGAGCCCGCGTTTGTGGTGCCCGAGATGAACGCCGAGCAGGCCCGCACGAACGCAGCCGGCATCGCGGACGTGCGCGGCTGGTCGGACACCTCCGGCTGGCATGCGCTCGCGGCGAAGACTGTGTCGGACCTCGGCATCGGCGGGCTGGTGGCGGTAGACGACGAGTTGCTGTCCGCGCACCTCCTCGCGCTCCAGGCGAACGAGCCCTCGACCCACTGGCAGGTCCTCAGCCCGATCATGACGAGACTGCGGGAGATCAAGGGCGCGGACGAGCTGGACGCGATGCGCCGGTCGGCGGCCGTTGCGGATGCGGCGTACGAGGCGGTGCTGCCATCTCTGCGGCCCGGCGTCACCGAGGTCGCGATCCGGGCGGAGTTGGGGCGCTACTTCGAGGAGCGCGGGGCGCGGAGCTGGTTCGGCCTCGTGTGCTTCGGGCCCAACTCGGCGCTGCCGCACCACAGCAGCGGGGCGACGACCCTGAGCCGCGGCGACGTGGTGATCCTGGATCTGGGCTGCGTGCTGGACGACTACTCCTCCGACATCACGCGGACGGTTGCGTTCGGCGAGCCCGGGCCGGGCGCTCGCCAGGTGTACGAGATCGTGCTGCGCGCTCACCGTGCGGCGCAGGCTGCCGCCAAGCCCGGGGCTGCGTGCCAGGACGTCGATCGGGCAGCGCGAGCGGTCATTGCGGAAGCCGGCTACGGCGACTACTTCATCCACAGGACGGGGCACGGCATCGGCGTCTCCTGCCACGAGCCGCCATACATCGTAGAGGGGAGCACGCGCCTTCTTGAACCGGGCATGTGCTTCAGCGACGAACCGGGCATCTATCTGCCCGGCAGGTACGGCGTTAGGATTGAGAACATACTTGCGGTGACGGAGGCGGGAGCCGAATCGCTGAACGCGGCGCCCCCCGACCATCTGGTGGTCCTGGGGTAAGTGTTCGGCGGGAGCGACGCCGGAAAGGTTAGCGCATTCATGATCCTGGAGGCCCTGCGCAAAGTCGTCGATGGAGAGGATCTCACGCACCAAGAAGCGGCCGAGGTGATGCGTGAGATCATGGACGGAGAAGCCACCGCGGTCCAGATCGGTGGGCTCGCGGCCGCGCTGCGGACGAAGAAGGAAACTGCCGAGGAGTTGGCTGGCTTCGCCAGCGTGATGCGCGAGAGGTCTATCAAGGTGACTCCGCGCCGGCGCCCGCTGCTGGACATGTGCGGCACCGGCGGCGACTATGCGCGCACCTTCAACATATCGACGGCCGCGACGTTGGTGGTGGCTGCGGCGGGCATCCCGGTGGCGAAGCATGGCAACCGGGGCGTCTCCAGCTCGTGCGGCAGCGCCGACGTTCTGGCGGCTCTCGGCGTCGAGTTGGATCTGACGCCCGAGGAGATCGCGCGCTGCATCGACGAGGTGGGCGTCGGGTTCATCTACGCGCCCGTCCATCACCCCGCGATGCGCAACGCGTCTCAGCCTAGGCGAGAACTGGGCATCCGTACGCTGTTCAACGCGCTGGGGCCGATGACGAACCCCGCCGGGGCGACGCACCAGCTCATCGGCGTGTTCGATCCCGACCTGTGCCCGAAGATCGCCGAGGCGCTGAACCGCATGGGCGGCGAGCGGGTCCTCGTGGTCCACGGCATGGACGGCCTTGACGAAATATCGACGGTGGGGCCGACCCGCATCAGCACGCTCCAGAGCGGGCGCGTGAGCACGGACGTGCGCACGCCGGCGGAGTTCTTCATCGTACCGGCGGAGATGGACGACCTGCGGGGAGGCGACACGCCGGCTGAGAACGCGCAGATCGTGGTGTCGGTTCTCCAGGGCGAGCCAGGCCCGAAGCGGGACATCGTCGCCGTGAACGCGGCCGCCGGTCTGATCCTGGGCGGAATGGCGGAGGGCTGGCGCGATGGAGTCGCCCTCGCGACACGTATGATAACAACAGGGCGGGCGCTGCAGGTCCTGAGCGACCTCGTCAGCTTCACGCGGCAGTTCACGAAGGAGCCGACGGAAGCGTCGGAGTAAGCACAGGGCCGCTCCGCGTGGCTGCATGCGTATGCGCGGGCCGTGGTAAGCGGCAACACACATCGGGCCGAGGTAATGGCCCACCCAGGGCTCCGGCCGCGTGGGGCGCACAGCGTCAGGCGCGATCGGGAGCCCGTCTGGACTGACCCAAAAAATGAGCGTACTATCGGAAATCCTGGCGGACAAACGGTCCGAGATCAACCGTGCTCGATGCACCGTGTCCCCCGAGGACCTGCGCCAGGTGATCGCCGGCCTGCCCGCGCCTCACGACTTCATCGGCGCGCTGCTCTCGCCCGAGGGGCCGGCCCTCATCGCCGAGATCAAGGGCGCCTCCCCGTCGAAGGGCATCATTCGCGAGGGATTCGACCCCGCGGAGATCGCCCGCATCTACGACCTGAACGGCGCCAGTTGCGTCTCCGTGCTGACCGACGAGCGGCACTTTCGCGGGAGCCTGGCCTACCTGCGGCAGGTCCGCGGGGCCACCGAGAAGCCCTTGCTGCGCAAGGACTTCATCATCGACGAGTACCAGATCCTCGAAGCCCGGGCGTCTGGAGCGGATGCCGTGCTGCTCATCGTCGCGGCGCTGCCGACGGGCGCCCTCCGCGAGTTGGCCGAGGTGGCGCACGGGCTGGGCATGGCCGTGCTCATCGAGGTGCACGACGCGGACGAGCTGGAAGAGGCGCTGGCCGTGCCGGGCGGCATCATCGGCATCAACAACCGCGACCTGCACACCTTCCGCACGCACCTGCGCGTGACGCTGGACCTGATGCCCAAGGTGCCGGAGGGCCGTCTGGTCGTCAGCGAGAGTGGGATCGCCAAGCGGGCGGACGTCGAAGCGTTGGGCGCCGTCGGCGTGCGCGCGGTGCTGGTGGGCGAGTCGCTGATGCGGGCGAGCGACATCGGCGCGAAGGTGCGCGAGTTGTTGGGCCGCCAGTGAGCGCCGCGTGACGCGCGTCAAGATCTGCGGGATTACGCGGGCTGCCGATGTGCGGCTGGCGGTCGAGCTCGGCGCCAGCGCGCTGGGCTTCATCTTCGTGCCGGACACGCCGCGGTTTGCTCTGCGCGACGCCGACCGGCGATCCGAGATCTCGCGCGCCGTCGCGGCCATTCCCCCGTTTGTCGAGCGCGTCTGCGTCGTAGATTCGTTCGATCGGCTGACAGCGCTCGTCGCGCCCGGCTTCAGCGCGGTGCAGTTCTACCGCGGCGGCGATGACGAAGGCATATCCAACGACTGCAAGCGTATCCGGGCCTTTCGCCTGGCCGACGAGTCCGACCTTGACGCCATGCTGCGCGACACCGAGACTAGCCCGGCGGCTCGCTATGCCGACGCGTATCTGCTCGATGCGAAGCACCCGACGCGGCTGGGCGGGACCGGTCGGGTGTTCGACTGGCGGCTGGCCTGCCTGGCCCGGGAGCGGGTGGGCAAGCCCATCATCCTGGCGGGCGGGCTCACGCCGGACAACGTCGCGGAGGCGATTGCGACGGTCCGGCCCTACGCCGTCGACGTATCGGGCGGCGTGGAGGCGGAACCCGGCGTGAAGGACCCTGACCGGATGCGTGCGTTCCTTGCGGCGGTTCACGAAGCCGATCGGAGGCTAGCGGAGCGATGAGCACAGG
>CAZFLM010000125.1:0-13561 GCA_964519955.1 uncultured Chthonomonadaceae bacterium | reverse complement strand
GCGAGACCATACAAACCGTTCACTATCGCCCTGCTGACTTAAGTACACGGTATTGAGGCTAGAGGGGCGCTTCGAGATCGGCCTCAGGTCCGACGCGCCGGCGTGGTACGCTCCGGGCCCCTACTGGTTGCCGCCCGGCGACCGGCGCAAGCGCACCTACTCCACCATGGGCGAGTTGACGGCGAGGGACATGCGCGCGGGCGGCTTCAGCAACCCGGTCGTTGAGCGGCGCGGCGCGGGCTTCGTGCTCACGCGGTGGGTGTACGAACCGTCGATGTCCCGCGAGGAGTGCTTCGTCGAGCGCCTGCGAGAGACCATCGGCCCCGACGGCGCCATCGAGCGCACGGTGCTGGCGCGCCGGAAGGCGCCGGACCTGCCGGAGGGCACGTTCGAGGTTCTCCATCCCCGGATGTAGCCCGGCGCCGGCCCTCCCTACCCCAGCAGCGCCGCGAGCGCCGCCTCCAGCTCGGCCACCGCGCGCTCCTCGTGCGCTTTGGCCTCCAACACCAGCCCGGCCATCTCCTCGCGGTGGGCAGGATCGAGCAGCTTGCGCTGGGCGTCCATCGGCGAGCCGGTCCAGGGCGTCAGGGGGTGGACCTGCTTGAGTACGGCCAGCTCGTCGTCGTAGGCCGCCGCCGCGGCGAGCAGGCGGTCCGACCCGGGCAGGGCATGCTCCGCCATCGAGCGGAGGAACCGGGCGGCACTCTCCCGCTTGCCAGTCAGCAGGAACAGGCCGTCGTTGCCGAGCGCGATGCACCGCATCTCCAGCGCCGCATCGTCGATGTCGCGCCACTCGGCCGGGTCGCGGAGCCGCGCCGCCATCTCGTCGTACACCGCCAACCCGTTCACGTGGCGGCGCACTGGTTCGGCCGCAGCCACCACCCCGTCGAACTCCGGCATCCGGGCCAGGCGGATCGCCCACTCCAGCGTGTTGCCGAGCACCTCGCGCGGGCTCGGCGTAGGCCCCTTCTCGCCCACCGTGATGAAGCCGTACGTGTTCGGATACCAGTCGTCGGCGCGAAAGTAGGCCTTGTCGTCCTCCTGGAAGTAGCTCCAGCCGTAGAGCGCGTCGCCGCCATTGTCGTAGCCGCTGATGACGCAGATCTCGGGTGGGCCCACCACGCCGTCGCCCAGCACCGGCCTGCCGCCGTCGAGGCTCGCCACGATCGCGTCGCGGTAGAACTCCCTCGGGCGCTCCTTGTCCGTGTCCTGGAGGAACGTGTAGCCGTAGCCCATCGCCGCGAACGCCCGGCGCACCGGCTCCTCGCCGATCATCAGCACGTCGCAGTTCGAGGGCGCCCACGGGACCAGCCAGTATAGGAAGAACGAGCCGCCCGAGATGCCCATCACGTAGTCGTCGGTCACGTCCTCGCCCAGGTAGCGCATGACGGATGCCATCGAGCCCGGGAAGCACACGCACGCCCCCACACACCAGTGGACGCGCTCGATCCCCTCCAGCACCTTGCGCACCTTCTCCGTGAACGCCTCGCCGGGCGCGCCTCCGCGCAGCGTCTGCCGTACCTCGTCCATGTCGCGCACCATCCTCTCTCTCAGGTGTCGGCGTCCCGTGTGCAGGCGGCTCTTCACGGTGCTGATCGGCGTCTCTAGAAACGCGGCGATCTCGACCATCGAGCAACCGTTCATGTAGAACAGCGTGATGGCGAGGCGCTCGTTGTCCGGCAGCGCGTCGACCGCATCCAGCACCTCCCGCCGGGCTTCGCGTCGCTCCAGCATCAGCCGCGGATCGGCGGACGGGTCGCACGCGCCGTCAGCGGCCTCCATCGGAGCGGTCGGCAGTCGCTTGCCGCGCCTCGCCCGGTCGCAGTGCTTGAAGACGATGCGACGGAACCAGGCCGGGAACGCCGCCGGCTCGCGCAGCATGTGCAGGTCGCCGTACGCCTGGATGAACGCATCCTGCGCGGCGTCCTCCGCCGAAGCGAGGTCGCGCAGCAGGGCATAGGCATACGCAACCGCCATACCCTGGAAGCGCCGGACCACCACATCGAACCCTCGCGTGCGCCCGGCCCGCGCCTGCGCAATGCCGACCTGCCACTCCATCCTGCCTTGCCGCCCTCCTCTCACGGAACTGCCACTAACCTGGCCCCAGGTCGCCGGCGAAAGGTTGATGGCAGCGCAGACCCCTGCCGAACGCGGCAGACCGGTCGCTCACGCTCCCGGCTCGGACGGTGACCGCCGTCGCGCACCAACGTGCCGAGCCGCGACCGTGAGGGAGCGGTCTGCCGTAACCGCGATCGGCTCCCGCCAGTGCCGCAACCGCCTGCCGGCTACAACAGACCGGTCGCTCACGCTCCCGGCTCGGATGGTGACCGCCGATCCGCACCAACGTGCCGAGCCGCGACCGTGAGGGAGCGGTCCGCCGTAACCGCGATCGGCTCCCGCCAGTGCCGCAACCGCCTGCCGGCTACAACAGACCGGTCGCTCACGCTCCCGGCTCGGATGGTGACCGCCGATCCGCACACGGTTCCGAGGCGCGGACAGTCATGGAGCGCGTGGCCGCCGCTAGCACGCGCCCCCCCCCGCCGAACGCGGCAGACCGGTCGCTCACGCTCACGGCTCGGACGGTGACCCCCGCCGCGCACCAACGTGCCGAGCCGCGACCGTGAGGGAGCGGTCCGCCGTAACCGCGATCGGCTCCCGCCAGTGCCGCAACCGCCTGCCGGCTACAACAGACCGGTCGCTCACGCTCCCGGCTCGGACGGTGACCCCCGCCGCGCACCAACGTGCCGAGGCGCGACCGTGAGGGAGCGGTCTGCCGTAACCGCGATCGGCTCCCGCCAGTGCCGCAACCGCCTGCCGGCTACAACAAACCGGTCGCTCACGCTCCCGGCTCGGACGCAGCCCTCCTCACGCACCGACGTGCCGAGCCGCGACCGTGAGGGAGCGGTCCGCCGTAACCGCGGACACCATCACCTACTGCCACAGGTCGAAGTCGTCCAGCCAGATGCTGCCGGAGCCGCCGCCTGCCGCGTCGATGAGGAACGCCGTCTTCGTGACCTCGGCGGTGAGCAGCTCGGCGGGCAGCGTCGCCTCGACGCCGGTCCACTCCAACGTGCCGATCGGGAGCGTGCCGCAGCCGGGTAGGACGCGCCACGACGAGTCGATGTCCTTCGACGGCTCGGTGGACGCTAGACACCACGTGCGGAGCCAGCCCTTCTCGCCGAAGAGCGCCAGGCTCACCGTCACCCTCGCCGCGGCCAGGTCCTTGGTGCGCACCCAGAGGCGCAGCTTCAGCGGCTGTCCGGCCTTGGGCAGCGCGCCCCAGTACACCAGGCGGCGGTCGAAGGGGCCATCGAGGCGCAGGCTGCCCGGCTCCTCGTGGCCCATGGCCGCGTCCCGTATGTAGGGGCTGGTGCGCTCCGGGGTCCAGGCGTCCGTGCCGCCGCGCCGGAACCCGCCGTCCGGCACCAGGTTCGGCGCGCCAACCGACGCCCAGATCTCGCTGGTCACGGTTCGTGGCTGCGTGAGGCCGAGGGCTCCTGCCGGGAAGCGGACCGCGATCGCCACTGGGCCGTGGGCGCGCTCGACGCCGGGCTTGGCCGCCAGGACGACCGACCAGCCGGCGGCGCCTCGGGCTGCAGAGGCCGCGATCCCCAAGCGCGAATCGGTGCGGACGGTGATAGCCGCCTTCGCGGGAGCGCTGAGGCGCACGGTCTCCGGCTTGCCGGGCGTCAGGTTCACCCCGGACCGACCGGGCTGGGCCGCGGCCTGCACGCGCAGCGCCGCCTCCAACTGCCGGCTGCCCTCGATGTATAGCGGGCCGCGCGTCAGGTCAAGGCGGATGCCGGCGGCGGGCCCGGCCGCGATTCGGTTCGCCAGGAGATCGCGCACGACGATGCGTTCGCTCGGGCCACAGCCGGCCGCTGTCGCGGGCAGCACCTTCCGGCCCAGCGCCTTCTCCGCCCAGACCACCGCGACCGGCCCGCCGAACGCCACCACGCGCACGCCGGGCTCCAGGCGCGCCGCGCCGACGCACGGGCGCCCATCCAGCTCGTACGCCGCGCCGGCCAGCGCCGCATAGGCGAGCTTCGGCAGCAGGCCGAGGTACAGCACGCCGATGGCGGCGTCCCCCGTGAACTGGTCCTTATGGAACGGATCGCGCGGATCGAGCGTGCAGAACCAGAACGCCTTGGTCCCCGGGCTGATCGAGAGCGCCTGCGCGTAGTTCTCGACGAGCACCTCGGCCTGGCGCTTCTCGGAGCAGTTGTACTCGCGGGAGTAGGCCGGGCTGAAGTCGTTCGCGATCGTCCCGAACTCATTGAACCAGACCGGCATATTGCCCAGTCCGCCTCGCCGCAGGATGTCCTTCCGCCGCTCGACCTGCGCGAGGAAGTCGTCCGGCTCGGCGTAGGAGTGCATCGTCGCCGCGTCCATGTACCCACCCACGCCCTGGTTCACCACGCTGATGAGCCACTGCTCGTAGCCAGCGTGGGAGAAGCCGAGGACCTTCGCCTTCGGGTCCGCGCGCTTGATGGCCGCGTAGCCCGACTTGAGCAGGTCGACGTAGTGGAGCCCCGCATGCCGAGTTGACTCCTGCCACATCAGGTCGGGCTCGTTCCAGATCTCGTAGTAGGGGATCCGCCCCCTGAACCTCGCCGCCAGGTCGCCTACGTACTTGGCCCACACGTCGGTCTTGCTCGGCGGGGGCGCCGGGCCAGGCTCTCCGGCCGATACCCAGTTCGGAGCGGCGAAGAGGATGGTCGCATAGCGCAGGCCGAGCTGCTCGCACCTCCGCAGAGATGCATCCAGCGGGCGTGTCTCCCACGCGTCTGGCGTTGGGCGGTGGTTGGCCCAGGTGTTCTCCCACGCGAGCCAGGGACGGATCCAGTGGACGCCCGCCTTGGCCATCAGCGGCACCTGGTGCGCATACCACCAGATCTGCATCTGGAAGAGGTTCATACCGAAGCCCGACTTGTCCGGGTCGACCTTGCGCGGCTGCGGGATGCGGCAGATGCGCAGCTCGGCCGGTGCGCTGCCATCGGCGGACGTGGCGACCACGCGGAAGATGCCGTACCTGGCGATGGGGATCGTCACCTGGCTCTGCCCGGGCGCACCGGCCGGCACGTCCACCTTGCCCCGCCAGACCACGTCGCCGCGTAGGTAGTCGCGGACCTCCAGGGCCACCGCCCGCGCCTTCTGCGTGCCAAGCTGCGCCGCGGTGACGATGGCCGGCTCCGTCCCGGTGAACACGTTGCCGATGCGGCGGGTCAGCAGGCGGACTGGCGACGCGCCCTCGGCGCCGGGCGAAAGCCAGATCGGCACATTGCGCCCGCCGACTGCCAGGTATAGCCCGGCGACATAGCGATCGCCGGCAGTGGCAGGGCCAAAGCGGACGCCGCTCAGCCGGCACTCCGACGCCCCGCCTGCGGGCGGCAGGGCGTCGATCGTCGCGGAGAAGTAGGGCTCGTCGATGCGGAAGCGTCTGCCGGCGCCCTCGGCGGGAACATGGGCCGCGGCCTTGAGCGTCGCGTGCGCCAGGTCCTCGGGGTACTCCGGGTCGCAGCACAGATAGCGCAGCTCGGCCCCCTCGATGCCGCCGCCGGGGTAGGCCCACGCGCTCACCGTCCCCGGCAGGCTCAGGTTCTGCCCGAACGCGTCCTCGAAGTGCCACTCGCCCCGCTTCAGATCGAGCAACTCGAGCGTGAAGGGCTGCGGCGGCAGGACGACCTGCGGCGTGGGGCGCGGCGCCTGGGCGAGCGCAAGGGCAAGGAAGGCGGCGGGCAGGGCGAGCATGCAGTGGACCTCCGGAGCGCGGGTTGCCGACGCCTTACGTGCGGCCGCCCGGGATTCCTGCATATCGCGGCGCCAGCGACCCGGCGCCCCGCGGAGGGCGCGCCCCACAGGTTGGTGCCGCGTTCCGGTTGGTGTGTGGGGCGGGGCCTCCGCGCCCCGCCGGGTCGTTGACGCTCGCCGCCGGGCTGTTCGCTCCGCCCACGCGCAGGATTGCCGGGCCGCCGCCGCGAACGAAGGGGCACGGGAGGACGCGACATGGGCGGCGTACGCGACTGGCTGGCGAAGGTGGACGAGGACCGGATGCGGGCGGGGGTGTTCTACCTGGCCAAGAACCCGCTGCCGCGCCGCACGATGAACTTCACGCTGCCGGGGCACGACCAGTGCACCCTCTGCGAGGCGGACGACTGGATCGCCGCGCAGCTTGCGGAGTGCGGCTACTCGGTGACGCGGCCGGAGTACCCCATCCAGGCGTTCGGCTGCGACGAGACCAAACCGCTGCACCACTGGTACGCGGCGCCGCCCGAGGGCGCACCGACCTACCTCGCGCGCAACGTGCTGGCCGACCTGCGCGGCGACTCGAAGCCGGCCGAGGTCATCGTGCTCATCGCGCACAAGGACTCCCAGAGCTGGATCGACTGCCCGGGCGCGCTGGACAACGCGGTCGGCACGGTGGCGGTCGTCGAGATCGCCCGCGTGCTGGCGGCCAGGGGCTCCAGGCGCACCATTCGGTACGTGTTCTGCAACGAGGAGCACACGCCCTGGACGAGCGTCAGCGCGGCCGAGGAGATGCGCGATCGGGGCGACAACGTCGTGGCGGTGATCAACCTGGACAGCCTGGCGGGCAAGTCGGACGAGGATCTGCGAACGGGGCGCAAGACGAACGTAACGCTCTACACGAAGCCGGAGGGCAGGCGATTCGCCGACCTGATGGCGCGCGTCAACGAGCGGTACGCCGTCGGCCTGGAGCAGAGCGACTACCTGCGCGAGCAGCCCGGCGACGACGACGGCTCGTTCATCAACGCGGGCTTCCCGTTCGCCATCGCCAACCTGGGCTCGTACCCGTACGCCGACTCCGAGTACCATTTCCCGGGCGACGTGCCGGAGCGCATCGACTACGAGAACCTGCGCATGGCCACCCAGCTTGGTCTCGCAGCGGTGCTGGAACTGGACGAGGAGCCGTGACGGCGGGTATCGGGTGTCGGGTGTCGGGTGTCGGGGGCTGGCCGGTGTCGCGGCGGTGGTCTGGCCCCTGGGAGCGACCTGAAAGCGCCCGGTGTCGCCCGGTCCGGCGGCACTCCGCGCCGGCCCCTGGGAGCGACCATCCGAGGCGATGTTCGGCCACTATATGAAACGATACATATCGCAGCCGCGGTCCGCTGGGCCTATCCGCCGACCTCCCGCCCGATGCCGTACACGCGGACCGCGTTGTTGTGCAGGATGTCGCGGGCGATGCGCAGGGCGTCTGTCGTCGCCACGCCCGCGGCGCCCAACTCCTGCGCCAGGGCCTCGCGCACGATCTGCGACGAGCCGGCAGCCATCTCGACCGACGTGGAGTCCTGCGAGCACATCAGCTTGTGGTTCGGCGCGAAGCCGAGGCACGTCCGGAAGGCGTCGCGCTGGAACGCGGGGTTGAGCACGGGCAGCCAGCACGTGTCCAGGTACACGTTCGCGTGCATCTTGGCCAGCCACGCCGCCTGGTCGACGAAGGGCCAGCAGTGGAGGAGCACCACTTTCATCCGCGGATAGCGGGTCGCCAACTCGGCCAGGGGCAGCGGCGAGGACTGCGACAGGTTGTGCGTGCCGACGTGGATCTGGTGCGGCCAGCCGCGAGCGTCGGCCTCGGCGCAGCAGGCGTGGACCAGCCAGTCCTGAAACGCCCGGACCTGCTCGGGGTCGCGTGCGCCCGTGAAGTGCACCTCGGCGTCGGAGCGGTGGCAAAAGTCTAGCGAGCGCGAGTACGCCTGGAGCTGCTTGATGCCCACGCAGCCAGCCGCCTTGGCGATGTCGAACAGGCGGGCCAGGAAGCCGCGCCAACTAGCCGCATCGATGGGATCGATGCCGACGTGCCGGGCGAGGTCGGCGCACTGGTCGCACTCCGTCTTCCAGAAGTCGAGGAGTGGGTCGATACGCAGCACGGTGCGCGCAAGCGCGGCTTCCTTCGTTGCCTCGTCGGCGTTGTCCGTGCGGAAGTAGTAGCTCGGATGTACGGGTCGGATCAGCTCGCTGAAGTGCGCCGACCGCATCGCGAGGCGGTACCAGGCCCATGGGCTCTGGTAGCGCTTGCCGATGGCGGCGTCGAGCTTCGCCACGGCGTCCGCGTCGTCGCGGTCGATGTCGCCGTGATGGAGCGCGAGGATACCGCGCCGCAGGCACTGGTAGGCGCCGGTGAGCTGCTGCCGGTGAAGCGCGGGACGCAAGGCGCGGAGGGCTTCGGCCGGCGAGCGTTCGGCCAACTCATGCATGGTGCTCGCGCCTGCCTGCTGTGCGACGGCGTTCGGGTTGTCGCCAGCCTGGTGGATCCAGCCGCCCAGGTAGGGGTCGAGCAAGAGGTCGGCCAGGTGAACGCGGCGTCTGGGCCCGCAGCCTCGCTCGACATCGGCCCGGAAGCCTTCGGCGGCGATGCCGAACGCGTCGAGAGAGCCCCAATGCTCGTGGGCGCAGAAGTTCGGCACTTCGCTGAGATCGATCGCGTGCATGGACCTGGCTCCCTTCCCTGGTGCGACGCCGCCGGGCAGGGCAGGCGCCAGCGCCGCGGTAGCCGCGCCGGCCAGCAGTTCGCGTCTCGTGATGCCCTGGTCGTCGCCCATCGTTATCCTATCACCGTTTGCGTGGCTTCGTGCCGCGCCTTGTGGAGGTCCTGATGCGCCATTTCCGCCTTCTTGCCGCCCTCGCCGCCCTGGCGATTCCCCTCTTGGCCCGCGCCCAGATGGTCACCGGGAGCGGCATGGACAACTTCGCCGGCGCGTTCGGCCTCACCGGCAAGGGGATTGAGGTCCAGCAAACCGCCTTCGAGATAGCCGGCAAGGACTCGGCCAACGTGCTCTGGCCGAAAGAGGACGCGACGATCACCTTCCATGTGAAGCCGGAGGGCGGCTACAAGGGGCCCATCCGCTTCGAGGTTCTGCAGTATGGCACCCGCTCCATCCCCGGCGACATCTGGAAGCCGCAGGTCTTCAAGATCGCCGACCTCGGCGCGAGCACGGCCAACGTCGATCTGCCCGCGCAGGGCGGCTTCGTCACGGTGCACCCGCGCATCGGCGACCGGTTCGGCGGCTACGCCATCCTCCTTGACATCCCGGGCCGCGGCCGCTACTTCGGCGCCACCTGCTGCCGCACGATGCCCGCGGAGCCCGGCCGCGTCTACATGCCCACATTCGCGATGGACCTGGGCTGGCCCTTCGAGATGTCCCCCGCCGTCTTCAACGCGTTCAAGAAGATGGGCATCAAGGGCGCGCGCACGGAGGGCGGCTACGGCTCGATCGCCGACGCGCACGTCGACTGGGCGATGGCGAACGACGTGACGCTCATGCTGACGGTAGGCGCGGGCGGTACGCCTTCGGCCTGGCAGCCGCTCGGACGCGGGCGGCCCTGGCTGCGGGAGGACGGCAGCCTGCGCAACGGCGACAAGGAGGACCTCGCCTGGATGCCGCAGTACGACCCGCAGTTCAAGGCCTACCTGAAGGGCGTGCTCGCCAAGAACGGCTGGCCCAAGGGGCCCATCAACGCGGTAGAGCTGTGGAACGAGCCGTGGGAGGGCGTCTCGATCTCCGGCTGGGGCGCGGACTGCCTGCGCTTCCGCGAAATCTACAAGGTCATGGCCGAGGCCGTGCTGGAGGCGCGCAAGGAGGCCGGCGTCAAGGTGATGGTCGGCGGCGCCTGCTCCTCGTCGAACACGCGCGATAAGCTCTTCTGCGACGGCACCGACGACTTCCTGCCCATCCTCGACTTCGTCAGCATCCACTACCAGCCGCTCGCTGCCGACCCTGCCCTGGAGCGCAAATGGATGGCCCGCACGGGCCAGTATGGCCGGGTGCGCGTGTGGGATACGGAGAGCTGGGTGGGCAACAGCGACGACCGCGTGGCCGCCGTGGTCGCGTCGATGCGCTCGATGGGCCAGGACCGGACCGCGGGCATCTTCTACGGCAACGTGAACAGCTCGGAGAAGCCGCGCATCGGCGGGAAGGAGTGCGCCGTCTGCCAGGTCTGGGCGCCGGGAGCCGCCATCGCCGCCGCGAACAAGCTCATCGGCCAGCGCGCGTTCCGCGAGATCGTGTTCAAGAACGGGCTGCCGTGGGTCTTCCGCTTCGACGGCCTGCCTGGCAAGACCGGCGCAGCCCGCCCTGACGACGGCACGCTTGTCATCGTGGGCGACCTCGGCAAGACCTACGACCGCAACCGCTGCCTCTTCCGCTCCGTCGCGCTGAAGCCCGACGCGAAGCTGCAGCTCGGCGACGGCGGCGGCAAGTTCGTGCTGCTGGACTTCTACGGCAACCCGGTCCCCTCGCAGGGCGGGCGCATCACGGTGCCGCTGAACGGGCTCGGCTACTTCCTGCGCTCCGACGGCACGCCGGGCTCCTTCGCGAAGCTGCTGGCCGCGGTGCGCTCCGCGCGGGTCACCGGAGTCGATCCGGTCGAGATCGTGGCGGCGGACATGACCGCGCCGCTTGCGTCGAAGCCTGCGGTCCGCGTGCGCCTGACCAACGTGCTGAACCGCCCCGTCACCGGCAAGCTGCGCGCGGCGATGGAGGGCCTGACGCTCGACGCCACGGAGCGCAGCGTCACGCTGGCCGCCAACGAGACGCGCGAGTACCCATTCACGGTGACCGGGGGCGCGGCGAGCGAGGCGAACCGGTACCCGCTCGTCGCCACGTTCGAGGGGGCCGACGGCAAGGTCGAGCATGCCGAGGTGATGCACGTGAACCTGGTCGCGCGGCGCACCATCGCCGTTGATGGCGACCTCGCCGACTGGGCGGGCGTCATCCCGCAGGCGGGCGCGCAGCCGGTGGGCGTCAGCGTCTCGGAGCAGGCCTACCTGCCGTTCAAGGACTGGAGCACGAAGGCCGCGGCCGGCAGCGTGACGGCGTACACGGCGTACGACGACACGTGCTTCTACTTCGCGGCGAAGGTGCCTGCAGTCGCCCGCACCATCCGCTACGGCCAGCGCGACGACGACAGCTACTTCTACCCGGAGAAGGCGATCGACAAGGACAAGGAGCTGACCTGGCCCGCCGGCGTGCGCCGCTACTCCTATCGCAAGGACCCCGACCTGCCCGCCGGCC
This sequence comes from uncultured Chthonomonadaceae bacterium, assembly GCA_964519955.1. Taxonomy (GTDB): domain Bacteria; phylum Armatimonadota; class Chthonomonadetes; order Chthonomonadales; family CAJBBX01; genus CAZFLM01. Next base: position 2,531 of record CAZFLM010000125.1, on the reverse strand, counting down.
ACAACGTGCAGATCGCGTTCAACGTGGTGCCCGAGGACCGCAAGCCGGCGATGCTGCCCTACCCCGCCGGCACGATGCCCCGCTTCTGCTCCTACCTGGACACGGACTACGAGTTCGCGCTCAACGCATGCCAGGACGGCGGCGCGGAGGTCTTCTGCCTGGCCCGCCCGGGCGCCCCGCGCAAGCACTTCTACCCGCGCCAGCCCAAAGCGCCACTCGACGGCGGCCCGGTGGCGGACGCGAAGCTGGTCTTCCGCGGCAACACGCTGGAGTGCGCGATCCCCCTCGCCGGCATGCCGGAGGTGGCCGAGGCGCTGAAGGCGGGCCGCGCGATCCGCTTCACGTTCCGCAGCAACGAGGGCGCCCCCGTCGAACTGGCGGCTGGCAGAAGCGTGGCCAAGGACAACCCGCTCACGTTCCACGTCGAGTGGACCACGCACTGGTCCAACTCGCTGGAGTTCGGGGTGGAGAGATAGGGGACAGACATGGGCCGATCAGGAGAACGGGTTGCGCGCACTTCCCTCTGATCGGCCCCTGCGCGGCGGAGCAATGCGACCCTATGAACGAACGAGACCGACTCGTGAGAATGGGTCCATGGGAGGAGAGGCGGCAACAGTGTTGGCTCTCCCAACACCCATCGACCGCAGCGCCCTGAGCGCCTCGATGGTTGCCTCGATGGATTCACGGTCGAGGGCGGGGTTATGCTCTAGTATCGTGTCGAGGTTCACGGGTGCCTTCTCGTGCTTACCTCTTGCCGTATCCATCCTGGTCACCTCAATCCGAACGGTACCTTCATCCTACCTGGAGTATACAGCACTGTTGGATAGCCCTGCTTGGCCGCGAAGTCAACCAGAAGGCCATTGAAGTCCCTGATGGCCTTGTTGAGGCTCGTATTCGCACCGAAGTCGTTGATCCTCAGGCCGACAACACGCTGGAGAACGTCCTTGTTGATCCCGCGACCGTGAGCATGCCAACGCGCAGTGTCACTGAGTATGTCGGCGATCTCCTGCGCACGCTTCTCCTTCATCGCCGACGTTACCTTCCTGTGCTTGGTTTCGGTTGTCTTCCAGTCTCTGAACTTGTACCTCGGCAGCCACTCCTTCAGCAGCGTCTTCGCGAGCTCGCGTGTATGCAAGTACATCTGCAGGCGTCCCTGGTCGAACCCCTGCACTAGCAGTATCGTTTCCGCCTGGGTGATCGTGCCTTGTTCGGCCTTGGCGATCAGTTCGTCGTAGCGCTCCACGTATCCCCACGCAGGGATCAGTCGGCCATCTTGCCCCTCGTCTTGCGGGTCCGTCGGCCCTAGCACAGAGAAGTAGTCCATGTATATCTCGTCGCCGGAGAGCACCAGAACGGTGCCTGCAGAGAAGGCGTGGTCGGGCACCACGAAGTCAACGCTGTCTGGGTAGTGGTGCCTCAGCGTGTCGACGACTCGTACCACCACTTCCAGGTATCCGCCTTCCGTCTCCAGAACGACGACCAGCCGCCGTCGCTTCTTGGTGCGAGCATCGAGGGCGTTGCGTATCTCCTCCTCTATCGGGGACAGGAGGGGCCCCTTGTAGACCAACACATCGCCATCGAGCGCCTCCTCCAGGTTCACTGCGAAGCGCTCGATTAGCCCGACGACCACGTCATTGGCTCGCGCGTACACCGGCGCTTGGTCGGCCATGCGGCAGTTCCTCCGTTGGACACATGGGCGGATCCGTGAGACTGCTTGGTTCTCGACGCCAGGATACCCAGTCACAGCCAGCGTCGCAATGCTGCAATTCAGTCTACCGATCCAGTCCAACCACACCCGGGCTTCCGCTCATTCCTCCTCTTCCCGCTCCGCGGGCCGCGCCACGCCCCTGCGCCTCGGCGGGCGGTAGATGGTGTGGTGGCTGAAGCGGCGGAAGGAGATGGGCGTCGAGTCGTAGCAGGCCGCCAGGGCGCGGCGCAGGCGCTGGGAGACGCGCTGCTGGGACATGCCGCACGCGCCGGCGATCTCCTCCTGGCTCCAGCCGTCGGTCCAGAGCCGCAGAACCGCGCGGGCGTCGCGCTGGAGCGGCGTGACCGCGGCGAGGAAGCACAGCTCGTCGCGGAGGGCCTGCGTCGGGCCCATGCTCCGGTCGACGATGTCCTCAAGGCTCACGGCCACGCAGGCATGCCGGCGAAGCTGGCGTTCGGTGTACGTAGGGCAACCGGCGTCCGGCGGCGCCGCATCCAGGATGCGGTCGGCGGCTGTCTCCAGCGCGAGCTGCTCAGGCGAAAGGGCGATCCGTAGCGGCACTTCCCGCACCTCCAATAGTATACATGCGTCTACTTCTAGTCGCATTCTACAAGAGAGGGCGGGCAGTGTCAAGGGTGAATAGTAGAATTATGTCTCGTATTTCTCGCCTGAAGAGCAGCATTGAGCACAAAGCCGAACCGACTGGGGCCCAGATGAACCGTGGGGGTCAGGCCAGTCGGCCGGTGCCGCGCCGCCGCACCCGCCGCCCAGCCGGGGCGCGGGCCGTAAGCCCCGGGCGGGTTGGGGGTGCCCCCCCTCACCC
>CAZFLM010000124.1:0-13704 GCA_964519955.1 uncultured Chthonomonadaceae bacterium | reverse complement strand
CCGCCCCTGATGTCCCACACCGCCCGCCCCCCCCACCCCCGGGCCGGCCCCCCCCCCCCCGCCGGGCCCCGCCTCGATGGTTCTCTGTCGCAGCAGGAAGGTCAGTCAGCCCCCTCCGCGGGGATGATCGGCGCGCCCTGGAAGTACAGCTCCGGCTTCTCGTAGGCGGGGCGGTAGCCGGCCGTCTTCATCTGCGCGCAGCCCTTCTTGCAGGCCTCGGCGCACGCCGCGCACGCCACGCACCGGAACAGGTCGAACGTCAGGGTCTTCGACTGGCGCTCGACCACGATGGCGTTCGTCGGGCACTTCAGCGCGCACGCGCCGCAGTAGTTGCACAGGTCCTTCTCGAACGTGACCGAGCCGCGGTACTCCTCCGCGACGGTCCGGCGCGTCACCGGGAAGTTGCGCGTGGCGGGCTTGGTGAACAGATCCCGCAGGCTCGGCAGAACCAGGTTGCCCATGGCTTCGGTTACCCCTCGGTGTCGCCCATCGGCGGGGGCGCTGGCTGCGACACGGCTGAATGGCGCTGAGCAAGACGTACGCGGGGACGGGCACGGAGGCCCATCCTACTAGCCTGACCTATTCATGAGTGGCACTGGACGGGCACGGAGGCCCATCCCACCACTGCACTCGTGCATGATCCAGGCTAGTGCGGCCCAGGCTATCGCTCCGTACAACTGATGCACGGGTCGATCGACACGGTGATGACAGGGACGTCCGCGAACTCGCAGCCCGGCATGATGGCCACGAGCGGCGGAATGTTGGCGAAGGTGGGAGTTCGGATGCGCAGCCGCTCCAGCTTGTTCGTCCCGTTCGCCACGATCAGATAGAAGACTTCGCCGCGCGGCTGCTCCACCCGGCTGATGGCGCGGCCGTTCGGGCGGGCTCGCGGACGGTTCATGATGTCGCCCTCGGGCATCTTCTCGATGGCGCGCCGCACCAGGTCGATCGACTGCTGAGCCTCGCGGCAGCGCAGGACTGTCCGAGCGTAGCAGTCGCCGCCCTCCTCGGTGTACGCCTCGAAGCCCACCTCGGGGTACGCAGCGTAGCCCAGCAGGCGCGAGTCCTCCACCACGCCGCTCGCGCGCGCCATCGGCCCCACGGCGCCCAGCGCGATCGCCTGCTCCTTCGAGAGAACGCCCTTGCCCACGAGGCGGCGCTTGATCGAGCGATCCTCGGTGGTGGCGGGAGCGAGCTTCTTCAGCTCCTTCTCGACGTCCTTGAGCGTGGCCAGGATCTCATCGAGGTGCTCCGCGCTGATGTCGCGCCGGGTGCCGCCAACAGTGCAAGTCGAGATGATCACGCGGCTGCCGCAGGTCTTCTCGAACAGGTCGAGGACGCGCTCCCGGACCCGCCAGTAGTTCATGAACAGGTTCTCGTAGCCGAACGAGTCCGCGAACAGGCCGAGCCACAGCAGATAGCTCTGCAGCCGGTGCAGCTCGCCCCAGACGACCCGCAGGAACCGGGCGCGCGTCGGCACCTCGAGGCGCAGGATCTCCTCGATGCCCTGGCAGTAGCACTGCGCGTGCAGGAAGCTGCAGATGCCGCAGATGCGCTCCACCAGGAACACGTCCTGCTGGTAGTCGAGGCGCTCGCCGGCCTTCTCGACGCCGCGGTGCACGTAGCCGATATGCGGTATCGCCTCGGTCACCGTCTCGTCCTGGAGCGTCAGCTTGAGCTGGATCGGCTCCACGAGAACCGGATGCTGCGGACCGAATGGTATGACCGTCTTCGTTGCCATGAACCGTTGTCCCGTCTGCTCTGACCCGGGGGACCACGCCCCCTCCGCCAGCCCCCTCCCGCGAGGGGCGGGGGCTGTCTACCCTACTGAGTTCGACTTCAGCATTGGCGCTGGCGGGATGTCTTCGCTGAGGAGCATGCGCCCGCGATAGTCGAGCGCCAGGCCCGTCAGCTTCATCCCGAACATCTCGCCCATCTCGTTCTCGGCGAGCACCGCCCCGAAGTAGACATCGCTGATACTGGGCACCTCGGCGTCTTTGGGCACCACCAGGCGCAGATGCAGCATCTCGGCGCCCTTGCCGAAGTGATACAGGACCTCGAAGTTGTCGCCCGAATCGATGCACGTGGTCGTGATGGGCCGCATGTTCGCCTCAGCGATCTGGCGCACGCGCGGCAGCAACCCCTCGACGGTGACGTCCTCGACGTTCGCGATGCCGACCAGGTCTTGCGGTGCCTGTTCCATACCTACTCCTCGGCCTTGCCGTCGGCGCTCTTCTCGACCGCCGCGAGCTTCTCCGGCATCTTCTGCATCGCCATGACGATGCCTTCGATAATCGCCTCCGGGCGCGGGGCGCACCCCGGCACGTAGACGTCCACCGGCAGGGTGCTGTCCAGCCCCTTCAGCACGTTGTAGCACTCGCGGAACATGCCCCCCGACAGCGCGCACGCCCCGACCGCGACCACCATCTTCGGCTCCGGCATCTGTTCGTAGAGGTTCTTCAGCACGCGAGCATTGCGCGGGTTCACCGTCCCGGTCACCACCATCACGTCGGCGTGCTTCGGGTTGCCCACGTTGAGGATGCCGAAGCGCTCCACGTCGTAGACCGGCGTCAGGCACGCAGCCACCTCGATGTCGCAGCCATTGCAGGCGCCGGCGTCGAAGTGCAGGATCCACGGCGACTTCGCGCGCGACTTGGCGATCACACCCATCAGTGCGCTCCTCCCGACGACGACAACAGCGGGACCACGTAGAGCGCGGCGAGGTTCACGAACGCCAGCGCCAGGCCGGAGGTCCACGCGAACTGAACGATCCAGCGCCAGGTGAGACGCGCCGTCACGTTGTCGAGCAGGATGATGGCGAAGAGCGAGGCCAGGGCCAGCACCACGCCGATGATCAGGTTCGTGTGCCACAGCAGGACGACAAAGCCCAGCAGCAGCACCAACTCGTACCAGTGCGCCAGCTCGATCAGCGCCAACTGGCGGCCCGAGAACTCGGTGTAGATCCCGCGAACCAGCTCCTGATGCGCGTGATGCGAGCCGCCGATGTCGAAGGGCGACTTCTGCATCTTGATGCCCATCACGATCGTCTGCGTCACCCAAAAGAGCGGGAGCGAGAGCAGGAGCGGCCGATCGAGCTGAAGCACGGCGGAGCCGAGGAAGCTGCCCGCACCGCCATTGGCCTGAGCCACCACCTGGTACGCCGCGACGACCATCAGGACGAGCATCGGCTCATACGCCAGCAGCGCGATGACCTCTCGCTGCGCGCCTATCTGACTGTACGGCGACTTGACGCTGAAGGCGCCCAGGATCAGGGAGATGCTGCCGACGGCCAGCACAAAGAGCAGCGCCAGCAGGTCCTGCCCCGTCACCAGCATCACGAGGCTCAGCACCATCGCGGCCAGGTACACGGACACACTGACCATCTGGAACCGGTTGCAGGCGATGCGCTCCTTGCCCCACAGCTTGAAGAAGTCATAGAACGGCTGCAGGAGTGGCGGACCCATGCGCCGCTGCATCCGGGCGGTGATGCGCCGGTCGACGCCGAACAAGAACCCACCCAGGAATGGGGCCGCCACGATCGCGATCGCCGAAATGAGGACGTTGTTCATGGTGTGCGCCCTACCGGACCGACCAGGAAGATGCGAAGACCAGCACGATCAGCACCGTCGCCACGCTGGCCATCCAGACGCGGTGCTTGTTTTCGCCCACCCAGCTCTCGAAGTAGGCCGCGCGGAGCGACATCCGGGAGGGCTCGTCGGCCACGGTCAAGAAGGAGGTCACCTCGCCAGCCGTCTGCTCGCCACAGAGGTACGCCGAGGCCCTGCGCTCTTTGCCGATCCCGGCGAGCCAGAGCGGGACCAGGACGGCCGCCGTCAGCACGCCGATGATCGGCCACCACGGCACGTTCAGCACGCTCATGAGTGGCGGGAGCGTGGCAGAGGCTGCCCCCGCGACGACGGTTTGGTACTCCAGCACGGCGGGCTCGACGACGTAGCTGACCAGCGGCATGATCAGCAGCACGGACGCGATGGCGCCACCCGTCAGCAAAAGGAGCGGACCCGCCTCCATCGACGGGAGCCGCTCCGGTACGATATCCTCGCCCGGCCTCACCGACACGAGGCGCCCAATCCACTTCACCCAGAAGACCACGGTGAGCGCGCTGCCCGGCACCAGCAGCGCTAGCGCGATCGGCAGCGTCATGGCGGCTTCGATGGCGGCAACCTTGGCGATCAGGAAGCCGAACGGCGGCAGCAGCATCGAGAGGATGCCGATGGCCATCAGCGCGGTCGTGTAGGGCATCCGCGTCACGAGGCCGTACATATCCTCGATGTCGCGGCTGCGGATGTGGTGCTCCACCGTGCCCGTGCAGAGGAAGAGCAGCGCCTTCGAGCCGGCATGGAAGATGAGCAGCAGCATGGCGGCAACCATCGACAGGGGCGTGTTCAGCCCGGCGCAGGCGATGATGAGACCGAGGTTGGATATTGTCGAGTAGGCCAGAACGCGCTTGGCGTTGGTTTGCCCGATCGCCAGCAGCGCCGTCGCGGCGAAGGTGAAACCGCCGGCCAGCACGACGAAGTTGCTCAACGTCGTGCCGTGGAACGCCGGCGCGAACCGCATCACGAGGTAGACCCCCGCCTTCACCATCGTGCTGGAGTGGAGCAGCGCGGAGACCGGCGTCGGGGCGACCATCGCTCCCAGGAGCCACCCGCCGAACGGAAGCTGTGCGCTCTTGGTGAAGCCCGCAAAGCAGAGGCACGCCAGCCCGAGCAGCAAGACGGGCGCCGCGACGCTGCCAGTGGTCGAGGCGAGCACTTGCTGAACCGAGTAGGTGTGCAGCTCGTGCGGAAGCAGGATGAGCCCGCCCACGAAGCCCGCGCCGCCCAGCATGTTCATCCACAGGGCGCGGTAGGCGCTGGTCTTCGCCTCCTCGGTGCCGTCATGCCCGATCAGGAAGAAGCTGCAGAGGGTGGTGATCTCCCAGAAGAGGTGCAGCCAGCGCAGGTCGTCCGCCATCGCGAGGCCGTTCATCGCGCCCAGGAAGAGCAGCATCACGAAGAAGAACCGCGGCTGCTTGGACGGCGTGACCGGGTGCTGCTCCTCGTGGGTCTTCATGTACGGCAGCGCGTAGACCACGATGATGGAGCCGATGATCGAGACGATGCACACCATCACCACGCTCAGCCAGTCCACGTGGAACAACGCCCCGCCGTCCATCATCTCCATCCGGACGCCCGAATCGCGCAAGCCTTGCGCGAACGTGACGATCCCGACGTGCACCGGGTGCACCAGCTCGAACCATGCCAGCGCCGCGAACTGCCCGAGGCCGAGCAGCAGGAGCAGCGGGCTGCGCCGTTGGGCGCCAAGGAACGAGACGTAGATCAGCAAGATCAGGCTGATCACCGTGGCGACCGAGCCGAGCGGGAAGGACGCTGTCGGCGCCGTGTGACCGGCCGTCGCCCCAGAGACCGTCTGCGCGCCCAGGATCTCCGGCCCCCAGTTGATCGCCCCGCTTCCCGTCAGCGCCAGCCCGGACAGCACGAGCGCCGCGGCCGCCAGAACCCACGTGGTCGGGAGAACGATTGCTGTGCGAACGGTGGGAGTGCGGAAGACCAGGCAGAGGAGGCCGGTTACGACGGGAAAGAGTACGAGTGCGGCGAAGAGAACACCAAGAGGCACGGAACGAAGGGCGATTGGCAGGTCCATAATGGCGGTCCAGCCGGCGGTCTCGGTGGTTGAGATGGGCCGGCATCTTCGCGGCGGCTGCGGGGAGGGCCGCCTGGTCGGGAGCAAGGTTCCCGTGGTGTCTCACAGCGGGACGGCCTGGAGTGAGAACGCGGACGGGAGCAAGTTCGAGCTGGCCCCCGTCGGCCGCTCGCAACTCCTCAGTGTGTCCAAACACTTTACCCGCATTCGGACTGTCGGTTCAAGTGCACGCTGGCTCGGAACGCTGGGCGGAGTGCAGGACATGTTCCGCCCAGCGCGGAACTCGCTGCGGGAGAGGTGCATGATGCGCATGTTTGGATCGGCGATCGCGGCGATGCTGGTGGCCGCGGCAGGCATCTGGGGAGGCAACGCGATGGCGGAGAACGCATCGGTCGGGTTCGCTCTGACGGAGGGCGGCAAGCCGGCGTGCGACGTGGTCGTTCGGGTCGCGGGAGCGGGCGCGGTCGTGGTCAAGACCGCGGTCGGGCAGCTCAACGCGTACGTGAAGCAGGCCGCCGGCGTGGAGATGCCTGTGGCAAGTAGACTTCCCGACGATGGCCCGGCGCTCGTGGCAGTCGCTGGCAAGCCCCCGTCGTGGCTGACCAAGGCCGGCTTCGCGCCGCCGGCCGTCGGGCCGCAGGGCTTCGCCATCCGCCGCATCGCCCGGCCGCACGGGCGCGACTGGCTGGTCGTCTGGGGCGAGACGCCGCTCGGCTGCCGCTACGGCCTCGTCGAGGTCCTGCGCTCCCTGCGCCCGGGCGAGGGTGTCGGCTCGCTGATCACCGATCTGACGGACCTGACCGATGCGCCCCACTTCCCCGTGCGCGTGTACTACTTCAACTTCGCCGAGCACCTGCAGAACGCGTTCGGCCTGAACACGGCCTACGACGTGCCGAATGGGCGCTGGAGCCGCGACGACTGGCGGGCCTTCCTGGAGATGCTCGCGGCGATGCGCTACACCACGTTCGAGTTCTGGCTGTATCCCACCTTGTTCTCGCCGGAGGCGCTCAAGGCCCCGAAGGGCAGCGTGTGGGACAAGGTCGCCGCCGAGATGCGCTGGGTCATCGACGAGGCCCACAAGCTGGGCATCAAGGTGGAGATGCTGCAGGCGGTCAACACGATGGGGCCGGAGTGGCACTACCACTGCCCGAACCTGCCCGCCGAGCGCCGCGAGATCCTGGCGATGTGGGAGTACTGGGCCAAGCGCCTGAGCAACGCGGACCTCATCGGCGTGTTCCCCGGCGACCCGGGAGGCTGCAACCGCAACGGCTGCACCCACGAGACCTACATCGACCTCTGCCTCGACATCGTGAAGGTCACGGCGCCGCACGGGCGCTTCCAGTACGACCTGGGCACCTGGGGCACGCCGATCTGGGGCTGGGGCGAGGCGCTGAAGACGGCGCCGAACTGGGATGGCTACCACAGCGGCGTGCTGAGCGGCTGGGAGGGCGGCCCGGACCATGCGAAACGGGCGATGGACTACCTGATGAAGCGGCTGCCCGGTTTCCCGCGCGATACGATCGTCAGCATCAATATGGGTTTCAACCCGGAGTCCGATGGCGACGGAGGCGGCGGATCGTCGCGGGCCTACGTGGACGAGATCCGCAAGACGCACCAGGCGCTCACGTGGGACTACGCGGCCAGCGAGGGCGAGGGCGCCGTCATCCCCCGCTTCCGCGTCGCCAAGATCATCAGCCGCCGCCTCAAGGAGACGCAGTGGGGCTTCGCGGGCGGCATCAACTACACGATGACGCCCAAGCTGAACGCGATCCAGGCGTTCGCGGCGTCCGAGGCCTACTGGAACCCCAAGCTCACCGAGGCGCAGATCGTCGACCGGTTCTCGCGCTGGGCGTTCGGCGCGCCGGGCGTCGCGGAGCAGGTCTTCCCGTACACCGAGGTCTCCGGCGACTGGGGCGGCGGCGGCTGGCACGGGCCGAAGGGTGAGCTGGTTGCCCACCTCGCGAATGCCGGGAAAGCGCTCGACGCTGTCCAGCCCGGCCCGCGCAAGCTGCCCGTTGCTCCGAGCCCCCAGGCCTACCGCGACACGCTGCGCTGGTACGTCGACCTGCTGCGCCGCTTGGCGACCATCGGGGCCCAGGCCGAGGAGCTGCGCTCGATCTCCGGCCAACCGACGCTCGCGAAGACCGCCGAGTGGACGGCGGCCGCGCCCGATGGCCCCGAGCGGAAGCGCGCGGCCGAGCTGGTGGCGGCCCTGCGCGCGGCGAAGCCCAAGGCCATCCAGGACGAGTACTTCGCGCACGTGTACGGCCTCTACAACGCGGTGCAGGCCCTGCCGGACACGGCCGTGAACCGGGGCGCGAAGAAGTGGCGCGACTTCTCCTGGCAGAACGCCAGCGGCCTCTTCGCCGCGTTCCACTGGGAGTTTCTGGCCGAATAGGCGGCGGGTTCTACCAGGTGGGCAGGGACGCCCGCCCCACCACGGCGCTGGTGCGTAGCGCAAAGACAGCGGCCAGGCCACTCCATCGCCGCCCGGCCGTCGTCATTGCGGCCGTCGTCGTCTGGCCGTCATCCCGTTTGGGATCTGCACTTGACGTTGCCCGCCCGGCCGCGCGCCTACCTGGCGGGCAGGGACGCCCGTCCGGGAGGTGCCGGAACCGGAGCGCCCTACAACGCCGCCAGCGCCCGGTACCACTCGCTGGCGGCCGCAGCCTCGATGTACGCCCCGGCCTTGCGGCGGATGACCTCGTCCAGGTCCTCGCCATCCGCCAGGTCCCAGTAACGCTGGACGCCGTCCTGCGCCAGATCGGTGTGCGCGAAGTCCAGCAGATAGAAGTCGTACAGGTCGTCGCAGTAGCCGTGATCGATGCACAGGCGGCGAAGCTCCGCCAGAGCCGCCTCCCACCCCGGAGCCGCGTCGCGCACCCGACGGAGCAGCTCGCACGCGTAGGCCTGGAGCCCGTGCTCCCGCACGGCGGGCGGCACGCCCAGCTCGGCCAGGGCGGCGTCGCGCAGATCCGCCAGTTCGAAGTGGTTCAACGGCCCGGACATGCCCGCCAGCACGGCGAGGCGGCGCCCATCGTAGCCGCGCGCGAGCATGCCGGTCGCCCAGTCGACACACGCCTGCCCACACGTCCGCCCGAGCGCCCTGTCGGCCAGGACGCGCGCTGTCGAGACCGTCTCCACGGTGGTGCCTCTCTACGGTCGCGCGGCCGCGGCCTCCCGAATCTGCCGGAGCGTATCGCGCAGCGCGGTGAACGCCGCCTTCTTCGCGCCCAACTCCCACTTGCCGCCGGCGCCCTGGCGCAACTCCACGAGGCCGTAGTGCGACTCCGGGTTGTCGGCGCCGAAGTAGGGCTCGTCGAGCAGCTCGTAGACGAAGAACGCAGCGATGTCGGGATGCACCGCCATCTGGCGCGCCACGCTCGACAGGTACTCGGCATGCTCCTGCTGCTTGCCGCCCTTGCTGCCGTCGCGGCGGTCGATCTCGGTGATCCAGGTTGGCTTGCCGTATGCCTTCAGGCGGGCGATCATGTCGATGGAGCCGCGCACCTTGGTCATGTCGCCCATCTCGGAGTACCAGTGCCAGCCGAGGATGTCGAAGGGCACCTTGTCCTCGCGCACCAACCGCTCGAAGAGGCCCGTGTGCAGCCATCCCGCCGTGTCGACGATTGTGCGGGCCGACGGGTCGCCGGCGCGGATGCCCTCGCTGAGCCCCTGCATCTCGGCCCGCACCTTCGCGTAGCGCTTCTCCTCGAACTGCTCAGGCTTGTCGCCGTCCGCGTCGCCCCACTTCCACTCGGCGCCGTTGCGGTCGACCTCGCCCTTGTGGATCATCGCGACGCAGTCCAGCTCGTTATCCAGCTCGTAGTGCGTCACCTTGCCGCGGAAGTGCGCCGCGACGGCCTTGGCGAACTCGAACGACGCCTTGCGGATCGCTGCGGGGTCGGCGTCGCTGCGGGCGCCGACGCTCGGGAAGATGACCGGCAGGATGCGCAGCCCCCGGTGCGCGGCCTCGCGAGCCAGTTCTTCGTGGCGCGCAAGGTCCTTCTCGAACCCCTCCTGTGACCAGTCGCAGCGGTACCAGCGCGCGCCGAGCTGTGCCACGAGGTCGAGCTGCGCCGCGATCGGGACGTCGCGGTAACCCACTTGCGCCATCGGGTGCCCGTTCACGCCCCACTCGAACGGGCGCGGCTTGCCGTAACCGGTCAGCGCCGCTGCCGCGGCAGCCATCAACAACAGATGCACGCCGATGTCACACCTCCCCGCTCTTGAGCTTCGCTCGGATGGCCTTCTTGTCGAACTTGCCCACGCTCGTCTTCGGGATGGACTCGACGATGTGCACATCCATCAGCTTCGGCACCTGCCAGCGAATGAACCGCGTCGCGATCTTGTTGACCACATCGCGCGGGGTAACCGCCGGTTCGTACTTGGGGAGCAGCGCCACCAAGACCACCGGCGCCTCGCCGCGCAGTTCGTCCGGCCGCCCGACGACCGCCGCCTCGAACACGCCGGGGAGCCCCATCACGGTGTTCTCCATGTCCACGCTCGAGATCCACTCGCCGCGGCTCTTGATGACATCTTTGCGGCGGTCTGTGATCTCGACGTAGCCCAGGGAGTCGATCGTCACCACGTCGCCCGTGCGGAACCAGCCATCGTCCGTGAACGCGTCGGACGGCGCCTCCTCAGCGTAGTAGCGGCCCGCAACCCACGGCCCGCGCACCTCCAGTTCGCCCACGTGCTCCCCATCGCACGGCAGCTCCTGACCGTCCGCGCCCATGATCCGCGCCTCGACGCCGGCCACCGGCAGCCCCTGCTTCGCCTTCAGCGGGTAGAGCTTCCCGTCCGGCCACTCGTCCATGGACCGCTTCGGCCGGCAGACCAGCCCGATCGGCGACAGCTCGGTCATGCCCCAGGCGTGGAGGAATGGCAAGCCCAGCTCCTTCTCGTACGCCTCGATCAGCGCGCGAGGCGCGGGCGCTCCGCCCACCACCGTCGCGCGCACGCTGCTCAGGTCGTGGGGATGCTGACGCAGGTACTGCAGCAGCAGCGTCCAGATGGTCGGCACGCCCGCGGGCAGGGTCACGCGCTCGGACTGGATCAGCTCGGCCAGCGGGCGCGCCGCCAGCGACGACCCGGGCATCACCAGGTCCGCGCCCGCCAGGCCGCACGTGTAGGGCAGCCCCCAAGCGTTGGCGTGGAACATGGGCACCACCGGCATGACAACGTCGCGCTCGGACACGCCCACGGAGTCAGCCATGCAGGCGCCCATGGCGTGCAGGTAGAACGAGCGGTGGCTGTAGAGCACGCCCTTCGGGTTGCCGGTGGTGCCCGAGGTGTAGCAGAGCCCGGCCGCCGTGTTCTCGTCGAGCTTCGGGAAACGCGCGGTGTCCGGCTGTGCGCCGATGAACGCCTCGTAGTCGACGGAGGGGTTGAGCCAGAAGTCCGGCGCCTCGCCGAGGTCGTCCATGATGACGTAGCGCTCGACCGTGCGGAAGCTCGGCGTCATCGCCGCCAGGATCGACGCAAGGGAGCGGTCCACGAAGATGATCTTGTCCTCGGCGTGGTTGACGATGTACGTCAGCTCGGCCGCGGAGAGGCGCGCGTTGAGCGTGTGCAGCACCGCGCCGATGGCGGGCACGGCGTAGTACAACTCCAGGTGGCGGTGGCTGTTCCACGCGAAGCTCGCCACGCGGTCCCCCGGCTTGACGCCCGCCGCGCGCAGCGCGTTCGCCAGACGGCACGAGCGGCGGTATACCTCGCCATACGTGTGGGTGCAGACCGACCCGTCGTGGCGGCGGCTGATCACTCGCTTCTCGGGGAACACGCGGCGTACGCGCTCCAGTATCCCCGTCACGGTGAGCGGGTAGTCCATCATCAGGCCGCGCATGGTCAGGTCCTCCTCGTCGTTAGGAATGGGCGTCCTAAGGTTCTCTCCAGCGGGCTCTCAGTCCTGCGGAGCGGCTAACAGGCGGCGGCGACAGGCGAACAGTCCATTCGCTTGAATGGCATGAAACGTGCAGTAGTGGAGCGATGAGGCTGTTCCGTCACCATCTCAGGAATGGATCGACAGAAAGGGGTCTACTCGATGCGTATGCTTCGACCGGTACTGATGTGCCTGATCGCCGCGCTCGCTATCCCCTCCGCGAGCCAGACCACCCTCATCACCTTCGACGTGGATGCCTTGGGCAATCCCATCTCCGCGCCGACCTACTTCATGAGCACCGGGCCGCTCACGACCGAGTACGCCTCGTTGGGCGTGACGTTCGGGGGCAGCGGCCCGGGTCTCGGCGGAGCAATCCTGAACGACTCGTCCTGGCTCTACAAGGCGCGCAGTGGCGAGAACATCCTTGCGTTCAACGACACCGTCGACCCGCCGCACGATTACCCGGCACTGCCCGAGCGGCTCGTCTTCAGCACGCCGATGTCCGATGTCGAGATCTGGTTCTCCGGCAGCAAGGACGTGGACGAGATCGTGATCCAGGCCTACAACTCCAGCGACATGCTCGTCGACTCGATGACGCTGGCTTCCCAGGACTGGGCGCTGCTCTCGGTGCACTCCGATCTCGGCATCAGCAAGGTGTACCTCCACCGGCTCAGCGGCACGGAGGGTACCGAGTTCGACGACCTGAAGTTCACGGTCCTGGACGCTCGGGTGCCCGAACCGGGCGCGGCGGCGCTCTTGCTGGCGGCCCTGCCGGCTGCTGCGCTCGTCGTCCGCCGCCGAAGGTAGGCTGGCGCCGACAGCCACATGGCAAAGGAGGGGGGCATCGTACGCCTCCCTCCTTCCTATGCCGCCGGCGTAGGCTCCGGCGCTATTCCGCGGGCGGGTCACCCCCGCCGAGGTCCTCGTCGAGCGAGACCACGACCCAGTTGCCGTTGCCTACGTACTCGATGATCGCGCCGCAGCGGTCGCACTTCGCGCGCGAGAGTGGCCCCTGCCCGACCGGAGGCGCCTTGGGCTCGCCCGTGAAGCGGTCCCGAGGCCTCAGCGGCTTGCCGCACGCCGGGCAGCGCCCGAAGATCGGCGGCATATCCAGACCGGTCGCATCCACGTCCGGCAGCTTCTCCGTAACGGTCATTCCTTCAGATCCTCCAGTATGGCTCCCGCGAGAGTGTCGGCGTCGCGCCCACCCCGAGTCAGGTAGCCGGATGTCGGCGGCTCGCCGCCCGCTGCTTCAGGGCGTCCAGCAGATGCGCCGGCGCCGGCAGATCCCCGTCGACGCACCCAAGGCGCACGTCCGGCTTGGTCGGTCCGTGGAAATCCGATCCACCGGACGGCAGCAGACCCGCGCGCTGCGTCAGCCGCAGCAGCGCCTCCATCCGGTCCGGGTGGTAGATACTGTAGTAGCATTCGACGCCGTCCAGGCCCAGGTCCTTCAGACGCAGCAGTTCGCCCAGCAACTCGTCGTCCGGCAGCCTGGTCGAGTGCGGATGCGCCATCACCGCGACGCCGCCCGCCTCATGGATGAGCCGGAGCCCCTCCTCGACGCCGATCTTGTCCTTCGGCACGTAGGCCGGCCCGCCCGCGGCAAGGTAGCCGTCGAACGCCTCCTGCGGGGTATGCACGATGCCCTTGCGCACCAGCACCCGAGCCATGTGCGGCCGGCCGACCACGGGCCCGCCTGCCTCCTCCTCGAACTCGGCTAGCGTCACGTCGAGGCCCAGCGCCTGCATCTTGTCGACCATGATCGCGTTGCGGTTGGCCCGGTTCCGCTGCAGCAGGTCCAGCCGCCCCCCGATCCCCGGCGAGTGACGGTCGATGAGCAGGCCGAGCAGCTCCATCTTTCCATACGGATAGTCGACCGCGATCTCGACGCCCGGCACCAGCTCGACCCCGACATCGGCGGCGGCAACCTCGGCCTCCGCCAGCCCGCCGAGCGTATCGTGGTCCGTCACCGCGAGCGCCGACAGGCCGCGCCGTGCCGCGAGCCGCATCAACTCGGTGGGCGTCAGCGCGCCATCGGACGCGGTACTGTGGGCGTGCAGATCGATCGAGCGCCGCACGCCTACTGCCCCTCGCCCGAGGGCGCGCGGTGGGTGCGGCACGGGCCGGGCACGTCGCGCCGCCGCATCGACCGG
>CAZFLM010000123.1:0-13732 GCA_964519955.1 uncultured Chthonomonadaceae bacterium | reverse complement strand
GGCGGCCGCGCCCTGAAGTTCTGGGCCAGCGTCCGGCTGGAGGTCCGCCGCACCGAAACAGTAAAATCCGGCGCGGACCCCATCGGCGCGCGCACCAAGGTGAAGGTCGTCAAGAACAAGGTCGCCCCGCCGTTCCGCGTCGCCGAGTTCGACATCATGTTCGGGAAGGGCATCTCCCGCTCCGGCGGCATCCTCGACCTGGGCGTCGAGCAGAACATCGTCGGCAAGAGCGGCGCCTACTTCAGCTACGGCGACCTGCGCCTCGGCCAGGGCCGAGAGAACGCTCGCCAGTTCCTCGAGGACAACCCGCAGATCTGCGACGAGATCGAGGCCAAGATCCGCGAGATCGGCGGCCTACCCGCCACGCTGTCCAAACCCCGCGAGAAGGAAGCCGACGAGGAGTAGACACAGCGAAGGGCCGCCCCGGGGTTGGGCGGCCCTCCTGCCCTCTGCGCGACTCCGTACCGAGCCGGGAGCGTCAGCGACCGGTCTGCCGCGGTCTGCCCCCGTGATGCACAGGTGCCGCGGTAGGATGGGCCTCTGCGCGATTCCGTACCGAGCCGGAAGCGTCAGCGACCGGTCTGCCGCCGCCTACTTCCGGTTGCCCATCCGCAGCTTGAGCTGGCTGGCCAGAGAGCCGCGCACGCTGTAGTGCAGGATCTCGCCGGTGCTCCCGTCCACCAGAATCCAGCGCGGGATGCCGTCGATCCCATACTGCTGGGCGATCGCTGCCTTCCACTCGCCGCCGTCGTAGACCTCCGGCCATACCATGCCCTCGCTCTTGGTGAACGCGGCGAGCTTCTCGGCCATGTTCGGCTTATCCAGGCTGATCCCCAGCACCTCGAAGCCATGCTCGTGGTACTTCGCGTAGGCTGCCACCAGTTCCGGCACGCTGCTGACGCAGGGCCCGCACCAGGTCGCCCAGAAGTCGAGCACCACGAGCTTGCCCTTGTAGTCGTCGGGAAACGCGACGTCCTTGCCGTCCGTCGTCCTGGCGCGGAAAGGTGGCGCCTTGCGCCCCACGCTCAGGTCCGGCGGCACGGGGATGTCGGCGACCGACTGGGCGCTGCGCACGAGCTTGACGTTCGTCGCGAGCCCGTCGGCGATCCGCAGCTCGTAGGTTATCCCCTTGATGCTGAACGGCTTCGATGGGTCGAACGTCTCGGCCACCGTGTTGATCTGGCCGTCACCGTTCAGGTCCACCTGCAGAGTGGAGCTGGGCGGCGCGCCGGGCGTCTTCGAGGGCCGGTAGTCGCCCGTGCACGCGACGTTGAACAGCCTGGCGGGATAGGAGGCCCCATCCACCTCGAGCGTCCCCGCGCGGAGGTAGTCGGCGAAGTAGCAGAACCTCAGGTCACCACTCCACAAGTCCGGGTACATGCCAACGCGAAGGCGCGTCGCCGTGGAGCCCGAGCGGACGACCAGCGTGGCTCCTCCCCAGTAGCTCTTGATCGGCTTGTGGCGTCGGTCCTCGGATTGGCTCTTCCTCCATTCGGCCGGCGGGTCGTTGGTCAGGTCGCCGTCCGCGTTCGCGTCCACCCACAGCCGCCAGTCCCTCCCCTTCGGCGCATCGAGGAGGACCGCATAGGCGCGGTGCAGTTCCTCGGGACCGAATGGCAGCATGCCATAGAGCGGCGAGCGCAGACCCGGTGGCGCCTTCCGGACAGCCGGCGGCCGGTAAGCGGTCATCGGCAGCACGAATGGAACGTGAAAGTGCAGCTTGTCCTGTGCGCCCGAAGGCAGTGCCTGCAACTTCAGCGTCTGAGCATGCACAGAAGCGGCCGAGCAAACCGCACATGCGACACACCACGCCATCGGTCTGCGACCCATAGAGGTCATCCTCCTGCGGATTGGCGGTCAGCCACACATGCCAGTCTACGGCCGGAGGAGGCAGCAGGTTGCACCAACAGATGCGCACAAGGGCCGCCATGCCGGCAGCCCCTGTGTCCAGCGCAGCGTGGGGTCGGCGCCGCCTACTTCCGCTTCGCCAACTGCGCCTCGATCGTCTTCGCCAACGCCTCGCCGCGCAACTGCTCGCCCTTCGCCACGATCAGTCCGGTGCTGCCGTCCACGAGGATAGGCGCCGGGATGCTGTCGATGCCGTAGCGCTGCGCGATGTCCGCCTTCCAGTACTTGCCGTCGTACACCTGCCGCCAGGTCATCCCCTTCTCGCTCGCGAACGCGGCCAGCCGCTCCGCCATGTTCTCTTTGTCGAGGCTGACGCCCAGCACCTCCAGACCGCGCCCCTTGAACCTCTCGTAGGCCTTCACGAGGCCCGGGATCTCGCCCACGCACGGCCCGCACCACGTCGCCCAGAAGTCGAGAAGCACCAGCTTCCCCTTGTAGTCCTGCGGGAACCGGACCACGGCACCGTCGGTTGTGTTCGCCTCGAACGCCACTGCGGGCTTGCCCACGCGCAGATCGGGCGGCGCGGGCACTTCGGGCACGAACTTGCTGCCCTTCACCAACTGGGCGCCCGCACCGAACGCATCGCCCAGCTTCAGCTCGTACGTGGTGCCCTTCAGGTTCAGGGGCTTCGACGCGTCGAACGTCTCGCCAACCGAGGAGAAGCGCCCGTCGTGGTTGCGATCGATGAGCAGCCGAACTGCCGGAGCCTTGGTGCCCGCATCCACGCCCGCCGGCGGCCGGAAGTCGCCCGTCGCCTTCGTGTCGCACACCATCACCGGATACGTCTCGCCATCAAGGCTGAGCGTCCCCTCGAGCGCGTAGTCGGCGTAGTACATCAGCGATTCCTTCAGCCCCGCCCGCATCGGGTCGTTCGGGTCGAACCGGTACATCGCGATCCGGATGGGCGCGGGCTTCTCGCCGCTGTCGACGAACACCACGGCCCCGCCGCTGAACGTGACCATCGTCTTGCCGCCCGACCCCGAGTACTCGTTCCGCTGCCACTCGGCCGGCGGATCGTTGGTCAGATCGCCGTCGCCGTTCGCGTCGATCCACAGCCCAGGCGTCCCGCTCACGGGCTCGTTCAGCAGCACGGCGTACGCGCGCCGGCGCTCCACCGGCCCCAGGTTCAGCACGCCGAACCGCGCGGAGGACAACCCGGGAGGCATCTTGGTGACGTTCGCGGGCTTCGTCGGCGACAGCACGAGCCGCTGCGGCACATACCCGCCGGACTTCTCCGCGGCGCCCGATGACACCACGCTCAGCTTCACCGTCTGGCCCGATGCTGGCGCCATCAGGCACAGCACCATCACAGAGCCCCACCCATATCGCACTCGGTTCATCCGAACCTCCCGCCGCCGTCGGCACGGCGCAGCGCCGTGCCCCAAGAGACCAACCTTACCCAAGGAATGATATACCATTGCCGTTGCCCACGCGCGCCCATGCCGCAGCACATGGTGGCACGCCCGCCGGAATGTGAGGTAACAAGGAGTTGTACGCTGCAGCCCCAGACTCGGTCACCGGAGGCGCACCAATGCCCAACACATCGCCCGACCGCTCGCCCCGCGAGATCGCCCTCACGTATCTGGAGCACTGCCCCCGCACTTGCGAGGAGATACGAAGGCGCCTGCAGCGCGCCCATGCCCCCGACGAGGAGATCGAGGAGATCATCGCGGGCTTCCAGCGCGCCGGCCTCCTGGACGACGAAGACTACGCGCGCCGGTGGGTCGACAGCCGCACCAGGCAGAAGGGGTACGGCCGCGAACGGCTCGCCGCCGAGCTGCGCCGCAAGGGGGTGGCCGTCCCCCTCATCGAGCAAGCCGTAGCGCGGCTGGAGCCCGAGAACGAGCTGGACGCCGCCCTCGCCTCGGCAACACGCCGCCTCGCGGGCGCCGACCCGCGCGATCCGGCCGTCAAGCGGCGCCTCGGAGGCTTTCTTCAGCGGCGCGGTTACAATTGGGAGACCATCGCGCAGGTAATGGAACGGCTCACGGCGAATGATGGTTGAACAACCGGTTCTACAGCCAGTCTCGGGCGCGCGCAAGCGCGTCGGTTCCCGCGCTCAACCTCGGACATCACGATGTCTGGAGGTGAGACAAGCGTGTCTGAATATACCGTCGTTGTCGTATCTGCCGTCGCCATCACCGTCGTCTTTGCCACGGCGGTGTTCATCTGGTTCAAACGGGCGTTCGAACAGAAGTACAACCAAGTCGAGCAGGACAAGGCTGCCGAATGTAAGCGCGTTCAGGAAGAGGCCGAGAGACAGGCCGAAGCTCGCAGGAAAGAGGCGCTCGTCGAAGCCAAGGACGAAGCCTACCGCCTGCGCGCGGAGATGGAACGCGAAAACCGCGAGAAACGGGCCGAGACCCAGAGGTTAGAGCGGAGACTGGCACAACGGGAAGAAGGGCTGGAGAGGCGCGTCGAAGCCACTGAGAAGAAGGAGCGCACCCTTCAGCAGCGGGAGGTCGAACTCGACCAGGCCACCCGGCAAGCCCAGGAATTGGTTGCCAAGCAGGAGTCCGAACTGCGCCGCATCTCGGGGCTTTCACCCGACGAGGCGCGCGCGATCTTCTTGCGCAATATCGAGGAGGAGTACCGGCACGAGGCTGCCAAACTCGTCCGCGACATCGAGGAGGAAGCCCGAACCGAAGGCGAGCGCAGGGCCCGCCAGATCGTCACCCAGGCCATCCAGCGCTGCGCGGTGGACCAGACCTCCGAGACCACCGTTTCGGTCGTCCCGCTGCCCAGCGATGAGATGAAGGGCCGCATCATCGGCCGCGAGGGGCGCAATATACGGGCGTTCGAGACGCTCACGGGCGTCGACCTCATCATCGACGACACGCCCGACACGGTCGTCCTCTCCGGTTTCGATCCGGTGCGCCGTGAAGTCGCGCGCATCGCCCTGACAAACCTGGTGACCGACGGACGCATCCATCCGGGCCGCATCGAAGAGATGATCCGCAAGGCGCAGGCTGAGGTCGAGCAGCAGATCCTGGCGGCAGGTGAGAAGGCCATCCTCGATACGGGCATCACGGGCATGGCGCCGGAGTTGGTGCGCCTGCTCGGCAAGCTCCGGTTCCGCACGAGCTACGGGCAGAACGTGCTGGACCACGCGGTCGAGGTGAGCCACCTCTGCGCCATGCTCGCCGCGGAGGTCGGGGCCGATATCTCGATCGCGCGACGCGCGGGGCTGCTGCATGACATCGGCAAGGCCGTCGACCACGAGGTCGAGGGACCGCACGCGGTCATCGGCGCCGACATCCTGCGGCGCAACCGAGAGAACCCTGCCGTCATCGCGGCCATCGAGGCGCATCACAGCGACATCGAAGTCGAGTCCGTCGAAGGCGTGCTCGTCATCTGCGGCGATGCCATCTCGGCCGGCAGGCCGGGCGCTCGCCGCGAGACCCTCGAGACCTACGTCAAGCGGCTGCGCAAGCTGGAGGAGATCGCGGACAGCTACCCGGGAGTCGAGAAGACATTCGCGGTGCAGGCTGGGCGCGAGATCCGGTTGATCGTCAAGCCGGAGCAGATCGACGACCTGGCGGCGGTGAAGCTTGCCCGCGACACGGCCCGGCGCATCGAGGAGGAGATGGAGTATCCCGGCCAGATCAAGGTCACGGTGATCCGCGAAACGCGCGCGGTGGACTACGCCAAGTGACGCGGCCTGCCCCTTCCCTGACCGGCTCCAGCCAAGGCCCAGGTAACCGATACCCCTCCCAGACTCGTCGAATGCCACGAGAGTGCGGCGGCGCGGCCGCCGGGGCGCCACGATGAGGGTGCTCTTCATCGGCGATGTGGTAGGGCGACCGGGACGCGAGGCGCTCGCCAGGCATCTGCCGCGCCTGCGCGAGGAGGTCCTGCCAGACGTCGTTATCGCCAACGCCGAGAACGCGGCCGGGGGCATCGGCATCACATCGGACGTGGCGGTCGAGCTGCTGGAGCGCACCGGGATCGACGTCCTGACGCTCGGAAACCACGCGTGGGCCAAGCGGGAGGTGTACGGGTACCTGGATCGTGAGCCGCGCGTGCTGCGCCCCGCCAACTACCCGCCGGGAGTGCCGGGGCGAGGCTGGGGCATCTTCGAGACGCCGGCTGGCCGCATCGCGGTCCTGTCGATGCAGGGGCGCGTGTTCATGGACCCGATCGACGACCCGTTCCGAGTCGCCGACAGCCTCCTGAACGCCCTGCCGTCGGACGTGGCCGCTGTCTTCATCGACATGCACGCGGAGGCGACGTCCGAGAAGATCGCGTTCGGTTGGTACGTCGATGGCCGCTGCAGTGCCGTCGTGGGCACGCACACGCACGTACAGACCGCGGACGAGCGCGTCCTGCCGCAAGGCACGGCCTATATCACTGATGCCGGAATGACCGGTCCCGTCGACTCCGTGATCGGCATGGAGGTCGGTGGCGTCCTGAGTCGGTTCACCACCATGGTGCCGCATCGGTTCGAGGTGGCCCCCAGCCCTGCCCGGGTCTGCGGCGTCGTGATCGATATCGACGCCTGGACCCGCAAGGCGAGCCGCATCGAGCGGGTACATATCGAGCCTGAAGCTAGTTCCAAACACGCCCGGCGTCCGTAGCGGGCACCTCGGACCCCATGGTTCGAGACGCGAGCCCGGCTGGCCGCCCTTACGCACTGTCTGACCTAACGTACTTTCGTCAGGAGCACACAACATGCCAAGCTTCGTTGCACGCTGCGCTCGGGTCGGTGCCGCCGCGTTGTGCGCCCTCGCCATGCCTGGCGCACTCCAAGCCCAGACCGAAGGCGACGTCGCCATCTACACCGGCCAGACCTCCCAGACGGCCGGCCTGAAGCTCCTTTCCTGGGGAAGCGGCACCGCGAAGGACTCCGAGGAGTCCGTGTTCACCGGTGTTCGCTCGTTGCGCGTCACCACCCACGGCCTCTTCCAAGGCGCCCGCCTGGTGCTGGGCCAACCGGCGAACGTCAAGGCAGGTCTCGCCGACCCCAGCGCCTACCTGCGCCTTACCGTCAAGACAGCCGAGAAGAACTCCACCATGCGCATGGGCATGGGCGGCCCGGGCGGCATGGCGATGCCTGGAGGCGCCGGCATGGTGGGAATGAAGGGCATGTCCGGCGGTGGCTCCGGTCGTGCGGGGCGCGGCTTCGGCGACTACAGCAACGCCGTGATGGGCAAGCCCAAGGCCCTGGCGAATGTGCGCCTGCTCGTCAGCACCACCGACGGCAAGACCGCCGAGACCGTCCTGTCCTACGCCGACGCCAAGGCCGGCGACGAAGACTGGCGCACCCTGGCCGTGCCGCTGTCGGCCCTGGCTGGTCTCAAGGACTCCAACGGCCAGATCGCCGAGATCGGCATCTTTGGCGACACCCCGACCACGCTCTTCGTTGGCGAGATCCGCACCGTGCGCGACGAGACGCCGATCCGGATCGAGGAGATGAACGAGCGGACCGTCGCCGTCAACGACGAGATCACCTTCACGGGCGACGCCGAGGGTGGCGTCTCGCCGCTGAAGTACGAGTGGACGTTCGCCAACGCGGGCGAGTTCAACGCAAGCAGCGCGCTGCCCGTCGACAGCGAGGGCCGCACCATCAAGCATCGGTTCCGCAAGAGCGGCGACTACGAGGTCTTCCTCGTCGTGCGCGACCTCAATGGGAACAAGAAGCCGGCCGTCGCCAAGGCCAAGGTGCACGTGACGCTGTAGTCCGGTCATCGAACGCCAGATCGGCGAAGGGCCCGGGGCAACATGCCGCCGGGCCCTTCGCTTCGTCACCGCGCCGGTTCTCGGCGCTGCGCTACTCCCACTTCCCCACGACGCTCTCGAGCGGCTTCCCCTTGCGATCCACCACCATCAGCGCCAGTTCGGCAGGCTCGGCACAGCGCACCACCTTCAGCATCAGGTCGTTGTCCCCCGCCCTCAGCGTGACGTCCACCATGCACGCCCCCTCGCCCAACGTCGGCCTGAACGGCGCGTGCCAATGGCGCTGCAGCACCATCCGGCTGTTCAGCCACACCTTGCCGCCATCGTTCGTGTGCAGCACGATCCGGCAGTCGGTGATCGTCGGCACATGGAAGCGCGTCCGAGCATAAAGCACGCCCGGATGCCCCTCGAAGAGCGGCTCCACGTCCATCACCGTCTCTTTGAACGCATGCCGCGCCCAGCGCACCAAGCCGCCCGCGCGACCGAGATAGGTGCAGTCCAGCCCGGGCTTGTCCTCCGGCTCGAACGCACGCTCGAACCCGTCGTCCATCTGGTTCTTGAAAGGTCCGACCACGTACCACCCGGAGCCCCCCAGCAGCGAGAAGCTCACCGTGGTCGGCGGCCCACTCTCCGGCGCCAACACGAGCGCCAGATCGTTGCGCCCCTCCAGCGGAGCTGCCTCGGGAGCGCGCACCACGAACCCGTAGCGCGCCATGCCCCCCGCCGCCAGCATCTGCCGCTGGCCCTGCGCGCCGGGCACTCGGGCCTCCCAGCCGCGCGGCACGCTCAACTGCACGTTGCCCACAAAGGGGCTCTCGCCGCGGTTGCGCACCATCATCATCAACGTGGTCGCAACGTTCGGTATGATCGCCGGCCCCTGCTCGCCGTAGTCCACCACCACCTCGAACTGCCCGACGTGGTGCGTCGACGAGCACGCCGGCGCGGCCAGGAGCGGCTTCACCAGCGAGTTCGCCGTCCAGTCGTAGGCGGGCTTCGGCGCGGGTGGCGCTGGCGCGGCGATGGGTGCCTCCGCGAGGGGCGGCTCGGGCGCGGCGGCGGGCGCATCAACGGCCAGAGGCGCCTCTGCATCGGCCGCGGGTGGCTCCGCAGCCTCGCCAGCAGCCTGCTCCGGCTCCGGCGCTTCCTCCGCCGCCACGGTCTCGCCATCGCCCAGCTTGGCAACCGCGGCATCGCCCGGCGACAGCTCCGGCGCGGGGGCGGCCTCCTCGCTCGGAGCCTCCTCGGCAGCAGGCGCGGCCTCCGCGGGCGGAGCGGCCTCGACGACCGGCGGCTCAGGAACAGGCTCCGGCACGGGCTCGGGCGCCGGCGCGGGCTCCTCGGCCGGCATCTCGTCGACCAGCTCGACATCCGCACAGCGAGCTACAACCACCTGCTCTCCGGCCTCGACTACCTGGGCCGCAAGGTCCGCCACCGTCAGAGGGGCCGCCAGGTCGACGAGTCCCCACCCCATCACCACAGCCTCGCCGATGGGTTCCACCCACCGGGCAGGCATGCCGGAGCGCCCCGCCACAATGCCCATCAGGCCGCCCACCGTCCCGCCGACCGCGTCGCAGTCGTAGCCGCAGTTCGCCGCGGAGCACACCGCCCCGCCGAAGTCGCCTGCGCCGTACAGCAAGCCCATCGCCCCAAAGCCGGCATTCTGCGGCGCGTCCGTCACGTTCGGATGCCCGACGGCGGCCAGCACCCGCGTCCGTGCCTCCAGCCAGCTCAACCTGGCGCCATGCACCTGCCGCGCCGTCCGCACCGCCAGCGACACGCGCGACGCCTGCGGCACCATGCTCAGCCCGATGTCCAGCAGGCGTCCGGCGTCCGATACAAAGAAGGCGGCGCTCTGAGCGGCAGCCCAGAACATCGCCGCCCACACCCCTTCCTCCGAGTGATCGATCCGCGCATCCTCGAACGCATAGGCCGCGGCAACCTGCGGCGCGCCGGGAGCCACCATCGCCCACAGCAGCGTCCGCCCAGCGCCGGAGTTGCCCCGCCGGAACCAGTTGTCGAACGCCCCGCTGATCGGTGGCCTTAGCCCGCGGCGCAGATTCCGCCCGGCGTAGCCAGCCTCGTCGAACGTGTACCGGATGTGCGCGACCCAAGCGTCCGCCACGTCCGCGCCGCGGAGGTCCGGCCCGTGCTCCCGTAGGGCGCTGAAGGCCGCGAGCTGCATGTCCGTCTCCTCGCTCGCGGCAGGCTGTCCGGGCAGCGGATCGTAGAACGTGAAGCTGTGCGCCTCAGTCTGGCCGGCCACCCCCGCCCCGAGCGTGACACCGGCGTTCCGGCCCAACCACCCGCCCTCGACCTTGTCCCGATATGCATCGCGCGTCAGAACCAACGGCGCCATTCGGCTCCTCCTTCGTCACCCGTAGCCCACTCACCCCACACAACCTCGCCCGCCGGCCGCTCGGCTCGCACACTGGTCAGCCTAGCGCGGCACCTCCCACAGCGGCGTCGGACTGCCCTCGCTTGTGGTCAGCAGCGCCTTGCCGTCCGGCGTGTAGCAGAGAGCCTCGAACTGGCCGAGCCACGGCGCCTCGATCGTCCGCGGTTTGCCCCTCAGGGCCTCGGCGATCGTCTGGCCCGGCTTGCTGGTCCATTCGAGCACGTCCGTGTACGTCCGGATCGCGGCGTGCTTGCCGTCCGGCGCCACGGCTCCGCCCGTGGCCAGCTTGCCCACGGCCCGGTCGCGGAAGACGAGCGCATTCGTGAACACCACCGTGCCGACCTTCTCCAGCACCACCTTGGTGTCGCGCTGCAGAGGCATCGGGAACCTGTACACGCCGCTCTTGCCGGACTCCACCTTCGTTACGATCAGCAGCTCGCCGGTCGTGGGATGGACCAGCATCGCCTCGGAGTCGTGGCGCCCGTCCGGGTACTCGAACGGATAGCGCCGGGCGATCATGGTGGACCGATCCTGGCCGGTCAGCGTCATGTCGACATCGGGCTCGGGCACCTGATAGACGCAGCAGTTGTGGCGGTCATGCCCGTTGTCGCCGGAGTCGCTCAGGTAGATGCAGGGCGCGCCGTCGGCCCCGATCCCGAGCGCCATGTCCTCCCAGTCGACGTTCTTGGCGCCAGTCACCGTGAACCGCGCGATGGCGCGCCCCTTGCGATCGGTGGCATACAGGTACGGCCCGTCCCCCGAATCGTTGTGCGTCCAGATCAGCCCGGGCGTCTTGGCGCTCGCCGCCACACCGGAACTCTCCGCCGTGCGCTTGTCTGCCAGGCTCGCGATCTGCGACGGCCCCTTCCCGCCCTTCTTGGCTGCCCGCGCGCTCCCCTGAAGCGAGTGCAGCGCCCGCCCGATCAGCGCGCGCGTGCTCTCGGCCTTGCCCTGGCCCGCAAGCACCGAACACGTTCCACCCACAGGCCCTGCCAGAAGGAGCACTGCCGCGAACGCCCAGACGACCGACTTCATCCTTACACCGTCCTCCCGGCCCGGCTAGCGGGCGCCGCCGATTGCCCCGCAACCGGTCCTTGGGTACACTTCCTACCGGCACGCCGACCTGCGGGAGTGTGCGCGTTCTCCGGCAGCGTGTGGCCGCGTCCAGCTTCGTAGTGCATCGTTGGACGGGCCATCGCCCAAGTCCTGCCCCGGCCGCCGTCCGCCACCATCATCGACACCCCAGGAGGCCGTGCGTGCAGCGCCGACAACATGCTCCGCGCCGATTGAAGCTCGACGCTATCTTCGACAGCAAGACCTTCGACGAAACCACCCTTCGCCAGCCTGCGTGGCTCAGCGACGGGGTCCGCTTCAGCCTCGTCGACAAGTACCCGGATACCGATGTGGATGTGCTGTGGATCCACGACACCCGCGACGGCTCGCGCGCCCCTGTGATGACGCCCGACGCCCTGCGTCTGCCCGGCGCCGAGAAGCCCGCGTCGCTGGCCGGCTGCGTCTGGTCGCCGGACGAGCGCTGCCTGCTGCTCTTCGAGAAGGCGCCCACGCGGTTCAGCTCCTGCGGCAACCTGCTGATCTTCGACATCGAGTCCGGCGCCCTCCGCAAGCTCACGGACGTCGACGCGGACCAGCGGCACGCCAAGTTCAGCCCCGATAGCTCCCGCATCGGCCTCGTGCGCGCCGACGACCTCTGGGTGCTCGACCTCGAGACCGGCGCCGAGCAGCGCATCACCGAGGACGCCTCCGAGACCCGCTACAACGGGCGGCTTGGATGGGTCTACGAGGAAGAGCTGGGCCTCGGCGACGGGTGGGCCTGGTCGCCCGACGGCAGCCGCATCGCTTTTCTGCAGCAAGACGAGGCTTCCGTGCCGGAGGTGCTTCTTTCGCGCTACGATGACCTCCACGCCGCCCCACGCCGCACGCGGTATCCCAAGGCGGGTGACCCCAATCCGACCGTCAGAGCGGGCATCGTCGACGTTCGCTCCAACGCCATCGTCTGGGCGGACCTCACCGACCCGGGCCACGGCATCCCGGCGGGCGAGCACTACATCGTCGCGCTGCAATGGGCGCCGGACGGACGCGGCGTCCTCCTCCAGCGCATACCCCGGCGCCAGAACCGGCTCGACCTGCTCCTGCTGGACACGGCAACGGCCGAGACCCGCCTCATCGTCACAGAGGCCGACGAACGCTGGGTCGACCCCGCGGGCAAGCTGCACTTCGTCGAGGGCGAGGACACCTTCCTCTGGCCGTCGGAGCGCTCCGGCGATCGGCAGTACTACCTCTACGATCTTGCCGGCGCCCCCAGGGGCCAGGTGACGCAGGCCGACGGGGAAGCCGACGACATCCGCGCCCTCGACTCGGCCGCCCGCACGCTCTACTACATGGCTGCGGCGCCCCGCCCCGTCGACCGCACATTGTGGGCCGCCTCGCTCGACGGCGGCGAGACGCGGCCCGTCCTGGCGAGCGAAGGCCGCCACACCGCGGTGTTTGCCAAGGACTGCGCGCGCTTCCTCCACACCCACTCCACGGTGAACGCCCCGGCCACCGTCGCGGTGCGCTCGACCGCTGGCGCGGCGACGACGGTTCTGGTGGACATCCCGTGCCCCGCCCTCGCCGAGTACGGCATCCGCACCAATCCGAGCGCCTCGGCCTCGCGGAGTGAGTGGGAGTTCGTCTCCATCGAGACGCCCACCGGCGAGCGGCTCTGGGCTCGCATCCTGATGCCGAGCAAGACCCCACCGCGCAAGGGCTTCCCGGCGCTCATCTACACCTACGGCGGCCCCGGATCGCAGGTTGCGCTCGATGCCTGGAATGGCAAGAGGGATCTGTGGCACCACATGCTGGCGGAGATGGGCTACGTCGTCGCGATGATCGACAACCGGGGAACAGGCGGGCGCGGCAGCGACTTCCGGAAGCAGACCTTCCGCCGCCTGGGCATCCTGGAGAGCGACGACCAGATCGCCGCCGCACGCTTCCTGGGCAGCCACCCGCTCGTCGACGCCTCGCGCATCGGCATCTGGGGCTGGAGCTACGGGGGCTACATGACCTGCCTGACCCTCGCCCGCGGCGGCGACGTCTTCCGGGCAGGCATCGCCGTGGCGCCCGTCACCGACTGGACGCTGTACGACACCATCTACACCGAGCGCTTCATGGAGCGCCCCGAGGACAACCCGGACGGCTACCGCGACGGCTCGCCTGTCACGCATGCGGCCGGCGTCAAGGCGCGCCTGCTGATCGTGCACGGCACCATGGACGACAACGTGCACTTCCAGAACTCAGCCCGTTTGGCCAGCGCCCTGCAGGATGCGAAGGTGCAGTTCGAGGCAATGTACTACCCGGGCAAGCATCACGGCATCGAGGACCGCAACCACCATCTCTACACGCTGATGACGGCCTTCCTCCGCCGCAGCCTGTAGCCGCACCATGCGCGAGTTCTGGACTTGGCGGGCGGCCGTGTAGGGCAGATACGCCGCATAGGCCGATCGTGCGTGGACTCCGGGTGGGGTTGACCTACGTGCCATATCGCCACGATGCTCGAACGGGGCGGCGCACACGCGCCGCCCCGTCCTGGTTTCCACTCGTTGTCGGAACAGGTCTTAGCCCGGATCACGCGCCAGTGCAGTGGTGGATGGGCCTCCGCGCCCGTCCAGCGCCAGTGCAGTGGTGGGATGGGCCTCCGCGCCCGTCCAACGCCAGTGCAGTGGTGGGATGGGCCTCCGTGCCCGTCCAGCGCCA
>CAZFLM010000122.1:0-13875 GCA_964519955.1 uncultured Chthonomonadaceae bacterium | reverse complement strand
GGCGCGCTCCGTCGCCAGGATGGCGGTCGTCTGCACCCCTTGCAGCTCGGGCAGGTCCAGGCGATGCGTCCAGCGTGTCCAGTCGAACTCGCTCCACCCGCCCCACTGCGCCGC
This sequence comes from uncultured Chthonomonadaceae bacterium, assembly GCA_964519955.1. Classification (GTDB taxonomy): domain Bacteria; phylum Armatimonadota; class Chthonomonadetes; order Chthonomonadales; family CAJBBX01; genus CAZFLM01. Next base: position 13,761 of record CAZFLM010000122.1, on the reverse strand, counting down.
GAATAGCCGGTGTCCGCAGACCGCGAGGGCGTTCACCTGCCTGCGAGGCAGCGAGGCGAACACATCGCTCTGCCAGACGCCGCCCGCCAGGCGATCCACCTTGCCATGCCCGTGCCGAACATAGAGGGCGCCCTCGAACTCGGCCATCTGCCTGGGCGCAACGCTGGAGATCGTCGGAGGCGCCACGTGCTGCCACTGGCCACCGTCGCAGACCACCAGCCCGTCCTCCAGAGTGCTCGCGTAGAGCCGCCCGTCGAACTCGGCCAGCGACTGCACGTTGTGGTCGAAGGGTTCATCTGGCTGCAGGTGCTGCGACCAGCGCTCGCCGTCCCACTGCCACACGCCCGCCCGCCGCGTGCCCAGCCAGAGCGTGGAGCCCGTCGACGCCAGCGCGGTGATCTCGCGAGCGCCGACCGGCACGACGGGCTTCGCCGATCGCCACGCCGCGCCGTTCCACTCCCACAGCCCGTCGCCGTACATGGCGGCCAGCAGCACGCCTCCCCGTGGCGCCATCGCGCTGACGTGCGACCCCTTGCTCGGCGGCAGCGGGATCGTCTCGCGGCCAGATCGAGCGCCTCCGGTGGGATGGGCGTCCCTGCCCGTCCCGCTGCCGGCTGCATCCCTGGCCGGATGGGCGTCCCTGCCTGTCCTGAGAACCTGGAGGCCTGTCGGAGACGCCACCACCCACTTGCCCTGCCACTCCGTCGCGCAGGTCTGGGTGGGCGGCGCGGCGGCGCGGGGAAGCGGCCGTGGGGCGGCCTCCGCGTGCCACGCCCGGCCGTCCCACCGCGCCGAGGCTGTCGGGAACACGGCGACCACGCTCGCTCCTTGCAGAACGAAGCCGCGCACCTCGCTGCTCGGCAGGCCGTCCGCCGCCGTGAACTTGCGCCAGACTCCATCTGCCCCACGCAGCAGAACGCCGCCCGTCGTACCCACCCAGACCGCGCCGTCCTTCGCGATCGCGATGTCCGTCACGCACCGGGTGGACGTGTAGACGGCGGGCGGCGGCGAGGCGGCCAGTATCGCGGCGACGGCAAGCACGAGAGGCGCCATCACGGCCGCGGGTCCACCGAGAACGTGGTGCGGTTGTGCGCGCGGTCCGTCAGCACGTAAGTCACCGGGCCGCCGCCCCCCCTCTGCGCGTCCGGCACGGGCGCCAGAGCGAAGAAGCGCCCGGGCTGCGACGAGCGAAGCGCGACGACCTCGCCCCACGGGAGCACCGCCTCGACGCGCGCCGTGTCCGCATCGGCCTCGACCTCCAGGCGCAGCACGGGGCCGGGCTCAGTGGCGAGCGACACGCTGCCGGAGCCGCGCGGCGGGGTCACGTCGACGTGGTACGTGATCTTCACGACGCTCCGGGTCCCGTCCTTCAGCACGACGATCACCGTGACGACGTAGGCCCCCTCCCGCGCATACGTAGGAATGTCGAACCGGGCGAGCCAGCGTCCGAACGCGGCGTCGTAGAGGAGCGGCCTCACCGTCCCGTCCGGCATCAGCGCGGTCACGCTCAGCGCATCCGCGGGCGCCTCCACCTTCAGCAGCGGGTCGCCCACGCGCGCGCGGAGTTCAGCCTCGCGCTTCTCGGCTGCCTCGTACCGGCGCTTCAGGGCCTCGGCCTGCCCGGGCTCGGCCGCATCTATCGCCCGCTGCAGGCGGGCCATGTCGCCGCGAGCCTCCAGGCGCTCGAAGCGATCGCGCACATACTGCTGCCGCCACTCGCCGTCGCTCGGCCAGACCGCCAGCCACTCCGCCTTCAGCCGGGCGATCGCTGCCTCGTCCCGCTGGTCGTGATCGAACTCCTCGATAAGCCGCTGGCGGATACGCTGCTCCTCCCGGCAGCGCCAGGGGCACTCCGCGTCATCGACAAACCCCCGCGCAGGGCCGATGCGCGAGTGTGCGCAGATGTAGTCGAGGTGCCTGCGCCAGGCCGAGATGCGAGCCAGATCCGGCGCCGCACGATGCCGCTCGAACACGATCTGCTCGGCGAGTCGCTCAGCAGCGCCATGGAGGGGCCAGTACAGTGCGTCGGCGGCGTCCTGCTTCGTGCGCCAGGAGAGGGCGATCAGGCGCGCGCGCAGCCTGGCAGCCGCGGGGCTGTCTGCCCGGTGCGCCACGATCAGCCGGGCGAGACTCTCCGCGGTACGGCCCTCCTCGGCGTAAAGCCAGGCGCGCCCAGCGCCGGCCACCATCGCCTCGTACGACGCCCCGGAGTGCTTGCAGAGGTACCGAAGACCCTCACGAAGCCGCGCGAGCCGCACACGGTTCGGCGAGCGGCGGTGGGCCTCGGCCGATATCTGCTCGGCCAGGATGTAGGCGCGTCCCCGGACGGCCGCGGACAGCAGGTCGGCAGCGTGCATGCCCAGCTCGCCGGACAACTCCTCGAGCCGCTTCCGCCCTCGCCGAGCCTCTTCGGTCCCAGCTCGGCGTTCAGCGATGAGTTGCGCGAGGCGCTGAGCGATGCGGTCGGCGTCGGCCTGCGCCATGATCAGCCGGAACCGCTCGCGCTCCTCGGTGGGGATGGCCAGCCACGACGTGTACGGCGACGGAATGGTGTGCGCCAGGCTCAGCGCGGCGACCTCAGCGCGATGGCCGCCGCCCGCCGAGAGCTGCGCGATGCGCTCCGCCGCCCAGAGCTTCGCCGCCAGGTTCTGCGGCCGCCTCTCGCTGCCGAAGCGAACGGGTGCCGTCAGCCGAACCGAGCCGGAGCCCGTCAGCTCGACCGTCGCCGGCCCCGCGCCGCGGTAGCGCCCCACGACAACGATTGCCCGAGCAGGGCCGCCGTCCGGTAGTCGCGCCGGCAGCACGTCGTACGTCTGGACGCCGCGGACAGCGATGCGTGGCCGCCGTACGACCTGGCCTGGCGTCACGGAAAGCGCAAAGTAGCCATCCGAGCCACCGGACGGCGCCGCGAAGAGGGAGACGCTCAGCGGCGCAGGCTTCCGCTTCTGCAAGACGCGCAGATCGGCTTGGGGCCGGTAGTTGGCGGCGTCGAGCGCGAGGTCCCAGCCGTCGGCGGCATCATGCACGGGAAGGCCGAGGTTGTTCGTTACCGCGTCGACCTGGCCCGAGCGCGCCACGCGCACGCGGATGGCCGCGCGGTCCAGCCGGTCGTCTCCGGCCATCCGCAGCGGCACGGTGCAGAGGGCGCCATCGGCCGTCGAGGGCAGCGGCTGAACGTAGCGGATCTCGACCTTCAGGTCGGCATTCGGCATCACGGGGAAGATGCGCGCGTGCAGCATGTTGCGGCCGATCAGCTCGACCAGGGCGGGGTCGCGCTGCCGCGTGGTGATGGCGCGGTAGATCGCGGCGGCGCGCTGCTTCTCCACGACCCGCGCCACGACCTTCTCGTCGCCGTACCAATACGCGAAGCCGGTCACCACCGCACCGGGCGGAGCAGCGTAGTGGAACTCGGCCTCGATCCTGCTGCCGGCGCGGTTCAGATAGGTGAGCAGAAGCCTGGTCGTGGCGAACTGCCCCTGGACGCCGACATCGGCCTGGAGGGACTTGGCGACCAGGCTGGCCGCGGTCTCGCCCTTGAGCTTCAGAAGCGCCTGGGGCCGGGCGCACGCGGGCCACGTGAAGAGGATGAGCGCACACAGAAGCAGGGCGGCACGTCGGGATGGGGGATCCATGGGTTCGTGACCTCCTGGCAAGCGTCACCTAAGAAGACACTGCCAGGGGCTCACCGGTGCTGCCTATCTGCAGAAACGCCGAACACGGAGGGAGCGAGGGCGGCGGGCAAGCGGGGGTGCGGCTCGCAGGGCTTCACGGCCCGGCGAGGCCCACGATCGCGGCACGGCGACGGTGTACGTGCGCCAGTTCCCGCTCCCGGGGGAGGGCGAATGCGAGAAGTGGTCTCACTCCTGGCAGTTGTATCGGGACGCGGTCGGCCTGTCAAGGGCGCGCGGCGAAGTTGCGGGCAACGAGCCGATGTGCTATAGTGCCCGCGCCGCCGCTTCGCGCGTACGACGAACCGAGCCGGCGGCGGAGACAGCCCGATGCCTACCGACGACCTGACAGGCGGCCTGTTCGGCGCCGACGATCCCCTGCCGGCCAACGCGGACGCCGATCCGAACGCACCCCTCGCCGCCCGCATGCGCCCGCGCACCCTCGACGAGTTCGCCGGTCAGGCGGCCATCGTCGGCCCCGGGACTCTGCTGCGCCGCGCCATCGAGGGCGACCGCCTGCCCTCCTGCATCTTCTGGGGACCGCCCGGCTGCGGCAAGTCGACCCTCGCCCGCATCGTCGCCCAAAGCACCCGATCCGCCTTCGAGAGCCTCAGCGCCGTCACGAGCGGCGTCGCGGATGTCCGCAAGCTGATCGAGCGGGCGCGCGAACGCCGCCGCACCGGCCGCAAGACCATCCTCTTCGTCGACGAGATCCACCGCTGGAACAAGGCGCAGCAGGACGCGCTCCTGCCGCACGTCGAGGACGGCACGGTCACGCTCATCGGGGCGACGACCGAGAACCCCTACTTCGAGGTCAACACGCCGCTCATCTCGCGCTCCCGCATCTTCCGGTTCGAGGCGTTGGCGGAGGACGACGTGCTCGGTCTGCTGCGCCGCGCGCTGGAGGACAAGGAGCGCGGCCTCGGCGAGTGCGGCGTGGGCGTCGACGACGAAGCCTTCCGGCACCTCGTCCGCGTCTCCGGCGGCGACGTGCGCACCGCCCTCAACGCGCTGGAGACGGCCGTCACCTCCGTCGCCGACGCGCCCGAGGAGCGCCGCCACGTCACCGTCGAGGTCGCCGAAGAGGCCATCCAGCAGCGCGTCCTCGCCTACGACCAGGCCGGCGACGAGCACTTCGACACCATCTCCGCGTTCATCAAGTCGGTGCGTGGCTCGGACCCGGACGCGGCGCTCTACTGGCTCGCCAAGATGATCGCCGCCGGTGAGGACCCGCGCTTCCTGGCGCGCCGCCTGGTCATCCTCGCCTCGGAGGACATCGGCAACGCGGACCCGATGGGCATCGTGCTGGCCAACGCCGCCGCCCAGGCCGTCATGTTCGTCGGCATGCCCGAGGGCCAGCTCATCCTCGCGCAGGCGACCACCTATCTCGCCTGCGCGCCGAAGAGCAACGCCGCCACCATCGCCATCGGCCGCGCGCTGGAGGACATCCGCACGAAGGGCCCCGCGCCCGTGCCCATCCACCTCCGCGGTACCGGCTACGCGGGCGCCAAGGCCCTGCACCACGGCGAGGGCTACCTCTACCCGCACGACTTCCCGGGCGGCTGGGTGGAGCAGGAGTACGCCCCGAGCGACGCCCGCTCCGGCCCCTACTACGAGCCCAAGGACATCGGCCACGAGGCCAGGATCAAGCAGCGGATCGCGCGGAGGACCGAGGGGCAGGAGTAGGCGTCACTGGGAGGGAGCCACCATGAACCGCGCCACTTGTGCTGTGCTGGCCGTAACGATGGTGTTGGCGGCCGCCCGCGAACCGTGCCGGGCCCAGGCCACCTGGCCGCCGGTTGCCCTGCCACCGCCGAGCCGCGTCGCAATGCGCGGCGAGCTGGGCCAGGCGCTGGACCGGGGCGTGGAGCGGCTCGGGCGCTCGCCCTACACGGCCGCATGGCTGCGCTCGGACGTCTCGTTCGAGGTCGACCGCATCTTCACGAACTACAGCGGCGATGTATCCGGGCGCTTCATCGAGCTGGCCTCCCTCACCTCTCCCAAGAGCCATCCGCGGCCCGGCACGCTGGACCAGGTCCTTGCCGCGCTGCCCGGCCTGCAGAAGCCCGACGGCCACTTCGGCGTCGATATCGACCTGACCAAGCCCCTCGCCAAGGGCGGCGCGGCCATCACGCTGCTCTGGGGCAACGCGCGGCTCCTGGTCGGCCTCGTCACCGCGGCCCGCGAGCTGCACCGGCCGGAGCTGCTGGCGTCCGCCAAGCGCCTCGGCGACTTCTACGTCAACTCCGCCGCCCAGCTCTGCTCGCCCGATCGCCTCGCCGACTACCGATCCAGCGGAACCTACGGCGACAGCTACGCCTGCTGCTACTTCCCGGCCATCGAAGGGTTGGTGATGCTCCATCGTGCGACCCACGATGCGCGCTACCTGGAGCAGGCGAAGCGCATGGCCGCGCTCTTCGGCGAGTTCGACGTGCTGCCGGTCGACCACAGCCACGGCAATCTGTGCGCCTGGCGCGGCATCCTCGACCTGTACGGCGTGACGCACGACCGGCAGTACCTGGCAGGCGCCATCGCGAAGTGGGAAGCAGCCGTGCGCGGAGGGTACGTCTGGCCCATAGGCGGCATCGGCGAGCACTGGTACGTGTCGTTCGGCGGCGACGAGGGCTGCAGCGAGTCGGACTGGCTGCGATTCAACCTGGAGCTGTGGCGGCACACGGGCAACACGCGCTATCTCGACATGACGGAGCGCCTGCTGGGGAACCAGTACGTCGAGAACCAGTGCGCCACGGGCGGGTTCGGCTGGCGCGCGTTCGAGGCGGACCCGGCCGGCCCCTACGGGACGCATGGACCGGTGCAGGAGTGGAACTTCTGCTGCAGCTTCCACGGACCGCTCGGGCTGCACTTCCTCAAGGGGTATCTGGCAGCAGGCGAGGGCGCGAACATCCTCGTTAACTTCGCCGGCGACTTCGACGCCCCCGTGCAGGTGGGCCGCTCCGAGTGGCGCGTTCGGGTGCGCACAGCGCCCGACTGGCAGGCCGGTAGCTGCGCGAGCACCGTGACGGTGAGCCCCGCGAACGCCCGCCCCTCGCCCATCACGCTCCGGATGCGCATGCCGGCGTGGGCGTCGAGCGCATCGGTCACGGGGCCACGAGGCGCCTCGATCAAGGCAGCGCCTCGCGCAGGCTATCTCACGCTGGCGACCAGCCTGACGCGTGCCGCCACGTTCGCGGTGCGCTTCGCGGCCCCGCTGCGCGCGGAAGGCCGTCGGTTTGCGCGCCTGCAAGCCAGGGCCAGCCAGGTAGCGCGCCTCGCGGACGTGACGCTGCTGGTCGGACCGAGGGTGCTCTCGGTACTGCCTGCGCGGAGCGCCGGACGCCCGGTCGTGCTCGCCACGGTGGACGGCTCGGGCCGCCTGGACCTGCTGCGCGGCACTTCAGGCCAGTGGCGCAGCGTGCCTCTGCCGTCGATCGACGCGAGCCCGGACCAGATCTGGAGCGCCCTGGCGAGTGCGCAGCCCCTGCAACTGCTCCCCCACGACGGTGTCGACCGGCGCCGCTCGGCGTTCGCGGTGGACCTCGTGGTTGTGCCCTCGGCGCTCGTGCCTGCGGAGGCCCGTCGCCGCATCGCCCGCTGCACGCCGCCGACGGCCCACACCGGCCCGGTCTATGGAGACAACCTGGAGCGACAGCCCGAGGCGTGGGACGCACCCGGCGCCTGGCGGTTCACCGATCAGGGGATCATGGTGGACGGCGGAGACATCGGGCTCATCGGGGGGCGCGGCTACGTGGACTGCCGCTTCGAGTTCGATGTGCGCATTCCCGAGAGCGGCAACGGCCTGGCGGGCTGGGTCGTCCGAGCGCAGGACAACGACAACTGCGTGATGTACCAACTGCAGACCGCCGACTCGCCCTACAGCGCGCCGGAGTTCAAGACCCGGCCGAACACGCTCCGCCCGCACTCGCGCAGGAATGGCGCGTGGGTCATCGACGACCCGATCCTGCTGCCGAAGCCGGTGCGGCGCGGCGAGACGCACCACGTTGCGGTCGAGTGCCGCGGCAGCCGCGTCACGGTGTTCCTGGACGGGGATCGGGTCCACGAACGTGACGACGCCGGGTGGCACCAAGGCGGGGTCGGGTTCCGAGCCGGCGGCGCTGGCGAGGCGGGCGAGTTCAGCCGCATCTCACTGCACAAGCTGCCGTAGGGCAACGTGGGGCGCGCCGGTGACCGAGCCGTCCTAGCCGTCTAGTACACGAGTGCCGTGGTGGGATGGGCCTCCGCGCCCGTCCCGGCCCACTCGTGAGCCACCCAGCCTAGAGCTTCGCCAGACGGCTGAAGCTCGCGACCAGGGCAACCAGCAGCGGAATGACGCATATGGCGAGCCCGATGTACGCCACCGTGTCCAGCCGCATGCCCGGCGCGAACCGGAGCAGGACGAGAGCGCCGGCCACGGTGAACAGCCCGGCGAGGGCCAGCGCCGCCCCGCCGAACCGATTGGCGGGGTACCAGACGCGGTCCGATGCCAGCGTCTTGGGCGTTCTGATGCCGTACATCTCATTGCGGGGCACCCATCCGAGGATCAGGGGCACCGATACCACCGAGACCAGGATCCCGACGCCTGCCCACATCATGCACAGCGCTAACGCGTTCATCACGAAGGCTCCTTGCTCGCAGGCGGTGCGCGCGAGTCATCACGCAGACGTGCCAGGGGCCCATTCAGTTTCGCCAGGCTGACAGGAGGCGCCGCCCATGCCTGCCGCACCGCTCGCCGACCGCACAGCGCTCGACCTGACCCTTCGCCGCCGAACCAGGCGCGGCGATGCCCCCGGCGAGTGGGAGGTCGCACAGACCGACGCTGCGTGGCCCGCCGCCCAGACAGCCGCCATCGTGTGCGACATGTGGGACCGCCACTGGTGCCGAAGCGCCGAGGCGCGCGTGGGAGAGATGGCGCCGCACATGAACGCGCTCGTCGCGGAGCTGCGCCGGCGCGGGGTCCTGATCATCCACAGCCCCAGCGACACGATGGAGTTCTACCGCGACTACCCGGGGCCGCGCGATGGCGTTGTCGGCCCCGTCGGTCGCGACCCCGTTCCCGCTGCAGTGGGCCAACCTGGACCAGGCCGTCGAGTCCCCGCTCCCGATCGACGACCGCGATGGCGGCTGCGACGACGAGCCCGCCCTGCCCGCAGCAGAACCCGTGGCGCCGGCAGATCGCCGCCATCGAGATCCACGACGGCGACGCCATCGGGGACGGCCCGGAGGTCTACTCCCTCCTGCACGAGCGCGGCATCGAGAACGTGCTCATCATGGGCGTCCACCAGAACCTGTGCGTGCTGGGCCGCCCGTTCGGCATCCGCAACCTGGTCCGCCTGGGGCTCCACGTGGCACTGGTCCGCGACATGACCGACACCGTGTACAACCCGCGCCGCGCGCCGTACGTGGACCACTTCACCGGAACGGACCTCGTCGCGTCGCACATCGAGAAGCACTGGTGCCCAACCGTCACGAGCGACCAGATCGTTGGCGGCAAGCCGTTCCGGTTCGCCGCGGACAAGAGGCCGACACGGGAGTAGCGCGAGAGCAGCGTGAGACCGAACGGCCCGGCTGAGCGCACCGAGTCGCGCGGGCAACTTGCCACGATTGGCATTTGTTGGTAGAATCGGCCTGTCAGCGAGCGCCGCTGCCGCACATCAGCGGCGCCGTAGTGACCAACCGTGGAGAAGGAAACCATGCCCCTAACGGTCGATGCCCTGGCAGAGAGACTGGCGCGAGTCGAGCGCGAAGTCGCCGAGATGCACCGGGACCTCCAAGCCTATGCGGAGATGGCCGGCGAGAGCGGAGCGATCGCGCGCCTGTCGGAGGCGTCGTTCGCCGCGGACTGGGACAACGAGCTGGACGCCGAGTACAACCGCTTGGGGGACCAGCAGCATGGCAAGGGGTGATGTCGTCCTCGTGCCCTTTCCATTCACCGACCAGACGAGCATTCAGGTGCGCCCTGCCGTCATCGTGTCGACCGACCAGTACACCAGCGAGACCGGCGACGTCCTGGTCACCATGATCACGAGCCAACGTCACGTCCTTGCGACCGACTACGCGCTCGAGGATTGGGCGTCTGCCGGTCTCCTCCACCCGTCGTGGGCCCGCGCCAAGCTCGCCTGCCTGAGCCAGACGCTTCTGCGCCGTACGCTCGGCCAAGCTTCGGCACGCGACCTCGCGGAGATCGACACCCGCCTGCGTCTTGCCCTGGGGCTGTAGCCCCGTCTCCTCAAGTCAGCCCCTAACGAACGCCCGGAGGACTCCATGAGGACCTGTGCGTCACTGTTCGCCACCTTCGTCTTCGCTGCCGCCGCCCCGGCCCACCCGCAGACCGCCAACCTCGTGCGCAACGGCGACTTCGCCCAGGCCACCAACGGGCAGCCGGCCGACTGGCAGGCATTCGGCGCGCGCACCGTCGGGCAGACGCTGCAGACCGTCACCGACCGGGGGCAGCGGTGCGCGAAGCTCGCCTGCACGCGGTTCTCGGGGGCCGGCGGCGACGCGCACGCCATGGTCGCGCAGGTCGGCATCGTGCGGCTCGAGCAGGGCAAGACCTACGAGCTCACCTGCCGCGCGCGCTGCGAGGGCCTCGCCGGGCGCAGCGTCTCGGTCGCCGTGTCGGACACCTCGGTGTGGGACAACTGCGGCCTGGAGGCGTCGCTGGCCCTCGGCGCGGAGTGGCGGCCGTTCCGGGTGGTGTTCCAGGCCACGCGAACGGTCGGCGAGAGCAGCCGCCTGCAGTTCTGGTTCACCGAGACCGGCGCGCTCTACCTCGCCGACGTGCGCATCGTCCCCATCGACACGGGCAAGGTGGAGTTCACCACCGCCATCGGCGCGGGTGCCTCGCGCAACCTGGTGCCGAACGGCAACTTCGGCGCGGGCACGGCGGGCTGGTCCTCCTTCGGCATCGAGACCGGCTGGGGCAACCTGTCGCGCCTCTACGGCACCGTGCAGACCGGCGCCGGCCCCGGGCCGAACCGCTTCCTGCGCATCCCGGCCGGCGGCGCGCACTCGCCCACGCTCTACTTCGACTACCTGCACCCCGCCGCCACGCGCCAGACCCGCCTGCTCGCCGCGAACCTTGGCTGGATCGCCATCGAGCCGGACAAGCCGTACACACTCTCCTGCTGGATGCGCGCGGATCGACCGGGCGTGCGCGCGGCGCTTGGCTACGTGGCGGAGGACGCCGACAAGGGCCCGTGGGAGCAGCGGCGCGACGAGAAGCGCGTGACGCTGGGTACGGAGTGGCAGCGGTGCTCCCTCACCTTCAGCGTGCCGCGCCGCAGCCTCTTCGTGATGGCGGGGCCCGACCTGGAGGAGGACACCCCGGCCGTCGTCGATGTCGCGCGGATCCAGCTCGAAGCCGGCCGCCAGCCAAACGACTACGTCCCGCGCAGCACCGTCGAGGTCGGCGTTGTGCCCACGCACCCGGGCGGCGTCTACAAGGCCGGCGAGGCGCCCGCGCTCGCGATCACGGCGGCCAACCACGGCGCGGCGGCCGCCCAGGTCGAGGTTAGGCTCTCGGCCACCGACTACTTCGACCGCCCGGTTCGGCTCCCCGCCGCGAAGCTGACCGTTCCGGCCGGGCGGTCGGCGGAGAAGCGGGTCGCGCTGCCCGCTGCCTGGCGCGGCTACTACCGCGTGCGCGCCGAGACCCGCGTCGACGGGCGCACCGAGACGCAGGACGTCCGCATCGCCGTGGTGCCGCCCCGCACGACCAAGGACACGGTGCTCGGCATCAACCACGGCTTCCCGGCGGCCGACCTCATCGAGCTGGCGAGCAAGGCGGGCGTGGCATGGTACCGCGACTGGTCGATCAAGTGGCAGGACATGGAGCCGGCGCCGGGCCAGTCCCACTGGGGCGTCGCGGACACGCAGATCGACCGCATCCTCAAGCTCGGGCCGAAGGTGCAGGCGCTGCTGCCGCCCTTCCCCTCCGCCAACTGGTGCTCCGAGGCGCCCGCGGGCATCCCCACGACCGGCTACCCCGGCGAGCGCCTGGCGCAGTCCTGGGCGCCGAAGGACCCCGCGCTGCTCGGCGAGTTCTGCCGCCAGGCGGTGGAGCACTTCAGGGGGCGCGTGGACGTGTGGGAGTTCCTCAACGAGCCGCTCTACACGGACTACGCGCTGCCGAGCCACAGCCAGTACGGCAGCAAGCGATACACGGTGGAGGACTACGTGGCGCTGCTGCGCGTGGCGGCGGCCGGCATGAAGCGCGCGGACCCGTCGTGCCGCGTGATGGGCGGCGTCGGCTCGGGGCCGCTCTACCTGACGCGCGAGCTGATGGACGCCGGCATCCTGGACTGCATCGACATCCTGAACCTGCACATCTACCCCGGCGCGCGCTCGCCCGACTCGTTCCTGCCGGAGATGGATGCGCTGCAGGCTGAGATGCGCAAGCGCGGCAAGCCGAAGCCGATCTGGGTGACCGAGTTCTCCTACTACGGCGCCGACGACCTGCCGCGCAAGCCCTTCATCCCCAGCCACGACTGGGCGGAGCAGCGCCTGCTCGCCAACGAGCGCGTCTGCGCCGACTACACGGTGCGCTTCATCGCGGTGATGCTGGCCACGGGCGCGGAGAAGGTGTTCATCCACTCCGGCGCGAGCGGCGCGGTGAACCAGCCCAACTTCGAGTGCTGCCTCTTCGCCTATGGCGGCGCGCCCCGCAAGGCGTTCCCCGCGCTGGCGGTGATGACGGAGCTGCTCGACCCCAGCCCGCGCTGCACCGCCCGCCGCAAGCTCGCCGGCGAGGCCCTCGCGCTCACCTTCCAGACCGGCAAGCGCACCGTGACGATCGCCTGGAACCCCGCCCCCGACACCCCCGCCACGCTCACCCCGCCCCCCGGCGCCAAGGTGCTGGACGCGATGGGCCGCCCGCTGCCGCCTGGGGTGGTGAAGCTGAGGCCGAGCGTGGTGTATGTGGTGGGTGGGTGAAGGGGGCTGGAACGCAATGAAGGTGGTCTACAAGGTCACTTACCCCAACGGCAAGATCTACGTCGGCAAGGACCTGACCGACAGCATCAACTACTTCGGAAGCGCGAGCAGCCAACTGATCGCCCGGGACTTCACGCGCGAGCAACGGCGGGACTTCACCGTCAGGAGGGAGATCCTCTGGGAATCGGAGACAGCTACCGATGAGGAAGTAGCACGTGTCGAGGTGGAGTACATCCGTCTGCTTCGCGCAAACGATCCCGATGTCGGCTACAACCGCTGGCCCAAGGTAACCTGAATGCCGACGAAGCTACCGCATGTTCGACAGCCAAGCGGGCCGAACGTGCTAAGCCAGGGACAGCGCGAGGTGTGCGAGGGCCAGAGGCTCGGCGGCGCGGTCCCAGCCCGATCCGCTGGCGTCGCGAGCCGGGCGGCGCCAGCCTATTAGGAGCCCAACTTGTAAGGAACGCTTACAAGTTAACCGTCGCCCCAACCATTCGGCCATTCCGAATAGTGGCCCATTACCGCCCCCCGGAGCCTTCCGCCATGCCCCACCCCACCGATGAGCTGCCGGAGCCGCACCACCCGCGGAACCGCGCGACCGACGAGTCAAAGCTGCGCCGGGGCGGCAAGCACTGCCCGGTCGGCCTGGCGCCGCCCCGCGACGTAAGCTACAGATCGAACCTGAACGTCAGGTCGAACAGCGGGGTGCGGCGCACGCGATCGGTCCTGTCTCCGTCGGCACTCCGCCAGGACCGTTCCTCCAGCTCTACCAGCCCGAGTTCCGCCACTGGGCGCAGGAGATGGCCCTTGATGACGTCCGCCAAGGTGCAGTGCACGACCTGCGCCTCGATGGCGTCGCGGACCGGCGGGAGCACGAGGCCGCCGGCCACAGCGCCCACCTCGTGCCAGCCGGGGGCAAGCCGGGAGACGGCACGCAGGGAGAAGTACACTGTATCCTGCAATTCGGGAAAGACTGGCATGCAGTGGCCCCACACGGCCATGTTAAGCTTGTGGAACACGGTATCGACGAGGAGCGCGAATAGCTCCCCCTCTTGCCCCGGCTGCGTCAGCTTCTCACCCTTGCGAGTAACGTAGTACCGGTTGTGCGCTATCCGGATGAGCCCCGCCATCTTCAGGACATGCCGCAGACGCTCCAAGCTCGGCA
>CAZFLM010000121.1:0-13946 GCA_964519955.1 uncultured Chthonomonadaceae bacterium | reverse complement strand
TCGAGGACTGGAGTCTCAAGAATCCATCAGATTGTACATTAAGTACACGGTATTGGGGCTAGGCCCCTGGTTATCGGCTCTCATCGGGCACTCGCACCCAGCGGCCCGCATTGTGTCTACGCTTCCGTACGGAACGCCTCACTTGCCTGGCGTCGTCACCCCACGCCGAGAGGAACCATGAAGCAGCGTTTCCGCCTGTTCATCGTGCGCCACCAGAACGGCGTCTACTGGGTCAGCCTGCCCGGCATCGACGACATCGAGCTGGCGTCGGGCTATGACGACCGCTATCCCGCGGTAGCGGACCTCTCCGCGTCCGGCCACGTGCTGGACGAGGTGAAGCGCGAGGTGCACAAGGGGCTCGAGCGGTGGCTGCCGCTTGCCGACCCGGAGTGGCTGGCCCGCTCGGCCAACCTCCGCGACGGGCAGGCCCTGAAGGTGGCTCAAGTCGAACTTCGGCCACACGACCGGCGCGGCGCGAGGAGGAACGACAAGGTCAAGATGACCTTCAGCCTTCTCGTCGAACCGGAGGAGGACGGCCAGCGCCTCGTCCGAGTCCCTCGCGTCAAGAACCCACCGCTCTGTTTCCACTGGCATCCGGACGACAAGCTCGAGGACGTTGCCGCGCGCGAGTTGGCCGCGTTCTTCGGCCACTACACGATCGAGGAGCTTCAGAAGTACCAGTACGGGCGCCAGGAGTATCTGGATGAGATCGAGGTGAGCTTCACACCGGTCTCGCCCGGCGACCGCGTGAACCCCGAGGACGAGAAGCGCAAGTCCGGCCAGGCGCTCGGCGCGGCCTGCACGTGCCTGTCCGACAGCTTGTCGGACCGCGTCATCCGCCGCGCCTACCGGCAGGAGCGCATCGTCGATGAGGTCCTCGCGTCGCTGGCATCCGCCCGCCAGCCCTCGGTGGTCCTTTCCGGGCCGCCCGAGGTGGGCAAGTCGGCCATCATCCTCGACGTGGTGAAGCGCATCTCGTCCGGCGACTGCCCCGAGCGGCTGAAGGGGCGCAAGGTCTACGAGACGTCGCCGGATCATCTCATCGCCGGGTGCTGCTACATCGGCGAATGGCAGGCCAAGCTGCTCGCGATCATCGAAGAGCTGCGCAAGGAGGGGGACATCCTCGTCGTGCGCGATGTCGGCGGCCTGACGGAAGCCGGCAAGCACTCCAAGGGCGACGAGAACATGGCGATGCTGCTGCGCCCCTACATCGCGGATGGCTCGCTGCTGATTATCGGCGAGACCAACGATGACCGCCGCCGGGCGCTGGAGACCCGCGAGCCCACCTTCCTCGCGCTCTTCCGGGTCATCGACGTACGCGAGCCGGGGCGTGACGAGACTCTCTCCATCATCGGCTCTGCCGCCGCCGACATCGAGCGGCACCACTCCGTGCGCATCGAGCCGGCGGTGCTCGACGCGTCGTATGACCTGTGCCGCCGCTTCATGCCCTACCGGGCCTTTCCAGGCAAGGCAGTGCGGTTCGTCGAGCGCGTTGCTGCCGAGACGCAGGCCGCCGCCGACCGGACGAAGGCCCCATCCGCGGCGCCGGTCGTGACGCGCCAGTACGCGACGAGCGCGTTCGCACGCCTGACCGGCCTCCCGGAGTTCCTGCTGTCGGACCATTTGAGCCTCGATCCGGTGGCGCTGGAGAAGCACTTCTCGGCCCGCCTGATCGGCCAGCCCGATGCCGTGCGGACCGTCACCGACCTCGTCACGATCGTCAAGGCCGGCCTCAACGACCCGCACAAGCCGCTCGGCTGCCTCTTCTTCGTGGGGCCGACGGGCGTCGGCAAGACCGAGATGGCCAAGGCGCTGGCCGAGTACCTGTTCGGCAGCCAGGACCGCATGATCCGGTTCGACATGAGCGAGTACGCGGAGCCCTACAACATCGGCCGGCTCATCGGCTCGCCGGACGGGCGGGCGGAGGGCGAGCTGACGGCGCGCATCCGCACGCAGCCGTTCTCCGTCGTGCTGCTCGACGAGTTCGAGAAGGCGCACGCATCGGTGTTCGACGTGATGCTGCAGGTCCTCGGCGAGGGGCGGCTCACCGACGCAGGCGGGCGTACGGCCGACTTCCGCAGCGCCATCATCGTGATGACCTCGAACCTCGGCGCCTCGGCCCGTGAGCGCAGCAAGCCGGGGCTGCGCGCCGGATCGGTGGACAAGGCCCAGGAAGCGCACTACCGCAAGGCGGTCGAGGGCTTCTTCCGGCCCGAGTTCGTCAACCGGTTCGACCACGTCGTCGTGTTCCGCTCGCTGGATCGCGAGGCGATGCGCGCCATTGCGCAGATCGAGGTGGAGCGCCTCCTGAGCCGCGAGGGCGTGACGCGGCGGGGGATTGCGGTGACCGTGGAGGAGCCCGTCTATGAGCTGCTTCTCCAGGCCGGCTTCAGCCCGCAGTACGGCGCGCGGCCCCTGAAGCGAGCGATCGAGCAGCGGATCATCGTCCCGCTCGCCAGGTACCTGGTCACGCACCAGGTGGGCGCGCACGATATGGTGCGCATCGCGCGGGAGAACGACGACGTCTGCATCGAGACGCGCGCGCTGGCGACGGTGCGCCGGTCGAGCGCGGCCGACGATACCGAGGCGCTCGACCCCGCCAAGATGAGTCTCGACGAGGCGATCGATGTGCTCGCCGAGGTGCGGCGCTCGCTGCATGGCTGGCGCGACAGCAACGCCGCCGAGCAGGCGAGGCTGGAACTGACGGGCCTGCTAGCGCGGACGAGGAAGCCTGCGTTCGCCAAGGCGAAGGATCACGGTGAGGTCTGGGAGCGCATCCAGCACCTGGACCGGCTGACGCGGCGGCTGGCGCAGCTCGTGGAGCGGGCCGAGTACCTGGAGGAGTTGGCGCTGCTCTGCCGGCGCGAGCACTCCGACCGGTACCTGACCGAGTTGGTGGGCTCGACGGTGGATCTGCGGCGCTCGGCTGCATTCCTGGAGATCGAGCTGCTCGCCTCACCGGTGGCGCAGGCGAGCGGCGCGGTGCTGCGCATCGTGACGGTTGGCGCCCGCCCTCGCGGGGTCGACGGGCTCCCCTGGACGACGCAACTCGTGTTCATGTACCGGGCCTGGGCGATGAAGAAGGGCTACGACACGCAGGTCATCGTGCCCGCGCCGGACCCGGAGCATCCGGAGAAGCCCCCGTGGAAGACCCTCGCTCCGGGGCTGGCGGACGATGCGCTCGCGAAGCGGCTTGCGGATGTCGGGGCGGCCGAGGTGGCCGTGAGCGTGCGCGGCCACGCCACCTTCGCGCTGCTGCTCGGCGAGTTCGGCACCCACAAGCGCATCAACAAGGCCGGCGACGAGTCGGCCGGAGCGTCGTGGAACGCCGCCGTGCGCGTGGAGGCGCTGCGGAAAGGCACGACGGGGGAGGGCTACCTGAACGCGGCGTGGAAGGACATCCGGGACCGGCGGGCGAAGGGCGAAGAGATCGAGGAGGAGGAAACCCCTCCCATCATCCGCACCTACGTCCTGGACAGGGAGAAGGTGGTGCGCGATATGCGCACGGGCCTGCGCACGAACCAGGTCTGGGAGACGCTGGGCGGGCAGCTCGACGACTTTGTCGTCGCCTTCCTGCGCACGCCCGAAGGACGGATGGCGCTGGACGGCGACTGAGGTGGTCTGCGGCGCCACGCGGTCGGCCGTCTGCCTGGACCGTCGGCTTCACCCACGGCAGCCGAGCACCCAACGCGACCGGCGCGTCGGTATCACACAAGCAGGAAGGAGATCGGACACTATGCGAGCAAGCCATGGCCTCACGACGTGCCGGTGGACGTGCTTGCTGTTCGTTGCCCTCGGTGTTCTTTCGGCGCCCGTCGCGGGCCAGACCGGGAAGGCGACCTCATATGACGACTTGCTCGTGGACGCGACTCCCGTCGCCAGCGGCACAGGCGTCGTGTTCCTCGAGCCGGTCTCCAGTGGCACCGACGAGGCGTCGATGCGGTTCGGCGCCGGATGCTCCCGGTGGATGCAGGTGGTCGTCGGCGGACACGGTCAGATGGGCAAGAACCCGGCGTGGTCCTTCGTCGCCGAGCCAGACGGCGGCGCGAACGCGGCGAGCCTGCGGCTGGACCAGAAGGCGGCTGCCCGCGTGGCCGCGCTGCTCGGCGTGACGCATTACGTGATACCGGAGCTGCGCGGCGCGGACGCGAACCTGGAGGTGCGGTACAAGGTCTTCGCGGTCGGCGGACAGGGCGAGCCCATCGGCGCAGTGGCTGTGTCCGGCGGCGAGACCCGCATCCTGGCCGGGCTGCCCGCGGCCGCCGAGAAGATCGCGTTCGCGCTGGGGGTCAGCGCTCCGCGGGTACCCGCGGCGTGCGCCGTGGACGCGAAGGGCATGCGCCTGCTCGGGAAGCTCGACCGCTGTCCCGCGAGCACCGCGAGCGCCGACGACGTGAAGCAACTAACCCAGCTCGCCCGCCAGGAGGCCGTGGCGGCTGTTATGCTGCTCGAAGCGCACGCGAGCGTGCCTGCCGACGACCGCGCCGCCGCCCAGGCGACGCTCAAGGCCATCGCGTCGGACAACGCCCTGGCATGCTACACCCTCGTCAGCACGCGCACGTCGGCCGATCCGCAGATCGATGCGCTGGCCCAGCGGATCGGCGCCAAGCACCCCAACTCGTTCCTGGCAGTGGCAAGCTGCTACGAGGCAATCAGCGCTGCCGGCGAGAACGAGAAGTCCCTCGCTCTGGCGGAGCACCTACCGCGCTGCGCACCCAGGAGCCCGCGAGGTTGGCTCACCTACGCGCGCGCTCTGGCCGACGCGGCCCAGGGCATCCGCAACGCCCGGGTCACGGCGGACCTCACTGCCGATGAGCGCAAGGTGCTCTATGCTGCCTACGCCGTCTGGACCGCGGCGGCCAAGCGCTGCACGGACCTCGCCCCGGACTACCTCCCCGGCCAGTTGGAGCTGTCAAAGGCGGCGTGCTTCGGCAGCGACCTGGACCTGGCGCATCCCGCGTTCGAGAAGGCCCTGCGCCTCGATCCCAACAACCACGACGTGCTCTGGTGGGGGCTGGAAATGTACCAGCCGAAGTGGGGCGGCACCCAGGCGGACCTGGACCGCGTGGTCGATGCGGCGGTGCACGCTCGCTATGCCAGCGGTCTGGTCGCCATGCTTGCCGCGGAGCACGTCGCCACGGTTGACGAGCGCTACCGACCGGCCTACGAGACGCTCTGCACCAAGGCGGACGCCCAGGCACGCGAGGAGCTGAAGCGCAATCCGGACGACATGCCCGCGCACCAGACCGTGGCAACGATCGCTCAGTGGCACTCGCGGTTCCCCGAAGCGATCGAGCATATCCTGGCGGTCGCGCGCCTGGTGCCCAAGCCGAAGGACCAACTGCTCCGCGCGGCGAAGCTCACACGCGCCACGACGGACCCGAAGGCGAATGAGGCCGTGCTCGCCGAGCTGCGGAAGGCGACTCAGAAGGACCCAGGCGACGTCGACCTGAAGCTGGCGCTGGCCGAGGCCCTCGGCCAGGGCAGGCACCGCGAGGAGCAGGAGCAGGCTCTGCGCGCGGCGGTTCGCGACCACCCGACCGACCTGAACGCCAAGCGGCAGCTCGCCATGTTCCTGCGGGATGCGAAGAAGGCTGACGAGGCCGCGAAGCTCGCCGACGAGATCCTCAAGGCCGAACCGAACGACCCGGCCGCCCAGACCATACGGATCACCGCGCTCACCGCCGCCAAGAGGTACGACGAAGCCATCGCGCTGCTGCGCGTTCGCATCAGGTCGCAGAACATGGCCTGGTCCGAGCGGCAGCAGCTCGTCGACGTGCTGCGGAGCAAGGGCGACTATCGCGCCGCGGTCGACGAACTGCACCAGATGATGGCGCTGAACCCGCATCAAACCAGCAATGCCGCCTACTCCGGACAGCTAGGCGAGTGCTACGTCGCGCTGAACGAGCGGGCTGAAGCGATCAAGGCGTTCCAGTTCTGCATCCTCAACGGGCCGGAGCTGCCGGAGGCGGACAACGCGAGGGCTGCCCTCAAGCGGCTGGGCGAGGCGGCGCCCCAACTGGCGGCGGACTACGTGCCGCAGAACGCGGAGGCCGCCATCTCGGCGATTTCGCTGATGGGCGGCAACAAGGCCGCCATCGTCTCGATGCTGCGCCAGGCTCACGCCAAGTGGCCGGAGAACGCTCGCGTGACCGCTGCGCTGGGTGACAGGCTCTGGTATGACGGTGACAAGGAAGAGTCGCTCAAGCTGCTGCGCGAGGCGTTTGCCAAGGGTGGGCGGCAGTTGACGGGGTATAGCCAACTCCAGAACCATCTGACCGAGGCGAAGCGCTACGACGAGCTGGTGGACCTCCACAAGACGATGGCCAATCTGGTGCCGGAGTTTCCCGGTGTGAAGGGCCGCATCGTGGACGCCCTGACCATGGCCGGCCGGCTCGACGAGGCCATCGCAGCGTGCCAGGAGGCGCTGAAGGCAGAGCCCAAGAACGCCGGCCTGCACCGGATGCTCGCGGCATGCCACATGGGCAAGAAGGACTACACGGCGGCCCTGGCCGAGTGGAACGCGGCGCTCGGCCTCAGCGCCACGGACAGCGAGCGGGCCGGATCGCGCCTCGGGCTTGGGCGGACATACGAGGCGATGGGCAAGCGTCTGGAGGCGATCAAGGAGTGGCAGGCGGCCATCGACGCCGAGCCGCGCGGCTACTACGTCCGGGAGGCGCAGCAGCTCCTCGTCGACGCCGGCGTGACGCCGCCTTCGGGCCAGCCGGGAGGCGAGTCAGCCGACCCGGTCGTCCGTCTCCAGAGGGCGACGAGTCTGCTCTACTCCGGCAAGCTCGACGAAGCCGACGCGGAGGTCAAGGAGCTGGGCAAGGTCATGCCGAACGAGCCCGAATTCCACCGACTGGCCGGCTTGCTGCTGAAGCGCCGGGGCAAGCCAGCGGAGGCCGAGGCGGAGTTCAAGCAGGCGCTGGGCGGCAGGCCGAACGACACGTCGCTGATGCTCGAAGTCGCGAGCGCCCTCCGAAGCCAGGGCAAGCAGGAGGAGAGCTACGAGTGGTACCGCAAGGCCGCGAAGCTCGCCCCGGCGAACCCGACCATCCACGCGGCCTTCGCCCAGGCGCTCCTGACGGCGCGGAAGATCGATGAGGCCATCGTAGAAGCCAAGGCGGAGGCTGACTGCGCTCCGAACGAGGCCGTCCACCGCCTGAACCTCGTTAATGCGTACCACGCGAAGGGAGACCACGAGGGCGTGGCGCGGGAGGCGCGTCTGTGCGCCCAGTACGCGTCGGATCCATCGCTGCGCGCCTTCTACCTGGCCACGGCAGCCCAAGCGCTGTGGCAGCTCGGCCGGAAGGACGAGGCACGCAGGACGATGCAGGGCGCACTCGTGGATGCCACCGGGGCGGCCAAGACCCAGATGCAGCAGACCCTCGAGTTGTGGAAGGACCGGCCTGCCGATCCCCCTCCGGCGCAGACGCCTGCCACTCCGGCGGCTCCGGGCGCGGGAGCGTCGCCGGCCGCGCCGCCAGCCACCAAGGTGCGCACGGCCGTCACGGTGCCGGACCGGTTGATAGAGGCCGAGCAACTCGTGTCCGCGGGCAAGTTTGACGATGCCGGCGCCGCGCTGGAGGAGCTGCGCAAGCTGGCGCCTGCCGAGCCCAGCGTCCACCGCATCACTGGGCTGCTCCACGCGCGCCGAGGCGACAACGCGAAGGCTGAGGCCGAACTGCGGCTGGCCTTCGCGGCGATGCTGAAGGACACCCGGGTCGTGAACGAGCTGGCCGATGCGCTTGTGGCCCAGTCCAAGGACGACGAGGCGTTCGCGGTCTACAGGAAGGGCCTGCAGGCGTCGCCGGACGGCAAGGCCATCCGCGGGAACTTCGCGCAGCGGCTGATCAACAAGCGCCGGTTCGACGAGGCCGTCACGGTAGCCAAGCCGCTAGTCGATGCCGATCCGAAGGACGTCATGTACCGCCTGCTGCTGGTCGGCGCGTACGAGGGCAAGGGCGACAGCACCGCCGCCGTACGCGAACTCCGGCTCTGCCTGAAGCACAACACCTTCGCCACGTTCGTTTCGATGCTTCACTGGCGGCTAGGGAACGCTCTATGGAAGCTCGGCCAGAAGGAGGAGGCGCGCGGCGAGCTGCAGGAGGCGCTCAAGTCGGCCGATCCGAGCAATAAGGCGATGATCCAGGGCACGCTCGACTCGTGGAAGTAGGGGGGCGTCGATGAGGCCCAAACCAACCCGCCGCGAGTTGCTGCTGGCCACGGCCGCGGCAGCCGCACAACCCGCCGTCGGCCAGCCCGCCGACCCGCGCGGCGTCGACCTCATCCCCGTCTCGGGCGCCGATGGCGTCTTCGAGGCGGTCCAGCTCGACGGACGCACCGTGTGTCGCGCCGCCGAGGAGAAGCCTGGCGCCTACGCGCTGTACCACTACCTGCAGGCGCCTGCCGGTTGGGCGAAGCGCAAGGGCACGCTCTACGTCGAGGTGACCTACCTGGACGTGGGCACAGGCGCGCTGCTGGTGCAGTACAACGCGGTCGGCGCCGACCAGACCAGCCAGAACGGTCGGGGGCTCGGGGCTGCTCTACGCGGCGCCGGCGGGTACAGGACGGCGGTCTTCGAGTTGCGGGACGCCGACCTGCGGGGCGCGCAGAACCTCGGCGCGGACCTGCGCATCATGTCTCCGGGGTCGGACGTGCGGCTGCACATCGTGCGCGCCACGCTGTACGCCGAGCCGACCGCGCTATTCCGGCAGCGCAGCGGGAAGCCCTGGCTGAAGCCGTACACCGGCCCCCGCCGCGCCGATGTCGATGCCTCCACCATCAAGGGCAAGGTGGTCTGCGGGTACCAGGGCTGGTTCCGCTGCCCCGGCGACGAGGCCGACGGTGGCTGGGTGCACTGGAGCCGCAGTGGCAGCCGCGTCGCCCGCGAGACGCTGACGTTCGAGATGTGGCCGGACATGGCGGAATACAGCCCGGCGGAGCGCTACCGCGTGCCCGGCTTCACGTACCCCGACGGCGCGCCTGCCGAGTTGTACAGCTCGGCCAACCGGCGAACGATCGACCGCCACTTCGACTGGATGCGCCAGTACGGCATCGACGGCGTGGAGGTGCAGCGCTTCGTGCTGGAGCTGCAGGACCCGGCGGCTGCCTCGCGCGTGCTGGCCTACTGCTGCGACGCCGCCAACCGCACGGGGCGCGTGCTCTATATTGGCTACGACCTCAGCGGCACCGCGAACGACCGCGCCGTCGACCTGCTGACGCGCGACTGGCACTGGCTGGTCGACGGCATGAAGCTCACCTCCGACCCGCGCTACCTGCACGAACGCGGCAAGCCGGTTGTCCAGTTGTTCGGCTTCTACCCCGAGCGGTTCGGGCCCGAACTGGCGAACCGGCTCATCGACGTGTTCAAGACGCGCGACCGCTACGCCGCGTTCATGGTCGGCAGCGGCCCGTGGAACTGGCTGGAGAACCGGGATCCCGCCTGGGACGCGGTCTACCGCCGGTTCGACGGGTACAAGCCTTGGAACGTGGGCAACTGGACGCGGCGCGACGGTCTGGCCATCGCGGCGACGAACACATGGGCTGACGCGCTTGCCGAGACGCGCAGGCGTGGGCAACTGCTGCTGCCGGTGCTCTACCCCGGGTTCAGTTGGGACAACCTGACGCGTCAGGAGCCCGGGAAGTCGCTCATCCCGCGGCGCGGCGGCGAGTTCCTGTGGGACCAGTTTGCGCAGGCGACGCGGCTGGGCATGGAGGCGGCGTTCGTCGCCATGTTCGACGAGGTGGACGAGGGCACGGCCATCTTCAAGGTGACCAACGCGCCGCCCGTGCAGGGCCACTTCGTCACGTTCGACGGCAAGCCGTCCGACTGGTACTTGCGCCTCGTCGGCGAGGGCACCAAGATGCTGCGGGGGCAGCGCCCTCTGACGGAGCGTATACCCATCAAGTAACACGACATCCTACGGGAGATACCACCCATGAACAAGCGAGACGCCGTCCTGGCCGTGCTCGACAGCAGCAAGTCGCAGACGTACATTCCGGCCGCCTTCTTCCTCCACTTCGACGCGAGCTGCCATGCCGGGCCGGCCGCCGTGGAGAAGCACCTGGAGTTCTTCCGCGCGACGGACATGGACTTCGTCAAGATCCAGTACGAGCGCACCTTTCCGATGTTGGGCACCCTCCACAAGCCCTCCGACTGGGCGAGCATCCCGTGCTTCGGGCTGGACTTCTACGAGCCGCAGCTCGGGGTGGTGAAGGGGCTCGTCGAGGCGGCCAGGGCGGAGGCGCCGGTCGTCCTGACGCTCTACTCCCCGTTCATGTGCGCGGGGCACCTGGCCGGCAAGGACGTGCTGGTGCGCCACATGGCCGAGGACCCGGACGCGGTCTGCAAGGGCATGGAGATCGTGACGGAGAGCTTGATGGGCTTCGTGCGGGAGTGCATCCGCCTGGGGCTCGACGGGTTCTACCACTCGACGCAGGGCGCGGAGGCCGGCCGCCTGGCGAGCCGTGAGTTGTTCGACCGCTGCGTGAAGCCGTACGACCTGCGCGTGATGGAGGAGATCAACCGAACCTGCCCGTTCAACATCCTCCACGTGTGCGACTACCACGGGCCATACGCCGACCTCGACCCGTTCCCTGAGTACCCCGGCCACGTCGTGAACGTGAACCCGGTCGTCGGCGACAGGGAGATGACGGGCGTGGAGATCTCGGCGTTGTTCGGCAGGCCCTACATGGGCGGCATGGAGCGCCTGGGCATCCTCGCAAAGGGGTCGGAGGAGGAGGTTCGGGCTGAAGCCAAGCGCGTGCTCGCGGCGAAGCCCGACCGGTTCATCCTGGCGGCCGACTGCACGGTGCCCGCCGACACGCCCTGGGCCAACCTGCGCGCAGCGGTCGACGAGGCGCATCGGTGGGGGTAATGGCGGGACTTGGGACTTGGGGGATGGGGCTGGCAGTGTGGGCGGTGTGGGCTGATCGGGATGAGACCTGGGGATCGGTGCGGCGTGTGGCCGCCCATCTCCAATCCCCAGGTCCCAAGTCCCGCCGTTACGCCGGCGTCAGTTCGAACTTGTGCGGCTTGGGCTGAGCGGTCTGGCGCTGCTTGGCGGCGATGTCCGCGTCCAGCGCGTCGACGGCGGCTAAGGCCTTCTCCAGCGCGGGCGACGGGCTGTCCAGCAGCGGCCACTGGATGTTGCGCCAGCGGGTCTGGTGGATCTCGATGCGCTTCCAGGTGAGCGCGTGGACGGCCTTGGCCTGCGCCAGCATCGGCGTGGGCAGCGTGGCCAGGTTGATGCCCGCCGCCAGGTCCGCCTTGCCGAACGTGCCGACCTCGGTCCCGTCGATCTTCAGCGTGTAGCGGTCCGCCGAGAGCCCCGTCACCTTCAGCGGCTGCTGGTCGAGGGCTTCGACGAAGTCGCTCGACTTCACGGCCAGCATCAGCGCCGCGTCACCCTCGTCGATCGGGAAGGGCAGGGCGCCGTCGGTCTGCTCCCACGCCAGGCCGCTGCCGGCCGCCTCGATCCCCGTCACCTTCGCGTTCTCGGTCTTCACGGCGCGCTTGCCGGCCGCGTCGATCTCCACGGACGAGACCATGGCGGGCGCGTTCCACGACTTGAGCAGGCACTCGGCCATGATGAGGTGGCCGCCTGCGCCGGGGTGCACGCGGTCTGGGATGATCTTCTGCGCCAGGGCCGCGTCGGTCGCGTTGGCCTTCTCCAGCATCGCCACGACCGGGCCGTTCAGGTCCGCGACGTTCTGCTTCTCCTTCTGCGCCAGCTCCTTGACGAAGTCGCCGTAGCGCACGAGCACCGCGTTGTAGCCCGGATCCCAGCCCGGCTTGCGCGTCACGTCATCGAACGGCGACGCCTGGATGAGCGTCAAGCGGAGGCCCGGGCAGGCGGCCTTCATCTTGTCCAGGATGTGCTGGTAGCCCTTGGCGTACGTCTCGAAGATGCCCTCGTCGAACGCGCGATAGCTCCCGTCGTTCATGCCGAGCATGATCGTCATGACGGTGGGCTTGTACGGGATGGCGTCGCGGTCGAGGCGCGGGTCGATGGGCCCCATCCAGCCGCCGGTGACGCGGTCGCCGCCCACGCCCGAGTGCGTGAAGGCGACGTGGTAGCCGGGGAAGCGGGTGACGACGTACGTCTCGGCGAACGCGGTGTAGAGCCGCTGCTCGGTGATGCTGTCGCCATAGAAGACGACGCGGTCGGTGGGCTTGAGGTAGAACCCGCGCTGGGCCTGCGCGGCGCCTGCGACCACCAGCGTGAGCGCGGCGAGCAGGAACAGCCTGCGTGTCAGAACCATGTGGAACTCCTTCGCGATGGCCTCGATGGGCCGTGTGGGCCAGTCCTCAGGTTCGCCGCCGGCCGCGCGGTTCCTCCGTCGCCGGGCTTGTCGAGCGATGCGAGCTGTGGTAGGATGGGTGGGGAGGCGCTGAGATGGCGATCAGGGAAGAGGTGCAGCAGCTCGTGGACGGCTTGTCGGAGAGCGAGCTTGTGTGGACCCGGTGTTTCATCAAGGACCTGTCCAGCGGGCACGATGACGCGCGGGCCGCGCTCGACGCGCTGCTTGCGAACTGCGAGGACGATGATGAACCGCTAACGGAGGAGGACCTGCGCGCCGTGGAGGAGTCACGGCAGGCATACCGCCGCGGCGAGTTCATCACGCATGGGGAACTGATCCGACGACGGCTGGTACGGCAGGGGAGGTGACCAAGGAATGGCCATGTCAAGCTACATTGCGACGGTGCAGCCAGGATCGGTACTGCAGCTTCCCGACGAAGCCCGGTCGCTGGGGCTCCAGCCGGGAGACCAGGTGCGCGTGAGTCTGGAGCGTGTCGAGGTGCCCGAGCCAGGTCCGAATGCGGGAATGCGTGATGCCCTGGCCAGGATCGAGGAGCGGCAGCGATCGCGCCCGTACGCCAAAGGGGTCGATACCCTCCTCCTGCTGAGGGAAGCGCGCGATGGGGCCATGTACGGCGATGAGTGAGAGCACCGGAGCAGTCGTGCTGGACGCGAGCGTCGTTGTGGCCCTATCTGCCAAGGAGGTCGGCAAGAAGCCAGTCGCTGCGGCAGCGTTTGACCGCTACGTGGATGCTGGTCGAGTCTTTCACGCACCGGGCGTGTTGTTCTCGGAGTGCCTCTACGTGCTCTGCAAGATGCTGGTTAAGGGCGCCCTGACCCCACCGGGGCACGCTGACGCCATCCGTGACCTGGTGGACGTAGCAGTCCATGTGCTTCCTCCGCCCGGGGGCGACGCGTCGCTGGTTCAGAGGGCTGAGACGCTCAGGGGCGCGTACACGTGCAGTAGGTCCGCCGACGGGCTCTACGTCGCTACTGCCGAGCAGCTTGCGGCAGCGATGCCCACAGTCCTCCTCACGTTCGACCAGGAGATGGCGAAGCAGGCCGCTCGGTATGCTCCCACAGTCGTGGTCGATCTGCTCATCCCATAGCTTCCCCTACAAGCTCCACCCCTTGCGGTACTCCGGCTTCACCCAGCGGTTGGCCTCCGGCAGGTTCGTCACCTTTAGGTTGGGCGCGTCCCACTCGATGCGGGCGTCGACGCGCTTCGCCACGTTGCCCAGCAGGCAGATCTCGGTGAGCGGGCCGGAGTAGCCGAAGTGCGCGCCGGCGGGCTTGCCGTCCTTGCAGGCGCGGACCCAGTCCATCTCGTGGCCCTCGCCGGGGATGCGCGGGAGCGTGGGCGCGGGCGCCTTGTACTGCTCGCGCAGCGACTTCGGCAGCAGGTACGGGTTGTCGCAGTAGACCCCGCAGACTGCCTTCCCCTTCGATCCGTGGAAGATGACGCCGCCCTCGGCCGGCAGCTCCACGTCGGGGTCCAGCTCCTCCGGGCGCGGGGCGCGCATACCCTCGTACCACGTCAGCTTCAGCGGCGGCATGCCTGCCCGCGCCGGGAAGTGGAACGTGACGATCGCGGAGAGCGGGTGTACCTCGTCCGTCATGCCGCACGAGCTGGCCTCG
>CAZFLM010000120.1:0-13983 GCA_964519955.1 uncultured Chthonomonadaceae bacterium | reverse complement strand
TCGCGCGACCAACCTGTGGGGCGGGCCCTCCGCGCCCCGCCGGGCCCTTCGCCTCAGGCCTCGCCCCCGTCCGCGAGGACGGCCAGCCGTAGGCTTGGCTGCCGGGGGTCTTGCACCCCCGGACCTCCTCCTACTCGTGCAGCTCCCAGTCCCGCGCCCGCTCCAGCGCCGCCGACCAGCGCGAGCGGCGGTGCGCGGCTTCGTCGGCGGACATGCGTGGCTCGAAGACGCGGTCCGCCTGCCACGCGCCGCTGACGGCTTCGCGCCCGGGCCAGACGCCGGCCGCCAGACCGGCCAGGTACGCCGCGCCGAGCGCCGTGGTCTCGATAACGCGAGGGCGCACGACCGGCACGCGCAGGATGTCCGCCTGGAATTGCATCAGCAGGTTGTTCGCGCACGCGCCGCCGTCCACGCGCAGCTCGCTCATCTCCACGCCGCTGTCCTGGCGCATCGCATCGAGCGCGTCGGCCACCTGGAACGCGATGCCCTCCAGCGCCGCCCGGGCGATGTGGGCCGCCGTCGAGCCGCGCGTGAGGCCCGCGATCGTGCCGCGCGCATACTGGTCCCAGCCCGGCGCCCCGAGCCCCGCGAACGCCGGCACCAGGTAGACGCCGCCCGTGTCCGGCACGCTCGCGGCCAGTTCCTCCACGTCCGAGGACGAGCGGATGATGCCGAGCCCGTCGCGCAGCCACTGCACCACGGCGCCGCCCACGAACACGCTCGCCTCCAGCGCGTACTCCGTCCGGCCCGCGACCTGCCACGCCACGGTGGAGAGCAGGCGGTGGCGGGAGGTCGCGGGCTCGTGGCCAACGTTCATCAGCATGAAGCAGCCCGTGCCGTACGTGTTCTTGGCCATGCCCGGCGCAAAGCAGCTCTGGCCGAACAGCGCCGCCTGCTGGTCGCCCGCGATGCCGCCGATCGGGATGGGGTGCCCGAACAGGGAGGCAGGCGCTTCGCCCAGGATGGCGCTCGACGGGCGTATCTCGGGCAGCACCGCGCGCGGGATGCGCAGGAGGCCCAGCATCTCGTCGGACCAGTCGCCCGCGCGCAGATCGTACAGCATGGTGCGGCTCGCGTTCGAGGGGTCCGTCGCATGGACGGCGCCGCCCGTCAGGTTCCAGAGGAGCCAGGTGTCCACCGTGCCGAAGGCCAGCTCGCCGCGCTCGGCCCGTTCGCGGGCGCCGGGCACGTTGTCCAGGAGCCACCGCAGCTTGCTGCCCGAGAAGTAGGCGTCGACCACGAGCCCCGTGCGCGCCTGGATCGCGGCCGCGTGCCCGCCGGCCACCAACCCGTCGCAGAAGCCCGCCGTGCGCCGGTCCTGCCAGACGATGGCGTTGTGCACGGGCCGCCTGGTCGCCCGCTCCCAGAGCAGCGTCGTCTCGCGCTGGTTCGCGATGCCGATCGCGCGGATGTCGGCGGCCCGGAGCCCGGCGCTCTCGATCGCCCGCTGCGCCACGGCGAGCTGCGACGACCAGATCTCCGCGGGGTCGTGCTCCACCCACCCGGCCTGCGGGAATATCTGTCGGAACTCCTGCTGGGCTGATGCCACGATGCTGCCGCTGCCGTCGAACACAATGGCGCGCGAACTGGTGGTGCCCTGGTCGAGTGCGAGGATCATCGTCGTCGATCTCCGGGAGGCCTAGGTTGCCCGCCATTGTAGTGGCCGCCGCGCGCCCTGTCAAACGCCCGCGCAGACAGGATTCGGGCGCCGAGGGGGACAATAGGGAGATGCGTCGAACGTCGAAGGTCGAACGCGTCGTACCTTTTCTCTTCGGCTTCTGGCTTCTGGCTTCTGCCGCTCAATCTACTCGCTACTCGCTCCTAGCTACTCGCTACTAGCGGAAGGGGGTCTCTCAGCATGCATAGGATGTGGACACTCACCGTGGCGGCTGCACTCCTGGCTGCCGTGGGCTGCGGCGCCGTGGCCGATGACTGGCCGCAGTGGCGCGGCCCCAACCGCGACGACGTGTCGCGGGAGACCGGGCTTCTGAAGCAGTGGCCCGCCGGTGGGCCGCCGCTCGCCTGGAAGGCCACTGGCCTCGGCGAGGGCTACTCCGGCGTCTCGGTTGTCGCCGGCCGCGTCTACACCATGGGCGATGTCAATGGTTCGAGTTCCGTCCTGGCTCTCAACGCGTCCAACGGCCAGATCGTCTGGACCGCGAAGGTCGGCCAGCCCGGCGGCGGAGGCGGATACCCGGGACCGCGCTGCACTCCCACCGTCGACAGCGGGATGGTCTATGCCATCGCTCAGAACGGCGAGATCGTCTGCCTGAAGGCCGACGCCGGCGCCGAAGTCTGGCACGCCAATATGAACACGTTCGGCGGCCGGATGATGTCCGGTTGGGGCTACTCGGAGTCCCCGCTCATCGATGGCGACAAGATGGTCTGCACGCCCGGCGGGGGCGGCGGCACCGTGCTCGCGCTGAACAAGAAGACCGGGCAGCCCATCTGGCAGAGCAAGGAGCTGACCGATTCCGCAAGCTACTCGTCGCTCGTCATGGCGACCATCGGCGGGGCAAAGCAGTACATCGTCCTCACCGACGCCAGCGTGGCGGGGATCGCGGCGTCAAGCGGCAAGGTGCTCTGGCGAGCCAACCGCCCGGGGCGAACCGCGGTCATCCCCACGCCTGTGGTGAAGGAAGGCATCGTGTTCGTTACCTCCGGCTACGGCGTCGGCTGCAACGCGTTCAAGGTGACCGGGTCGAGCGCCCAGGAGCTGTACGCCAACACCCTCATGGTGGACCACCACGGCGGGGTTGTGCTCGTCGGCGACTATCTCTACGGCCATTCGGATAGCCGCGGTTGGGTCTGTATGAAGCTCTCCAACGGCGAAGTCGCCTGGGCTGACCGCCAGAACGCGCCCGGCAAGGGCTCCATCACCTTCGCCGATGGCCGCCTCTATCTGCGCGCCGAGGGTGGGGCGGGCACGGTTGCGCTTGCCGAGGCGACGCCGACGGGCTACAAAGAGATCAGCCGCTTCGAACAGCCCGACCGCAGCGGCAAGAATAGCTGGCCGCACCCCGTCATCGCGAACGGCAGGATGTACATCCGCGACCAGGACGTGCTGCTCTGCTACGACGTGAAGGCCAAGTAGTCAGGCTTGTCACAGACGACAACAGGGGCGGCTCCCTCGCTGGAGGGGCCGCCCCTGATGCCATGCGCCGCGCACCGCCCAGTCCGGAGGACGATCGGTGGAACGCCAGGTTGCCGGTGGGCTTGTCCCACCGGTACCCCTACGCTACTTCTCCGGCGACACCGTCGCCCGCACCTTGCCGATCCACAGCGTGATGTCCTGGTCGGCGCCTCCGAAGAGCCCCGTCGGGTCCGCCAGGATGAACTGGTTGATCTTGGCCATGTTGGGCGAGCCCGTGGTCACCTTGGAGTCCTCGGTCGGCGTGAAGTCGGCGAACTTCAGCGAGATCGTCTCCGGCTGCGAGTTGCCCTTCAGCTCCACCATGGTGCGGTACTTGGCCCCGGTTCCGGTCTCCTCCACCTGCACCACCAGCCGCGTGGGTTTGGTCGCCGCGGCCTCGAAGGTGACGTACTTCGCCTCGGCCAGCTTCCCCTTGGGCACGAAGCGCAGCAGACCCGCCAGCGCTCCCGGACCGACGTGGTAGTCGGCCTGCAGAGCACGCCCCTTCAGCGCCTTGTCCGCTACAACCGAGAGCTTCACGCCGCCGACCCCGACCCAACTGGGCAGCGGGCGCGCGAACGTATCGATGAGCATCACGTTGCCGCTCAGCTCCTGGGCCGGGGGCAGCACGTCCCGCGTCACCGCCAGCTCGCTCAGGTACACCGAGCGCTGGCCGGTCTCGATGCCCATCAGCTTGGCGGCCTCGTCGCCCATCTGGATGAGCATCTGGGCAACGTCGGCCAGGGCGAACGCCTCGACCTTGTCCATGTCCAGCTTGCCGTTGGCGTCCTTCGGGTCGTCCTGGCCGTCCATCAGCATGAAGTCGCCCGGGGCCGCCTCGACCTGGGACCACTTCTCCTTGGGCACGGTGAACGGGTAGAGGAACCGCCCGCCGCCGGACTCCTGCAAGACGAGCCCCAGCGTCGTCGCGTGGCTGGCCTTGACCCACATCCGAACCGACTTCGCGGCGCTCAGGTCCTGCCCCATGATCGGGCAGATCGCCGCGTTGACCTCGCTCTTGGCCACCGCGTAGCGGAACCGGAGGGCCGGCTTGCCCTCGTGCGTTTCGGCGGCGTTCTTGGTGACGGCGACGCTCGCGTTCGGCCCCATGGAGGTCCAACCCTCCTCGCCTTGCTCGAACGTCTGCTTCACGATCGGGGATGACTGTGCGGGAGCTTGCGCGGACGATGGGGTACCGGCCAGTGCCAGGATGGCAGCCGGGACGAGCACGATAACCCTGGATGGTAGCATGTCGAGTTCCTCCTAGTACCTCACTCTACGCGCCCCGCCCGGGAGGGTTTCACGCAGCGAGAGGCCGCATGCAACCGCAGATGGACGCAGATGCACGCCGATGGGGAGAACATCCGTCAGCGAGCCAACCCGTCTCCCCCTCCCACGTACTTCCGACCTTCGACCTTCTACCTTCGACCTTCGACCTTCGACCGCGCGACGCCTACCCTGGCGGCCACCCCAGCTTCCGCCCGCCCAGGATGTGGAAGTGAACGTGCATCACCTCCTGCCCCCCGTCCGCGCCGTAGTTGACGAGCGCCCGGAAGCCGCCCGCCTCGAGCCCCATCGCGCGCGCCGCCCCGGCGATCGCCAGCATCAGCCGCCCCGCCTCGCCCTCGTCCGCCAGGTCGAGCAGCGTCTCGACGTGCCGCTTCGGCACCAGGATCGCGTGCTCCGGCGCCTTCGGGTCGATGTCCCGAAACGCAATATGCCCCTCGTCCTCATACACCACCGCAGACGGTATCTGCTTCGCTGCGATCTTGCAGAAGATACACCCCTCACTCATAGCGCCACCCCACTTTGACCTTTCACCTTTGACCTTTGACCTTTCACGTTCGACCTTCGACGCCTGCCTCCCGCCGTTCGCCCCAGGTATACTCCCCAACGAGAGGATACACGCCGATGGACGAGCTGGAAGACGCGATCGACCAGGCGCTCGAGGGGAACCCCCGCGCCGCCGAGATCGACGAGATGATCGGGGCCCTGCGCCTCCGCATGGCGAGCATGGAGCGCGACCTTGCGGCCTCTCGTGACCCGGCCGCCCTGCGCACCTGCGAGCACAAGCTGCGCGAGGTGCGCAAGCAGATCGAGGCGCTGCAACGCGAGCGCGCCGTCTCCGAGTTCGTCGAGCTGTCCGTGAGGGGCATCGCAGCGCGTCCGCAGCGCGAGTTGGAGATCGACCCGAATGCCTGACGGCGCGGTGGCTCGCCGAACGCTGGCCGCCCTCGCGTTCACCCTCCTCACATGGGGCTCCGCGTTCGTCGGCCTGCGCGAGTGCCTGCGCTCGTTCAGCCCAGGCCATCTTGTGCTGCTGCGCTTCGCCTCGGCCTGCGCCGCCTACGTCTTCATTGCTCCTCCCTGGAAGGTGAAGCCGCCGCGCCTGTGCGACTGGCCGATGGTGGTCTTCGTCGGCTTCCTCGGCACGTGTGCCTACCACGTCCTGCTCAACTACGGCCTCCAGACCGTGACCGCCGCGTCCGGCAGCCTGGTCACCAATACGGCGCCGCTCTGGGCGACCGTCCTGGCAGCGCAGTTGCTCAAGGAGCGGATCACGGCCCGCGCCTGTGTGGGGCTGGCCATGAGCCTCGCAGGCGTTATGGCGCTCTCGATCAGCCAGGGGCACGGGCTGGACCTGGCCCCCGGCATCTGGCTCTGTCTCGGCGCGGCCTTCTGCTGGGGCCTCAACATCGTCGTGCAGAAGCCCATGCTCCAGCGGATGTCGCCCGTCCAGGTCAGCGCGTACAGCGTCTGGGCTGGCTCGCTCGGCCTGCTCTACTTCGCCCCCGGCATCGGCCACGCCGTGGTGCACGCGCCTGTCTCTGCCCTGCTCTGGGTCGCCTACCTCGGCGTCGTCCCCGTGGCCCTAGCGTACGTCACATGGTCCTACGTGCTCGCGCACATGCCCGCCGGCCAGGCGTCCAGTTGGCTCCCGCTAATCCCGGTCATCACCGCTGTCGTCGGCTGGGCCCGCCTCGGCGAGACGCTCTCGCCGATGGCCCTCCTCGGTGGCGCGCTGGCCATCGCCGGGGTCGTCGTCGGCGCCACGGGGCGCGCGCGCCAGGCGCCGGACGGCTGACCGCCCGCCACCTCCACGCGAGGGCACAGCATTCGCGCCGTACGCCCCGGCAATGTCCGGCTCTGCACGCGAATGCTCTGCCCGTACGCCCGGTCCCGCGCCAACGTGCTGGTACGGCACCCGACACCCGGCACCCCGCACCCGGCCTCTCCCGCTACTCCACCTTGTGCGACACGATGGAGTAGGGCGGTATGTCGTTGCCGGCGGCCTTCTGCGGCTTGTCGGTCTGGTTCAGCCACAGCAGTTCGTGCGGGCCCACGCACGTCGCGAACGCCCCCGGCGCCTCTTTGCCGAGCCTCAGCATCGCCTGGGTGATGGGCTGCAGCCCGGCCACGCGCAGCAGCGCCTCGCGCACCTGGCCGCCGAACGCGTCATCCTGCCCGCGCCCGTCCACGCGCAGCACCAGGCCCTTCCTGTCCCCGGTCGTCGGCCGCAGGAGGCGCTCGATGGTCGCCGGGTCGCGCTCGACCGTGCGTGGCTTCTCGCCGCCCGTCGCCAGGATGACCGTGCCGCCCTTGTCGACCCAGTCGGACACCGCCTGCCAGACCTTCGCCTCGCTCACGTAGCCGTCGGAGATGACGAGTACCTTCACCCGCGCCAGGCCGCCGTCGACGATCTGCTGGTCGCTCAGGAGCGCGAAGTCGAACGAGCGCCGCAGCTTCTGCGCCACCGTCAGGAAGTCGTTCGTGTTCAGCCGCACGTGCGTCTCGGGGTAGTACAGCCCGATCTCCACGATCGGCTCGCGCCGCACCCACTGAGCGCCCCACTTCACGAAGTTCGCATGGGCCTCCTGCGAGCCGTAGACGTTGGGCTGGTAATAGTGCAGCCCCTTCGCGCCCGCCGTCGAGGCGTTGTAGATGCGCGTGATGACGCCGATTGGGTTCACCTCGCCGGCCGGCTCGAAGCTGAAGTACGCGCCGTACTGCCGCCCGGCCGAGGCCACCCAGCGGGTCAGCGAGAAGTTGCCCGGGTAGTCGCTGGCCTCGTTCGTGATGCGCACACCCGCCCCGAACTTCGCCGCGACCTTGCACTGGTCGCCGAAGTCGGAGCCGTGCTCCGCTGGCGCGTGGCCGCCCGTACACAGGTACACGTCGCCCTTGGGGAACGAGTTGCGTACCTCCTGAAGCCAGAACTTGCTGTAGTCGGTCATCGAGTCGATGTACCAGCCGACCATGTCGAGCCACGCGCGCTCGTTCGGGGCGTTCTGCTTCAGGAACGGCTTGGCCTCGTTGATGCCGCCTGCCTTCTCGCCCCACGCGTCGCGGAACCGGGCTTGGCCGCCGTACTTCGCCATCAGCCACGAGCGGAAGCTCTCCACGGCGAACTTGTCGCCCGCCCAGAACCCCGGGTGCGTGTGGTAGGGGCCATGCACGTCCGCGGTCCAGTCGTTGCCCGTCACCGGGTAGATCGCCTCGCCGTAGTTCCCCGTGATGCCCAGCAGAATGCCCTCGATCACCCCCTGGTCGCGGTAGTGGTCGCAGAACGCCTTGATGAACCGGGCGAGGTGCTTGCGCATCGTCGGGTTCCAGAGCGACTGCACGTCCGACTCCTGCCCGTGCTCCAGGCAGACGTAGCCCTGCGAGCCGGGCTTCTTGTAGAACCAGTCCGGCACGGAGTAGGGGGAGCCGCAGATCAGGAACGGCAGCCACTTGAGCCCGGTCTTCTTGTATACCGCTACGTATTGGTCGTACAGGCTCCAGTCGTACTCGCCCTCGCGCGGCTCGCACAGGTTCCAGCGGATGTAGACCTCATGGCTGGTCACGCCGATGGCCTTCATGCCCGGCGCGGCGGCCTGCAGTGCGCGCGCGAGGCGGGGGCCGTCTTCCTTGCGCCCCGGGTCGAACCCGCCGATGATGAGCTGCGTGCCCGGGCCCGGCTTGACGAGCTGCTTGATGTCGGTGAAGTCGATCTCGTTCATGGCATCCCAATCGGCGGGTTTGGCCCGGGTCACGACCAGCGACCGGATGGCCAGGGGACCGCCGCCCAGGCGGAAGTCGGCGCCCGTGTTCTGCCTCCCGGCGAACTTGGGCTGCCGAATCAGGTACGCGGCGCGCCGCCACTTGCCCGTGCCCACCAGGTAGCCACCCGCCACCTCGTCGGCCTCGCGGAACTTCGCGCCGATGTCGTCGCCCAGCGCGCTGTCGTACTGCAGCGCCATCGACCCCGTCGCCAGCGCGTCCAGGTACTCGACCGTGACGTACACCGGGGCCGATGCCGCGGTCGCGTCGTCGAGCCTGAAGTAGAGGTAGGTCGATGTCGGCGTCTGCCCCGGCGCGTTCACCAAGGCGCGCGCTCCGCCGCGGTCCGACACCGCGGTCACTCCGTCGGAGCCGCTCAGCGACTTCATCCTGACCGTCTCCACGCCGGATGCCGTCACCCGCAGGCTCGCGATCTGCCCCGGAGCCTGGGCCCCCGCTGCCTGCAGAACCAGCGCCGCCAACAACGCCGCCACCATTGCCGCACTCCTTCGCCGAGGGCGGCTGAACGGCCCCCGGTCTCCCTCTGGCCTATTGGACGCCGCCTCCGGCCCTTCCTCCGGCCCTCCAGCCGGTCGGGTACAATGCCCGTGTCGTCGAGATCTCGATCTGCGCATAGGCCGTGGTGGGGACGGGCGTCCCTGCTGCCTGGAGGGTGGCGCTCCGTCGCCACCGCCTGCCCAGCAGAGCGTCGCGGTGGGATGGGCGTCCCTGCCCGTCCGGCACAGCGTCGCGCGACGCACCCGTCCGCGAGGACGGCCGGCCGCAGGCCACATTGCCGGTGGTTTGACACCACCGGGTGCGCCTACAGAAGACCTTGAAGGGGGCCTCAACTACCTGCTGTATCCGGAGGATCGCCCGATGACCGTTCTCCTCGTCCTGAAGCACGCTCCCTACTCGAACGAGTACGCCTTCCACACCCTGCGCCTGGCCGCCGCGCTGCAGCAGCATGAAGCGAAGCCCGCCGTCCGCATCTTCGCGCTGTCCGACGGCGTGCACTGCGTCGTGCCGAACCAACTGCGTCCCGACGGCATGCACAACGTGGAGCAGATGCTCACCGAGTTGATCGCCGGAGGCGCCGAGGTCAAGGCGTGCATGACCTGTCTCGACCATCGCGGCCTGTTCGGCGCGAAGCTAATCGACGGCGTGCAAATCGGCACGATGCCCGACCTCGCCGCCTGGACCATTGAAGCGGACCGAGTCGTCGCCCTGTGACGGCAGTGCCCGCATTGCATCGGGGAGGTAACCATGCGTGCGAAAGCCCTGCTCCTGTCGTTGCTCCTGCCTCTGGTCATGCCGGTGTGCGCCCGGCCCCAGGGCGAGATGCGCCAGCTCGTAACGGGGAAGTACATCACCCCGCTCGGAGAGCATGCGCCCGTCGGTAGCTGGCCCGCGAACATGCTGATGACGCCGGACGGCAAGTTCGTCGTCGTCACGAACACCGGGTTCCGGCAGGCGCTCTCGGTCCTCGATGGGCGCGACGGCCGCATGCTCTCGAAGATTGATGTCGGCGGCAAGAACAAGGACGGCAAGTCGCAGGGCCTGTACTGGGGCCTCGCCTTCGCCCCTGGCACGAACGGGCGCACCCTCTACGCCTCGCGCGGCGCCGAGGATCGCGTGGTCGTCTACACTATCGCCGAGGATGGCAAGATCGTCGAAGCTGGCAAGGAGTTGGCCGACCCGCCAAAGGACGCGAAGTGGCCCGGCTTCAAGGCCGGTGTCGCCACCAGCCGTGACGGGAGCCGCGTCTATGCCGCCAACAACGGCACCAGCCGCGCGAGTAACCTGAAGGGCTCGCTGACCATCTGGAACGCCGCCGACGGAACCGTCGCCTCCCATGTCGAGCTGCCCGGCTTCCCGCTGGGCGTCGCCGCGGTAACCGCCGGCCCCAGCGCCGACAAGAAGGTCTACGTCACCAGCGAGCGCGACGACGTGGTCGCGGTGGTCGATCCGCAGGCGGCGAAGCTCGTCAGGGCGGTTCGCACCGGGACCTCACCGACCTCTCTGCTGCTCGACCGCTCCCAGGCCCGGCTGTTCGTCTCGAACTCAGGAAGCGACACGATCTCCATCGTAGACACCGCCTCCGACAAGGTGCTCAAGACGGTGCTCCTGCGCCCGCAGGATGTGCGCGGCCTGCCGGGAGCCACTCCGCTGGGCATGGCCCTCTCGCCCGACGAGAAGCGCCTCTACGTCGCCCTCGCCGACATGAACGCGGTGGCCGTCATCGGGCTGCCGGACGCGCGCCTGCTCGGCTACATCCCCACCGGCTGGTACCCCACCTCGGTCGCGGTCGCCGCCGACGGCAAGCGCCTCCTGATCGCCAACGCCAAGGGAGTCGAGGAGCGCAACCCGAACGGGCGCGACGTGGGCACGTGGGGCAAGTACATCCAGAACATCATCGAGGGGTGTGTCTCGACGATGGCGCTGCCGTCCGACGCGGAGCTGCTCAAGCTGAGCCGGCAGGTGGTGCTGAACAACCGCCTGAGCGCCACACTCGACGCAGACGCCCGGGCCGCCATCCCGGCAACCGGCATCCAGCACGTCATCTACATCATCAAGGAGAACCGCACGTACGACCAGGTTCTCGGCGATCTGCCACAGGGCAATGGCGATCCCAGCCTCTGCCTCTTCCCGCGCTCGGTGACGCCGAACCTGCACGCGTTGGCGGAGCGGTTCGTCCTGATGGACAACTTCTACGTCTGCGCCGAGGTCTCGGGCGACGGCTGGAACTGGTCGACGCAGGGCATGGCGAACGAGTACGTCGCGCGCAACGTGCCCTACAACTACTCCGGCCGTGGTCGCGTCTACGACTACGAGGGGCAGAACAACGGTGTCGCGGCGGATCGCGAGGGGCTGAAGGACGCCGCGGAGGCGCCGGGCGGCTACATCTGGGACCAGTGCCTGAGGCACGGAGTCAGCATTCGCAACTACGGCTTCTTCGCGGAGTTCAAGGATCCGGGCGCCACCGGCAAGGAGGGGATGGATCAGAACACGGTCGGAACCATCCCCAACCGCAAGAGCTTGGTCGATCGGACGGACCTCAACTACCGCATCTACGACCTGAACTACGCCGACAGCGATGCCTGGACGCTCCACAACCACACGTTCAGCG
This sequence comes from uncultured Chthonomonadaceae bacterium, assembly GCA_964519955.1. GTDB lineage: Bacteria > Armatimonadota > Chthonomonadetes > Chthonomonadales > CAJBBX01 > CAZFLM01. Next base: position 2,677 of record CAZFLM010000120.1, on the reverse strand, counting down.
GCCACCGCAAGACGTTCGGCGCGAACAAGGCCACGAGCCGTATCCAGGAGTGGAAGGGCGAGTACGACCGGTTCGTCAAGACGGGCAAGATGCCGCGCTTCATGATGGTGCGCCTCGGCAACAACCACACGATGGGCTCGTCGACCGACAAACCCAGTCCGCGCGCCTTCAACGCGGACAACGACTTCGCCGTCGGCCAGCTCGTGGAGACCGTGAGCCGGAGCCCGTACTGGAAGAAGACGGCCATCTTCATCATCGAGGACGACGCCCAGAACGGCAACGACCACGTCGACGCGCACCGCTCGACGGCCTATGTCATCAGCCCGTACATCGCCAAGGGCACGGTCGACAGCACCTTCTACAACACGGACAGCATGCTGCGCACGATGGGGCTGCTCCTCGGCATCCCGCCGCTCTGCCAGTACGACGCGGTAGCCTCGCCCTTCGCGTTCTTCACGGAGAAGCCCCTCAACGTCGCCCCATACTCGGCCATCCTGCCGACGCGCGACGTGGTCGCCGAGATCAACAAGAAGACGGCATACAAGGCCAATGTGAGCAACAAGCTGAACTTCGCCGACGCCGACGCGATCCCGGACCTCCTGCTGACGGACATCGTGTGGCACACGGTGAAGGGCAAGGACGTGGCGATGCCGCCGATCCTGTCCGGACTGGGCCTGGCCGCGGCGCGGGAGGAGCGGTGATCGTCAAGCTAACAGCCGTTGCGGTCGGAGGCGCCGCGGGTTCCGTCGTCCGGTACCTGCTGGGTGGCTGGGTCCAGGAGCGCGTCGGGCCCGGATTCCCGTATGGCACGCTGCTGATCAACGTTAGCGGCTCCTTCGTCATCGGCCTCTTTCTGACGCTGTCGCTGGGCCTGGCGTGGCGGGATCACTGGCGCCTTCTCATCGCCATAGGCTTCCTGGGCGGCTATACCACGTTCTCGACGTTCTCCTACGAGACGCTGCGGCTGCTGGCCGAGGGGCGGCAGGTGCGCGCTGCCCTGGTGAATGTGGGGCTGAGCGTGGCGGGCGGCCTGGCTGCCGCGTATCTGGGCATGGTTCTCGGGCGTCTGCTGCTGCACTGGAGGGCGTCATGAAGATCGAGGGACCCGGCAAGCTGGTGCGCGTGTTCATCGGCGAGTCGGATCGCTGGCACGGGCAGTCGCTGTACAACGCCATCGTCCAGCAGGCGCGCAAGGAGGGCATGGCCGGCGCGACGGTGCTGCGAGGGCTGGAGGGCTTCGGCGCGAACAGCCGCATCCACACCGCCTCGATCTTGCGCCTCTCCGAGGACCTGCCGATCGTCGTGGAGATCGTCGATACGCCGGAGCGCATCGACCAGTTCCTGCCGATCCTCGAGGCCATGGTGACCGAAGGCCTCATCACCAAACACAACTGCGAGATCGTGAAGTACACGCACTCCAAGAAGGTGGACTGATTGCTGACTTCCTACCATAACCACACGCTGTGGAGCGACGGCCAGACGGACATCGAGGGGCTCGTCACACAGGCCGCGACCCTCGGCCTCGACGAAGTGGGCATCTCCGACCACTGGGTGCTCGATCCCGACGGCCGCCAGCACGATTGGTCGATGGATCCCGGCGTCCTGCACTCGTACATCAGGTCCGTTCAAGAGGCGATCGGCAAGCACGCCAACCCGAAGGTCCGCCTCGGGCTGGAGGTGGACTTCTTCCCCGATACGATCGCCGAAGCCAAGCGCCGCCTCGACGGGCTGCCCTTCGACTACGTCATCGGCTCGGTCCACTACGTCCGCCGCTTCCCGGTCGACGCGACCCAGGGCCACTGGGAGGCTCTCACCGCCGAGGATGTGAACGTCGTCTGGGCCGAGTACTACGCGCGCATTGCTGAGTTGGCCGCGTCCGGCCTCTGCGACTTCGTGGCGCACCTCGACCTGCCCAAGAAGTTTGGCTTCCGCCCGACCGCCGACATGACGCAGCACGCGCTGGCCGCTCTCGACGCGATCAAGGCCAACGACCTCGCGATCGAGATCAACACCGCCGGCTGGAGCCTGCCTGCCGCCGAAGCCTATCCCGCGCCCACGCTCCTCCGCGCCGCCCGGGAGCGCGACATCCCGCTCCTCATCAATGCCGACGCTCACGCTCCCGCCAACCTCACCCGCAACTTCGACCGCGCCCGCCAACTCGCCCGGGAGTGCGGCTACACGGAGCTAGTGCGGTTCGCCGGCCGAGAGCGCATCGCGTACGCGTTCTAGGGGCAGAAGCCAGAAGTCAGGAGTCAGAAGCCAGAAGCGTCCCGCCGCCGTGGACGGCGGCCGTAACGGGTCAGAGCCGCGCGCGCAAGCAAGCGGACCACGCTGGAGTGCGCACCACGCTCCCGGCTCGGCACGTTGGTGCAACGCGTACAGGCCCACCGCCCCGCACCACGTACCGAGCCGCGACCGTGAGGGAGCGGTCTGCCGTCACCGCGATCAACCCGCCGCCAAGCCACGGCCGCCTGCGACTACCACAGACCGGTCGCTCACGCTCCCGGCTCGGCACGTTGGTGCAACGCGAACAGGCCTACCGCCGCGCACAACGTACCGAGCCGCGACCGTGAGGGAGCGGTCTGCCGTCACCCCAACCGCCCACCGCCAAGCCGCAACCGCCTGCCGACTACAACAGACCGGTCGCTCACGCTCCCGGCTCGGATGGGCGCTGCGT
>CAZFLM010000119.1:0-14046 GCA_964519955.1 uncultured Chthonomonadaceae bacterium | reverse complement strand
CTCTGGCGGCATGGGCGGCATGGGCGGCATGGGCGGCCCGGGCGCGGGAGCACCAATGACGAGCCGGACGATGGGTGGGATGGGCAGCATGCCCCCCATGGCGACTGGCGGCACCATGGGCATGCCGATGGGTGGGCCGCCGAGCATGGGCGGGGGCGCTCCGATGATGTCCGGCGGCGGTGGAGCCCAGTAGCCTAGCCGGTGCGCAGAGTTCCGCTGACTGGCAGCGTCTGCTCGGCTCGCTGCGTGGTTTGAGCCGATGGGGACACGTGCAGACTGGTAGAGGTGAGCGACCGTGTATCGTATACATGACCTGCCGCGGACGTGGCTGGCCGTTGGAGCAGCGTCCCTGGCTATAGCGTTGGCCGGTTGCGGCGGCGATTCGGGTAGCACCGATACAACGTCGCCTGGCAGCGGCACGGCGAGCAGCGGTGGGAGCCCGACTGGAAGCCCCATGGGCAGCGGAGCCGGTGGTGGCCCGATGGGGAGCAGCCCGATGATGGGCGGCGGTCAGATGGCTGGCGGGCAGATGGGCTTTGGCGCAGCCGGCGGACCCTCGGCCGGGGGGGCCGGAGGCCAGACTGCTGGGCAGGGGCCGAAGATCACGGCCGCGCCGGGGAATCGGCGTAACGATCCGTTTGCGCCGTGGTGGCCTGCGCCGCCGCCGCCGCCGGCGGTGGAGACCATCGAGCCCGTGCGCATCGCGACGCTGCAGTCGTGGCGGCCGCCGGACGATGAACCCGTGCATATCACGGAGGTTCCTGACCGGCGGGTGTCGGGTATCTTGACGGGCAACGGGGTGTACGCGCTGATCGACAGCGGAAGCGAGCAGTATGTCGTGAAGCCTGGCGATCCGGTTGGCGACTACCGCGTGGATAAGATCGGTGCGGATTCGGTTACCCTGAAGCGAACTGTCGGGAATCGCACCTACACGCAGGTTGTTCCTTTGAGCGATGCAGGTGGTGCGCCGCGGATGGGTGGCGGCCCCTCGATGCCGGGCGGCGGTATGATGCCGGGCGGTATGGGTACCGGCGGGATGCGGCGCGGGATGATGCCGGGCGGCATGGGCCCGGGTGGTGGCGGTCCGAATGGTCTACTTGGCGGCCCTGGGGTAGACAAGGGCGACTAATCATAATGGGAAGACGACCTTCTGGCGCTACGTGGTACTCAGGTTGCGCCGGCGGGACCTTGGAGGAACGACGGATATGAGAGCAAGGGTTAGGTTTTGGTACGGCATGACCTGTGCCCTCGCCGTCGTCTCGCTGGTCGGCGCTACCTTAGGTGCAAGAGCGCAGGACAGTACGAGCGACGTTCGAGACAAGAAGGTCACCCTGAATCTGGAGAATGCGGACATTCGGTTCGCGCTGAAGCTCCTCTTCCAGTCGGTGGGCGTGAACTACACGCTTGATCAGGCGGTTCAGGGCACCGTTACGGCGCAGTTGAGCGACGTGCGGTTTGAGGTCGCTCTCGAGAACATCCTGAAGTCGGTTCAGTCGCAGCTCCCGCTCACCTACGACAAGGAGAACGGGATCTACCGGGTGAAGATCAAGCAGGAGCAGCTCCCGGAGACTCCGACGGGCCAGGAAGAGGACGAGAAGCAGGTTACGCCGAAGTTCAACCCGCAGAAGCTGAAGGTGAAGTCGGTTGATGCGAACATCATCGCGATGATCCTGGGTGGCTCTGCGCTGTACACCGGCCAGATGATGCAGCAGAGCGGCGGCTATGGCAACGGCAACGGCGGCGGCTACGGCGGCGGCTACGGCGGCGGCGGCTATGGCGGCGGCGGCTACGGCGGGAACGGCGGCGGCTACGGTGGCGGCAACCGCGGCGGCGGCTTCGGCGGTGGCGGCAACCGTGGCGGGGGCTTCGGCGGCGGCGGCAACCGTGGCGGCGGCTATGGTGGCGGCGGGTTTGGCGGCGGCGGTTTCGGTGGGCGCTAGGCCGTCTGCGTCACGTCTGTGCACGAAGTATCCGTGACCTGTCGGGGGGCCGTGGCGGTATGCGCGGCGCCCCGACGAGGTCCGCAAGCACCAGGATGAGGTCGTTAAGGAGGACATGGTGATGGCTTTCCTCGGTCGTAGGATAGGGTTCGCAGCGTGCGTGGCGCTGATAGCTGCACTGGGCGTCGGCATGTTGTGGGCTCCTGCGGCGCGGGCGCAGGACGGCAGTGCGTCTCAGATGGTCAGTCGCGTGGATCTTCTGGAGGCGGACCTCATGACTGCTGTCCGGATGCTCACGCGTGAGACCTCCGTCGAGATCATTGTCGAGCCGAGTGACAAGCCATATGGTAAGGTCACCCTTACGCTCGAGAAGAAGCCGCTCGACGTGGTCCTGAAGCACATCTGCCGGGCAGCCGGCGCGTCTCTGCGGGAAGACGGTGGGGTTTTCATCATCGGGCCCAAGGAAGCGGCTCCGGCCGTGGTTGAGCCCGAGCCGACCAAGCCCGAGCCGGCCAAGCCGATGCGGATGCGCACCGAGAAGCTCTCGGTTCGCTACTTGCAGGCCTCTCGGCTGGCCGCGGTTTTGAGGGGCGAGGACCCGCAGCTTGCGATGACGTACTCGCGGCGCATGGCTTCTCCGTCGCGGTTCTCGAAGGCAACGTCGAGCGATCGGATGTTCATCGCACCCGAGAACTCGAACACCGGGAACTCGGTGTCGAACTCGGCGAGCAGTCGGCCGATGTCTGTGACGTCGCCGTTGGTTGTTCCAGGCGCGGACTATAGCGCGCAGGGCGGCGTCGAGGCCCAGCAGTTTGGTCGCGGGGGCGGTGGCTATGGCGGCGGCGGCGGGTACGGCGGCGGCATGGGTGGCCAGAGCGGCCGCGGTGGCATGGGCGGCATGGGCGGCATGGGCGGCCAGGGTGGTCTTGGCGGCCAGGGCGGTCTGGGCGGCCTGGGCGGCCAGGGTGGGCAGAGCGGCTTCGGCAACATCGGGCCGAACACCACCAAGATCGGCTATGACGTTGACAACACGATCATCGTGATTGGCCCTGAGGACGAGATCGAGGACCTGCGCCGCATCATCAGCCTGCTGGACGTGGCGCCGAAGCAGTTGTCGATCAAGGTTGAGTACATCACGGTGTCCGAGAGCGAGCTGCGCAGCTTCGGCATCGACTGGACCGTGTCGCGTGGCGCCGTGACGGCTACGACCGGCGGCGTGTATGCGACGGGCGACGTGTCGGTGAGCTGGGCAAGTGGCAACGTGATTGCCAATCTGCGGGCTTCGTTGGTCGGTGGGCGCGGCCGCGTGATGACGTCGCCGGTTGTCACCACGGAGAACAACGTTCCGGTTGAGATCGAGAGCGACGTCGACACGCCCGTCTTCTCGTCGACAACGTACAGCACGGGCGGCGGCGGCGGCGGAAGCGGCACGAACGTCGACATCTATACCGTGTCCTCCTACCTGCGGGTGACCCCTCGCATCAATGGTGACGACACCATCTCGATGTACATCGAGGCGCAGGTTCAGGACATCACGGGTGAAGTCGCGAACCCGGCCGGTGGCACTGTGCCGATCACGGCGACGGCGTACGTTCCGGTTCAGCGCCGCATCAAGAACGGCGAGACCATGGTGCTCGGCGGCATGGTCAAGAAGAACGAGACGTACAGCGTCAAGAAGGTCCCCGTGCTTGGCGACCTGCCGTTCATCGGGAACATGTTCCAGTCGCGGCAGTTGACGGTGAACGACTCCGAGCTGTTGGTGTTCGTTACCCCGACCATTCTTCCGGATCCGGCGCTCGGTGGCAGTGAGTCGTCGATCTCGTTGGGTGGCGGCGCTCCGTCGATCCGCCCGTAGGCGCGGAAGTTGTCTGGTCCGGCCGGTTGGTGGGCCGGAGTGATTGATGAGGCGGCCCGGGCGGCCCGGTCGGGGAGGTATAACCCGGCGCGTGGCCAGCTCGGGCCGCTTTGCGTGTTGTGGGTGGTGTGTGGGCTGAGGAGGTCGTTGGGGTGCTTCGGTTCTTGACGGGAGGGGAGTCTCACGGTCCGTGTCTGTCGGCCGTCGTCGAGGGGCTGCCTGCAGGCGTTCCTGTGGCGGCGGCCGAGGTTGACCGGCAGCTCCGCCGGCGGCAGGGCGGACACGGGCGCGGCGCGCGTCAGCAGATCGAGGCCGATCGCGTCGAGCTGCTGTCGGGCGTGCGGTTCGGCCGCTCCCTCGGTAGCCCGATCACTCTGGTGGTTCGGAACCGAGACTACGAGAACTGGCGCATCGCGATGTCGGCGGAGCCGGTGGGAGGCGCACCTGCGCCCATCGTGGAGGCGCGCCCGGGCCACGCGGACTTCGCGGGGATGTTGAAGTACGGGACGCACGACCTGCGCGACATTCTGGAGCGCTCCAGTGCGCGGAACACGGCCGCGCTGGTGGCCCTTGGCGCCATCTGTCGGTCACTGCTGGCCGAGTGCGGCATCCGGGTGTTCAGCCACGTGGCGATGATCGGCGGGATCGTCGCCGGGCCCATCGGCGAGGACCTTCTGGCCGCCGAGGAGGCCGCCGAGCGTTCGCCGGTTCGGGTGGTGGCATCCGAGGGCGAGGCGGCGATGCTGAGGGCGATCGACGAGGCAGGTGAGCGCGGCGATACGCTCGGGGGCGTGTTCGAGGTGGTGGCGACCGGGTGCCCGCCCGGGCTTGGGTCCCACGTGCATTGGGACAGGAAGCTGGACGGTCGGCTGGCCCACGCGCTGATGAGTATCCAGGCGATCAAGGGCGTCGAGGTCGGGCTTGGCTTCGGTGTGGCGTCGCGGCCGGGGTCGGCCGTGCACGACGAGCTGTTCCACGATGCGTCGGAAGGGTTCCGGCGGGGGACGAACAACGCCGGGGGCATCGAAGGCGGCATGACGAACGGCGAGCCGGTAGTTGTGCGGGCGGCGATGAAGCCGATCTCGACGATGAAGAAGCCGCTGCGATCCGTGAACATGGAGACGCGAGAGGCAGTGAGCGCGCACTTCGAGCGGTCGGATGTGTGCGCGGTGCCGGCGGCCGGGGTCATCGGCGAGGCGATGGTGGGCCTGGTGCTGGCCGAGTGCCTGGTGGAGAAGTTCGGCGGCGACAGCCTGGCGGAGGTTCGGCGGAACCTCGATGGGTACCTGGGCGAGATCCGGTCTCGCGGGTATGGTAGGGCCGAATAGGCGTGGGGCGCGAGTTGAGCAAGCGGGCGGACGCCGGGGATGTGCCGAATCTCGTGCTGATCGGGTTCATGGCGACGGGGAAGAGCACCATCGGCCGGCGCTGCGCGCGTGAGCTGGGGTATCAGTTCAGGGATACGGACTCGCAGGTCGAGCGCTGGGCGGGCAAGTCGGTGTCGCGCATCTTCGCCGATGACGGGGAGCCGGCGTTCAGGCGGCTGGAGTCCGACGCCGTGCGGGTGCTGTCCGGCAGGCGCGGGCAGGTGATCGCGACGGGCGGCGGCGCGCCGATGAACGCCGAGAACGTGCGGGCGCTGCGGCGCGGTGGCGTCGTGGTGCTGCTCGTGGCGGATCCGTCGGTGATCGTGGCGCGGGCGACGCGGCGAGGCACGCGGCCGCTGCTGGCCGGAGCCGCGGATCCCGGGGCGCGGGTGGCTGAGCTGCTGGCGACGCGGGAGGCTGCATACCGGGAAGCGGCGGGTGCGGTCGTGGACACGTCGGGGCTGTCGCCCGAGGAGTCGGCTGCGCGGGTGGTGGCTGCGTATCGTGAGTTGGCGACGGAGTGGAGCGGCAGGGCTGATGGCGCAGATTGCGGTTGACCTTGGGGGCCGGGGATACCAGATCGACGTGCGGCCGGGGCTGGTTGCCGAGGCGGGCGCGCTGGCGGCCGGTCTTGCGCGCCCGTCAGGCGCCATCGTGATGACGCATCCGGTGCTGCTCGACAGGTGGGCGATGCCGGTGGTGTCGAGTTTGCGCGCGGCAGGCGTGGCGACAGCGCTGTCGGTCGTGCCCGCCGGCGAGAGGCACAAGACGCTACGTACGGTGGCTCGGCTGTACGACGAGATGGGCGCCGCGGGGCTGGACCGCAAGGGACTGGTGGTGACTGTCGGCGGCGGCGTCATCGGTGACATGGGTGGGTTCGCCGCGGCGACGTATCTGCGGGGCCTGCGGTTCGTGCAGGTGCCCACGACGCTCCTGGCGCAAGTGGACGCGTCCGTCGGCGGGAAGACCGGCGTCGATCTGCCGCGAGGGAAGAACCTGGTGGGCGCGTTCCACCAGCCCAGCGCGGTGTACATCGATCCGGGCACGCTCACCACGCTGCCGCTGCGGCACGTCAGGTCCGGTCTGGCCGAGGTCGTGAAGCATGGTATAATCAGCGACGACCGCTTGCTGGACTTCGTGGCCGAGGCCTCCGGGCGCCTTCTGCGGCGCGACCCCCTGGCGATCGAGCATGTGGTCGTGCGGTCGTGCGAGATCAAGGCCGGCGTCGTCGCGGCCGATGAGACGGAGCAGGGGCTGCGGGCCATTCTCAACTTCGGGCACACCGTTGGGCATGCCGTGGAGGCGCTGACCGGGTATCGGCGGTTCCTGCACGGGGAGGCGGTCTCGATCGGGATGGTGGCGGCTCTCTGCATCGGCGAGGTCGTCGGTACCACTCCCGGCGAGGTGCGGGAGCGCGTGGCGCCTGTGCTGCGGGCGCTGGGGCTGCCGGTGGCGCTGCCGGCCGAGCTTGGGGCCGCCGATCTGGTGCGGACGATGCTGCTGGACAAGAAGGCCGTGAGGCAGCGGCATCGGCTGGTGCTAGCCGAGCGGGTGGGGCGGGCGCTGGTTGTGGAGGACGTGCGCGCCGCGGACATCGAGGCCGGCCTAGAGCGACATCGCCGGATGGCGGCCGGGTGAGATGAGAGACGCCGGGCGGGCCGCGTCCAAGAGGCGCGGCACAACGACGAAACCCGAGCGGGCCGCTGCTCGTCAGGACGAGCAGAACCCGGGCATCGCGCGTGTGGACGTTGGGCTGGGCGTGCTGTGGGTGGCGGTGCCGGCTGTCCAGTACGCCGGATCGTACGTGCGCGCGGGCGTGCAGCTCGATGTTGCGTCCGGGCGGCGCACCGACCTCGATCTCCAGGGCGTCGACTCGTTCGCGCTGCTGGATCTGACCCCCCTGTACGCGATTCTGCTGGCAGCGACGGTCGCGCGGGTCGCGGTGAGCTGGGTGCGCCGCAGCCCGAAGGTCGCGTGATGCCGGCCTTGCGGGCCGGTGCGCGGCAGCGCGGTTCGAGCGACGGCCGGTGTGGAGTGCGCCGATGATCGGTCGGGTGGTCCATCAGCGGTACGAGGTGGTCGAGCGCGTCAGCGAGGGGCCACTCTTCCAGTGGTTCAAGGCGCGCGATCGCGTCGGTGGGCGCGCTGTCGCCCTCAAACTGCTCCAGCCGCTCTACGCGCACGATCCGGCGTTCTCCGACGCTCTCCAGCGCTCTGCCCTCGACACGGCCAATCTGTCGCACCCCAGCATTGCTGCCGTCACCGAGGTGGGGCGCGACGAGGGCGAGCCCTACGTTGTGCTGGAGTACGTGCGCGGCATCGACCTGAAGGAGCGCGTCCGGCGCGTGGCGCCGTTTACGCTGTCGGTGGCAGTGGAGATCGCGATCGCGGTCGCAGAGGCGCTGCAATGTGCGCACAGCGCGGGCATCTGCCACGGCGATCTGCGTCCGCAGCACGTCATCGTGACGGCGGAGGGCGCGGTCAAGGTGTCGGAGTTCGGCATGGGCGCGGTGCTGGCCGCATCGCCGCAGGCGCACGCCGCGAACATGGCCCAGGCGGTCTACTACCAGGCGCCCGAGGTGGCCAACGGTGTCAGCGCATCCATCGCGACGGACATCTACGCGCTGGGCGTGCTGATGTTCGAGATGGTGACGGGCGGTGTGCCGTACCCGGGCGAGACGCCGGTGGGCGTGGCGATGAAGCACCAGAGCGATCCAGTGCCGTCGCCGCGTTCGCTGAACCCGGGCGTGCCGCGCTCGCTCGAAGGCATCATCATGAAGATGATGCAGAAGCGTCCGGCTGATCGCTACGCATCGTGCGGCGACCTGTTGAACGATCTGCGCTCGGTTCGCGACGCGTTGAGGTTCGGCAAGCCGCTGTCGTGGATGCCGCAGGCGCCGGAGGCCGTCGTGCCGCAGGAAGTGGCGGCGCCGAAGCCGGCGGTCGCGGAGACCCCTCGCCGCGAGGCCGCACCACCCCTCACTGCGCAGGTACCCATGAAGCCCGCTAACGACGACGGCATCTCGCCCATCATCAAGTTCGCGCTCTACACGGTAGTCGCCATCATCCTGGTGGTTGGGATCGTGGGCTCGGCGTACTGGTTCGCCGCGCAGGGGCGGCCGCCCGACCAGCGCGCGCCGAACCTGGCCGGGATGAAGAAGGACGATGCGCAGAAGGCGCTGGAGAAGCTCGGCGCGCGCATCCTGGTGCATGACGAGTTCGACGACAAGACGCCGGCCGACGTGGTGCTACGGGCCGATGTGGGTCCCGGCCAGATGATCCGGGACAGCCAGCGCGTGAATCTTTGGGTCAGCAAGGGCTCACGGATGGTGTGGGTGCCCGACATCGCCAGGCGTCCGAAGGATGAGGCCGTCACGAAGCTGCAGGAGGCCGGGCTCTCGTTGGGCGAGGTGGACCTGAAGTACAGCGACACGGTGCCCGCGGGCGCGGTGCTATCGCAGACGCCTCGTCCGGGCCGCCGCGTGGAGCGCAACTCCGCGGTGAGCCTGACGCTGAGCGACGGTCCGAAGGAGCCGAAGCCGGTGCCGGACGCCGGCGCCTCCGGCGATACCGGGGGTATGCCCTCTGAGAGCGAGACGCTCGCGCCTCGCGATCCGGGCACGGCGGAGCGGGTTGACACGTTCGATTTGCGGGTGCACGTGAAGCGCGACGGCCGGGGAATGCGGCGCGTGCGCATCGTGTGCACAGACGCGCAAGGGACAGAGACCGTGTACGACGATCTGCGATCGGAGGGTGAGGACATCAGCCAGTCTGCCGATGTGCGGGGCGACCGCGTGCGGATCAGGGTGTACTACGGCGAGGATGCTCAGCCGGTCAGCGACCGTGTGCATGAGCTGGGGAGCGGCCAATGAGGGAGGCGTGTATCGCGCCCTCGCTGCTGTCTGCCGATTTCGGCGCATTCGCGGACGCCGCGAGGACCTGCCAGGCAGCCGGCGCGAGGTACCTGCACTTCGATGTGATGGATGGCCACTACGTGCCGAACCTGACGTTCGGGGCGGGACTGGTGCGCGCGCTTCGCCCGGTGAGCGAGGCCGTGTTCGACGTACACCTGATGGTGGAGCGGCCCGACGACTTCCTGGTCAGCCTGCGCGAGTCCGGCGCCGACATCCTGACGGTGCACGTGGAGGTCTGCACGCACCTGCAGCGCACGCTGGCGACCATCCGCAGCCTGGGCGCGAAGGCGGGCGTGGCGCTGAACCCCGCGACACCGCTCTCGGCCCTCGACTATGTGCTGGACGACGTGGACCTGGTGTTGGTCATGTCGGTCAACCCGGGCTTCGGTGGGCAGAGCTTCATCGACGAGAGCCTGCGCAAGATCTCGGAGGTTCGTCAGCGCATCGATGGGCGCGGCCTCGATGTGCTGATCGAGGTGGACGGCGGCATCGGGGCCGACAACATCCGCTGCGTGGCGGAGGCGGGCGCGACGCTCCTGGTGGCCGGGAGCAGCGTGTTCGGCGACCCGGGCGGCCCCGCAGGCGGCCTGCGCCGCCTCGAGGAGGCCCTGAGGGACCCATGAACAACTCCTCCGCGGACCAGGAGCCCGAGCCGTCTCCCCCCTCGTTCGGGCTCTCTCCGCGTCAACGACGGCTGCGCGTCACGACGGCCATCCTGCTGGGGGCCGTCGCCTCGATGATCGCGTTCGCGTCGTTCCACCCGTTCTTCCGCTTTCACCATGTGGCGCCGGTCACGAAGCAGATCAAGAACGCCATCGCTCTGAAGGCTCTGCTGATCCTGGGTTACTGGACGGTCTGTTTCGGCCTGGTGCTGGCGATGCTGGTTGTGGCGTGGCTCGACATACGGGAGGTGCGCCAGCGCCTGGCCCAGGCTGAGCGCGACATTCTGCGGAACATCACGCCGCGCCCGGGCCCAGGGAGCGGGCAGGATGGGCAGGGCTGATGCCTGAGCGTGAGGACGCCCACTGGATGCGGCGGGCTCTCCAGTTGGCCGCGCGGGGCTACACGCATCCCAACCCGATGGTGGGCTGCGTGCTCGTGCGGGACGGCGCGGTCGTCGGCGAGGGGTGGCACCGGCTCGCCGGAGGGCCGCACGCGGAGGCCGCGGCGTTGGCTGCGGCCGGCGATCGGGCGCGCGGGGCCACGGCCTATGTCACGCTGGAGCCGTGCTGCCACTTCGGGCGGACGCCCCCGTGCGCGGACGCGCTGATCGCAGCCGGAGTGCGGCGTGTGGTGGCAGCCGTCCGCGACCCCAACCCCAAGGTGTCCGGCGGCGGAATCGAGCGGCTGCGGGCGGCGGGTGTGCAGGTCGATGTTGGCCTCATGGAGGAGGACGCGACCGAGCTGAACCGGGCGTTCTTCCGGTACCACGCCACGGGGCTGCCGCTGGTGACCTTGAAGGCGGCCGTCACGCTCGATGGCAAGATCGGCACTCGGACGGGCGACTCGAAGTGGATCACCGGCGAGCGTTCCCGCGCGCAGGGGAGGGTTCTTCGTGCGCGGAACGGCGCGGTGCTCTGTGGTATAGGGACCGTACTTGCCGACAATCCACTACTGACCGCGCGAGTCCGGGGTGTGCCTTACGAGCCGCTCCGAGTCGTACTGGATAGTGAGGCTCGTACGCCGACGGAGTGCCAACTCGTCCAGACCTCGCGCCGTTGGCCTGTCCTGGTCTACGTTGGTTCGCGGGCGCCCGCCGATCGTGTGCAGCGCCTGACGGATGCCGGCGTGAGCGTTGTGCGCGTCGCAGACGGCTCCTCCGGGGTCGCGATTGCGGATGTGCTGCGCGACCTGGGGCAGCGTGGCACGCTGAGCGTGCTTGTGGAGGGTGGCGGGCGCGTGCATGCCTCGTTCCTGGAGGCGCGCATGGCGCAGCGGGTAACCTGGTTCATCGGTCCGAAGCTGATCGGCGGCCGCGAGGCCCCGACGGCCGTGGAGGGCCTGGGCGTGGACAAGATGCGCGACGCGGCCTCGATCGCCGGGGTGCGGATACGACGCCTGGGGTCGGATGTGTTGATCGAGGGGGAGATCCGGTACCAGTGAGAGGCACACGCGTTCGGCAAGTTGTACTGAGCGTGGTGACGGTGCTCGTGGTGGCAGGCATCGCGGGCTATGCCACGGGCGCCTTCACGGGCGAGATCCACCGCGAAGAGTCGTGTCCGGTATGCAGGACGATCCGCGTCAGTGGCAGCCAATATGGGTTTGCCTACAACCGGCTCGAGGAGAATGAGTTCACCCAGTGGTACCGGGCCACGATCGACCCCAAGCATGGCCTCGATGCGGCACATCCCCACCAGTTCGAGCCTAGCAACTGCACTACGGTCGTGCGGGCCTGGCACGGAGACGTGGACTACAACTGCACGGACTATGCCCCGCTGTTCATACTGCGCCCCGAGATTGAGCTGGAGGCCGTGCGGCGCATTGCGGACAAGCCCACTCAGGTGGCGTTCATGGCGTCACTCGGCAGCAAAGATCGGTCGGCCGCCAGCAAGCGTGTTCGGCTGCTGATGGAGTGGTACCACGCGGAGCGCGACAAGCCGTGGGAGGCCTGGTGGTCGCGCCATGCCGCCGAGTTCGGCCTGCGTGCGCCGAAGGTCGCACCGTCCGCCACCAAGCCGCCACGCTGACGCGATCGCCCCGCCGGTTCGCAGAGCCTGTAGATTCTACGAGGGTCCCCCGATAATCACGATAGACGGGGGACCTCGCCATGAGTCTGACACCTTATTCGCTTCTCGATAGCAGCGCACCCGGTACGCTGGGCCACGGTCCATTCGGCGTAAGCGTGCGCGTGACCGATGCGCTGACGCGCTCCGAAGTCGTGGCCAGACGGATCGCGATCCCGATCTGGCTCTCCGACGCGGAGCGGGCCGGGCGCTCGCGGCGGCTGTGCGGCGCGCTCGAGCCGTACGTCGAGGTGCGGCATCCGCACCTTGCGCCGGTATGGCAAGTGGCCGACACCGATGGCGCGGTCGAGATCGTACGGGACTACGTGCCCGGCGCATCGCTCGCGGCGGCAATCCGGCGCACCGGCCCACGCAGCGCCTTCGATGTCGGCTCGGTGGCCGCGCAGGTGGCTTCCGCGCTCGACCACCTCACGGCGAGCGGGCTGTCACACGGCGCCGTGAACCTCCACAACGTTGTCCTGGGCTCCGGCGGGCATGCGTGCGTCACCGACGCAGCGGTCTCGCGGGCAGCGTGGCAGTCCTTCGAGGTCGCGGGCCGCGCGGTGCGGTACGCCGGTGGCGCGCCCGAGCCAGACGATGTTCGGGCGTTCGCCAGGTTGGTCTGCGCGATGCTGTCCGGCGTGCCGGAGGACCAGACGGACGCGCTCCACGCGGCGCTCTACCTTCTGCCGGCGCGTGCGCGGGTGGCGTTCGGGCGTGCCCTCAGCTCGGGGCGCTCGGCGTTCGACTTCACGATGCCGCTCGTGCGCACGCTAGATCCGGCCTCGCGTCCATCGCTCTGGCGGATTGCGTGGCGTCCGGCGGCGGCCGTGAGCATGCTGGCGGTCCTCGGAACGGTTCCTGGGAGTGCGCTGCCCGAACAGGAGCAGCACAAGCCGAGGCACGAGGTCGCGATAACGCAAGTGGCGCCGGCGGCGCCCGCGAAGCCTGCAGGCGCAGATATCCTGGCCAAGCTGGACGAGGCGGACACCCAGGTGCTGCGCGCAGCGACGCGCCGCATGGGGGCGGCTGTGCTTGCGCGGCCGGTCGTGGCCGACGTGTTCGATCTGACCGAGGGCCAGTGCCAGCGCATACAAACGGCACTCGACGCCCACCGGCAGCGGGTCGATCAGGTGGTGAGTTCGGCGGCAGCCGGGACACCGATCGACACCGGGCGGGCTATGCGCGACGCGCGCACGGCTACTGCCTCGAGCATTCTGCGAACGCTGGACAACGACCAACGCGCTGCGTGGCATGCCATTGCCGAGGACGGCTCCGCCGATCCCGACGGCTTCTAGCATAGATCGGCTCCGCGAGCCGGCGCCGCGGCCGTGACTGGCCGCATGCGTGTCGAGCCGCTCGCGAGCGATCCTTCGGCTGCCGGGGCAAACTCGCGCTCTCTCGGCAGCACCAGTGGCAGGTGACCAAGGAGGTCGCACATGGCAGGACAGGGCATGACGATGAAGACGGAGTTCCCTCGTTCGTTCCGGGGCTACTCCACCATCGCGGTCGACGATTTCATCCGGCAGCTCGGCACTCGCCTCGACTCGCTCCAGCAGTGGACGGAGGCACAGGGGGCCCAGATCGAGCGGCTCACCGCCGACCTTCAGTCCGCTGACAGCAACCTCAGCGCCTTCATGGAGAAGGAGTTGGCGCTGGCGAACGCGCTGGTGCAGATGGAGAAGCAGCGCCTGCTGGCCGATCAGGAGATCGAGGTTGCTTGCGAGAACGCGAACATCCAGATCAGCGAGATGATGGCGGAGGCGCGGCGCGAGGCCGAGGCTATCGTGGCTGAGGCGATGCGCGAGGCCGAGGGCATCCGCGACGAGTTCACGACCGAGCGCGCCGCGGCGGAGGACCAGCTTCGCCAGCTCAGGGCCGAGTACGAAGCGACGGTGTCGAACGTGCGCCGGACGCTCGAGGCGGAGCTGGCGCTGCTCTGCGAGCCGGTGGCTGCGGTGGCGGTGACGCACGCGGCCGTGACGGCGGAGCCCTCGCGCGTCGAGTTGGTCGGGGCGGCTGCCTAACCTGACCTGTTGATGCCTGGCGCTGGACGGGCACGGAGGCCCATCCCACCACTGCACTGGCGTTGGACGGGCACGGAGGCCCATCCCACCACTGCACTGGCGCTGGACGGGCACGGAGGGCCATCCCACCACTGCACTGGCGCTGGACGGGCGCGGAGGCCCATTCCACCACTGCACTGGCGCTGGACGGGCACGGAGGCCCATCCCACCACTGCACTGG
>CAZFLM010000118.1:0-14625 GCA_964519955.1 uncultured Chthonomonadaceae bacterium | reverse complement strand
ACCCGCTCCTTCTGGGCCGCACCCGACGCGGCCCGGCCAGTCGCGGCTCGGTTGGCGGTGCGTTGCGGCGGCGCTCGCGGTCTCGCCATGCCCCTTTCCGCGTCGGGAGGGGTGGCCGAAGGCCGGGGTAGGTGCCCGTTCCGGCCCACGCGCTCCATGACTGTCGCGCCTCGGTTGGTGGTGCGTAGCGAAGGGCTACCCGCTCCTTCTGGGCCGCACCCGACGCGGCCCGGCCAGTCGCGGCTCGGATGGCGGTGCGTGGCAGCGGCGCTCGCGGTCTGGCCACGCCGCTACTCGCTACTCGCTACTCGCAGGCAGGAACCCGCGCCTTCTCCGGCTGATTGTCTGGCACCACTGCATCGCGGGAGGCCCCCATGAAGCGCTGCCTGTTCCTGATCGCCGCCGCCCTGGCTCTGTCCGTGTGCCAGGCCACTGCCCAGACGTCCCAGCCGTCCACCGTGAACGTGCGCGACTTCGGCGCCGTCGGCGACGGCAAGACCGATGACACCGCGGCGTTCACCCGGGCGATGCAGGCGGTCGCGCCGCTCGGCGGGACGGTGCAGGTGCCTGTCGGCGACTACCGCATCGCGACGCATCTCAGCGTGCCGGACAAGGTGACGCTGGAGGGCATCTGGCGCATCCCGACGGCCTGGACGCAGCATCAGGGCTCGACGCTGCTGGCGGAGGAGGGCGCCGGGAGCGCGACGGGCGCCCCGTTCATCACGCTCAACGCGAACTCAACGATCAAGGGCATCACGGTCTTCTACCCGAACCAGGCGGCCGAGAAGGTGATCCCGTACCCCTGGTGCGTGGCGAGCGGCGGCGGCGACAACCCATCGATCGTCGACTGCCTGCTCGTGAACCCGTACCAGGCCGTGGACTTCGGCACGCGCAACTCCGGGCGGCACTACATCCGCGGGCTCTACGGCCAGCCCCTCCTGCGCGGCATCGTGATCGACAAGTGCTACGACGTGGGGCGCATCGAGAACGTACACTTCTGGCCGTTCTGGAAGTGGGACGAGAAGTCCGGCATCCGCGACTGGATGTGGAAGAACAGCGAGGCATTCGTCTTCGCGCGCACCGACTGGGAGTACGTGCTGAACACGTTCGTCTTCGGCTACGGCGTGGGCTACCGGTTCGTCAAGAGCGCCGACGGGCCCTGCAACGGCAACTTCCTCGGCATCGGGGCGGACGCGGCGCGCATCGCGGTGCTGGTCGAGGCGAGCCAGACGCCGGGCCTGCTCATCACCAATGGCGAGTTCGTGGCGTTCGGCGGCGAGAAGCCTACCGAGGTGGTGGTGCAGGAAGGCCACGACGGCGTCGTCCAGTTCCAGAACTGCGCCTTCTGGGGCCCGGCGCACCAGATCGCGTCGATTGGCGGTGCCGGCCAGGTGAGCTTCGGCAACTGCAACTTCGTCGACTGGGACCGCGACCACGCGAAGACCCCGGCTATCGAGCTGCGCGGCGGCCACGTCACGGTGAACGGCTGCAACTTCCTGCGGGAGGCGCCGCAGTTGCTCGTGACGGGCAAGGCGAAGTCGGCAATCTTCGTCGCGAACCGCCTGGCATCGCCGCTGGGTGTCATCAAGGCGGCGAAGGCGGACGTGCAGGTGGGCCTCAACGTGCAGACGCCGCCGCCCGCTATGCCCGCGGAGGAGCCCGGTGCGGTGGTGGTGGACGACAGCGCGGGCCCGCCGGCTGTGACGCTCACCGGCCCGTGGCACCTCGCTCCAGCGCCCGCCGGCTACTTCCGGGGCACCCGCTGGGCCGCCAAGGGCTCCGGCGAGTGCACGGCCACCTTCCGCCTCCGCGCCCCGCGCGCCGGCGTGTATGACGTGTGCGTCTATGCGGGGCCGGACTCGAACCGCGACCATGCCTCCGACATGCCCGTGAAGGTGGTGTCCGGCGGCAAGACCGTCGCGGCGAAGCTCGACCTCCGCAGGGCGACCGGCGGATGGGCCAAGGTTGGGCGCGTGCGCGTTGCCGCCAAGGGCGAGGTAACCGTCACGCTGAGCAACGCGGCGGGCGGCAACGTGCTGGCAGATGCGGTGAAGCTGGTACCGGCGAGTGGCAAGTGACAAGTGACAAGTGGCAAGTGACAAGTGGCAAGTGACAAGTGACAAGTGACAAGTGACAAGTTCATAGTTGAAAGTGGGCGGAGCGGGTGCGCGGGGTGAGGAGAGGGGCCGGATGAAGGTTGCGATGGTGGAGGGGCCGGGGAGGCTGGCGGTGCGCGAGGCGCCGGAGCCGCGCGTGGGCGAGTACGACGCGCTGTGCCGGATGGAGTATGGCGCGACGTGCACGGGGACGGATCAGCACCTGATTTCGGGCAGGTTCCCGTGGCCGGTGAACTACCCGACCGTGCTGGGGCACGAAAGCGTGGGGCGCGTGGTGCGGGTTGGGCCAAAGGTGCGGAACCTGCGGGTGGGCGACCTCGTCTCGCGAGTCGGGACAGTGGCAGACCCCGGCGGCGCGTTCGACGTGAACTGGGGCGGGTTCGCGGAGTACGGGCTGGCGCGGGACCACCCGGCGGCGCGCGAGGACGGCGTTCCGCCCGCCGAGTGGCACGGGTGGCGCGTGAACCAGGTGATCCCGCCGGACATCGAGCCGCGCGGTGCGACGATGATCATCACGTGGCGCGAGACGCTGAGCTACCTCACGCGCCTGGGCGTGCCGGCCGGCGGCAAGGTGCTGGTGCTGGGGTCGGGAGGGAACGGGCTCTCGTTCGTGGCCCACGCGGCGCATCTGGGCGCCGGACAGATCGCCATGGTGGGCAGCGCGGCGCGTGAGGCCGCGGCGCGGGCGGCGGGCGCCGGCGAGTACGTGGACTACCGTTCGCCGGACCTGGCGGACAAGCTGCGCGGCCTCGAGCCCGGCGGCTTCGACGTGGTGATCGACGCCGTGGGCAAGGAGGCGATACTGGATGCGGTGCTGCCCGCTGTCGCGGATGGCGGCACGATCGGCATCTACGGCGTCGACGACTTCGGCCGCTGCACGCTGAACCCCACGCGAGCCCGCGGGAGTTTCCGCTACTACCAGGGCGGCTACGACGAGGAGGAGACGCACGAGCGCGTCATCGAGTTGATTCGCTCCGGAGCGCTGCGGGCCGAGACCTGGCTCGACCTCGACGCACCATTCGCGCTCGACGACATCGGGTCGGCGTTCGAGGCCGTGGCGGGGCGTCGGTGCGTCAAGGCGCTGGTGCGGATGTAGGGCGACGGCGTCGAACGTCGAGGGCCGAAGGCCGAAGGTGAAAGGCCGAAGGCGCACCGGCGTGCCGAGCCGGGAGCGTGCGCGACCGGTCTGTAGTGCGCGGCAGGCGGCTGTGGGTGGGGCGGGCGGTGGTCGCGGTGACGGCAGACCGCTCCCTCACGGTCGCGGCTCGGAACCGTGTGCGTGGCCGGGCGTGTTCGCATCGCACCAGCGTGCCGAGCCGGGAGCGTGAGCGACCGGTCTGTCGCGGTCGGCAGGTGGGCGTGGCCAGGCGGGAGGTGGTTGCGGTGACGGCAGACCGCTCCCTCACGGTCGCGGCTCGGGACGTTGTGCGTCGCGTGGGGCGCGCTGCCGAGCCGGGAGCGTGAGCGACCGGTCTGTTGCGGTCGGCGGGCGGCTGTGGGTTGGTGTGCGTCCGCTACCGGGCGACGGGCGTTTCCCAGACGCGCAGGCCGCTTCGGCTGATGGTGACGGGGATCTGCCTGTAGAGCGGGTCGGCGGCCTGGATCTCGCGGACGAGGGCGCGCTTGGCGTGGGATTGGTCGCCGCAGAGGATCGTCACCGAGCCGCCGTCGCCGCCCGCGCCATTCACCTTCCAGCCGGCGGCGCCGAACTGCTTGGCGATCTCGATGACGCGCGTGGCGTCTACGCCCACGAGGTCTGCGTGCAGGCGGGCCTGCGCTTCCGTGTTGGCGATCATGGCGCGGCCGAGCGCCTCGAAGTCGCCGGCGTAGATGGCATCGCGCGAGAGCGGGGCGGTCGCGCGGAGGTCCGCCAGTTGCTGGCACTCGGGGCCGGCATCCTCGAGCTGCTTGATGACCTTGACATGCACGTCGGACGAGCTGTGCGACTTGCCCAGGTACACGAGCAGCAGGCGGCGCTCCAGCTCCCACACGATCTCGTTGGACACATCGATGGTCGAGACCGAGGCGTGCGGGTACTGCGTCATCTCGATGTAGTTGATGCCGCCGTAGGCTGAGCAGAGCTGGTCCTGAATGCCGCACTGCTGCCCGAGCATCTCGGTCTCGATGGACTGGGCCGTGATGGCGACCTGGTGGGGCGTGAGGCGGCCCGGCGTGAGGCAGTCGAGCGCGCCGATGAGGGCGACGGTGACCGCCGCCGAGGTGCCGGTCGATGCGCCTACCGGCACGTCGCTGTAGACGGTGATGCTGAGCACCACGTCCGACGGCACGCCCATGCGCTCGATGGCGGCCTGGAGGAGGGGGTTGCGGTCCCAGCCGAGCGCCTCCGGCTGCACGACGAACCGTTCGCCATGGTTCTCCGCGAAGAGGACGACGCGGTTGAGCTGTCCCGTATAGGGGAAGACCTCGATCTGGACCTCCGCGTAGGGCAGGACGGCGATGTTGAAGATCGTCCCGTGCACGGCGAACCACGTATCGGTCCAGCCGCCATTGTCGCAGATCCGGATCGGGGCAACGCTGTTGAGGATGCGAGTGGGCCGCTGCGCGTGGCGCGCCGGTGTGGTGGGCGTCGTTGAGGCCATCTCGCTGTTTCCTCCGTGGGCGGCGACTGCTGCCGGATGTACGGAGGGTTATACGCCGCGAGCGCGCTTTCCTTCGGAGCGCCTACCCCGCTAGGTTACGGGATTGCCGGTCGCCGTCGCCGCGGCGTCGGAGACCGCCAGGGCGGTGGCACGATTCGTGCAGTATCATGCACGTGGAGCCTACTATCGGAGTCCTGTATAATGGTGTGGCTCCATCCCCCCGGTGCGGGTGCTCTTGTCGCGCGTCTGCCCCAACGTTCTCGGCGGTGCCGGACTGCTCCGGTGCGCCGCGTTACGGCAGGTATCTGGTCCCCCGGTGTAACAGGGCATCGAGGCGGGAACGCAGTCAGCGAGGTAGCGAAGTATGCAAGAGGATGTCAACGCGCAGCCCAACGAAGTGTCGTTGCGCGAGTATCTGGATATTCTGCTGCGCCGAAAGGCCATCGTCGTCCAGACTTTCGTGGTCGTCCTGGTGGTTGGCGCCGTGGCGACATGGCTGAGCAAGCCGGTCTACCGATCTACCGCGCGGATCCTCGTCGAAGGCAAGGCTCTCTCGGTCGCCCAGTACAACGCCAACGACCCCCTCAGCGGCCTCTTCACCAACAGCACCGGGCACGATGTGTCCACCCAGATCGAGGTGCTGCAGAGCCCGACGGTCGTCGCGGAGGCGTTCGAGAAGGTGGACATACCGCGCCTCGCCGTCGACCTGAAGGCCAAACAGGTCGAGGAGACGGACGTCATCGAGATCACCGCCGAGTCGACCAACCGGAACTACGCCGGGGCGATCGCGCGGCAGTTGCCCGAAACGTACAAGGGCTACGTGAGCGGCAACCGCAAGCGCGACGTCTCGCATGCCCTGGAGTTCGCCAGGAACCGCTATAAGGAGGAGAACGACAAGCTCATGCTTGCCGAGCTGCAACTGCAGCGGTTCTTGGAGCGCAAGAACATCGGCAGCCTGGACGCGGAGCGGCAGAAGAAGACCACGAAGGCGACGACGGCCGATTCGGCGGTGTCGAAGGCTGAGACCGATCTGGCCGGCGCCGACGCCAAGCTGCACGCGCTCAACGCGGCCGCGAACGCGCTTCCCAAGACCATCGAGACTCCCACCACGACCACCAATCCGCAGATCGAACTCGCTCGTGCCGAGATGGACAAGCTGAAGACCGAGCGATCGAGGCTGCTCATCCTCTACAAGCCGACCCACGCGGAAGTGCAGAAGGTGGATGCCGCCATCGCCGACGTCGAGTCGCGCCTCGCGCGACTGCCGGCCACCGTGACCACGACGACCGTGGTGCCGAACCCCGCGCTCCTCACCTATCGTGACAAGATCAACGATGGGCAAGCGGAAGTGGCTCAGTGCCGTAAGGCGCTCGACAACGCACGGCAGCAGGCCTCTCTGTCCGCCAGCGATCTCAGCCAGTTCGGGGCTGTCGAGCTGAAGCAGGCGCAGCTCGAGCGCGATGTCGACACGCGCAAGAACACGGTGCTGATGTTGGCCAAGAGCGTCGAGGACCTGAGCCTCCGCGTCCAGGCGACCAGCGATCCGGTGATCCCCGTCCAGCCGGCCACCGAGGCCAAGCAAGTCGCGCCGCGCCCTGTCACCAACCTGGTCCTGGCGGCCATCGTCGGCCTCATGATGGGGCTGGGCTTCGCGCTGCTGCAGGAGTATCTGGACGACCGAATCAACTCCCCGGACGACGCCCGCCTGCTGACCGGTGTCCCGACCCTCGGCTACGTGCCGCTCATCGCCGACGAGGGGCAGCGCATGCTGAGCAGCACGCAGGGCGGCAACCTGCTGGAGAGCTACCGGACGCTCCGCTCGTCCGTGCAGTTCGCGACGGTCGACCTGGCAGCGACCTCCGTCCTGGTGACCAGCACGGTTCCGGGCGAGGGCAAATCGCTCACGGCCTCCAACCTGGCCATCGCGATGGCTCTGGACGGGAAGAACGTGATCCTGGTCGATGCGGATCTTCGGCGCCCCACGCTGCACCGCAAGTTCGGGATCGAGCACGCTCCGGGGCTCACCAATGTGCTGATCGGGCACACGCCGCTCGATCAGGCCCTGCAGCCAGGCAACGTGCCCGGCCTGCGCATCCTGGCCTCCGGGCCCATTCCGCCGAACCCGGCCGAGCTGCTGAACTCGCGGGCGATGCACGAGCTGAACGAGCAGATGAAGGCCCTGGCGGACGTGGTCATCTACGATAGCCCGCCCTGCCTGGCGACGGCGGACGCCCAGGTGATGGCCGCTCAGGCGGACGGCGTGCTCTATGTCATGCAGCTCGGCGAGACGCGCAAGTCGGCCGTGCGCCATGCCATCGAGCTGCTCGATCAGGCGCACGCGCGCCTGCTGGGCGTCGTCTTCAACAAGCTCGACACCGAGTCGAAGCGCTATGGCTACGGGTCGTACGGCTACTACTACAACTACTACGACTACTACAGCAGCGACACCGAGCAGATCACGGACGGCAAGGGCCGTCGGCGTCGCCGGCACAACTCCTCGGAGTTCGACTCGCTGACGGCCGACGCAGGCCGGTCGCGGCCGACAGCAGGAGCCATATCGGGGCCGAACCGTGACGACTCGGAGGAGGGGTGAGATGCGACGAGTTCTCTCACTGCTGGCTGTGGTTGCCCTCGTCGTGGGCGCGGGATGGCGCGCAGCAGCCCAGACCGGCGACTACGTACTGGGCCCTGACGATGTCATCGAGATCAGCGTCCCGAACCATGCCGACCTGAACGCCAAGGAGATCACGGTACGGACCGACGGCAAGATCTCGTTCCCGGAAGTGGGCGAGGTCGTGGCGGCCGGCAAGACCCCGAAGCAGCTTGGGGCCGAGATCCAGGCCGCCCTCGAGAAGACGCGCAATCGGGCCGAGGTCGTAGTTACCGTCAAGACCGCGAACGCTCGCAAGGCGCGGGCCATCGGCGCCGTCAAGACGCCCGGCGCGTTCGCCCTGAAGCCGGGCTGGCGTCTGATGGACCTGGTTGGCGCGGCCGGTGGCACGATGGCCAAGCCGGCGCTCATCACCGGCACGCTCATCCGGGGCGGCACGCGAGTCATCTCGCTCAACCTCCAGCGCGCGATCCAGGAGCCCGGGACGGACGCCAACCCGCTGCTGGAGGCCGACGACCTCGCGGTGTTCGATCAACTCGACGCGGCGCGGCGCCAGGTGAGCGTGGTGGGCCAGGTCGCCAAACCGGGCGCCTTCGACCTGCAGGACGGCACCACGCTGGTGTCGCTGCTGTCTCAGGCCGGGCAGCCCACGGAGAAGGCGGCGCTGAGCAAGGCGTATGTGCTGCGCGGCGCAACCCGCATGCCGGTGGACCTCCGCAAGCTGCTCGTGAAGGGACAGGCCCTGCCCGAGGTGACGAGCTTCGACCTGCAGCCGGGCGACGCGCTGTTCGTGCCGGAGATCGAGGACCGGTATGCGGTGATGGGGCAGGTCAACACGCCCAACTACTTCCCGTTCCCGGATGGCGAGGACATGACCGTGCTGCGGGCCCTGAGCACCGCCGGCGGGCAGAAGCCCGAAGCCGACCTCATCCGCGCGGGCATCATTCGGTCCGTGGAGGGCAAGTCGACCCTGATCCCGGTGAACATCGACGCGATCCTGAAGAAGCGCGATCTCTCGGCCAACCTGCCTCTTCAGGCGAACGACATCCTGTACGTCCCGATCAGGACGCGGAAGAATGTGTCGCTGCAGGACATCGTGGCTCCGTTCAGCGTGTTCTACTATCTCGGCTTCCGCCGATAGGCCGCCGGCCGCGCGTTCGCGCCCACACCTAGCGCCCGGCCCTTGCATTGCCCGCCAATTCGTGTTAACCTGTCAAGTAACCCAGGCACCCGTCCTGGGTACTTGGCGTTTGGGTGCGGCAATCCGGTCGATGGCCGGGCGCCGGCGCACTGCGCCAAGGGCGGCCAACGGCTCGGCGACCATTTGCCGCGGCCGTGCGAGCCTTTGGCACGCATCTTGCAATCTTGCTGGTTTGTGATGTCCGCACTCGCGCACGCGTACAGGGCGACGCGAGGGCGTGTCGTCGCAACTGCCGTCGGAAGGCCCGCGGCCAATGGGCTCCCCGGCAGGTTGGGCACTCGTCGCCGGTGGATGTGCAAGGCACCATCGGCGCCATCCTCGGCCTTGAGCGACCAGATGTGTAAGGCACTGGCGTCTCGGGGCGGAGAAAGGAGACGAAGTTGTCAACTCGATCAGGATCGTGGTTGGCACAGGCGGTGCAGAATCGGCTGGTCGCGCTGGTTCTCGCGATGGTCGCGATTGTGCCGCTTGTGGCGTACCCCGGAGGCAGCATCGCCAGTGTGTTTGCTGTCGAGGGGTTCGCGGTGCTGCTGTTTGCCGTGCTGCTCTGGCGAGCCCGCTGGAACTTCACCGGGCAGAAGCTGGGCGCTTTCCTGAAGACCGGGCCGAACATACCGATCCTGCTGTTCCTGGGGTTGGTGGTCGGCTCGTGCGCGTTCATGCGGAACGAGTACGCGGTCCAGGAGGCCCTGCGGATCGGCGCCGGCATCATGCTCTACTTCGTGATCGCGTATCATTTCCGGCGATCCGAATACCTCGCCAAGCTGTTCGACACGCTGCTGTTCGTCGGGATCGCCGTATCGCTGCTCGGGTTCGGGCAGTTGGCGTCCGGCGATGCGGCGCGCGCCGGAGGGCCATTCGGCAACGCGAACCTGCTCGGCGGCTTCCTCATGATCCTGCTGCCGATCGTCGCGGTGATCGCGGTGACCGAGAAGTCCTCGTGGCGGCAGATGACGGCGCAGGTCGCAACCGTGCTCATGATCGCGGCGATCCTGGTGTCTCAGACCCGAAGCGCGTGGCTCGGCATGGCCGCCGGCCTCGCGGTCCTGGGTGTGCTGACGCTCGTTGCCGCGCTGCGCAACCGGGCGAACAACCCGCTGGCGCGCAAGCATGAGTACGTGCTGCCGGTTATGCTGGTGGCGGCCGTCGGCTTCTTCGCCATCGCGTGGCCGCAGTTCGGCGAAGTGGTGAACCGCGCCTCGACGCTGTCCACCGCGACCAACGATGGTTCGCTCCAGTGGCGCCAGCAGGCGGCTCAGGGCGCGCTCGGCATGTTCCTGGCGCACCCGCTCACCGGCATCGGCATCGGCCAGTACCCGCTGAACGCATTCGGCGCCACGAACTTCGGCATCCCGGTCGGTCCTACGCTGACCCGCCCGTCGATGACCGAGAACGCGCACAACCTCTACCTGCAAACCGCCGCTGAGCTGGGCGCCCCCGGCCTTCTGCTCGTGGGTGCCATCCTCCTCGCCTTCCTTTCGTCAGCGCTCTATCGGGTGCTGCGGATGGACCCGGGCATTCGGCGCAGCCTGCTGATGGGCGCCATCGCCTCGGTGGTCGCCTTCTCGGTGGATGCTCTCAGCAACCCGGCATGGACCATCGCCCAGACCTCGGTGTTCTTCTGGCTGGTTCTCGGCCTCGGCGTCGGGTGTCTGCGTCCGTTCGAGAGGCGCCGCACCCACGAAGTCGCACAGCCTGTGCTCTCGCCCAGGTTCATGCGGCCCGTGGCGGCGCTGGGGACGCTGGCGCTTGCGGCTCTGCTGACGACGGCGAACGTCTCCGCGGACACGCCCTACCGGGTGAAGCTGGATCACATGGCCATCTCGCCGACCTCGTCGAGCATCAAGTCGGGCCTTGCGCAGATATACGCATGCAATGCCTGGTTCGTGATGTCCGACGGCAGCATCTCCGGGCCGGTGGACGTGACGGGTGCGGGCACGGACTTCACGAAGATCGGCCAGGGCGTGATGATTGGCGCGGCCAAGAACATCTACCAGTCCAAGCAGCGCACGCCGGAGACGGCATCCATCACGGCGCGATACTCGTATGGGCCGGTCATGCAGTTGCGCACGGCGACTCTGACGGTGTATCGGTAGACGTCTGCGTCGCCTGGTTGGTTTGGCCGCGCCGGTGCGAGCCCTGTGGCTGGTTCTCAGGGGTGTTCCGGTGCGGGTGCGGAAGGCACGAGGCCGGAGCTGTGCGGAGGCCCGTCCGCATGGCCCCCTGATGGAAGCTCGGCGGTTTGGTTGTGCGAGCAGCAGGGGTGACCGGTCGATGAGTTCGCGAAGTCGGGCCAGTGTACCCTGGGGGCTGATGGCAGTCCGCACAGCCCCCAGGGAGGAAGTACCTATAGGAGAAGGTGATGAAATACTTGAAAGCGCTGGCCGCAGTAGGTCTCGTAGCAGTGCTGGCCACGGGACAGGTTCAGGCGCAGGTCGCGGGGTTCTCCTTCAGCAACGTGACCGCTGGGGTGAACGACCCGACTACGCTGGGCGGGGCCTCCACGCCGTTCGATGTTTGGTCCGACAGCGGGGCTCTGGTGAAGGCGACATTCACGACCCTGTCTCCAAGCACGCAGTTCGGCATACATGACAACGTAGCGATCCCGCTGGGCGATTCGCCCATGTCCGGCAATATCCTCTTCGGCGGGGTCACGAACTACCCGACCGACGACGATGTCTTTGGCGCCGCGGTCCTGCAGATCGTGTTCTCGGCACCCATCGACGCGATATCGTTCGACCTCCTGACGGGCGCCCAGACGGTAACGGGGGGCAGCGAGGCCCTCAACCTCGACCTCGAGGCCGTCGGCGTCGGCACTGGGGTTGTCCCGGCGTCCTGGCAGGCCCTGAACAGCATGGGCTACTACTGGCAGGCCTCTGGCATCACCGGAAGCTCGCCAACGGCGTTCACCACGTTGATCCTGTCGGTGACGCCGAGTGCCGGCTCGTCGTATGCCGAGTTCGGTCTGGACAACCTGACGATCCACCTCACCGAGGTTCCTGAGCCGGGCGTCCTGGCGCTGTTCGTGGGCGCCGGCGTGCCGCTGGCCCTCTGGGTTCGCCGCCGCACCAAGTAGTGCTGTAGTCTGCTCGCGTCGCACGGCGTCGGTCCCTCCTGCAAGGGGGGACCGACGATGTCGGATCGTCTGGAGTTGGTGGCGCCGGCCGTCGATGGACTGCCCCCGGATTGAGGGGCGGCGAGGCGGGATCACCGAGACGCCACACCGGATGTACGAAGGCGCCTGCTTTGGTTCGCAGCGCACAATGTGCGCTCGGCGGCCAGTGGGCGCTGCAGCCTATGCTGCTCGGCGCTGTACCGTATCAACGGCTGTGTATTCCCCCCACAACGGCTGCCGGCGCTACCCAGTAGTAGCCGAGATCTGCGCGCTGCCCCGCACCTATCGTGCCTGTTCGGTGGCTCGCGGTTTCAGTCGGGTCCTAGACATTCGCTGGTTCGGCAGAGAGCGGCCTGTTCGGCGGCACGCGGCGCGAGGCGCTCGCGCCTGCGGCTGTCGGCGGGTGGCCGCGTGCATGCTCGATCCAGCGATGGAACCGTGGGGCCGACGCCTATGGCTAAGGAGAGACCATTGCACGCTATCAGAGGAAGTACGCCGGACGGCATTCGTCTCGATCTCATTCGTCAGTCCTTCTTGGTCGTTTCCTCCCTCGTACTTCTGCTGGCTTTGTCCGCCCGCCCGGCCGCCGCGAACAGCATCACCCGCGTCAGCGTGTCGTCGATGGGTGTGCAGGGGGATCTCTACAGCGGGGCACCTGGGTCGGCGGGTACGTTAGCTGTGTCCGCCAACGGGCGCTACGTGGCGTTCGAGAGCGCTGCCACAAACCTGACTCCGCCATACACGGCCTCAACCGAGCAGATCTACTTCCACGACCGATCCCTCGGTACCACCGAACTGATCAGCCAGAGCAGCCTGGGCGTTGCCGGCGACGGGAGCAGCTTCACGCCGTCGATCAGCGCCGACGGCAGGTATGTCGCGTTTGTCAGTTCGGCGTCCAACCTCATCGACGGATCGACGACCTACATCCAGGGCATCTACGTTCGCGACCGGATCAACGGGACGACGGTCTGCGCGAGTGTGAGCAGCGCGGGCGTGCAAGCCGAGTACGCCGCCTTCGCGCCGGCCATCTCGGGTGACGGGCGCTACGTCGCGTTCGAGACGTCGGCGTCCAATGTTGTGTCAGGCGACACGAACGGATCGGTCGACGTGTTCGTCCATGACCTGCAGACTGGCACGACCATCCGCGCAAGTGTGTCGTCGGCAGGGGTACAGGGCGACGAGCTGAGTTACGCTGCCGCCTTGTCCTATGACGGGACCTATGTCGTGTTCCAGAGCGACGCCTCGACTCTGGCCCCGGGCGCCGTGCTCTACCGGTCTCAGATCTACCGCCACAACAACCTAACTGGCGAGACGCTGCTCGTAAGCCAGTCGAGCGCGGGCGTTGTCGGCAACGACCTTAGCCAAGCCCCTTCGGTGTCGGCGGACGGGCGGTACGTGGCGTTCGAGAGCGGCGCCAGCAACCTTGTCACCGGCGGCACGACCGTCACGAATGTCTACGTGCACGACTGCACGGGTGGCGGCAATGTGTGTGCCAGCCTCACAACGAGCGGCGGCATCGCAACCGAATGGAGCTACCAGGCGACCATCTCGTCCGACGGCAACTACGTCCTGTTCAAGAGCTACGCGTCGAACCTGGTATCCGGGGATACTAATGCGCGCCAGGACCTCTTCGTTCGCAACCTATCGGCGGGCACCACTGCGCGGGTGAATCTGGCGTATGATGGCTCGCAGGATACCGGCTTCGATTCCGCCGATGTCGCCGCGATCTCGCAGTACGGTACGGTCGTCTGCTTCTCCGACTCCAGCAGCACGCTCGTCACGGGCGATACGAACGGCGTGCGGGACGTGTTCGCGGTCGACGTGACCACCAGCCCGAATGCGGCGCCCACCCTGACCGCAATCTCGCCGGACAACGCCAACACGGGTGGCGCTGCATTCACGCTCACCGTCACTGGCACCAACTTCGTCGCCGGATCGGTTGTCAAGTGGAACGGCAGCCCGCGCACGACCACCTACGTCTCCGCGACCTCGCTGACCGCCACGATCACGGCCGGCGACATCGCCTCGGCGGGCACGGCGCAGGTGCAGGTCTACACCCCGTTCCCTGGCGGCGGCTGGTCCAGCTCACTGCCCTTCACCATCAACTCCGTCTCGAACCCGGTGCCGACGCTGTCCAGCCTCAGCCCGAGCAGCGCGACGGCCGGCGGCTCGGCGTTCACCCTCACGGTGACGGGCACTGGTTTCGTCTCGAGTTCCAAGGTGCGGTGGAACGGCACCTCGCTAGCGACGACATTCGTCTCGGCCACGAGCCTGACGGCCACGGTCCCGTCGGCCAACATCGCGACTGCCGGCACTGCCTCGGTGACGGTCTTCAGCCCGACACCTGGCGGCGGCACGAGCAACGCGCTGACGTTCAGCATCGACAACCCGGTCCCGACGCTCACGAGCCTTAGCCCGAGCAGCGCGACGGCGGGCGGCGCGGACTTCACGCTCACGGCGACAGGCACCAACTTCATCTCGACATCGGCGATCAAGTGGAACGGCACCGCGCTGACGACGACGTACGTTTCGTCGACGCAGTTGACCGCGACGGTTCCTGCGGCGAGCATCGCGTCTGCCGGCACCGCGACGGTGACGGTGTTCAACCCGACGCCTGGCGGCGGGACGAGCAGCGGCCTCACGTTCACGATCAACAACCCGACGCCGACGCTGACGAGCATCAGCCCGAGCAGCGCGACGGCGGGCGGCGCGGACTTCACGCTCACGGCGACCGGCACGAACTTCGTCGCCACGTCGAAGATCCAGTGGAACGGGACGGCGCTGACGACGACCTACGTCTCCGCCACGAGCCTGACCGCGACGGTACCTGCGGCGAACATCGCGTCGGCGGGCACCGCGACGGTGACGGTGTTCAACCCGACGCCTGGCGGCGGGACGAGCAGCGGCCTCACGTTCACGATCAACAACCCGACGCCGACGCTGACGAGCATCAGCCCGAGCAGCGCGACGGCGGGCGGCGC
>CAZFLM010000117.1:3188-14782 GCA_964519955.1 uncultured Chthonomonadaceae bacterium | reverse complement strand
CACGGTGACGAGCTTCATCCAGGGCATGGCAGACCGCGATCTGCCGCTGCACGTGTTCCACTTCGACTGCTTCTGGATGCGCGAGTTCAACTGGTGCGACTTCGAGTGGGACAAGCGCACCTTCCCCGATCCTGAGGCCATGCTGCGCCGCCTGAAGGAGCGGGGGCTGCGCATCTGCGTGTGGATCAACCCCTACATCGCCCAGCGCTCGGCCCTGTTCGCGGAGGGCAAGGAGAACGGGTACCTGCTCAAGCGGCCCGACGGCACGGTGTGGCAGACCGATCAGTGGCAGGCGGGCATGGGCATCGTCGACTTCACCAACCCGGACGCCTGCCGCTGGTATGCGGCAAAGCTGCGCGCGCTCGTGGATATGGGCGTCGACTGCTTCAAGACCGACTTCGGCGAGCGCATTCCCACCGACGTGGTCTATGACGACGGCTCCGACCCCGTGCTGATGCACAACCTCTATCCGTACCTGTACAACCTGGTCGTCTTCGGCGTGCTGGAGAAGGCCCGTGGCGAGGGCGATGCCGCCGTGTTCGCGCGGTCGGCGACGGCTGGATGCCAGCAGTTCCCCGTGCACTGGGGCGGCGACTGCCACTCCACGTTCGAGTCGATGGCCGAGAGCCTGCGCGGCGGGCTGTCGCTGGGGCTGTCGGGCTTCGGCTTCTGGAGCCACGACATCGGCGGGTTCGAGGGTCTGCCGCCTGCCGCCATCTACAAGCGCTGGGTCGCGTTCGGCCTGCTCTCGTCGCACAGCCGCCTGCACGGCAGCTCCTCCTACCGCGTGCCCTGGTACTACGACGAGGAGGCGTGCGACGTGCTGCGCTTCTTCACCAAGCTGAAGTGCCGCCTCATGCCCTACCTGTACGCCAAGGCGATCGAGGCGCACGAGGCCGGCCTCCCTGTCATGCGCGCGATGGTGCTGCAGTACCCCGACGACCGGGCCTGCGACACGCTGGACCGCCAGTACCTCCTCGGCGATGCGCTGCTCGTGGCGCCCGTGCTCTCCGAGGACGGCGTGGTGGACTACTACGTGCCGGCGGGCCGCTGGACCCACTTCCTCACGGGCGAGGTCGTCGAGGGGCCGCGCTGGGTGCGCGAGACGCACGGCTTCCTGAGCGCCCCGCTGCTCGTCCGCCCGAACACGCTGCTCCCCGTCGGCGCAGTGGACGACCGGCCCGACTACGAGTTCGCCGAGGGCGTGACGCTGCGCCTGTACGAGCTGGCCGACGGCTGCGAGGCGGCGTGCGTGGTGCCCACACTGGCAGGCGGCGTGGCGCTCAAGGCGCAGGCGCGGCGCGAGGGTAGCACCATCACGGTGGCTGTAAATGGTGCGGCGATGGGCTGGCGGCTGCAACTGGTGGGCGTCGAGGCGGTCACGGCGGTCGAGGGCGGCATCGCGACGGCGGACGTGGGCGGGGTGATGGTAACACCCGACGGGAGCGGAGCGGGGGTCACGATGGCGCTGTAGGTGGGTGGTTGCCGGTTACAGCAGACCCGTCGCTCCCGCTCCTGGCTCGGTACGTTGGTCGCGCCACGCACACGGTACCGAGGCGCGACAGCGATGGAGCGCGTGCCCGCCAACGTGCAGGCGCCCCCCGGTTGCAGCAGACCAGTCGCTCACGCTCCTGGCTCGGCGCGTTGGTCGCGCCACGCACACGGTACCGAGGCGCGACAGTCATGGAGCGCGTGGGCGCGTCCTATGCCAGGTCGATGGTGCCGGTTACAGCAGACCAGTTGCTCGCGCTCCTGGCTCGGAACGTTGGTCGCGGAACGCACCTGGTACCGGGGCGCGACAGTCATGGAGCGCGTGGGCGCGAGGTGGCTCGCGGTTACAGCAGACCCGTCGCTCCCGCTCCTGGCTCGGAAGGTGGTAGCGCTGCGTACAGCGTGCCGAGCCGCGACCGTGAGGGAGCGGTCTGCCGTCACCGCGAGCACGGCCCGCCAGAACCGCAACCCTCCGGGGGGCGAGGATCGAATCGATCGCTCACAGCACGATCGCGGTATTGGCCGGCATCGTACCAGTGTAGTGGTAGGCAGCGACTGGTACCTTGATGGACAGACTTGCCCGGTACACCTCGTCGCGGTCCTTGCTGTGGCAGGCCACGCGGCCTCCGAGGAGTTCCCCGTCGTCGCTGAACTCGGGGTCGACTATCAGAAGCCATTCCGAGACGAACTCGTCGGTCATCTCGGCCATCGTGTAGCCCCTGTCCATGTCTGCCTCCTTCATTGGGCACAGAAGCAGTATATCAGGACTACGGGCCCGCGCGCTCTACCCCACCATCCCCCGGTGCTTCGCGCCGTAGCGCACGGCCTCGTCGAGGAACGCCGCGATGTTCTCGAACGGGGTGCCGGAGACGATGCCGTTGCCGGCGCCTCCGGCACTCCCGCTCAGTCGTTCGCTACCGCCAGGTGCGATCTGCCCATCTGCCATCGTGCAGGGCACGCACGTCGAGTGCGGTGGAGACGATCTGCTAGGGAACGTCGGCCCGCACTTCCAGAAACTGGGCTTGGCCCGAACACCGCAGCTTGATCGTGATGCCGACACGGCCGCGCTCCGCGGGCTCCGCGGGCTCCCGGCGCCCCCTGTAGCCGGAACCCATCTAGTGCACGACGGCCGTGTGCTCGTTCGCCGCTCACGCTGGGCGGGCCTACTTGTGGGTGGCACTGGACGGGCGCCGGGGTCCTCACTTCTTGGGCGCCCCGTGTGCCCGCTTGGCGGGGCCGGCCCCTTCGCTCGTGCCATTCCCGAATCGGGCGTCACCCCAGAACGCGTTCTTGTGCGACATGAAGGGCGAGGATACCTCGGCCAGTTCCAGTTGGACCGCCGCGCCTAGTTGCAGTGCCAGGTCGTAGCCGGGTTGGCCGACCTTCTTGCCCGGCGAGGAGACGGTGGCCACGACCTTGCCCTCTGCGTCTCGCGCTGTGGCCGTGAACACCACGGTATGCGGGTTCCTCTGGCTGTCGCGATAGCCGTCGTCGACACCGACCGTCGCCCTGAACTGGGTATAGCCAGGCGGAATGTCGTAGACTGCGAAGCGTCGCGCGCTGTTGCCGCAGAGCCCAAGGCTGTTGGTGTAGAACTTTGCCAGGAACGAGACGGTCCTTGGGCCAACCGGGGAGAGCGAGGAGCGGACCGGCTTCGTGCCCGCGAGGTAGACGGAGCCCTGGGCGCCGCTCCCTTCGTTCGGCTGCGCTTTGCTCACCTCGCCGATAGGCAGCTTGTCGCTCCCAACGAGAACCGGCGTCTGCTTCCCGGCCACATAGTCCGGCATGTTCTTGCTGACGTACTTGATGACGCTGCCCGTCGTGAGTTCACCGTCGGCGGCCGCATCTGGCGAACCCAAGGCCTGCACAAGCACCTGAGTGAACACGCCCGCCTTGGCCTCCAGGTTCTCGATGGAAGCCTGGCCGAGCGCGCAAGCCCAGATGGTCGCTGTCTCGGCGCCGATGTCCTTGCCCGACTCGCTGATCGTCTTGGATAGGCGCTCCTGGAAGGCCGGCGACAGCTTCGTCTCAGGTGCGCCTCTCGTACCCTCCACTCGACAAGCGTCAATGATCACCAGTCGCTTGGCGGCCTTGCAGCCCTTGAGGATGGTCTCGATCGTCTCGGCTCCAGAGCCGTCGACCGCAACCGCTGTCTCGGTGAGCGACCCCGGCTTGCTGTCGGACGACAGCAGGTACCCGTGTGTACCGTCGCTTTCGCCGTGCCCCGCGAAGTAGAACGCGAAGGTGTCCTCGGGCCCGCACTGCTCGGCGGCTTCGTTGAGCGCCCTAAGCACGTCCGATCGCAGCACCCAACCGGCACGCGCCGCAGTAGCGACGACCTTCACGTCGTACTTGAGCGCCCGGAACGCCCCTGCCACCGACATGGCGTCATCGGAGGCGCAGTCCAGTTGCCGGTACCCATTCCTGTATCCGGCTACTCCCACAACCACGGCAACGCGCTGCTGGGCCACGGCCTGCCTGGTAGGCACGAACAGGCAGAGCGCGAGCAGGACAGACGGCCATATACGCGTCATCGGCGATCTCCTCGCTGTAGTACCCAGGGGACTGCAAGGTCACCCCGGAGCTTGACATTCGGCAATGCCGGGATACGGCAGATTACAACTCGGTCACGCGGACCCGTACCGTGCTGGTGTTCCAGTCACAGCCTTGCGTGTCGCCTTTCCCCCCGGAGACGCGCAGCAGGTAGCCGAGCATCGACTCGTCTTGGCGCTGCTCAAATGCCCGCTTGGCGGATTCCGGTTTGCGCTCAGCGTCAGATATCCGCTCGAGGCACCGCACGTCGAGCGGCTTGGTCATCGCGAGGGCGATGATCACCTCGTCGCCCAGCGGCTCCCCGATCTCCATGGTGGTCAAGCCCATCCAGCCCGAGTGCTTCGGGATCGTCGCCGTGCTCGAGACTTCCGCGTTTCCGGTTGGGTGCCGGATGCCGACCTGCCCCCAGAAGTCCTCCTCCAGCACCGCTACGTACGCGTCCACGTCGCCCTCGTTGCTAACCTGCACCTCGTAGCGATCGCCCTTGGCCACGGTTGGAACAGCGCCGGGCGCGGGGGCGCCGGCATTTACCGCCACGATCGTGCGTCGCGTATCGCGGCCGCCCGTGGGCAGACCAACGAGCCTTAGCCGAATCCGGACCGTGCTGCCTGCCGCCTCGTTCCGAAGGTTCTCCAAGGCGAGCGCGTACCAGGCCCACTCGAGTAGGTCGTCGGAGCCGCGCTGCTTCCCGCCGATGCGTGTGAACCTGTCCAGCACGTCCTGAGCGGCAGAGCGGGTCGGGCTCACGACCTTGACGACACGCCAGCCATCCCGCGCCTCGAGGTCGGCCAGTTTGGCGGTCTGGCCGCACAGGAGCATCTCGATCTGCGCGTCGGCGCCGGCCTTGAGCTGGTCGCCGTCATACAGCCTCCTGTACCTGGCCGCCGATGCGGTGAGCGTGATCGGCTTTGCATCCGTCGCGGGCCGAAGCTGGATGTAGGCGGCCCCCTTGACCGCCGTGATCCATCCGGCGAAGGGGCGCGCCGTGTCTGCGCGGACGACCTGCGTCACGGCAGCAAGGCACATGATCAGGCTTGCGGGAGCAGCATTACGTCGCAGACACATCGGCGGCAGCCTCCTTCTGATGACACAAACACCTGAGCCAGTGGTACAGGGCATGCAGGCCCTTCTCTGCGGGCACGTGAAGCACTAGACCGGCGAACGCCAGTACGAAGTCATCCCACATCACGCGAGTCGCATGTACGATTATCAAGCCTAGAGCGAATGCCGAGCCGGCCAGCACGAAGGAGGCAGTCCAGGAACTCCCCTGCCCCTCGGAGCTGCCCACTTGCGGCGCCCTGCGGAACCGGATCGCGCAGGCCAGGACCACCATTACGAGCGCCAACCCAAGGTCCATGGCGGCGCGCCCAGGCGGAGTGAACTCCCACAACGGGGCGGTCAGGAGGGATTGGGTGGCACAAGCGTGCAGCAGAACACCCGCATGCCGCCCGCCATGCCCCGGAACACCGAACGAGTCATCGCCCGAGCGCAAGGCGCCCAGCAGCACGGCCCTATTGCGGAACCGGCCCGCAGCCGCGGCCTCTCGTGCCCGGTCGCCGACGATGGCGGTCGCCCGGATGTCGGCCAGTTGGCTATAGTCGACGAGGAAGCCCTCTGTGTCCACCGCCCGGTCGAGCGAGACCTCTCTTCGAAGCTCGACCATCCAGCGGCAGATTCCAGGCCACTCGTAATGGGGCGCCTGCGACGCGGCTGCTAGGGATGCCGACAGGGATGGTAGGCGCTCCGGAGAGGTCTGAGCCGCCGATCCCTCGACGCGTGTCCAGGTGAACATCCGCAGCACGTCGCCGACGGGCACACGCACGTCTGCCGCCAGTTGCTGATAGCTGGGAGAGCCAACCGGAAGGCCGGCCGCGAGCTTGGCGTACCTCCGGCTGCCGAGCCATCGGTCGGGCGTCTCGGCGGCGCATCGATACACGCCGAGAAACACCGGGACCTTGCGCGGCCCGTCAGCGAGCGCCAGGATCTTCTCAAAGCAGGCCGGATCCTCAGCCCAGACCGGGCTACCATTCTCGTAGGAGAAGTCTATGTCGATCCCTATGGCCTTGGCTCCGCCTGCAGCCGCGACGCGGCAGTACTCAAGTAGGGCGGCACGGTCGGTCACCGGCAGCCCGGGCGCAACGCGTGGGTCGTCCTTCTCGGAGATAGCGCGCACGCCGGATATGTCCACGACCGCAACGGAGAGCGCTCGGCTCGTCGGTAGGACTGACAGCCACCGCTGAATCGTGCGGTAGCACCATAGGCGCGACCCTTCCACCTTCGCGTGGTGCTCGAACGGAAGGCGCACCAGCAGCAGAGCTGCACCTACGGCCAGCCCAAGGGCTACGGACTTCAGGGCGTCGAACAGGTGCCCACCTGCACGGGGCTTGCCCCCTTCCCTGGCGCTGGCTCCGACCGTGTCTGCCTCCGGCTTCTGCGTCAAGACTCTCCTCCACGGGCCCTCTCCGGCTGCCCAAACAAGATCCGATGCTCGCCGGCCGACGTGCGAGCTAACGTTCAACAGCCCGACGCGCCCCTACCCCACCATCCCTCGATGCTTCGCGCCGTAGCGCACGGCCTCGTCGAGGAACGCGGCGATGTTCTCGAACGGCGTGCCGGAGACGATGCCGTTGCCGGCGGCCAGGCACATGCCGCCATCCGGGCGGTCGAACGTGTCGATGAGGTAGCGCACCTCCCGGCGCACGTCCTCCGGCGAGCCCTCCTGCAGGATGTGCTGCACGTCGAAGCCGGCCAGGAACGTGAGCCGATCGCCGTACTGGGCGGCGACGGCCTGCTCGTCCATCGTGTGCTTCTGCACCGGGTGGAAGACGTCGACGCCGGCGTCGATGAGGTCGTCCAGGATGACCGTGTTGTTGCCGCAGCTATGCAGCCAGAAGTGCATGTTCCCCTTGCTGCACGCCTCGCCGACGCGAACGTAGTAGGGCTTGAGGAACTCTCGGAACGTGGGCGCGCGCATCATGCACTGGGTCTGGTGGCCCAGGTCGTCGCTGGTCCAGAACCCGTCCGGCGCCAGTTCCTCGACCGCCCGCTCGATGAGCGCTACGTACAGGGCGCAGAGCGCGTCGTGCAGGCGGTGGATCTCGCCCGGCTGCTCGTAGTAGTCGATCATCAGGTTCGCCATGCCCCGCAGGCCCCACGGGCGCTCGAAGAACAGGCTCCACCAGCCGAAGAGGATGTAGCGATCCTGCGCGCGCAGCGCCTCCGCCTGCTGCTTCAGACCGTCGAGGAGGCCCGGCGCGTGCGGGTCGGGCAGCTTCTCGATGAACTCGTCCAGGTACTTCCAGTCCGGGATGACCCCACCGGCGTCGTGGGCGCGCACGCCGGTCTCCGGCTCCCGCCGCCAGGAGAGGTCCATCGTGCCCGGGTCGTAGGGCGACATCATCAGCAGGATCGCGTCGTCCGGGATACCGTCGAACTCGCGCAGCCGCTCGCCGTACTGCTCCCAGAGCCCCTCGCCCCACCACTTGTGCATGACCAGCGGCACGCGCTGCGGGCCACGACGCTCGACGGCCTTCACGACCTCCGCTCTCGGCAGCGGCTCAAAGATCAACTCGTGCACGGTACCCTCCGGTGATCCATCCCGGGTCGCATCGGACGGGCACGGAGGCCCATCCCACCTCGGCGTTAGTGGCTGATGGCGACTAAAGGTCCACGAACACCTTGACGCTGCGGTCGCCCTGCTCCTCGATGTAGCGGTAGGCGTCGATGAACTGCTCGAACGGGAAGTGCTGGGAGTCGAGCGGCTCGGTGAGCACGTCGCCGTTCGCGATCCACTCGACCGCCTGCGCGTAGTCCTCGTGCCGGTACATCATGCTTCCCAGCATCGACAACTCGTGCTCGCTGACGAGGGCCATGTTCACGGTCGGCATCCGCTCGTAGACCGCGATGACGAGGATCGTGCCGCCCTTCGCGATGCCGGACAGCGCCGCGTTGAGCGCATCGCCCACGCCGGCCGCATCCACCGCGACCTCGTAGCCCTCGTCGCCGAACGCGCGCTTGGCTGCCTCCGCCAGCGTCTCCCACGACGGGCTGGAGACGGCGTCGATCCCCACCTGCTTCGCGATGTCCAGTCGGTACTCGCTGGGGTCGGTGATGAGCACCTTGGCCGCGCCCCGGCACTTGATGGCCTGCGCTACGAAGATGCCGATCGGTCCCGCGCCCAGCACGACGACGTTCTTGCCGGTCAGGTCGCCGGCGCGCAGGCTGGCATGAGCCGCCACGGCCACCGGCTCGACGAAGGCGCCCTCCTCCTCGGTGAAGTCGTCCGGCAGCGGCACCAGCTTCTCCACCTCGGTGACGAAGAGGTCTTGCGCCACGCCTGGCGCCTGGAAGCCGCGCACCTTTAGCGCCTCGCACACGTTGTAACGACCGCGCTTGCACGGGGCGCACTCGCCGCACACCTCCTGCGGCGTGGCCGTGACCTTCGCGCCGACCTCGACGCCCGTCACGCCCGGCCCCAGCGCCTCGACGGTCGCCATGAACTCGTGGCCCTGCACGACCGGGTACGGCGTGAACGGGTGCCGCCCGTGGTAGACGTGCACGTCGCTCCCGCAGATGCCGATGCGGTGGATGCGCAGCAGCACCTGCCCCGGCCCGGGCGCGGGAGCGGGCACGTCGCGGTGTTCGATGACGCCCGGTGTGACCATCACGGCTTGTCGCATGGTTGGGAACTCCTGTGGTTACCTCGGCCAGCGGTGGCGACGGAGCGCCACCCTCCAGCACCTGCCATACCTAGCGTCCGCGATCCGACCGATCCGACCGATCCCCGGACCATGGAGGGTCGGCCTCCGTGCCGACCGCCTGCGGCCCCAACGGTGGCGACGGAGCGCCACCCTCCAGCATGTACCGCGCCTCGCGTCTGCGCCCGGTCTGGACCCCGGACCATGGAGGGTCGGCCTCCGTGCCGACCGGCTACAGGGCGGCGAACACCTCGCGCGTGGCCTCGAGGGTGCGGTCGATGTCGGCGTCTGTGTGCGCGGTCGAGATGCTGCCCTGCTTCGTAGGCAGCGGGAACTGGTAGACGCCCTTCGCGATGAGCGCCTGGCGGTAGCGCAGGTCGAAGGCCATGTCGTGGTGCTCGGCGATGTCGTGCCAATCGCGCGGGGCGTGGTCCATGAAGTACAGGCAGAATGCAGAGCCCTGCCGCGCCACCGTTCCCACGATGCCGCGCTCGGCCACGATGACCGCGAGCCCGTCCTCCATCCGCCGGCCCATGCCGTCCAGCCGCGCGTAGAGGGCCTGCTCGTCGGCGAGGAGCGTCTCCATCGTCGCGATAGCCGCCGAGATGGGCACCGGGTGGCCGTTGTAGGTGCCCGCGATGAGCACGCGCTTGGCTGGGTCCGCCGCGGCGAAGAGGTCCATGATCTCGGCCTTGCCGCCGATGGCGCCGAGCGGGTAGCCGTTCGCGATGGCCTTGCCGAACACCGAGAGGTCCGGCTTCACCCCGGCGATCGACTGGTAGCCGCCCAGGGCATGCCGGAAGCCGGTCTTCACCTCGTCGAACACCAGCACGACGCCGTACCGGTCGCACAAGGCGCGCAGCCCCGCGAGGTACCCGGGCTCGGGCTTCACGATGCCGATGTTCTGCAGAATCGGCTCGGTGATGAGGCACGCGACCGGATAGTGCTCGAACGCCCACTCGACGGACGCCAGGTCGTTGAAGCCGACGATGTGCACCCGCTCGCCGACACCCGCTGCCACGCCCGCCGTCATCGGCAGGTAGGGGTACTCC
The DNA here is from genome assembly GCA_964519955.1 of uncultured Chthonomonadaceae bacterium. Taxonomy (GTDB): domain Bacteria; phylum Armatimonadota; class Chthonomonadetes; order Chthonomonadales; family CAJBBX01; genus CAZFLM01. The sequence goes on along the minus strand of CAZFLM010000117.1, from coordinate 4,989 downwards.
CCGGGCGACACGCGCGGGCCCATCTGCGCGAGCGGCGTCATCACGTTGCAGGCCACGTCGTCGTGCCAGCCGTTGTAGCCGCCCTGCATCACGACGATGTGATCGCGCCCGGTGAATGCCCGCGCCAGGCGCAGCGCGTGGTAGGTGGCCTCCGAGCCCGTGTTGGCAAACTGGACCTTCTCCAGGTTCGACACGCAGCGCACCAGCAGCTCGGCGGCGCGGCCCTCCCACGGCGTCGTGCCGGTGCCGGGCAGCGTCCAGCCCTCGTCCAGCGCGCGGCGGACGGCCCCTTCGACCTCGGGCGCGTTGTGGCCGAGCAGGTACGGCCCGAACGCCGCATGGTAGTCGGTGTACTGGTTGCCGTCGGCATCCCACAGGTAGGCGCCCCGGCCGCGGACGAACGCGATCTCGGGATCGACCTTGCGGTTCAGCGACACCACGCCGCCCGGGATGTACTGCTGGTTGCGGGCGAACAGCTCGGCCGAGGCCGGGTAGGTGCTCTGGCTCATTTCAGCTCCAGCGCCGCGGGCATCCGCAGCTTCGGCGACGACCAGACAGAGGGGTTCACCACGGTCTCGGGCCGCTCGCCGCGCAGGATGGCGGCGATGTTCCGCGCAGTGGCGAGGGTCATGGCGGCGGCGCACTCGCGCGCGTTGAACCCGTTGTGGCTGGAGAGCAGCGTGTGCGGCGCCTTGCGCAGCGGGTGGTCGGCGGGCGCGGGCTCGGCGCGGAACACGTCCGTCGCGGCGCCGGCGATCTGGCCGGTCTGGAGCGCGGCCACCAGGGCGTCCTCGTCCACAAGCGAGCCGCGCGCGGTGTTGATGAAGTAGGCAGTGGGCTTCATCGCGGCGAACCGGGCGGCGTCGAACAGCCCCTGGGTCTCCGGCAGCGAGGGCGCATGCAGCGAGACGAAATCGGCGCGGGCCAGCAGCTCGTCCAGCGAGACGAACTCGACATCCGGCAGGTGCCTCTCGTAGCGAGGAGCGCCGGGCTGCGCGGCGACCGGGTCGCAGGCGATGACCTTCATGTTGAAGCCGAGCGCGCGCCGCGCCACCGCCTGCCCGATGCGGCCAAATCCGACGAGCCCCAGCGTCTTGCCGAAGACCAGCACGCCCGGGATCTCCGCCCAGCCGCCGGAGCGCACCGTGTCGTGCAGCTCGATGACGCGCCGAGCGACGCCCAGGATGAACGCGAACGTGAGGTCGGCCACCGCGTCGGTCATCGCGCCAGGCGTGTTCGTCACGACGACGCCGGCCTCGGTCGTCTCCGGCAGGTCGATCGCGTCGATGCCGATGCCGCAGCGCGAGATGAGCGCCAGGTCCGGGCAGGCCGCGAGCACCTTCGCGGTGTACGGCTCCATGGCCGCGAAGGATGCCTGGCACCCCTGCAGCAGCTCGATCATCCGGTCCTCGTCCGGCTTCCCGGGGTCATCCACGCGCACCAACTCGCAGCCGGCAGCCCGCAGCTCCGCCTCGGCCTGCTGCCCGCTTATCCACAGCGCCTTCGCCGTCACCAGTACCTTCCAAGCCATGGTTCCTCGCAGCTCCCTTCAAGCCGGTTATTCGTCCTGGCGGCTCGGTACCCCTGCTCGCGCAGGAACGCCGGTGCGCGCCGCCGAATGCAACGGCGGATGGAACCGCGGATGCACGCTGATGGACGCGGATAACGTCAACTGCAACCACAGATGAACACCAATGGGCACCGATTCCGGCGGGATGGGTTGTCGGTGGCGGTTGGTAGAGCGTGCCGAGCCGGGAGCGTGAGCGACCGGTCTGTGGTAGTCGGCAGGCGGCGGGCACGC
>CAZFLM010000117.1:0-3088 GCA_964519955.1 uncultured Chthonomonadaceae bacterium | reverse complement strand
TGCGTGTTGTCATCGCGACCACCTACCGAGCCGGGAGCGTGAGCGACCGGTCTGTGGTAGTCGGCAGGCGGCGGGCACGCGCTCCATCACTGTCGCGCCTCGGGACCGTGTGCTCCGCGATGCGTGTTGTCATCGCGACCACCTACCGAGCCGGGAGCGTGAGCGACCGGTCTGTCGCAGCCGGCAGGCGGCCCTATCAACGAGGAGACCACGCGATGAAGCGATACGGGATGACGCTGCGGCTGAAGCCGGGGGCATACGAGGAATACAAGCGCCTGCACGCCGCGGTGTGGCCGGACGTGATGGCCATGATTACGGCGTGCAACATCACGAACTACTCCATCTACCAGAAGGACGGCTGGCTGTTCTCCTACTTCGAGTACGTCGGCGCGGACTTCGCGGCGGACATGGCGAAGATGGCGGCCGACCCCGTGACGCAGAAGTGGTGGAGCCACTGCGAGCCCCTGCAAGACCCTCTGGAGACGCGAGCGGAGGGCGAGTGGTGGGCCAACATGGAGGAGCTGTTCCATCAGGATTGACGGGAGGATGGGTATGACCCCTCGCGAACGCGTGCTGGCCGCCATCGACCACCGCGAGCCGGACCAGGTGCCCATCGACCTGGGCTCCACTCCCAGCTCGGGCATCTCGGCCATCGGCTACAACCGGCTGAAGGCGCACCTGGGCATCGGCGGCGCGACGCTCGTCTACGACGTGGTGCAGCAGTTGGCGCAGCCGGAGGACTGGGCGCTCGACCGCTACGGCGTCGACGTGGTCGACATCGGGCGCGCGTTCCACACCGACGCCGACGCCTGGTACGACGTGTACCTGGCCGACGGCTCGATCGCCCGGTACCCGCGGTGGTTCCGCCCCATCCAGCAGCCGTACGGCCGGTGGGACGCGTTCGACGCGGAGGGCACGCGCCTCGCGACAATGCCGCCTGGCGCCACGTTCTTCGACCAGACGTGCTTCCCGTACATCGACGGCTACCCGGCCAACTACTCCGGCTTACCGCGCGCGATGGGCCAGGTCCACTGGGCGGCGCTCGCGCACAGCCCATGGGACGCGGCGGGCGAGCCGGACTTCTGGCAGACGCTGCGCGAGAAGGCGCTGGCCCTGCGCGCCGCCACCGACCGGGCGCTGATGATCGTCTGCGGCTGCAACCTGTTCGAGTGGGGCACGTTCCTGCGCCGCCTCGACAACTTCCTGGCCGACTTGGTGGAGCAGCCGGCCGAGGTGGAGCGCCTGCTCGACGCGCTGATGGAGCGGCACCTCGCGACCCTCGAGAAGGTCTGCGCCGCGGTGGGCGACGTCGCGGACATCCTGCGGTTCGGCGACGACCTGGGCATGGACACCGGCCCGTTGATGTCACCCGCCACCTACCGCCGCCTCTTCAAGCCTCGCCACGCGATGCTGTGCGACTACGTGCACCGGCACAGCGGGATGCGCACGTTCCTGCACACGTGCGGCTCCATCGCGGCGCTGCTGCCAGACCTGATCGAGGCGGGGTACGAGGTCGTGAACCCGGTCCAGACCAACTGCCGCGGCATGGAGCCGGAACGCCTGAAGCGCGACTTCGGGCGCGACGTGACGTTCTGGGGCGGCGGCTGCGATACGCGCACCGTGCTGAACGGCGGCACGCCGGCCGAGGTGCGCGACCACGTGCGCGAGCGGCTCGACATCCTGTCTCCAGGCGGTGGATTCGTGTTCAATACCGTGCACAATATCCTGCCCGACGTGCCGCCGGAGAACGTCGTCGCCATGTTCGAGGCCGTCGCCGAGTACAACCAGTCCTGAGAGGACACCACCCATGAACAAGCGCGCCGTGATCGCTCTCCTCGCCGCCCTCGCCGCCGTCGTCATCGCGGTGAACGTGAGCCGCAAGAGGACGGCGGTCGAGCCCATCGCCTGGTACGGCCCCGCGCCGCACCCCTACATCACCGAGGTCAAGGCCGGGGTCGCGGCGGCGCAGAAGGACCTGGGTGTCCCGATCAACCAGATGGTCGGTCAGGAGTTCACGCAGGACAACGAGAACGTGAACGTCGAGGCGATGTCCACCAAGGGCTACCGGGCGTTCAGCATCTACCCCGGCGATGCGGCGGGCGCGAACGGGCTCTTCTCCTCGCTCAAGGCCAAGGGGCAGTACGTGGTGGCGTACGGCGCCGAGCCCGCCCTGCCCACGCCGGCCTCGTTCACCGTCGCGACCGACATCACGGGCGCGGCGACCGCGGCCTGCGAAGAGCTGATCAGGATGATGGGCGATAAGGGCAGCATCCTGAACGTGCTCGAGACCGTCACGGACATCAACACGAAGAAGCGCGACGACGCGATCAAGGCCGTGGTCGCGAAGCACCCGAACGTTCGCATCGTGCAGACGATCTCCGACATGGCGCAGGTGAGCGACGCCACGAACAAGATCCAGAGCGCCCTGGCCGCGCGCGCCGGCGAGATCGACGGGATCATCACCACGGGCTACAACCCGACGATCGCCGCCGCGGCCGTCCTCACCGAGTGGCACAAGGACAAGGCGCACAGGCGCATCCGGTTCATCGGCATCGATACCGGCCCGACCGTCATCCAGGCGATCCGCGACGGCTCGATCGACGCCACGGTCGCGCAGAACCCGTTCGGCCACGGCTACATCACCTGCGCCATCCTCAAGCTGATGGTCGACGGCTGGACGCCGAAGAAGGACTACCAGTTCATCGACGCCGGGCTGCTGGTGGTGAACAAGGGCAACGTGGACACCTACGCTGGCGAAGTCCGCAAGATCACCGACCGCATCCTCGGCGACCTGAAGACCCGGTACCTGTCGCCGCCGAAGTAGTGGCTGTGGTCTCGGCCCGGCGGATCCGATCTCTACCGATTGGAGGGTGCCGCGATGATGTGTGCACTGGTCCCGTTGTGCATGTACCTTGCTGGCGGGCGCCTGCTCCCTACAGACGCGCAGGCGGACGCGAAGCTCGACGCATTGCTCCGCGTCGGAATGCGCGTTCCCGCAGCAGAGCGCGTTCTGAAGGTATGCGATCGGTCGACCCTGATCGTGCGCGAGGGGTACTGCTCCCGGCGCTATGCCTCGCGTCTGGTCCCG
>CAZFLM010000116.1:0-14865 GCA_964519955.1 uncultured Chthonomonadaceae bacterium | reverse complement strand
CCCCAGTCCCCGCAGGGGACTTCGCACCGCCCAGGCCCGGGTTTCAACCCGGGCGGCACGCAGCGCACCGCCCAGCCCCGCGTTTCAACCCGGGCGGCAGGCAACGCACCACCCAGGCCCGAGTCTTGTCCCGGGCGTCCGACCATGCCGCGGCCATCGCGCCACCGCAACGCCTGCCATTGAAATGCCGGCTGGCACGACGCGAAACCCCCTATCGGGGGTTCGGGCCATACGCCACGCACCCACCCCAGTCCCCGCAGGGGACTTCGCACCGCCCAGGCCCGGGTTTCAACCCGGGCGGCACGCAGCGCACCGCCCAGCCCCGCGTTTCAACCCGGGCGGCAGGCAACGCACCACCCAGGCCCGAGTCTTGTCCCGGGCGTCCGACCATGCCGCGGCCATCGCGCCACCGCAACGCCTGCCATTGAAATGCCGGCTGGCACGACGCGAAACCCCCTATCGGGGGTTCGGGCCATACGCCACGCACCCACCCCAGTCCCCGCAGGGGACTTCGCACCGCCCAGGCCCGGGTTTCAACCCGGGCGACAGGCAACGCACCGCCCAGGCCCGGGTTTCAACCCGGGCGACAGGCAACGCACCACCCAGACCCGGGTTCCAACCCGAGCGGCAGGCTCACTCCGCCACCACCTCGTACCAGAGCGCCTTGTACCGCGGCCCGATGCCAAACACGAGCTTCCCGCCAGCCAGCGTCGATGGCACCACCGGTCCGCGCGCGCCCGTCGCCGTGAGGGCGTACACCGTGGCCCGATGCCGGTCGGTCTTGATCGTCACCTGCCCCGGGATGCCCTCCGCGAGCGTGGGCCCGGTGCCCCACTGGTTGCTCACCGACGTGTGGTCCAAGTTCCAGCCCATGCCCGTGTTCTCGACCGCGCCCACCGCCGTCACCAACAGCGACCGAGACGCATAGATCGTGCGGTCGTCGATGGCGCTCACCGTCACCACGGCGAAGTTGCTCGCCGTCTTGTCCACCGCCACCGTCACGCTCCCCACCTGCTCCGACCGCCCGCCCAGGTAGCCGATCGCGCCGACCGACGAGTCGGACCGGTACAGGCACCGCGCGGTCTCCGCGGGCTTCGCCAGCCACTCGAACGGAGCGGGCATCATGCGGAGGTGGTCCATGGGCCGGATCAGGCGCACTGCGCCACCCTCCGTGAACCGGATGGTCGAGCACCATTCCAGCAGATCCGCCGACTGCATGGAGTTCTGCCGCCAGAGGGCCAGCACGTCCTGCCCCGTCTTCGCCGTCAGCTCAGGCACCCTGGCCGCCGGTACCTCCAGCTTCGCCTCCAGCCCCAGCGGCCGCACGTCGCCGCGCAGGAACAGGCGCGCCGCCGCGGGCATCAGCGCGATCTTGCCGGGGTGCGTGTCGACGCTGAAGAACCCCTTGATCCGGTCGACCTTGAACTCGTCGCGCGAGCCGCAGTAGTCGAACAGGAAGATGCCGTCCCAGTCCTGGATCGCGGCGTACGCGGCGAGTTCGATCAGCCCCTCGGCGCTCGCGTCGAGCGGCGCCGGGTGGTTGTACTCGCTCACCGTGAAGGGCATGCCCGCCACCCGGTGCGCCGCGAGCCCCGGAAGCGTGCCGCCGCCGGGCTCGCGCACCATCGCGGTGTTCGGCACGCGCCACTCGGTCGCACTCCATGGCTTGTCCGGTGGGAACGCGGGGTGCTGCCAGTAGGCGTGCATGTCGATCCAGTCGAGCCGCGACTCCCGCCGCACGCCCGCGAGGCCGCCATAGCTTGCCTGCGAGCAGGCCACAGGAGCCGGGCAGCCCAGCGTCTTCTGCACGTGCTGGCGCATGCCCTGAGCGTAGCTGTCCTCCACGTCCATCAGCCAGGCGATGTAGTCGGTGCCCATCGGCGTGGCGGAGGGCTGGTCCAGCAGCGGCAGGTTGCCCGCTTCCAGCGATCGGCCGGCGGCGATCTCCACCGCGACGCCGGGCCGCAGCGAGAAGTCGGCCAGCCAGACCTCGCCCAGCGCGTCGCCGAGAACGAAGGTGATGCGGGCGTGGTTGGGCACCGGATCAGTCGCGGAGAAGACCAGGCTGTACCGCTGCCACTCCGTGCTGAGGTCGACCGCCGTCTCCAGCCCCACGTGACGCCAGGGGTCCTGGTCCAGCCCGGCGTAGACCGGCAGGCGGCGGGCGCCCGACGCGCGCGCGGCGAACTGCAGCGTGTAGGTCTCGCCGGGCTTCAGGTCGACCCCAGTCTGGTGGAACTGCAGGTGCCAGTTCTCCTTGCCCAGCTCCTGCACGGTGAGCCGCACCACGCGGCCCTGCGGTCGATCGCCACCGCCTGCCGGGTCCTCCACCGCCATCTGAGCGCGGGCGGGCGCTGTGTTCTGCTCCAGCGTCCAGCCCCCGGGGCCCTCGGCGAGGCGCGCGTTCTTGAGCTGGTTCGCGCCCAGCGGCTTCTTGCCGGACCAGGCCTTCTTGAGCGCGGCTGTCGTCTGGTACTTCGCCTTCAGCCACGCATTCCAGCGGCGCTCCAGCTCGCCCCGGTAGTGCGGCGGCAGCTTGCGCAACGTATCGCCCCACGCCGCCCCGAGCAGCGTGTCCTCGTTGTTGATCTCCACCACCGCCACGACCGGGTCGTCCGCCCAGCGCTGCTTGGTGTAGGGGTTCACGTGGCCCAGCAGGTCCTTCGCGTACTCCTTCTGCAGCTCGATGAACTTGGGCTCGAAGTAGGCCACGACCTTGCCCAGCTCAGGCAGCTTGTCGGCGTCCGGGAAGCCGTCCGCCGCCGTCGGCCGCCGCGACACGTGCAGGTTCAGGTCCACGTAGATGCCGTGCTGCTTGAACTGGTAGAGGAGGTAGTCGAGGCGGTCGAGCTGGTCCGCGTCGAGCTTGCGCATCCCCGGGTCGCTGGGGTCGAAGATGCCGCTGGGCGCCTTCAGCATGTCCATGTGGTGCAGGCGCACGATGTTGAACCCGTACTTGTGCATCCGCGCCGCGACCTTCTCGGCGTCGGGCTTGTTCGGGAAGCTGGCGCCGAACGTGAAGTTGGTACCCAGGAACCGAACGCGCCTTCCCGTGCGATCGACGAAGTGGGCGCCCTTCACCGCGATCCGCCTGCTGTCGTCCAGCGGCGCGGGGTTCAGCGCGGAGACGTCCACGGCGTTGCGCGACGCATCGTCCCACGGGATGACGAACGGGAACTTGCCGGGCTCCTGCGCCAGGGCCGACGACGCCAGCGCCGCCAGCGCCAGGCAGGCCACAACCGAGTGCACGTTCATTCGAGGATCCTCCCGCCGACACGAGTTGGTATCGATGCGTTAGTGCCGCCGCACGAGACTAGGGTTCGGCGCGCAGGGCCGGAACGCCTGCCCGACGCCGGCCGCGCGATTGACACACCCCGGCCCCCGCAGTATAATGGACGGTGCGTGCCCTCGTAGCTCAGGGGATAGAGCGCCGGCCTCCGGAGCCGGGTGCACAGGTTCGATTCCTGTCGAGGGCGCATCCAAGAAAAGGTCAGGGACCACGGCGCGTAGCGCCGCTCGGCCCCTGACCTTTTGCAGTTTGGCACGCTCTGTGCGTTCTACCAGGTCGGGTGGCTAAGAACGCCGCACCTCGCCGCCGATAATGGAGTACGGCCCCAGAGGGCTCGCCCCAGGATAGAGGCACACATGAACATCTGCGTAATGGGTACCGGCTACGTCGGCCTCGTGACCGGCACCGTCTTCTCGGATCTCGGCAACGACGTGGCCTGCGTCGACAAGGACCCGGCCAAGGTCGAGATGCTCCGCCGCTGCGAGATGCCGATCTACGAGCCGGGCCTCGAAGAGATGGTCGGACGCAACATGGGCGACGGCCGTCTCACGTTCACCACCGACGCCGAGAACGCCGTCGCGGACGCCGACGTCGTCTTCATCTGCGTGGGCACGCCCCCGCTGCCGAGCGGCCAGGCAGACATGAGCCAGGTCGAGGCGGCCGCCAGAGACATCGCGCGCTCCCTCAACCGCTACAAGGTCGTCGTCAACAAGAGCACGGTTCCCGTGGGCACCGGCGACCGCGTGCGCGACATCATCGAGACCAACAAGCGGCGCGACGTGGACTTCGACGTCGTCTCGAACCCGGAGTTCCTGCGCGAGGGCTCGGCCATCAGCGACACGCTGCACCCGGACCGCATCGTCATCGGCGCCTCCAACCAGGCCGGCGCGATGAAGCTCGTCGAGCTGTACGCCCCGCTCGAGCGCCCGATGATCATCACCGACGTGTGCTCCGCGGAGATCATCAAGTACGCCTCGAACGCCTTCCTGGCCACCAAGATCTCCTTCATCAACGCCATCGCCAACATCTGCGACGAGGCGGGCGCCGACGTGCTCCAGGTCGTGAAGGGCGTGGGCAGCGACAACCGCATCGGCGCGGGTTTCCTGCAGCCCGGCCTCGGCTACGGCGGCTCGTGCTTCCCGAAGGACACCAAGGCCCTCATCGGCACCGCCGATTCCCTCGGCTACGACTTCCACCTCCTTAAGTCGGTGGTGGAGGTCAACGCGCGGCAGACGCCCCGGTTCATCGAGCTGATGGAGCGGACGCTGGGCGGGTTCGAGGGGAGGACCGTGGCCGTACTGGGACTGGCGTTCAAGCCGAACACCGACGACCTGCGTGACGCCAAGTCGCTGGAGATCATCGCCGCGCTCCTGGCAAGCGGTGCCAGCGTCCGCACCTACGACCCGGTGGCCATGCCGAAGGCGCGCGACATCTTCCCGCAGATCCACTACGGCGAGAACGCCTACGATGCCGCCCAGGGAGCCGACGGCCTGGTCATCGTCACCGAGTGGAACGAGTTCAAGCTGCTGAACCTGGAGCGCCTGCAGGGCGCCATGCGGGGCCGCGCCGTGTTCGACGGCCGCAACATCTACGACCCGGCGCGCATGTGCCGGCTGGGGTTCGACTACTACGGCATCGGACGCCGCGCCCTGGCCAACACGCGCCACTAGCCTGGATCATGCACGAGTGCAGTGGTGGGATGGGCCTCCGTGCCCGTCCGGTGCGACTTATGAATGGGTCAGGCTAGCCTGCGCACGGGCGGCGCCCACCGCTGCCGGCGTGACTGGCGATTCCGGCGATTCGGCTGGCGTTTCGGTGTGTGGATCGGGGTTTCGTCTCCCGATACTTCCTAGTGTCAGCGATGCGGTGTCCACCCGGTGCTCACCGCCCATCCAGCGCGCGGTACCCGAATCGAACGCAGAGGTCCATCCATGTCCATGCTAGGCAAGATGCTCGGCTTCGGCCGCAACGAGCTGTATGACAAGGCGATCAGGCTCTTCGACCAGGGGCTCTACGAGGAGGCCATCGATGCCTTTGAGGGCTCGTGCGACGGGAACGGCGACGGCGATGCTCTGACCGGCCGTCTGGCGCACTTCTACATGGGTGAGGCCCACGCCAACCTGGGCGCCTGCGCCCTCAAGCGGGGCGCTTGGGCCCGGGCCGAGACGCACTACCGTGCGGCGCTCGCCATCAACCCGCATTACCCGGATCTGCACTTCAACCTCGCCATCGCGCTGCGCCGCCAGCTCCGCCTGGTCGACGCCCTGGTCTGCCTCGATCGGTCCATCGAGATCAACCCGCGGTTCGCCAAAGCCCACTTCCATCGCGGCCTGGTGCTCTATGCCGACGGGCGCCGCAGCGAAGGCGTGGAGTCCATCGAGGCCGCGGTCGCGCTGGAGCCGGGGTTCGCAACCGATGCGTTCCGCCAGGCGATGGACGCGCACACCCACAGCAACTGGGCCACCGCGCTGCACGCGTTCGAGATGGTCTCGGCTACTGAGGTAGACGATATCCTCTTCCACTACCGACTCGCGGACGACCTGTACCGCCGCGGCATGTTCGACGAGGCTATCGACGAGTACCGCAAGGCGCTGGATCTCAACCCGAACTACGCCGACGTGCACAACCACCTGGGCATCGCGCTGAGCGCTGCCGGCCGGTCGCAGGAAGCCGTCGCCGCGTTCGAGAGCGCACTCGCCATCAACCCCGGCTTCGTCGAGGCCCGCCTGAACGTGGGCGTCAGCCTGCGGGACCTCGGCCGCATCGATGAGGCGAGAGCAGCCTTCGAAGCCGTGATCCGGGAGGACCCGGAGAACCCGCTCGCGCGGCAGAACCTGGACGCCATGAACCGGGCCGCCGCCGCGTAGCCTGCTCCGCGGGATGGCCACCGTGCGCGTCCGCGCGCCGGGCCTGGGTAGACTGTACGAGATGTGAACGAGCCGCCTCGGCCTCCGCTCTGCGGGCCGGGGCGGTGCGATTCCGAGTCGCAACCGGAGTACGGCCATCCACTTCGTCGTCAACAGCCGCAGCCGAAACACGGCGGCCCGCACGGGCACGCTCACCCTCCCCCACGCCACCGTCGAGACGCCCGTCTTCATGCCCGTCGGCACGCAGGCCACCGTCAAGGCGATGACGCCCGGCGAGCTGGCCGCGCTCGGCTTCCGCCTCATCCTCGGCAACACGTACCACCTGCACCTGCGCCCCGGCGATGAGCGCATCGCCCGCGCCGGCGGGTTGCACCGATTCCAGGGGTGGGACGGCGCGCTCCTCACGGACAGCGGCGGCTTCCAGGTCTTCAGCCTCAGCGGCCTCCGCCGCCTCGACGACGACGGGGTGGAGTTCCAGTCGCACATCGACGGTTCGCGCCACCGCTTCACGCCCGAGACCGTGATGGAGATCGAGCGCAACCTCGGGGCCGACATCATCATGGCCCTCGACGAGTGCACCCCCTACCCCTGCGAGCGCGACTACGCGCGCCAGGCCATGGAGCGCACCCACCGCTGGGCCGCGCGCTGCGCCCAAGCGTACGAGGCATCGGGCCGCAAGGCGACGGGCGGATGGGAGCAGGCGCTCTTCCCCATCGTGCAGGGAGCCACCTACCGCGACCTGCGCGAGGAGAGCGCCACGTTCCTGGCCGGTCTCGACATGCCCGGTTACGCGGTCGGCGGCCTGGCGGTCGGCGAAGACCCGTCCGCGCGCAACCAGTGCATCGAGTGGGCCACGGCGCTCCTACCGGCGGAGAAGCCCCGCTACCTGATGGGGGTCGGAACGGCCCGCGACATCCTCGACGCGGTGGCGCGCGGCGTCGATATGTTCGACTGCGTCCTGCCCACGCGCAATGCGCGCAACGCGCAGGTGTTCACGCGCGCAGGCACGCTCAACCTGCGCAACGCGCGGTTCGCAGAGGACTTCACGCCGATCGACGAGACCTGCGACTGCGACGCCTGCCGCCGCCACACGCGCGCCTACATCCGCCACCTGTTCCAGGCGAACGAGATCCTGGGCCCGCGGCTGACCACCTACCACAACCTGCACTTCTACGCCACGCTGATGCGCGAGATACGCGAGGCCATCCGCGAGGATCGGTTCTCCGAGTACGCCGCCGGCTGGGATACCGAACATGACCCAAACGACTGAGCCGAACGGACGCCCCCGCTCGCCCGGGCTGCGCGAAGTGCGCTCGAACGCCAAGGTACGCGCCTACATCGAGAAGGCTAACGCCCAGATGGCCGTCATCGGCTACACCGAGCACGGATTCCGCCATGCCTCGCTCGTCGCCGCCATCGCCCGCAGCGTGTGCGCCTCCCTGGGCCACGACGCGGCCGACGTCGAGGTGGCCTCGGTCTCCGGCTACCTGCACGATATCGGCAACGTCGTCAGCCGCTTCACCCACCCGCAGATCGGCGCGACGATGGCCTTCGTGCTGCTGAACGAGATGGGCTTCGAGGCCGAGCGCATCGCCACGATCGTCGGCGCGATCGGCAACCACGAGGAGCCCGAGGGCGTCCCCATTAACCCGATCACGGCGGCGGTCATCCTGGCCGATAAGTCCGACGTCCACTACACGCGCGTGCAGAACCCCGACCCGACCACGTTCGACATCCACGACCGCGTCAACCAGGCCGTCCAGCACTCCCGCCTGCTGACCGATGCCGTGTCCCGGCGCCTCACGCTCGAACTGGCCATCGACACGAACGTCGCCAGCGTGATGGAGTACTTCGAGATCTTCGTCGAACGCATGGTCATGTGCCGCAAATCCGCCGAGGTCCTCGGCTGCCGCTTCGCCGTCAGCATCAACGGCGTCGACATGTAACCCCCGCCCCGGACGCTCGGCGAGCGCTCTGCCTCCCTCCACGTCCCCTCCCGATTCGGGAGGGGTGGCCGAAGGCCGGGGTGGGTGCCGTTGCCTCCCCAGCCCGCGCAGGCGGGCTTCCTGCCGTTCGCAGGCGCGGTTTCAACCGCCGGCCCCCGAACCGCCGACACCCAGTACCCAGCACCCGACACCCAGCACCCGACACCCAGCACCCGACACCCGACACCCGCCGTCACACGGTATACTATCGAGCAACACAGGTTCCACGAGCCCACGCATGCGCCGATCCGCGCTCCTTGCATCCATTCTGCTCAGCCTCGTTGCCCCGCTCCAGGTGTGCGGCCAGAGCCCCGCCTCCGCGCCTGCGGCATCCGCGGCCTCGTCGCTCCGCATCACGTCCTTCGGGCCGGCAACCCCGCTCGTCGTCGGCGAGGAGAGCATCCAGTTCCTCGGCACCGTCCGCAACGAAGGCTCCGCGCGCGTCGAGCCCAACGCCGTGACCGTGCGTCTGCTCGCGTTGGCCGGGCTCGACTACACGGCGGGCGACACCGCGCCCAAGCTGCCCGAGCTGGCCCCGGGCGAGAGCACCACCTTCCGCTGGAAGCTGCAGCCCGCCCGCTCCGACAGCGCCCTGGTCGCCAGCGTGGCCCTCGTGAATGGCTCGGCGACGCCCGTCGTTCGCATCTCGGCAGTCCAGCAGATCGCGCGCATTCCGTCCTTCCCCGAGACGCCACCGACGCCGAAGCCGGCCGCCTGGGCCAACGGCTCGCGAGCCTGGGTCCAGAACGACCGCATCCGCCTGCGCATCGCCGAGAGCAACGCGGGCGTGCCCATGATGTGGCTCGCGGCGTGGACGGGCAAGGCGTGGCAGACCACGGGCGTCTCGCTGCCGCTGGCCGAGGTGCTCTCCGCCGAGGGCAGCCAGCAGCCCTGGTGGGAGGTCTTTCGCGCGGAGCAGATGACTGCGGTCGCCGATGCCAAGTCAGCAGCGCTGTCAATCGTCGGCGGCATCGGCATCCGCTGGCGCGCGACCATCGTGCTCACCCTCAAACCAGGCTCATCGATCGCGCAGGTGGAGCTGCGTCTCGCGCCGCTGCGCGACATGCGCCTCTCCGGAGCCCGGCTCGCCGCGCTGCAAGCCAGCGCCAACGGCAACGCACCCATCGAGGAGCGCTGCGGTGCCTACCAGTTGGCGGCCATCAACCGGTCCGGCGTTACCACGGGAGGGTTGTGGCCGGTCGAGCCCGTGGGCGAGGACTGGACCCTCGCGCCGATGCCGCCCGTAGAGGGCGCGGAGTACCGGACCCTCGGCACGGAGGCGAGCGCGCCCGCCAAGCCACTCGCGCTCACTTCGGGCGCGATGCTCCAGTTCCAGGCGCGCCTCTTCGCCATCGCCGAGTCCGCCACGGCCGCCGATGCCAAGCGTATCGTCACCGGCCCGCCGCTCAAGCCGCCATCGTGGGCCAAGAAGATCGCCGAGCCCGAACGCTCCCACGTCCGCCGCGGCAAGCGGCACCGCACCACCAGCCACGTGAAGCGGACCTCCACCCACCGGCGATCCACACGCCGCGCCGCCACTCATAGCAGCAAGCGCCGCAGGAGGTAGACCATGCGCCCGTCGCCCCGTCGGATCCTGATCGCTCTGGCAGTCCTGGCACTCGCGGCGGCGTGCACGAGCCACGCGACCTCCCAGGAGCGCAAGGCGGCCGCGCCCGTTCGGCTCTTCGGACAGACGCCGGTCGAGTTCGCTGCGCGGCGGGCTGCGGTCCGAACGGCCGCGGGCAGCGCGATGGTCCTCATCAGCGGCGAAGTCTACGGCCTCGATCCCGAGCGCGCCCGGTTCCGCACCCAGAACGACCTGATGTACCTGACCGGCGTCGAAGCCCCGGGAGCGTGGCTGGCGCTCCTTCCCCCCGGCGACCCATCCGGCAAGCGCGAGATTCTGTTCCTCCCCTCGCCGAATGCCCGCGAGACGAAGTGGGAGGATGACACCACGAGCCCCAACTCGCCGGCGCCCTTCCTCGGCGGCATCGAGTCCGTCCAGAACGCCGCATTCCTGTGGCACGCCCTCAAACCCTCGATCCTGAAGGCCTCCGCCGTCTACGTGCAGGGCCCCGTTGGCGAACGGGCCAAGCATGACCCGGCCGGCACCATCGAGGAGAAGCTGCGCGGCATCCGGCCAGACGTGACGATCGAGGCGCGCGTGCGTAGGCTCATCGACCCGCTGCGGCGCATCAAGAGCCCGGGCGAGATCGACAACTTGCGCAAGGCCGCAGACGTGACCGCCGACGGCGAGTACGCTGCCGCGACGGCCATCCGCAAGGGCGTGTCCGAGATCTCAGTCGAGGGCGCCATCATCCGCGCATTCCGCTCTCGCGACGCCATCTGCGAGGGCTTCCTCAGTGTGGTCGGCAGCGGCCCCAACTCCTGCATCCTGCACCACTTCTCCGGACCGAGGCGCATGCAGTCGGGCGACCTCGTCGTCTGCGACATCGGGGCGGAGTGGAACTACTACAGCGCCGACATCACGCGCACCTTCCCGTGCGGCGGCAGATTCACCGCGCGCCAGCGCGAGCTGTACCAGTTGGTGCTCGACGTGCAGAGAGCCTGCGAGAAGGCCGTCGTCCCGGGCAAGTCGACCATCGACGACCTCGACGAGGTGGCGAGAGAGACGCTGGGCAAGAGCCCCCTCCGCGCGGTCGGCTCGGACGGCTCGCGCCACACGATGGACGAGTTCCTGCCGCACAGCGTCGGCCACTACATCGGCATGGACGTTCACGACGTCGGCGCGTGGCCCGCGCGGCTGGATGTGGGTACCGTCTTCACCATCGAGCCGGGCATCTACATTCCGAGGGAGGGAATCGGCATCCGCATCGAGGATGACTACCTGGTGACGGCGCGCGGCGTGGAGAAGCTGTCTGCCGCCCTGCCGAGCACGGCGAGCGACATAGAGGCAATGATGCGTGGCTGGCGCCCCAAGCCGCGAGGCAGAGCGCAGTAGCGGAATCGACAGCCAGCACATCGGGGCCGCCCATCGCGGCCCAACGAGGGAGGATAGCGACCAACCATGACCAAGGTGCGTATCGGCGTGATCGGCGTGGGCGGGATGGGCTCGGGGCACTGCTCGTGGATGCCGAAGGTGGATGAGGCCGAGCTGACCGCGGTCTGCGACATCGTGCCGGAGGTGGCTAAGGACGCCGGAGCCAAGTTCGGGGTGAAAAGCTTCACCAAGGCCGAGAAGCTGCTCGACAGCGGTCTGGTCGACGCCGTCATCATCGCGACGCCGCACTACTTCCACCCGACCATCGCCGTCAAGGCCTTCGCCAAGAGGATCCACGTGCTCTCGGAGAAGCCTATCGCGGTCACCGTCTCCGCGGCCGACGCGATGATCGCCGCCGCGAAGGAGAGCGGGTGCACCTTCGGGGTGATGTACCAGATGCGCTCGATGGGCCAGTGGAAGGCGGTGAAGCAGATCATCGCCGACGGCCTCCTCGGCGATATCTACCGCACCTCGATGACCATCGGCTGGTACCGCTCGCAGGCCTACTACGACTCGGGCGGATGGCGCGCCACGTGGGTCGGCGAGGGGGGCGGCGTGCTCATCAACCAGGCGCCGCACTTCCTCGACCTGTTCGCCTGGCTCGCCGGCCTGCCCGTGCGCCTCACCGGCGGCACCCGCACCCGCATCCACGAGATCGAAGTCGAGGACGAGGCGTTCGCTACGATGGAGTACGCCAACGGCGCGCACGGCTACCTCTACGCGAGCACCACCGAGGCGCCCGGCTACGAGCAGTTCCAGATCTGCGGCGACAAGGGCAAGATCATCGTCGAGAACGGCCAGCCCCGCCTCTTCAAGCTGGAACAGGCAGTTCGCGACCACTGCACGAACGCGACCGAGATGTGGAGTTCGCCGAAGGCCGAGGAGGTGCCGGTCGACTTCGTCGCCGACGGAGGCCGCCATATCGACATCACCGGCAACTTCTGCCGCAACATCCTCAGCGGCGAGCCGCTGATGGCGCCCGGCGACGAGGGCCTGCTGGCCGTCGAGCTGATCAACGCGATCATCCTCTCCAGCAAGACCGGCAAGCCCGTCGACCTCCCCGTCGACCGCGCCGCCTACGACCGCCAGCTCGCCAAGCTGAAGCGCTCCTCCGCCGACAAGAAGAACCTCCGCGAGCAGCGAGTGACGGACACACACTACACGGGGAAGTAGCGAGTAGCAAGAAGCCAGTAGTCAGAAGCAAGTAGCAAGTAGCGAGTAGTCAGAAGTCAGAAGCCAGAAGGCCCCCCGCCGGGCCCTTCTGGCTTCTTGCTTCCTGCTTCTGGCTTCTACCTTCCGCCCCGCACCACCCGCCGTCCTACTCGCTACTCGCTTCCCGCTACTCGCTACTCCCACAGACCACCACCAACGCCGACGGCTCCCGCAGCCTCGTGATGCTGTCCGAGCCCGTCAGCGTGATCGAGAAGACCAGCGTGTACGTGCCCGCGCTCAACGACGACGTGTCCAGCGTCACCCAGGCGCGGGCCGTCGAGAGCGCGCCGGAGTCGTAGCCACTCGCGCTCCCTGTCGCCTTCACGCTGCCGTCCGACCCGTACAGCGTGTACGAGGCGCTCGCGATCGTCACCGTCGCCCCACTGGCTGCCGATACGGCGCCGTATAGCGGCGCCCGCTCGCCCTTCCGCAGCCGAACCACTCCATCCGCCATCGTGTCACCCCACTCCCGTGCCAACCAGCACGCCGTCACCCCAGGCAGACATCGTCAGCCCATCGCCCGACACCGCTGTCGTCACGGAGTCGCCGCCCACCGACATCGAGATCGGATAGAGGTCCGTCCCGATCGGAGCCCATGCCGGCCACGTCAGCCCGGGATCGCGGAGGAGCAACTGCCCGGGATCCGCCAGATAGGCCAGCGCTTCGTCCACCGACAGGGCGCGCCGCCAGATCGCCACATCGCGCACCCAGCCGTTGTGCCCCCAGACGTCCGTGTCGCGGTAGCCCACTCGCAGGTAGGTGGACACCGGCGCGATCGTGGCTGTCAGCGCGTCGGCCGCTACCGTCCTCGGCAGCACGCGCCCGTCCACGTAGCAGCATGCGCCTGTGACCGAGCTCGTGCCGTCGTACGTCAGCAGCACCCGGTACAGCACGCCCACTGTCGGCGAGAGGTCGAACGTCGCCAGGGCGCAGTTCCCCGCGCCCATGTCGGAGGCCAGCAGCAGGCACAGTGCGTCGGCCGCGCTCTTGTAGACGCACCACCCGCGTCGCGCGGTGTCGGAGGCGGACCGGTTCAGCACTGCGTCGTTCGCCCCAAGCGCCGACCACCCCACCTGGAACGACACGCTGAACGCGTCCGTCCGTTCGAACGCTTCGAGCGTCGTGTCGCCGTAGTGCACGAGTGCCTGCGCATTCTGCTGCCACACAGGTCCTGACCGGCTCGCGCACGCAGCGCCTCCCGCGTTCGTCAGCACCGAGCACCTGCGAGCCGCGCTCGTGAGCTGGACGCCGGGCCAGAAGTCCACCAGCGACCGCGAGAGGGGATGGCACCAGTCGACGTCCGCCTGCCACCACGGAACGAGCCCGCGGGCCCACCGCACAGTCGGCGCGGCCTGCAGCACCTCGGGCGTCATCTCAGGCCACCATCGCGACGATCGGGATCAGCACGAACTCGTGGTCCGTCGCCGTGCCCGAGAGCGCCACGCCCAGCGCGTTCCACCACAGCACCTGAACGTAGCGGTCCACGATCGTCACCATCCCCGATGCCACCACCACGTCGCCGCCACTGGTCGCGCGATCACCGATGGCCTGGCCCACCATCGCCGCGTTGACCCGGGAGCCGCCATCGCTCACGGCCGCGTCGCTCGCGCCGAAGTTGCCGTCCACGCGCGTCCCGTCGGAGGTAACCAGGCGCACCTCGATCACCTTGCCGGCCGTCATCGTCGCCGCCGACTTCGTCCTCACGATCCACTTGTACAACGACGCCCTGCCGGACGCGCCCAGGTCAAGCTGCGCGGAGATCCGCCCCGCGCTGTCAGCCACGCCGGTCGGCGTGAACACCACGTCGCCGCCGCTCGCCTTGAACACGCGCGGCGTTCCATACGCGATAGACTGCGTCGCCATGCTAGGCCTCCCTCAGTGCGCCCGCCACGTCCTCGCCCGTCACCACGGCGCCCGGCCCGAACAGCGCCTCGGCCCGGCTGCCGGCGCGCTGCGTCAGCAGACCGACCTGCTGCGCCACCGTCAGCGCCGTCCCATCCGCGAGCGTCCGGTCGCGCAGAATGCCCTTCGCCTGGAGCATCGCCAGATACGCGACGAACTGCGGGCTCTCCACCGGGATCGCGTCCACCTCGGCGAAGCACGCGAACAGCGCGGCGAACACATCTCGATCCACCGTGGTGAGCGCGACCGCGACCGCATCGGGCGCGCCCACCGCCGCCAGCGCCGCCGCGTTGCCCGCCAGCTTCATCTCCAGCGCTTCCTGGAACATCTCGTAGGCCAACTGCCGCGCCGACACCGTCCCGCGCGACACCAATGTGCCAACTCGCACCTCGTTCAGCGCCGCCGCCAGCGCATCCGTCGCCCCGCCCGCCACCATCGGCCCATATCCCACGCCGCCGGGATCGTCCGCCAACTCGCTGCGCAGCGCCCCAACATCGACCCTCATCGCCACCTCCCTCACCTACGCCGCCGCCCTGGACCGCTTCCGTCGCCCAGGCCAGGCACCAACGCCGTGGTGGGGCGGGCGTCCCTGCCCGCCCAGCACAACCC
>CAZFLM010000115.1:0-14905 GCA_964519955.1 uncultured Chthonomonadaceae bacterium | reverse complement strand
CGGGCTCAAGGAGAAGACGGTCAACGCGAACCACGCCTGGGCCGTCGCCCAGGAGCTGCTGGCCCGCGGGTACATGGTGTCGACCGCGCCGCAGGAGACCAACGGCGAGAAGACGCCCAACTCGGACCGCGTCGAGTTCGCCAACGACCACGACGCGGTGGCGCTCGCACTGCACATCAACGCCGGCGGCGGGCGATACGCGCTCGTGGAGTACGCGGCGGACAACGCGCAGAGCAAGCGGCTGGCCGAGAAGATATGCGAGCGCTATCGCACGCTCTTCGGCCCGATCATCTCCGACTCGCGCGTGAACGTGATCGAGAAGGGCGAGCGCGGCTACGTGTGCGTCGGGGGCGCCAAGCACTCCGCCGTCATCTGCGAGCCACTGTTCATCGACAACGCGGAGCATGCCGCCTGGCTGAAGGTCCGCACCAACCGCGTCGCGTGGGCCAAGGCTGTCGCGGACGCGGTGGACGACCTGGCGGCTTCCCTGTAGGCGCAGAGAGCCGATGGGGCGGCTTCCGCCGGACACGGGGGCCGCCCCATACGGATGCAGGACACAACGCGGACGCGATGCCGCGGGCGCGCGGCTACCAGCCGCTCCCGCCGCTGGATCCGCCCGTCTTCAGCGAGTCGAGTGTCTGCCGGGTCTGGTTGGTGAGGTCACGTGCCGACTGGCGCATCATCGTCTCGCCCACTGTGGGCTCCTTGTGGCTGCTCACGTAATCGTTCGCCCACTGCTCGTGGCGCTGAGCATCCCGCAGCCTCTCCTCGGCTTGGCGGATCTCCTCCCGCTGCTGCATCTCCCTGCGCATCGTGTCGGCGCTGTCGCTCGCGCTGGAGCCATAGGGGGCAGCGGTGTAGCCGGGCACGTACCTGGGCGCGTATCCCGGCGAGTAGGCAGGGGCCGATGGGGCGCCCACCCTGTAGCCACTCGGGCTGCTGGCGGCGCTGCTGCTGCTCGCACCGAGCCCGGTCGAGGTTGCGCTGCTGCCCGTCGCGGCCGTCTCGGGCGTGCGCTTGTGGAACAGCGCGTTCAGGTCTGTCGAGCTGTGGCTTCCCGTGTCTACGGCCCACTTCGGTACGTCGGGCTTGTTGGCGCTGATACACAGGTAGATCACCAAGCCGACGATGCCGCCGCCGATGTACCCAGCCAGGTCGCTCTTCACTGCGTGTATCCCCCTTCTTGGCGAGCCGGTCCGACCCGATTCTGATGCCCGACACGCCACCAGGCGCGTGGATATTCTGCTCGCTTGCTCGTGCTCACAGGGTAGCACGGGCCACGGGGGTACCCGCCCGCGTGGTTATGCTATAATCGGGAGCAAACCGGCAGTAGTGCCGGCGTGCGCCGATGCAGCCGATCTTCTCGGCGGGCAGCGGCCTCCGGCGTACCCCGGCAGGGCACCCGCGGCGGCATTCCGCGCTGCGAAGGGAGCTTGCGATGCGGATCGCGACGTTCGCGTTTCTGATGCTCGTCCTTGCGCCACAGCCCACCACGCTGCGCTACAAGCACGTGGTCGGACAGGCAGTGCGCTACGCGGTGACGCAGAACTACTCGGTGTCGTTCCAGGCTGGGGATCAGCCCGCCCGGCAGGTGGCCGCGAGCGAGACGAACCTGGTGGAGGAGCGCCGCGTGGTGTCGGTCACTGCCGGCGTCGCCAAGGTGCTGGAGCATGCGTTGTCCGGCGCCATCGAGCGGGCCTTGCCCCTGCCCAAGCTGACCCAGGTCGTGCCCGAGACCCCGCGGACCTACACGTTCGACCGGTTGGGGCGGTGCCTCTCGATGACGCGCGAGGCGACCGTGGGCAAGCCTGCCCCGGCGTCGCAGTTCCTGGACGGGCTGGCGGTGCCGATGCCTACCCCGGCGGTGTCCGCGGGCGCGACGTGGTCTGGCGAGACGGCGGCGGCGGGGCCAAACGGCAAGGGCAGCATCAAGATCGCGTTCAAGGGCAAGGTGGCCGGCACGGAGAAGCGGCTGGGCCGCACGTGTGTCCGCCTGGAGATCGCGCTGAGCGCCCGCTTCACCCAGCCCGCCACCGAGATGACGAAGGAGTCCGCCAGCGAGCTGACGGGCCGCATCGTTCAGCTCTTCGACGCGCAGGCCGGGCTCGACGTCGCCACGGACGCCACGCTCACCATGGTGATGAAGAGCAACACCGAGATCGACGGCAAGCCGGTCCCCGCGCTGTGGACCACCGAGCTGAAGTCCAAGCAGGCTCTGACGAAGTAGCGCCCAGCCACCGCCGGCACGCCGAGCCAGGACGGGCACGCAGGCCCATCCCACCGCGGCGCCTGCGCGGCGACGGAGCCCGGGCGCTCCACCACCACCTTCGACCCCGGCCGGAAGCAACGACGCCCCGTCCGAGACGCATCATCAGGAGATACCCGTGATCGCACGCGCCCAACGCCTCGACAAGGTTCCGCCCTACCTCTTCGGCGAGATCGCTCGCAAGAAGGCCAAGGCGATTGCCGCAGGCGCCGACCTCATCGACCTCGGCATCGGCGACCCCGACCAGCCCACGCCCGAGCCGATCATCGACGCGCTCTACAGCGCCGCGAAGGACGCCTCGACCCACCGCTACGACGAGTCGCCGGCGGGCGAGCCCGTGTTCCTCGACGCGGTGGCGCGCTGGTTCGAGAAGCGCTTCGGCGTGGCCGTCGACGCGAAGACCGAGGCGCTGCTGCTCATCGGCTCCAAAGAGGGCCTGGCGCACCTGGCGTGGGCGTACATCGACCCGGGCGACATCTCCATCGTGCCGGACCCGGCGTACACGGTGTACAAGGTGAACACGCTGATGGCCGGCGGCGAGGTCGTGACGATGCCGCTGCTGGAGGAGAACGGCTTCCTGCCGGACCTGGGCGCCATCGACACGGGCGTGGCGAAGCGGGCCAAGCTGCTGTGGGTGAACTACCCGAACAACCCGACCGGCGCCGTGGCCGACCTGGGCTTCTACCGCGACGCGGTTGCGTTCTGCAAGGAGCACGACCTGCTGCTGGTGAACGATGCGGCCTACGCGGCGGTGTCGTTCGACGGCTACGTGCCGCCCTCGGTGCTGCAGGTGGAGGGCGCGAAGGACGTGGCGATCGAGTTCCACTCCTTCTCCAAGATGTTCAACATGACGGGCTGGCGCATGGGCATGGCGCTGGGCAACCCGGACGCCATCGGCGCGCTGAACAAGATGAAGTCGAACGTGGACAGCAAGGCGTTCCCGGCCGTTGCCCGCGCGGCGGCCTACGCGCTGGAGAACGTGGACAACACGCCATCCTTCGAGCTGATCCGCAAGCGCCGCGACATCCTGGTGGACGGGCTGAACGCGCTGGGCTGGAGCATCCCGAAGCCGAAGGCGACGTTCTACGTGTGGGCGCGCGTGCCGGAGGGCGAGACGAGCATGGGCTTCGCGGGGCGCCTGCTGGAGGAGGCCGGCGTGCTGGCCATCCCCGGCATCGGCTACGGCGACCACGGCGAGGGCTACATCCGCATGTCCCTCACGGTAGTGGGCGACCGCGACGGCGAGCGCGTGGCCGAGGCAGTGGAGCGGATCGGGCGGATGAAGTAGGCGTTTCGTGCCGCTCAGATGACCGAGCGCCCGGCTCCCTCCAGCATCGGGGCCGGGCGCTTTGCTGTCTATGGCAGTTCACGTGCCCCGGTCACCCGTCCACCACCTCGCTGCGCGTGAGGATGGCGCCGAGGGCCCACTCGATGCCACGGAGCGCGACGCCCCGGTCGATGCCGTGCTTCTTCATGTAGGCGCCGTACTTGCGGTACATCGTGAGGCGCTGCGCGAGCGGGTACAGCACCTCACGGTACTCGTCCGGCCAGTCAAGCCCCAGGCCGTGCAGGATGTCGTCGGCAAGGTTGATCACGTCGAGCAAGGTCGAGCAGTTGTCGCGCGAGTGGTGTTCGAGCAGGTCGCGGGACCTGGACCAGTCCATGAGCCAGGGCTGGCGCAGGAAGCACGCGCACTCGACGGGGTCGAACCCCGCCTTCCTCACCAGCGTCGCGACCGTCCGCCGCCTGCGGCAGCACAGCATCCGCCCCTTGCGCAGCAGCGGCCTGTGTTCGCCTTTGTCAAAGATCATGACCGTGTAGAGGTCAGCGTGGCGATCCGTCCGCTGGTACCGCATCTTCACCAACGTCGGGGACTGTGCGCTGATCCAGTCGTCCTTCGCCATCGCGGGCGGCCTCCTCGCATCGTACCCGGCCCAAGCGGGCGCAGCGGCCACCCTCTTCGCCGCCCGCCGCCGCCCTTCCTGCCACCTGCCCACACGCAACAGCTCAGCCTCGGTGAGGAGACAAGCAGATCCGTGCGGGATGACGGCAACTCCCCAGCGCGCTGACCGAAGCCGTCATGCCGTAGGCATCTGCTTGTCTCACGCGCTCTGAGCAGTCGTTACATGCCACAGCGCCCGGCTCCCTCCAACGTCGAGGGGCCGGGCGCCTTGGCGCGGGGGCGTCGGCGTCAGTCGCGCTTTAGCTCGGCGCTCTGGACACCGTCGAGCAGGTTCAGCTCGCTGATGGCGGCCGCGGCGTCGCCGTCAGGGCGGAGGCGGACGCGGTACTCCAGGTCGAGCGCGGCGCCCTGGCGGCTGCTGGAGGCGGAGCACAGGTGCAGCGCGTCGAAGTGGCGGGCGAACACGCCGCCCATCAGCTCCTCCGGCCCGTTCCCCACCCCGATGCGCACCCGCAGGTCCCAGTACGGCGCGGAGCCGTTCGCGGTAGCCCGGCGCGATCTCATCACCAGGCACGCCAGCGCCACCACCGCGTAGCCGATCAGCGCGACCCACAGGTGCCCCAGGCCCACCGCCATCCCCACCACGACCGACAGGATGACGAACGCCGTGTCGCGCGTGTCCTCGACGATGGTGCGGAACCGGACGATGGAGAGCGCCCCGACCAGGCTGAAGGCGCGCGCCACGTTGTTGCCGATCACCTGGGTGACCATCGCGATGACGATGGCGAGCAGGACGAGGGTCGACACGAAGCTCCAGCCCTGGCTGCCGTCGCGGCGATGGGTCAGCCAGTACAGGCCCGCGATGGCGGCGCCCATGACCAGCGCGAGGAGCAGCCGGCTGCCCATCACCACCACGTTCAGTTGGTTCGTGTCCTGTGTCAGACCCGTGATCTGGTCAAGGAAGTTCATCGGTCTCTACCTCGGCGCCGAGGCCCAGGGCCTCGATGGCGTGCCGGTATTTGGAGCCGCAGCACGGGGTGAGGCGCAGATCCCCGATGAGGCGGCGGATGCAGGTGGGCAGGAACGCGGCGTAGCGCACTTCCAGCGTGATCGGCGCGCCACCCAATGGCGTCCCCTCCCCTTCAGGGTCCATGCGGTACCAGTCGGCCTTCCAGCACCGCATGTTGCGATCCAGCGCGGCCAGGATGGGCTCCGCGGCGTCGCGCCCGATGTACTCCAGCCGATCGTACGCGATGACGCAGCAGGGCCGCAGTTGGCGGGAGGCCAGCCTCTTCTTGAACCACGTACCCTCCCAGCCATCCTCCGCGCACACGCCGTCCAGGAACCTGAGATCGGCAGCGGGCACCGCCACCGAGCGAACCTTCACCCGCCCCCCGGACCGGCGCTTGCGCTCCAGGTGCACCTGGCCCGAGTCGCCATAGCAGCGAACCCGGAACTTGCGCCCCGAGAAGCCCCGGGACCGCCGGTACACGTCGAGCTTCTCGGTATCGAGGCACAGCGTCGATACGCGCACCGGCTCGTCGACGGGCATCGTGTAGATAACGGGCTGCAGATTGGCTCGGAGCCACGCCTCTACCTCGATGGCCTGCGTCGGCGTGAGCGCGAACTTCATCTCGTGCATCCGCGGAGTGCCCGCGTGCAGGCTCTGAACAGGTTGATCCAGGACGGTCTGCATGGTCGTGCTCCTGTTGCTACTTCCTCGACTTGCCGTGCGTCGTCTTCTTGGCCGGCGACGCCGTGCCGGATGCCGCTGCGGCCTTGGCCGCGGGCGCCGCCTGCGCGGCCGGAACTGCGGCCGCCTCGGAAGTCGCGCCCTTCAGCGCCTTGTCCGTGTACTCCAGCAGGTACTTGCGGCGCGCCTCGGCCACGGAGCGGATGCTGCTGGCGCCGCCGCGGCGGAACCCCTGCCCCTGCGTGTTCGCGGGCTGCACGGCGTCGGCCGTGGCTGCCATGAACTGCTCGTACGTGCTCAGCTTGCGCGTGTCGGCCTTCACCTCGTCCGCAATCAGGCTGCGGTAGCCCGCCACGACCGGGCCGAGCTTCTTCCAGTCGAGCCCCTCTTCCGCCAGGCGCCGGACGTACTGCAGGTACTTCTCGCGCAGGGCCGGAACCGCCAGCAGCTTCGAGCGCAGCGCCGCCCGGGTGTCCTTCAGGCCGTAGAGCGGATCGAGGTTGGCGCCGCCGCCGCCCATCGGGCCCATGCCCATCGGCCCACCAGGTCCGCCGCCGGGTCCGCCGAATCCGCCCGGGCCACCGGGGCCGCCGAAGTCCTGGTCATCGCCAAACCCACCCGGAGGGGGTCCACCGAAGCCGCCGGGTCCACCGCCGCCGGGACCGCCAGGACCGCCGGGGCCGCCGAAGCCCTGGTCATCGCCAAACCCACCCGGAGGGGGCCCGCCGAAACCGCCGGGTCCACCGCCGCCGGGACCGCCAGGACCGCCGGGGCCGCCCGGGCCGCCGCCGCCCGACTTGAGCGACTCGTTGGTGTCGCAGGCAAACACGCGAAAGATGCCCTTGGTGTCGCACGCGATGTCGTAGTCGCTGGCGCGCTGCCAGTAGCCGTCACCGTTCATCAGACCGATGTCGATGGCGATGAACCAGAGCGCGTTGTCCACGTCCAGCATCGGCTTCAGCGCGGCCTCGAGCTTGTCGGCGGGCGTCTGGTTCAGCGTGCGGCACAGCGTAACCAGTTGCTGCCATGCATCCTGGCCGCCGCCCTTCTTGTCGTATGCCCGCTTGTACGCCTCGACGTTGTCGCCCTTGTAGTCCAGGCCGCCCGACGCGCCGGGCATCCCCGGCACCTTCCAGCGCGCGCCGTCGCCCGAACCGAAGTTCTCGGCCAGAAAGACCTTGTCGAACTGCTGGTAGTTGACGTAGATGCCCCAGTTCTCGCCGTTGATGACCACCTTCACGTAGTTGGCCTTCAGCGCCGGCCGGAACTGCCGCGATATGTGAGAGTAGAGGACCGTGCCCATCATCGACGAGTCCTCGTGCGAGTTCAGCAGGTTGAGCGTCTTGTACCCGTACAGCCGCTGCTTCTCGTCCGCCATGTCGATGGACACGTTCAGCGAGCGCTTGTAGCCCGCCTGGACCATCATGTACGACGTGTTGCCCCGGAACCGGATGCCGACGTTGGAGTACTTCTTGCCGTCGACGATCATCGTGGCCGCCACGTCCACGTCGCTCCCGTGGAAGTCGGACAGCTCCGTCTCCCAGTCGCTCTCCTCGAAGTTGAGGAAGATCGTGCGCAGGACCGTCGGATCGTAGAGCTTGGCGTTCGGGTACTGCTTCACGCTGTCAGGGCTGACCTTCGCGCCGGCCTTGGGCTTCTGCGAGTTGCCCCACTCCATGCCCGGCCCGCCAGGCCCGCCCGGTCCGCCGCCGGGGCCGCCAAAGTTGCCGAAGTTGCCGCGCTGCGTCTTGAGCGCCGCGCGAGCCGCCTTGCGCTCTTCGGCGTTGAGCCACCCATCCTTGTTCTTGTCGTACTTCGCCACGAGCTTCACGGTCTGGCCGCCGGGCCCGCCCGGCCCGCCCGGTCCGCCGGGGCCGCCACCTGGCCCACCGAAACCGCCCTGCCCACCCATGTCCATCGGCGGGCCGCCCCCGAACTGCGCGGCGGCGCAAGCGCCGAGTGTCACCAAACACGCTGCGCCAGCAAGCGTGAGGCCCCACCGCGAACCACGAACGCAGGTTCCCATGTCACACCCTCCAAATGGGGATCTCATCCCACATCACCCTTCAACACGCTTATCTTAGGCGGCCAAGATGAAGAAGCGGTGAACCTGCGGGGGGTGTGACGGAGTGCATGGGGGCAGGGAGATCGGTCGAAGGTGAAAGGTAAAAGGTGGAAGGGAACGGCGGGGTTACCTTGCTGCGATGAGGAGCCATGCGATGCGCAGGCGGATGGCCAGGACGAGGCCGGCGGCGACCACCAGGTGGGCCGCCTGCCGCCACCATGCGCGGGAGGACGCACCGGCCTCGATGGCCTCGTCGAGCCGCTCTAGGCGCGCCGAGATGGCGTATGCGGCGCGGGAATGCCCGGACGCGACGACGAGAGCCTCGACGTCACGCCACTCGGCCCGATAGGCGTCCGCCTCGGAGCGCAAGGCCTGCCACGATGCCACGTGTTACGTCCGCCGGCAGCGAGCTGCCGACCTCTTCCATACAGACGGATCGCCTCGCCGCCAGGGTTCGCTATCGTGCCCTGCATGTCCTGCCCTGGCGCGCCACACTTAGCGCCGCCGCACCCCCGCGCGATACAGGAAGGGGCCTGGGCGCGCGACGCCGGTGTATAATGGGCCGATGGATATGCAACAGACGGAGAGGGTTACGGCGATGCGGATGAGGTTCTGACTTCGAGTTCCATTTCGTAGGCCGCGGCGCGCACGCCTGAGGGGCGGGGGCGCGGCCGCGCATCGTGGAGCCCGCCGGCGCGTGCCGAGGACGGGCGGAACAAGGAGCACTCATGGCTAGAACGCCATCCCATACCATGGGCCAGGTAGAGCAGGCCCTCATCGTCTGCGTCGAGACCGACGACCGCGTGGAGAGCTACGCGCTCGAGGAACTCGTGTCGCTGGCCTCCACCGCCGGCGCGGAAGTCGTCGGCGAGCTGCACCAGCACCGGCGCGAGCCGGACCCCGCCTACTACATCGGCAAGGGCAAGGCCGAGGAGCTGGCCGCCGCCGTCGCCGACACACAGGCCGAGCTGGTCATCGTCGACTGCGAGCTGACGCCCACGCAGCAGCGCAACATCCAGGAGACCAGCAAGGCCCGGGTCATCGACCGGACGCAGCTCATCCTGGACATCTTCGCGCAGCGCGCCCACACGCGCGAGGGCAAGCTGCAGGTCGAGCTGGCGCAGCTCACCTACCTCCTGCCGCGGCTGATGAACGTGTACACCAAGTTCGAGCAGCAGCAGGGCGGCATCGGCGTGCGTGGCGGCGCGGGCGAGACCAAGCTGGAGACCGACCGGCGCAAGGTGCGCGACCGCATCGGCGACCTGCAGCAGGAGCTGGCCGACGTGCGCAGCCAGCGCCAGCAGCAGCGGAGCCTGCGCCGCCGCCTCCCCTTCCCCACGGCCGCATTGGTGGGCTACACGAGCGCCGGCAAGTCGACGCTGCTGAACACGCTCTCGGGCGCGGAGGTGTTCGCGGACCCGAAGCTCTTCGCCACGCTGGACCCGACCACGCGGCGGGTGGTGCTGCCCGACGGCTGGGCCATCCTGCTGACGGACACGGTCGGGTTCATCCGCAACCTGCCCCACGACCTGGTTGCCGCGTTCCGAGCGACGCTGGAGGAGGTCAACGAGGTCGACTTCCTGATCCACGTCGTGGACGCCAGCCACCCGCAGATGGACATCCAGCGGGAGGCGGTGCACACGGTGCTCAATGAGCTGGGCGCGGGCGAGAAGCCCTGCATCACCGTGTTCAACAAGGCGGACGCGGTGACCGACGGCTACGCGCTGCGGGAGCTGGTGGTCGACACGCCGAACGCGTGCTACATCTCGGCGAAGACCGGCGATGGCGTGCCGGAGCTGATCGACCGCGTCATCGCCACGGTCAGCTCGCTCCTCGTCTCGGTGGTGCTGGAGATCCCGTACGACCGCAGCGAGCTGGTGTCGCAGTGCTACGACTACGGGCGCGTCCTGCGGTCGGACTATCGGCCGGAGGGCATCCACGTGCGGGCGGACGTGACGCGGGAGCTGGCCGGGAGGTTGGCGGAGTACCGGATCGCGCCGGACTGAGCGGCGGCCGGCACGGAGGCCGCCCCTCCAGGGGCGGGGCGTAGGTCGAGACGAGCGAGCGCAGCCGGTGGTTCCATCGAGGGCCACCGGCTGCGCGTTCTGTGGACCCAGGCTATCCAGGAGCGGACGTTGGGGGTGCTGCGTATGGCAGAATAGGATGGTGCGTTGCGCCGTGAGCAGGCCGCGGTCCCGTCGTCGCGGCGAACGAGCGCCTTCCTGGCTGGAGATCCCACGCGCATGTTGAGTGCCGCCCATCCCATACTTGCGGATCTTGCCGACCCGTCCAGACGTGACATCCTTCTCGGTCTCCGCAGTGGACCCCGCTCGGTGATGTCCCTCGTCGAGTCGACCGGCCTGAAGCAGCCCAACGTCTCGAACCATCTGGCGCGCATGCGCGACCGCGGCATCGTGAAGGCGCAGCGCTGTGGGCGTCAGGTCTACTACCAGCTCGCCGATCCCCTCGTCGAGAGCGTGCTGTCGGCGGCGCTGCGCGGCGTCGGCGCGTCCCCCAAGCCGCGCTGCGAGTGGGCCCAGGTCCGATCCTGGAGCGGCGCCCTGCTGGAGGCGCTCGTCTCACATGACGAGCGCGCCGCCGGCGAGGTCGTGTGCGACTGCATGGGCGCGCACTTGCCCATGGAGCGGCTCTACGTCGAGGTCATCGAGCCCTGCCTGGCGCGCATCGGTCAGGACTTCGTCGATGGCACCATCACCATTGGCGACGAGCACCTGGCCACGGCGACGGTCGAGCGACTGATGGCGCGCGCCACGCACTTCTACGTCGCGCGCGCGCCGAGAGCGTGCCGCCTGGTGATCGGGTGCGTGGAGGGCAACTGGCACTCGATCGGCCCGCGGATGATCGCCGACGTCCTCGCCAACTACGGCTGGCAGTGCACGTATCTCGGCGCAGATGTGCCCGCCGACACGTTCGTGGAGATGGCGCGGGCGAAGGACCCGCACGCGATCCTGCTGTCCTGCGCGGTGCCGCAGAACCTGGCGAAGGCCGAGGAGACGGTCGGCCGCCTGCGGGGAGCCGCGAGCGCCGCGTCGACGATGGCGATCGGGCTCGGGGGCGGATGCGTGAACGATGACGCGGATGCGGCGGCGCGCGTCGGGGCAGATTTCACCGCGCGAGATGCCTGCGAGTTGGTGGATGTCCTGGAGCGCCTGCTGCCGACGGTGCTGGCCCGGTAGCTCGCTCCAGCACACGGACGCGAACAGCCTGCGAGGGACACCCCGCAGGCTGTTCTGACGTCTGGATGCCGACGGCTCCTACTCGGGCTCGCCGCCTCCCATGTTGATCATGGGCATGGCGGGCGGCGCCTGGCACTTGTTCACGATCTTGGCCTTCGACATCAGCTCCGACAGGAAGCCGCTCACCTTGTTGCGCATCAAGCCCTGGAATGCCGTGTCGCGCTCGGCCGGCGAGATGTCCTTGCCCACGCGATCGACGCGGATCAGGTGCCAGCCGAACTGGGAGCGCACGGGCTCGCTCACCTGCCCCGCCGCGAGCGCAAACGCGGCCTTCTCGAAGTCGGGCACCATCTGGCCGCGAACGAACACCCCCACCTTGCCTTCCTGCAGCTTGCTGGAGTCGTCGCTGAACTGCTTGGCGGCGTCCTCGAACTTGATCTTGCCGGCCTTGATGTCCGCGGCGATCTGATCGATCTTGGCCTTGGCGTCGGCCGCCGCCTTGTCCTGGACCTCCTTGGACGGCTGCTCGCCGGGCTTGGCGGGCGCAGGGGGCACAATGCGGATCAGGATGTGCCGCGCGTCGAGGTAATCGTCCGCGCCGAAGGGGCTGCCCTTCTTCTTCTCGATGTCGGCCTTCATCAGCCGCTCGAGCACCAGCGACGTGCGGGTGAGGCGCCGCACGGTCTCCGGCCGCATGCCGAGTCCGGCGAGGAACTGGCTGTCCGACTTGCCCTCCTGCCGGAGCTGGACCTTCGCGTTGGACACCGACTTCTTGTACTGGGCGTCCATGTCGGCGTCAGACACCTTGACGCCGGCTGCCTTGGCCGCCTGGGCGATGACAACCTCGCGGATCTTGTTCTGCACCGAGTCGGTCACGATCTGGGGCTTGTCCTTGAACAGCCACTCGATGACCTGGGCGCGCGTGACGGACACGGTGCCGGCGCCGGCGGCCAGCCGCTTCAGAATGAGGACACCCACGGAGCCGGCCACGGGGCGCGCCTTGTCCGCGAAGTTGGGGTCGGTAGCCGAGAGCTTCTTCAACTGGTCGTCGATCAGCTCGTTGGCGATCTCGGTGCGCGTGATCTTCTCGCCGTTGACGGTGGCAATGATCTCGGGGTCGCTGGGCGCAGCAGTCTTCGCAGGCGCCGCTGCCTTGGCCGGAGCGGGCGTCTTGGGGGCCTGGGCAAGGGAAGGCACAGCCCAGCCGAGCGGCAAACTGACGGCGAGCAGGGCCCAACCGTTGCGCGCGAGGCACCGTGCATTCATATCGGGTTCGTCTCCTTTCGGACTGGAAGAGGGCTGCAGGAGCGCCGGCGGACGCCGATCCCCTAACCCAGTATGGTAGCCGCAAAGGCGGGCCGGCGTCAACCAGGATGCCCCGGCCGCCCCGGCGCCAAGCCCGGACTTGACGGCGGGCGCTGAACGGCCTACAATGTGCGGCGAACCCCCGGAACATCGCCGCTCGCCCAGGCAGCGCGCGATGGACCGGTCAGCCGCGGGGCCATGCCTGCCTCGCATTCCGACCCACTGGGAGCGCGATGCCGACACGACTTGGTCCCAACGACGCCCGCCTGAGCGTCACCGATCCGCCCGATGCGGACTTGCGCCGCCTGGCAGCCAGCCGCAGCCTGCCCGAACGCCTCGTCGTCGGCTGCTTCTTCCGCGACTCCGACCAGCGCAAAGAGTTCCTGGACGGCCTGCGCCGAACCGCCGCGCTTGCCGCCATCCCGGACCGCGCCGAAGAGCGCGACGAGGACGCAGCGGCCGACGGCGATAGCGACATCGGGCACCTGCGCCATCTCATCCGCCAGCGCGCCGAGATCGGTCTGGGCTATCACGCCTACTCGCTCAAGGTCGGGGTCGCCCCCTACGCCGCCGGGTGCCTCGTATCGTTTGAGGCGCTGGAAGGGGCCGCGATCACGCACCATGTGCAGAGGGCGCTCAACGACGCGGAGGGGCAGCGGCGGCACGTGCTGGATGCCTTCGGCCTTAGCCGACAGGAGCAGCGGAGCTAGGGGTTGCCGCCGATGGCTCGCCGCTGCACGGGCAGGGACGCCCGCCGCACCGCGACTCACTACATGGCGGGCAGGGACGCCCGCCCCACCACTGCTCGCTGCCAACCGCACCACATGAGCAATCGGCCCCCGATCGAGTGAGATCGGGGGCCGATTGCTTGTGCGGGCACGACGAAGCGCTAGGCTACGCCGGCGGTCTCCGCGGGCGGCGGGATCTCCTCGCCACCCGGGCTGGCGACGGGCTCGCCCTTGACGAACACGATGTCGCCGTCCTTCACCTCGGCGCGGATGATGTCGCCGGCCTTGTAGATGCCCTTGAGCAACTCCTCGGACAGCGGATCCTCGATCATGCGCTGGATGGCGCGGCGCAGCGGCCGAGCGCCGAAGCTGGGATCGAAGCCCTCCCGCGCCAGGATGTCCTTCGCGTCGGGGGTGATGTCCAGGGTCATGCCCTGCCCCTCGACCTGCTGGACCACCCGGGCGATCATCAGGTCGACGATCTGGTGGATCTCGCCGCTCGTCAGGGCGTGGAAGACGATGACCTCGTCGATGCGGTTCAGGAACTCGGGCCTGAAGGCCTTCTTCATCTCCTCCAGAACCTTGCCCTTCATGCTCTCGTAGGTCCGGGCGTCCTCGTCCACCTTGTTCGGGCTTCGGAGGCCGATGCCCGGTTCGCGGTTGATGAGGCGCGCCCCGATGTTCGAGGTCATGATGATGACCGTGTTCTTGAAGTCGACGATGCGCCCCTGGCTGTCCGTCAGGCGGCCGTCTTCCGCCACCTGCAGCAGGATGTTGAAGACCTCGGGGTGCGCCTTCTCGATCTCGTCGAGCAAGACGACCGAGTACGGATTGCGGCGCACGGCCTCGGTGAGCTGCCCGCCCTCTTCGTAGCCGACGTAGCCGGGAGGGGCGCCCACCAGGCGGGACACCGCGAACCGCTCCATGTACTCGGACATGTCGATGCGGACGATATTGTTCTCGTTGTCGAACAGGAACTGCGCCAGGGCGCGGGCCAACTCGGTCTTGCCGACGCCGGTGGGCCCGAGGAAGATGAAGGTGCCCATCGGGCGCTTGGGGTCCTTCATGCCGGAGCGGGCGCGCCGCACCGCCTTGGACACCGCGACGATGGCCTCGTGCTGCCCGATGATGCGGTGGTGCAGATCGTCCTCCATCCGCAGCAGCTTCTGGGTCTCCGCCTCGACCAGGCGGCTCACGGGGATGCCGGTCCAGGACTGGACGATCTTGGCCACCTCGTCATCGGAGACGACGCGCTCCATGCTCTCGCGCTTGCTCTTCCAGTCCAGCTCGAGGTCGCCGATGTCCTGCTGGAGCTGGGTCTTGCGCAGCTCGAGTTCACTGGCGCGGTCGTAGGTGCCGCTGCCGGCCATGCCCTGGAGCTGCTTCTGGATGCCGGCCAGCTCGGCCTTCGCGCGGCGGAGGTCGGCGGGCGGCAGCGCGTACTGCAGGCGCACGCGGGACGAGGCCTCATCGATGAGGTCGATGGCCTTGTCCGGCAGGAAGCGGTCGGTGATATAGCGGCTGGCCAGATGCGACGCGGCCTCGAGGGCGTCGTCGGTGATCTTGACCTTGTGGTGGTCCTCGTAGCGGTCGCGCAGGCCCTTGAGGATCTCGATGCACTCCTCCTCGTTGGGCTCGGCCACCTTGACGGGCTGGAAGCGGCGCTGGAGAGCGGCGTCGCGCTCGATGTACTTGCGGAACTCGTCCATCGTGGTCGCGCCGATGCACTGCAGTTCGCCGCGCGCCAG
>CAZFLM010000114.1:0-15189 GCA_964519955.1 uncultured Chthonomonadaceae bacterium | reverse complement strand
TGGGCATCGACCCGGACGTGTGCCACCTGAACGAGGGACACGCCGCGTTCGTGGTGCTGGCGCGCGCGCGCAGCTTCATGCAGAAGCATAACGTCCCGTTCCCGGTGGCGCTCTGGGCAACGCGCGCGGGCAACGTGTTCACCACGCACACCCCGGTCGCCGCCGGCTTCGACCGCTTCCCGGCGTCGCTCCTGCGCAAGTACGCCCAGCACTTCGCGGAGACAATCGGCGTCTCCATGGACGATCTGATGACGCTGGGGAGCGAAGTGGCGGGCGTCTCGGGTGACACGCTTAACATGGCCTGCCTCGCCACATTGGGCAGTGCGAATGTGAACGCCGTGAGCGCACTGCATGGCCGCGTCAGCCGCGAGCTGTTCCAAAACCTCTACCCGGGCCGCCCGGTCGCCGAGGTGCCTGTGACCCACGTGACGAACGGCGTCCACATCCCGACCTGGGATAGCGAACGCTCGCACGCGCTGTGGGAGCGCGCCGGCGGCCACGAGGAGTGGTACGACACGGACCGGAAGTCCAGGCTGTGCCCCTCCGACGTGACGGACGAGGACCTGTGGGACTTCCGGTGCGCCTCGCGTCGCGATCTGGTTGAGTACTTGCGGCGGCGGATGAAGCGCCAGATCATCGAGGAAGGCAACGAGCTTCACCGCGCCGACCACGTGGGCCGCATGCTGGACCCTGACATCCTGACCCTGGGCTTCGCGCGGCGCTTCGCCACCTACAAGCGCCCCAACCTCATCCTGCACGACGAGGAGCGCCTGGTGCGCATCCTCCGGCACGCCGAGCGCCCCGTACAGCTCATCGTCGCCGGCAAGTCGCACCCCGACGATGGCGAGGGCAAGCGCATGGTGCAGCGCATGGCGCAGTTCGCGTCCCGCTGGGATGTCTGCGACCGCGTCGCTTTCGTGGCCGACTACGACATCGCGCTCGCCCAGGAGTTGGCGGCCGGCGTCGACGTGTGGTTGAACAACCCGCGCCGCCCGTGGGAGGCCAGCGGCACCAGCGGCATGAAGGTGCTCGCGAACGGCGGCCTGAACCTCTCCGAGCTGGACGGCTGGTGGGCGGAGGCCTACGAGCCAGGTGTGGGCTGGGCCCTCGGGGATGGCCAGGAGCACTCCGAACCCGAGTGGGACGTGTTCGAGGCCAACCAGCTCTACGAGCTGCTGGAGAACGAGGTCGTGCCGTCGTTCTACGAGCGAGACGCCGACCATCTGCCGCGCAAGTGGATCTCGTGGGTGCGGCAGAGCATGTGCCACCTGACGGCGCAGTTCAGCAGCCACCGCATGGTGAAGGAGTACGTGGACAACGCCTACGTACCCGCCGCGGCGGCCTATCGCAAGCGGGAGGCCAACGGCGGCAAGCTCGCGGCGGAGCTGCTGGATTGGCACGCTGCCATCGCGAAGGAGTGGTTCGCGGTGCGGTTCGGCCCGGTGCGCACCGGGCGCGTCACGGATGCCTGGAAGTTCGAGGTCGAGGTGTTCCTCGACGGTCTGCCGCCGGAGTGGGTTCAGGTGCAGCTCTACGCCGAGGGTGAGGACGGAACGCCGGTCGTGATCCCGATGGATCGCGTGCGCGACCTTCCCGGGTCGGCGAGCGGGGGGCTGTACACGGCGCGCGTTCCCTCGGACCGCCCTGCCGAGCACTACACCGCGCGCGTCGTTCCATACCATCCCGACGCGGTCGTGCCCATTGAGAACCGCCACATCCTGTGGCAGCGATGACAGGGAGGGGCGCCCGAGCGGGCGCCCCTTCAGCACGCTCCGCAGGTCGCAGCACGAAAGGAACTGCTTGATGCACCTTCGCACATATCTCCGGGGCGCGGTCGCAGCGGCGGCTGCGCTTCTGGTCGCCGCTGGGCCGGCCTGCGCACAGACACAGGGCTACCGCCGCTTGCCCGTGTCGGAGTTCCGCGACAAGATGAAGGCCGGCTGGATCGGCCAGATCGCCGGCGTGTCCTGGGGCGCGCCAACCGAGTTCAAGTGGGTCGACAAGATCATCCCGGCCGCCGACTTCCCGAAGTGGACACCGAGGATGATTAACGACGCGTTCGGCCAGGACGACCTGTACGTCGAGATGACCTTCCTGCGCACGATGGAGCAGTACGGACTGGGCTGCGGCATCCGCCAGGCAGGCGTCGACTTCGCGAACAGCAAGTATGCCCTGTGGTGCGCAAACAACGCGGGCCGCACGAACCTGCGCAACGGCATCGCGCCGCCAGACTCGGGCCACCCGAAGTTCAGCAAGTGCCCGAACGACATCGACTACCAGATCGAGGCGGACTACTCCGGTCTCATCGCGCCGGGCATGCCGCAATGGTCCATCAACCTGGGCGAGAAGTTCGGCCGGCTGATGAACTACGGCGACGGGATGTACGCCGGCCAGTTCATCGGCGCGCTCTACGCGGAGGCGTTCTTCGACACCGACATCCCGCGCATCATCGAGAAAGCGCTAAAGGCCATCCCCGCCGAGTGCCAGTATGCGGAGATGGTGCGCGACATGCTGGCCTGGCATCGCGAGAACCCGACGGACTGGGAGGCCGCCTGGCAGAAGGCGCTGGCGAAGTACAGGCGCGACCCGCAGTACCAGCGCGCATCCAACGGCCCGATCGACTGCAAGATCAACGGCGCCGTCGTGCTGCTCGGGTTGCTCTACGGCGATCGCGACATGGACAAGACCATCGAGATCGCGTGCCGCGGCGGTTTCGACTCGGACTGCAACCCGTCGTCGGCCGGCGGCGTGCTCTTCACGACCATCGGCTTCTCGAAGCTGCCGGAGCGGTTCTCGTCCGAGCTGAATGAGGAGGCCGAGTTCAGCTACACCGCGTACAACTTCCCGAAGCTGATCGCGGTCTGCGAGAAGCTGGCGCGGCAGGCCCTGGCGAAGTCCGGCGGCAAGGTGATCCGCGATGCATCCGGCGAGGAGGTCTTCCTCATCCCGATCCGCGAGCCGAAGCCCAGCGCCCTGGAGCTGAGCTGGGATCCCGGCCCGGCTGCGGACGTGCGGTTCACTCCCGCCGAGATGAAGCGCATCCGCGTCGACGACCTATCGACCGAGGTGAAGAAGGCCGCCCAGATCGTGGCGCCGGGCTGGAAGGTGACCAAGTGCGGTCCCGACATGGCGCCTGGGCTGCAGCCGGAGTGGGCGGGCAAGAAGAACGTGCTGCTGACGCACCCGCTCGACCGCGACACCGCCTGCCGGCTCACCCGGACCATCGCGGTGCCCAAGCGCAAGGCCATCAGCCTGAACCTGACCGTCGGTCACCACCCTGGCGGCGACTGGGCCCTGGACGTCCTGGTCGACGGCAAGAACGTGCTCACCAAGACCATCTCGAAGGACACCTGCGTGGAGGGCTGGACGGACGTGACCGTCGATCTGACCCCCTACGCGGGCAGCAAGGTGACCGTCGAGCTGCTCAACCGGCCGACGGAGTGGTTCTGCGAGGCGGGCTACTGGGCGAAGATCGAGGTGGCGTCGAAGTAGAGCCATGCGGATCGCGGCGGGCGTCCCGATCGCGACGCCTGCCGCACGCACGACTTGGGCTAGCCCTGCGATCGCGCCGGTCTGACCATACAGGCGTCGCGCCCCTGCCACTGGTAGATGAGGAAGTCGCTGTCCAGAGTGAACACATCTCCAGCAGCCGTTGTCTCGGCGAGGAGCACGAGGGTAGCGTCGGCAAGGCTCATCGGCACGTTGCGGTACCGACGCATCAGCACCTCTATCCGGGCGGCGCATTCCGTACCCATGTCAACAATCGCGAGGCGACCCTCGCCGAGCAGACGCAGCAGACGCTCTTGGCCCGCCCAACCGAGGTCGCGGGCCAGCACGAACATGGCCTCGGTAAGGGCGGGCCAGGTGGTCACCAAGGGCCCCCGCAACTCAGCAAGTAGGGTGCTGCACTGGCTGTGATTGGGATCGTTCCGGTTCTGGAGCGCGATGAGCAGGCCGGCACCGACTACGGTCATGGTCGTGTGGGACGGCCTGTGCCCGGGGCCGTCGAGTTCTCGGTGCCCAGCTCCTCTTCCATCACCTCATGGATGTGCCCCGAGTTGCCTGGCTGCGCGCTGGCACCGGCGCCCACGTAGTCTACGAGGAGCGTCTCTAGAGGCTGCCCCTGCAGCA
The DNA here is from genome assembly GCA_964519955.1 of uncultured Chthonomonadaceae bacterium. Taxonomy (GTDB): domain Bacteria; phylum Armatimonadota; class Chthonomonadetes; order Chthonomonadales; family CAJBBX01; genus CAZFLM01. Next base: position 11,058 of record CAZFLM010000114.1, on the reverse strand, counting down.
CATCGAGGCACCTGCTCTCTATGGCCTCGCGCACGAACTCGGGCACCGGTTTGGCCACCGCAGTTGCGGCACGGCGGACCTGCGCCTCCACGCGATCATCGAGTTGGACCGTGAGCATCAGCGGCACCTCCTGTCTGACTTTGCGATGCGATATCGCGTCTCTCGTCTACTCTACCACTAGTTGCCCCATCGCGCATCCCGCATCGCCCGCCTCCCGCAGGGATTCCCGCGCCGGTGGCGAACCTGCGACTACGGCCATACCTACCCGTACCGTCGCAGGAAAGGACCCACATATGCTTGCACGACATGCTCCGCTCGCGGCGCTCGTCGCGTTCGCCGCGCTGATGCCGGCGGGCGCGCAGACCGCGAAGAAGCCCGCGCAGAAGCAGGAGACCCCTGCCCAGTTCGCCGCCCGCACCAGGTGGTGGCGCGAGGCCAAGTTCGGCATGTTCATCCACTGGGGCGTCTACTCCGTCCCGGCCAGCGCCTCGGGCGGCGCCGAGTGGTACTTCTCGGGTTCGCGGCTCCAGGTGAAGGACTACGAGAAGTTCGCCCCTCAGTTCAACCCGGTGAAGTTCGACGCGAAGAAGTGGGTGAGCATCGCCAAGGCCGCCGGGATGAAGTACATCGTCATCACCAGCAAGCACCACGACGGCTTCTGCATGTTCGACTCCCAACTCACCGACTACACCATCGTCAAGGCGACGCCGTTCGGGCGCGACCCGATGAAGGAGCTGGCCGAGGAGTGCAAGAAGCAGGGCATCGTCCTCTGCTTCTACCACAGCATCATGGACTGGCACCACCCCGACTACCTGCCCCGCCGCCCCTGGGAGACGACCACCCGCCCGGCGGCCGGCGCCAGCCTCGACCGCTACATCGACCACATGAAGGGGCAGCTTCGCGAGCTGCTGACGAACTACGGACGCATCGGAGTCATCTGGTTCGACGGCGGCTGGGAGCACAACGCGACGGAGCTGCGGTCGGCCGAGGTCAACGCGATGATCCGGTCCATCCAGCCGAAGATCATCATCAACGACCGCAACCAGCTTGCGGAGGACCACTCCACGCCTGAGCAGACCATCCCCGCGGGGGCCATGAAGGGCGGCCGCCTGTGGGAGACCTGCATGACCATCAACGACACCTGGGGCTACACGAAGGACAACACCAACTGGAAGTCCACCCAGGACCTCGTCCGCAAGCTCTGCGACATCGCGCACAAGGGCGGCAACTTCCTGCTGAACGTCGGCCCCACCGAGCTGGGCGAGTTCCCCGCGCCCATCGTCGAGCGCCTCGCGCAGGTCGGCGACTGGATGAAGGTGAACCGTGCGGCGATCTACGGCACCTCGCAGAGCCCGTTCAAGAAGCTCCCGTTCGACGGCCGCTGCACCGTGAAGGGCGACAAGCTGTACCTGATCGTGTTCAACTGGCCCGAGGAGGGGCTGGCGCTGCCCGGCCTGAAGACGCAGGTGCTCTCGGCGCGCGCGCTGGATGGCAGCGAGCCGCTCGCCGTCAAGCCGGCCGCCGGCGGGGAGACGGTGTACTACCTCGACAAGCCCAGCAAGATCAGCGACCTGGCCACCGTGGTCGAGTTGACGCTGGCCGGCAAGCCCGTGGCCGACGAGGCGGCGCCCGTGCAGAAGCCCGCGAGCGGCGGCCTCTTCACGCTGAAGGCGGTCGACGCCGAGGTGCACGGCAACACGGCGCAGTACGAGCAGGGCCCCGAGCGGGACAACATCGGCTTCTGGATCGACCAGAAGGACTTCGTGACCTGGACCATCGAGGTGCCCCGTGACGGCAACTATCAGATCGAGGTGACGTACGCGTGCCCGAACGAGAATGCGGGCAGCGAGTTCAGCGTGGGCGTCGATGGCAGGCCGCTGTGCAAGAGCAAGGTGCAGGCGACCGGCTCGTGGGGCACGTTCAAGCCGTTCGTCATCGGGGAGCTGGACCTGAAGGCGGGCAAGCAGGTGATCGCGGTCCGCGCCCTCTCGATGCCGGCCGGCGCGGTGATGAACCTGCAGACGGTGAAGCTGGCGGCCGGGCCGTAGCGCTGCCGTGGAGAGGATGATGCACGAACGGCGGGCCGGTGGGCCCGCCGTTCGTGTGTCTGAGCCTACTTCGGGCGGTAGATCTCCGCGCCAGGCACGCTGCGGATAGGCTTGCGCATCCTGGCGTCGGCGCCGCGGAGCACGATGACGGTGCCATCCCCGGGGAGAGGCGCCGCGTGGTTGAGGCGCCACTCCAGAGTGCCCTCGTCGCGGCGCTGCATGCGCAGGCTCGGGCCGACGACGACCGCGAGGACGTAGAAGGGCATGTCGGGCATGTTACGCGTCTGCTTCCGCACAAGATAGGCGATCCGGACGCTGCGCTCGGAGGCCAACCCGGCGACGACGGCGTCCACGCGCTCCTGGGGCAGGCCGTGCGGGCGCAGGTCGTCTTCGGGAGAGAACGTGTGGCGCTCGGTGAATGCGAGGTCCATGGCTTCGGCGCGGGCCTGCGCTGCCTCCTGGTATCGCCGAGCCGCATCTTGGTTCTGGCGCTCGACCGCGTGCCGGTACCCGACCTCGCACACCTGCGGAGCGAAGTCCGGCGCCAGTCGCATCGCCGCGTCTAGGTGCTCAAAGCCCTCGTCGTCTCCGGAGTCCAGCAGCGCGCAGCCCAGGTAGAAGCGACCATACGCATCCTCTGGGAAGGCTGCAACGTGCTCCTTGAGCGCCGCGACGGCCTCCTCGCCCGAGCGGAGTGTCGCCAAGAGCCGGGCACGCTCGGCCGCCTCCGCTCCAGACAGGGCACCCTCCGCCGCGCCTGGCTCCAGCTCGTCCAGGCGGGATCGGGCCTGGCGGAAACCCGAGTGCCGCGTGCGCCACTCCAAGCCGGGGCCGGACATGAACCACTCGTCGAGTAGGCGATCCACTTCGAGAGCCCAAGGACCCAGGAAGTGCGCCGCCGCGGACACTGCCGGGCCTTGCGCGAGAGCGGATGCCGAGACGTCCGCAGCGCCAACTGGCACCCCACGGAGCAGGGCAGCACGCTCTCGCAGCGGCACGCACGGATGCCACGGCGATATCGGCTCTGCCAGCGCCTTCGCGAGCGCCCGCTCGGCCTCCTCTGCGTCGATCGGGTCGCCGGCCGCCTTAGCGACGCCACTCAGGGGATAGAGCGGCGCCACGGGCTCTTCGCGGACGCGCGCCATCATCGCCGGCAGAAGCACATGGTCGAACCGATGCTGCCTGATGGCGATCGCGACAAGCGCATCAATGAGCGTACCGGCTCCGGCGATCTGCGCCGCTCTCTGGTCTGCCTCCCGCTCGCATTGGTGGGCGTGGGCGTACTGGTAGGCGCGAAACAGCGGAGTGTACCAGCTCACCAGCGACATCGGGTCCCAGCCCGCGGTCTCGCGTGAAGCTGCCCCGAAGCGAGCGACGCCGGCCCAGGTGTGGTCGACGCGATACGTCCAGCGGCGAAGCGCGTCGTGGCGAGGATGGAGGCACGCCATGATGGCCGCGATGCACGCGATGCCCTGCTCCGCCGAGAGCGCGCAGAGCAGCGGGTAGCCAAGGAGGACGTACGCCTCGCGGCGCGCGAAGGGCCGTCCGAAGCGGGCGCGGTTCGATACTGCTCCGAACCTGCCGTCGATCAACACCCGCTCGATGCGAGGGCAGCCGAGACGGCTCGACAGATCGTCGAGCACCTCGAACAGCGGAGCGGCACGGTCGCGCGGCACCTCGATGCCGGTCGGCCGAATCTCGCGCACGCGCAGGGACTGTACAATGATGATGATGGCACCGACCAGGCCTGCCGCCAGCGGGGCGCCACCGCACAGGAACACCTCGATCCGGTCGAAGAGGGGTACGAGCAGGACCAGTCCTACCGCGCATGCGACCAACAGCACCAGCGGCGCCACCTGCCCGACAAGCGCGAGGGCGATAAGCCTCCTCCGAAAGCCCGCCGGGTTCGCCCGCGCAACCTCCTCGAGCCCGGCAGCCAGACGCTCGTACCGCTCTTCCACAGGATCAAACCTCCGCTACTGCCGCCGGTAGATCTCCGCGCCGGGCACGCGGCTGATCGGCCGGTACAGCTTCACGTGTTCGCCGCGCAGCACGATGACGAGCGCCTCGACAGGCAGGTCGAGCGCCCTGGTCAGCCGCTCGCGCAGTTGGGAGTCGCGAGCCCACTGTACGTAGCCCACCACCCACACCGGCACCACGGCGATCACATAGAAAGGGCGGTCCGCCATCTCCTGGGTCAGCTTGCGCACCACGTAAGCTCGCTTGACGCTTGGGTCCGCGGCCACGGTCGCTCGGATCGCCTCGATATGCTCGGCGGACAGGTCGGGCGGCTGGAACCGGTCGCGGCGGGAGAGAACCGTGCGCTCCTCGCAGGCTCTCCTCTGGCGCTCCACTTCCTGCTCCTCAGCCGCACGGTACTTCTTGGCAGCCTCGTGCCCGTCGTACTCCAGCACATAGGGGTAGGCCGCCCGGCATGCCTTCACGATGCATGCCCGATCGCGCCGCATCGCGTCGTCCAGGTACTCCAGCCCTTCGCGCCGGCCGGCCTCAATGAGTGCCCGCCCGAGGAGCAGGTTCGCTCCGGCATCATCAGGTTGCGCCTCCACGAACTCGCGAAGGGCCGCGATGGCCTCATCGCCCTCGCAGAGACTGCCAATGAGACAGACACGCTCCCGTGCCTCCTGCGCGCTGATCGTGCCCGACTGCGCTTTGGCGGTCAGCCTCGCCAGCAGCTCCTTCGCGCGGCATCGCGCTCGGTGCTGTACGGCCCATTCCTGCCTCATCGCCTTCACGAGCTGAGCATCGAGCTGCTCGGCCACCGCCTCGCGTGCGGCGCCTAGCAGCGCGGCTGCCGAGTTGCCGGCGCCCGCCGCCTCCGGCAGCCGGAGAGCCACGGAGCCGGCCGGCTCGCCCGCCAGCGCGGCGACCCGGTCGCGGGGTGCGGGGTGAGCACTCCTGCAGTCCGTCACGCGGTTGATCGCGCGGCGAGTGGCGCTCTCGGCGTCCTCAGGCGGTACGGGTTCCGCCATCCGCGCCCATGCGCCCAGCATCGCCCCTCTGGGCGGCTCCTCTTGCTCGTCCAGTAGCCTCCGCATCGACGGCAGTACCTTGGAGCGGTAGTAGTCCTCCAAAACCCATACGGCTGAGAGCGCCTCGATGGCGACGTCGAGGCCGGCAGCATCCGCGGCCATACGATCGGCCTCATACTCCGACGCCCGGGTCAGCGCGAAGGCATGCGCGCCGATGATCGGCCGATACCAGCGGAACAGCGAGCCGATCTCGAAGCCGCCCTTCTGGGGCCGGTCGCCGGTCAGCAGCACCTCCCAGCTCCGCTGGATGCGGTAGATCCAGATGCCCAGCGTGCCCTGGCGCGCCGACAGGTGCCGTATCTCGTGGCCGACGATGGCATCGAGGTGCTTCGCCGACAGAGAGCAGAGCAGCGGATAGCCCAGGCGCAGATACCGGCGGCGCCCGCCGAAGATGCCGAAGCGAGGGACATTGAAGGCGCCTACGTTGAAGTCGCCATCGATCAGGACGTGATCCGGCACCGGGCAAGCGAGACGCTCCGCTACCCGGCCGACGGCGCCGAAGAGCGCCGGAGCTTGCTCCCGGGTAACCTCCACCCCCGCAGGCGCCGGCACCCGCACCCACAGGGACACGAAGAGGAAGAGCCCGAAGACGAACAAGCCCAACGCGATCATCAGCGAGCCGAAGGTGCCGACTCCTGTGGCCAACGACCAGCGCGGGATGGCAACGGATGCGGCAAGCGAGCCGGCGGTCAGCGCCAGCAAGTACAGGTAGCCCAGGGCGACAAGCGCCACCACGCGGAGCCTGAACCACATCGGACGGCGCCTTGCGCAGTCCACCAGCCTGGCGACCAGCAGCTTGTGCCGCTCTTCCACAGGATCAACCCTCCGCTACTGCCGCCGGTAGATCTCCGCGCCGGCCACGCGGCTGATGGGCTTGAGGAGAGCGGCGCCATTGCCGCGCAGGACGACGACCAGCGCTTCGATCGGTACGTCGAGCGCCTCTGCCAGGCGATCCCGGAGCGCGTTGTCGTCAGACTCGCGGGCGAGTCCGAAGGTGGACACCGGGACGACACCCACCAGGTAGAACGGGCGCTCGGCCATCTCGTGGGTCAGCTTGCGAACGACGTAGGCCCGGCCAACCTTGGGCTCGGCGGCAACCGCGGCGCGTATCGCGTCGATCTGGTCGGGCGGCAGGTCCGGCGGCTGGAAGTGGTCGCGCGCCGATAGTGTGAAGCGCTCGGTGTACGCCCGCTCCTGTCGCTCTGCGTGGAGCTGGGCCGCCTCGCGGTACTTCTCGGCGGCGTCGCGGCCGTCGTGCTCCGCTACGAACACGTACGCCAGCTTGCAGGCCTCTATCGTGAAGTCGGGATCGCGGCGCATGGCGTCGTCGAGGTACTCGAGCCCCTCCGGCTGCTCCGCCTCGATGAGGGCCCTGCCGAGCACGAACCGGCCGGCGGCATCCTCCGGGTTCGCCGCGACGAACTCGCGAAGCGCAGGGATGGCAGCCTCGCCGTCGTAGAGCGTGCCGATGATAAGCGCGCGCTCGCGCGCCTCGTCCTTGGTCAGGGGCTCCGTGCCGGCCTTGTCTGTCAGCTCCTGCAAGCGCTCCCTTGCCTTGCGGCGCTTCTCGTGGTTCTCCGCCCAGCCTTCCTTCATCGATTCGACGAACTGCGCGTCCAGTTGCTCGGATATCCGGTCCGCGAGCACCCCGAGGAAGCGGTCCGCGGCCGTCTCGCTGAGGGCCTCGTCGATCGTTAAGCGCGGCGCCACGACGTCGGCGGGCGCGCAGCCCTGCAGGGCAGCCAGCCGGTCCCGGAGCGCTGGGTGCGTGTCGTCGTAGCCGGTCTCCGCCTTCAGCGCGCGGGCGATGGCCGCCTCGGCATCCTCGGGGGGCGTCGCGCCGCTCAAGGCCTTGGACGCCCCCGTCAGGGCGCGGGCGGGCGGCGTCGGCAGGGCCTCGACGCTCTTCCAGAGCCCCGGCATCACCTTGTTGGCGTAGTGCCACCCCTTCGCTTCCGTCGCCACCAGCGCCGCACCCGCGCTCTCGGCGCCTGCGATCTCGGCGGCCAGGGCATCGGCCTCATACTCGCCCGCCCGTGACTGGACGAAGGAGTAGGCCGAGAAGTGCGGTCCGTACCAGGCGAGGAACTTCGTCAGAAGGAACGCGCCGTGTGCGCGCCGACGGCTCAGCTCCTCCATCAGCGAGCCCCAAGTCGCTCGGACCCGGTAGAGCCAAACGCCAAGGCGTCCATGCCGCGCGGAGAGGTGCCCCAGCTCGTGCGCCACCACGGCAAGGGCCTGATCCGGGGTGAGAGCGCGCAGGAGCGGCATGCCGAGCACCACGTACTGCCGGTAGCAGCCGAAGACGCCCAGCCGCGGCACCTGGGCAGCGCACGCGTTCATGTCTCCGTCGATCAGCAGGTGGTCGACGCGCGGGCACTGCAGCCGGGCGGTTACGTCGTCGAGCGTCGCGAAGAACCGCGGCGCCTGATCGCGCGTCACCTCGATGCCCTCCGGTGGCGGGATGCGGACCCAGAGGGACCGGGCCACCAGCCATGCGAAGCCGAGGAGCACGATCACAAGCTTCCAGACCATCCCACTGCTGTGGTTGCTGGCCGCCAGAACGCCGATGCCGATCGCGAGCGCGACCGCCAGCACGGCCAGGCCGACCAGGTACGCGTAGCCCAGCGCCGCCAGGGCGGCCACTCGCAGCCTGTAACCCGCAGGATCTCGACGGGCATACTCCTCGAGGCGTCTCACCATCTGCTTCAGGCGCTCGTCCATCGTGGGCGTCTCCTCCGGCGCGTTCGCGTCACCCAGGGTTGCTGGCCCATCTGGGCCGCGGATGCGCACGTGTTCGCTCGGCGCACTGGCGAATCCTGCGCCCCGGCCCGCACGGAGCGCGTCCGCCGCGCCATCGCCGAGCCGTTCGGCGGGCGCACCCGTGCCCGCCGACGTTGCGGTATACTAACAGTTCCAACAACCCAGCCGGCATCACGGTTCCAATGACGCCCGTGTCCGCAGCGCTTGGTCGTACGCGCTCGCGCGCGGGCCGTCGTCGTCTTTGGGCGTGCCCGCCGCATGCTCCTCCTGCCCCAGTTTCCGTGATCGACACGCACCGGCAGGTCAAGGTTGACACCATGCCAGACAACTCGAGTCCAGACCACCCACAGCACGGCCTCTACGATCCCGCCTTCGAGCACGATGGCTGCGGCGTCGGCTTCGTCGCCAACATCAAAGGCGTCAAATCGCACCAGATAGTCGAGCAAGCGCTGCAGATCCTCGTGAACCTCGAGCACCGCGGCGCCTGCGGCTGCGATCCGGAGACCGGCGACGGCGCGGGACTGCTGCTGCAGATCCCCCACGCGCTGTTCCAGCGGGCGATGGAGGGAGCCCTGCCCGAGCCGGGCCGCTACGGCGTCGGCATGGTCTTCCTCCCGCGCGATCCGGTCGAGCGCGCGATCTGCGAAGCGATCTGCCGCAAGGTGGTCGAGGACGAGGGACAGGAGTTCCTCGGCTGGCGCGACGTGCCGGTCGACAACAGCCGCATCGGCGTCAAGTCGCGCGAGGTGGAGCCGGTCATCCGCCAGTTCTTCGTCGGCGCCGATCTGGCGCGTCTGGCATCGGCCGGCTGCGGAGCGCAGAACGCGCTGCTCGTGGACGACAACGCGTTCGAGCGCAAGCTCTACGTCATCCGCAAGGTCATCGAGCAGACGATCGCGTCGAAGCGCCTGCGCGAGGCCGCCTTCTTCTACGTGTCGAGCCTGTCGTCGCGCACGGTCGTCTACAAGGGCCTCCTCCTCGCGCGCCAGATCCGCGACTTCTTCGTCGATCTGGCCGACCCGGACATGGTGACCGCGCTGGCCCTCGTGCACCAGCGCTTCAGCACGAACACGTTCCCGACCTGGGATCTAGCCCATCCGTACCGCTACATCGGGCACAACGGCGAGATCAACACGCTGCGCGGCAACCGCAACTGGATGCGCGCGCGCCAGGCCCGCCTCACGTCGGAGCTGTTCGGCGACGATGTCCACAAGCTGATGCCGCTGGTTAACGAAGAGGGCAGCGACTCGGCCACGCTCGACAACGCGCTGGAGCTGCTCGTGATGGGCGGCCGCAGCCTGCCGCACGCCCTGATGATGCTCGTGCCGGAGGCCTGGGGCAACGACGAGTACATGGCCCCCGACCGGCGCGCGTTCTACGAGTACCACGCCTGCATCATGGAGCCGTGGGACGGCCCCGCGGCCATCGCCTTCACGGACGGCCGCAGCATCGGCGCCATCCTCGACCGGAACGGCCTGCGCCCGGCTCGCTACCTGGTGACCAAGGACGATCTGGTGGTGATGGCGTCCGAGACGGGCGTGCTGGACATCCCGGCGGAGAACATCGCCAAGAAGTGGCGCCTGCAGCCCGGCCGCATCTTCCTGGTCGACACCGTGGCGGGCCGCATCGTCAGCGACGACGAGATCAAGAACCGGATCGTGAAGCGCAAGCCCTATCGCGAGTGGATCTCCGCGAACAAGATCGACCTGCGCGACCTGCCGGACCCGCCGCACGTGTACACGCCGAACCACGACACCATCCTGGACCGCCAGCAGACGTTCGGCTATACGATCGAGGACACGAAGGTCATCCTCGGCCCGATGGCGACGAACGGCGAGCAGCCGCTGGGCTCGATGGGCAACGACACGCCCCCCGCGGTGCTCTCGCGCCGGCCGCAGCTCCTCTACAGCTACTTCAAGCAGCTCTTCGCCCAGGTCACGAACCCGCCGATCGACTCGATCCGCGAAGAGATCGTGATGTCGCTGATCCACTACATCGGCTGCAACGGCAGCTTGCTGTCGCAGGGGCCGGAGAACTGCCGCCAGCTTCGCCTGGAGTCGGCCATCCTGAGCAACGCCGAGCTGGAGAAGCTGCGGATGCTGGACACGCCGGACTTCCGCGCGCGCACCATTCCCATCCTGTTCGACCCGGCCACCGGCGCGGCGGGCATGGAGACGGCGATCGGCCAGCTCTGCAAGGACGCCAGCAAGGCGCTCGCGGAGAACGTCAGCGTCATCATCCTGTCGGACCGCGGCATCAACCGCATGCTGGCGCCCATCCCGGCGCTCCTGGCCGTCTCGGCGGTGCACCACCACCTGATCCGCGAGGGCGCCCGCACGAACGTCGCCCTCGTCCTGGAGAGCGGCGAGCCGCGCGAGGTCATGCACTTCGCCCTGCTCTCCGGCTACGGCGCAAGCGCCATCAACCCGTACCTCGCGTTCGAGACGCTCCACCTGATGGTCAAGGACGGCCGCCTGCCGGGCCTGACGATCGAGAAAGCCACGTACAACTACACCAAGGCCGTGAACAAGGGCCTGCTGAAGACGATGGCCAAGATGGGCATCTCGACGCTCCAGTCCTACCGCGGCGCGCAGATCTTCGAGGCTGTCGGACTGCACGAGAGCGTGATCGATCGGTACTTCACGGGCACCCCCTCGCGCATCAGCGGCGCCAAGCTCGACGTCCTGGCACAGGAGGCCATCGAGCGCCATCGGTTCGCCTATCCGCCGGCGACCGTGCCGGGCAACCTGGACCTGGAGCCGGGCGGTCTCTACCAGTGGCGGCGCGGCGGCGAGTTCCACCAGGTCAACCCCGACACGATCGCCGCACTGCAGCACGCCGTGCGCTCCGGCAGCTACGCCAAGTACAAGGAGTTCGCCGACACGGTGAACCGGCAGAGCGAGGAACTGGCTTCGCTGCGCGGCCTGTTCCAGTTCCGCTGGGCAGAGAACCCGGTGCCGCTGGACCAGGTCGAGTCGGCGGAGGAGATCGTCAAGCGCTTCGCCACGGGCGCCATGTCGCTCGGCTCCATCAGCCGCGAGGCGCATGAGACGCTCGCCATCGCCATGAACCGCCTGGGCGGCAAGAGCAACACCGGCGAGGGCGGCGAGGACCCGGTGCGCTTCAAGCCGGACGCGAGCGGCGACAGCCGGCGCAGCCGCATCAAGCAGATCGCCTCGGGCCGCTTCGGCGTTACC
>CAZFLM010000113.1:0-15251 GCA_964519955.1 uncultured Chthonomonadaceae bacterium | reverse complement strand
CGCGCCGCGCCCGACCATGCCCGGGATGTTGGCGAAGCTCACGTTGCCGTCGACCTGGATGGGGATGTCGACACCGCGGCGCTGCAGCGCCTCCCGGCACTCGCTGATCTTGCCGAGCGTCGCCGGCACCAGCTTCTGCCCCGCGAAGCCCGGGTTCACCGTCATCAGCAGGATGAAGTCGAGCAGGTCCACCACGTGTGTCAGGCGGCGCAGCGGCGTGGCCGGGTTGAGGGCCGCGCCGACCTTGAAGCCCAGGTCCCGCGCGAGGCGCAGCGTCCGGTCGAGGTGGCGCGACGACTCCACGTGCAGCGAGACCATCTGCACGCCCAGCGGCGCGAGCTTGCGCAGGAAGAAGTCGTTGTCCTGGACCATGAGGTGGACATCAAACGGCAAGTCGGTGTACGGCCGAAGCTGCTCGATGAGCGTCAGGCCGAGCGGCATGTTGGGCGTGAAGTGCGCGTCCATCAGGTCGAAATGGAGGTAGTCGATACCGGCCGCCTCCAGCCGCCGCACATCCTCCTCCAGGTGTACCTGGTCTGCGCACATCATCGACGCCGAGATGGCGACGTGCGGGCTTGCCGCTACCTGCTGTGTCCCGGATTCCGCCGCGCCGTACGCCTCTGCCGGGCCCGCCCAGGTCCGCTTCAGGTGCCGAAGGGACGCGCGCAGCCAATCCTCCAGGTGCCCATCCGAGTAGTCGCGGCCCAGCTTCGGCCCGCCCATCTCCAGGTAGCCCACGACCTCCGGCACGGGCAGGCGGTCCGCCGCGGCCTCCAGCCGGGAGCGGCACTCGGCCACATCCACGATGCCGCGCGCCCGGTCGGCCTCCGAGAAGCCGAAGGTCGAGCCGAACTGGTGGTCCGTGTTCTTGAGGTGTACCTCGTAGAGCCAGGGCACGGAGGCCTCGAGGAGCTGCAGGTGGTCGAACACGGTGCGCGCCTGCTCGTCCGCATAGCCGTGCGCGATGTCGACGCAGAGGCCGATGCGGGCGGTGTCGTCCGGGTGCTGCGCGTGGTACTCGGCGAGGGGCTCGCACATGTCGCGCATTTCGTCGGGCAGCGTGGGCGGCTCCGCCAGGCAGGACATCGGCTCCATCGTTACCCAGCCGACGCCGCAGCGGTGCGCGTGGTGCATCAGCTCGCGCATGTGCTGCAGGAAGCGGCGCGTCGCCTCGGGCTTGTACTCCATCCGGTCGCGCGCGAGGGAGCCCGGGCTGGAGCCGACCGCCTCCGCGCCGAGCAGCCCGCCGACCTCGATGAAGCGCTCGAAGTTGCGGCGCCCCGCCTGCTCCCAACCGCGTTCCTCGCGGAAGAAGCCGCCCAGCTCGCGGTGCGCGGTGAACAGGCTGCGGATGCGCAGGCCGTGGGCCTCCGCCTCGGCGCGCAGGTCCAGGAAGTAGGCATCGGGCAGGTGGTACAGCTCGAAGAAGCTGCCCAGTTGCACGTCGCGGACGCCCTCGTCGGCGAGGATGCGGAAGAGCCAGGGGAACGAGTAGCGATACTCGATCGGGTCGGTCTTGACCCCGAGGCGGAAGCTAGGACGGCCAGGCATGAGGGCGAAACCTCGGCTACCACGGGATTGGCGGACAGGTGAAGGATACCCGAGACGGCGAACCGACTCACCTCAGCCCCGCGGCTTCCTGACCGGCATCCAGAACTCCATCGCATCGTGGTCCGACACGAACGTCGGGGCGTAGACGTCGATGTGCAGGCCGACCGCCGGGTTGAACTCCCAGCCGAGGTCGCGCACGAGGGCGTAGGGGTCCGCCTGCCAGAACTCGCCGTACTGCGCGCCGAAGTCGGCCAGCGTGAACACGACCCACTCCGACTCGCGCACGTGGACGGGGTGCAGGTCGCCCAGCTCGGCGAGCGCGCCCGGCCCCTCCGGCGGAACGCGCAGCCCGACCGTGTACCGGTAGCGCCCGCGCGGGCACTCGCCGTCCATCGAGGCGACGCCGTGGATGGTCTGGCCGCCGCCGCACGCGTCGCGCAGCCGCTCCCAGCGACCGTCGCCGCGAACCGCCCCGTACTGCTCGCCGCCCGACGCGACGACGGCCGTGTGGCCCGCCACGTCGAACGCGGGCAGCGTCTCGATCCGCGTGGGGTAGGTTGTCGCGCTCATGTGTGGCTCTCCTGGGGTATGTCTGCCTACCGCACGCGCTCCGGTCTGGCGAACTCGCGCTTCATCTGCTCCGGCAGCCGCCAGACCTGGCCGGCCTTGTTCGCGAAGTAGAGGCGCGAGGGCGACACCTCGAACGCGTGGCCGTCCGCCCAGAAGGCGTAGAAGTCGGGGTTGGCGTCGAGCGGGCGGCGTGCGTAGCTGTGGTTGTACGGGCTGTCGTGGGTGAGCTGCGCCGCCTTGGTCCACGTGCGGCCCTCGTCGCGGCTGACCCACGCGGCCATCTCGCCGCCCGCGCCCCACTCCTGCGGGCCGGGCTCCGACGGGCCGATGACGCGCCAGACGCCGTCCGGCTCCACGTAGAGCGAGCCCGCCGAGTAGTTGTGCGGGCAGGTCGTGATGTCGTGGAACTCCCACGCGGCGCCGGTCCAGTGCGCAACGGTCCACATCCGCGGCCCGTTCTGGGGGCCGGGCTCGGAGCCCTTGCTCACCACGTAGAAGACGACCGGGTTGCCGCGCGCGTCGAAGTTCACGTCGTTGATGTAGACGAGGCGGCCCTCGCTGGAGTAGGCGCGGATGCGGGCGGGGTTGTCCGGCGTCGCCAGCGGCACGGTCAGTGGGCGCCCGTCGATGGTGGTCCACGTCTTGCCGAGGTCGCGCGTGCGCACCACGTAGAGGTCGGTGCGCTTGTCCACGCTGCCGCCGGGGTGCCGCATGAACGCGCTGACGAGCGTATCTCCATGCCGGCAGGTGACCTGGTAGTGCCCCTCGATGCCGGCGAGCTTCCGGTCCTCGGACCACGTCCGGCCGTCGGGGCTCGTCTCCCAGTACAGCTCGCGACCCTTGGTGTACTTCGTGAACAGGTGCAGGAAGCCGCGGCCGGGGAAGTACCAGGGCTGCGGGTAGGTGAACTCCTCCGACGCGACCAGCTCGAACGCGTCGACGCTGTACGGCTGGGTGCTTCGGTAGCGGAAGCCCGGCCTCGCTCGCCCCCGCCCACTCACGAAGACCCACACGTAGCCCTCGCCGTCGAGGCAGATGCTCCCGTTGTCGTGCGGATCGTTGACGCCCTGCTTGTCGCACACGATGGTCGGGCGCGGCACCACCTTCTTCCGGTGGTCGTAGTAGGACGCCATGATGAGCAGGTGGCGCTTGCCGGCCTTGGTGCCGCCGTAGGTGAAGAAGGTCTTCTGCGCGACCGGCGAGTAGACCGCGATGGGCACATGGTTCGAGGTGTAGGTGCCCAGGCCGCCGGAGTACTTGTCCCCGAACTCGCTCTTGTACTGGCCGAGCGTGAACCAGATGCCCCGGTAGCCGTCCGCCTTCTCGCCGGCAACGGTCTGGCACACCCCGGCGACCGGCAGCGCCGCCAGCAGCACCGCACCCAGGTTCAGCCAACTCCACGCCATCGCTCACCTCCGCCGCGGCCGGGCGGCGCCACCTACCGCTTCACCAACTCCCGCGACAGGTCGAGGTACCGCTTGATGCCCTCGGGCGTCACGTTCCACGGGATGTGGTTGCCGATGCACATGATGTATCCGCCGGTCATGCGCGCGGTCTCGGCCATCGAGCGGACCATCGCCTCGACCTCAGCCGGGTCGTTGCGCGTGAGCACGCGGTTGTCGCCCTCGCCGGCCAGGAAGCAGTTCTCGTGCTTGCGCGCGATCGCCTTGTAGTCGGTGTAGGGCTCGGAGATGATGCCGCGCGCACCGCAGGCCATCACGTCGTCGGCGTACGCGGTCATGTTGCCGTCCGACATGAAGATGACCTCCTTGCCGGCGGCCTTGGCAATGGACCAGAACTCCTCGTAGCGTGGGAAGATGTGCTTGCGCATCCACGCGGGCGAGCAGACCGGGCCGCGCGTGTTCACGATGTCGTCGTGGCAGACGATGAAGTTCACCGGCAGGCGGGCGAACGTTCGGAACACGCGGCGGTTGATCTCGGCGAACTCCTCCATCACCCGGTCGAAGCGCGGGTCGAGGCAGGCTTCGAGGAACAGCTCCCACCCGAACGTGAGCAGGGGCCACATGAACATGGTGTTGTAGAAGCCGGCCGAAGCCGTGGAGCCCTCCGGCGCGCGGTCGCCGTGCTCTGCGGGGTACCAGCGGCGGTAGCCCTCGTACAGCTTCTCCTCGTCCGAGTAGTCGCGCGACTCGACCACCGGCACGTTGGTGAAGTCGGCATGCTCCAGCGGCGACCAGTTCAGGACCTCCTCGACGCCGGCGAAGTTCTTGCCCCAGTCCCAGTGCCACGAGACCGAGTCGCCCCAGCGCACCGAGTGGCGCCCCTCCTGGTCCGCGCTCTGGCTGTGCTCGCCCAGGTCCAGGTCAGGCCGGGCGATGGGCTCGTCCTTCTCCGGCACCCCCAGCTCCAGCTCGGGATACAGCTCGCGCAGCTTCAGGCGGCACTGGCGCGGATGCTCGTAGTAGTCGATGCCCGTCAGGTACGTCTCGGCGTCCGGGCACGACCAGTGCTCCCAGTGCGGGATGCGCTTAGGCGCCAGGCCCATGTAGGCGAGATAGCGGTCCGAGTAATCCAATGGCGTGGCTCCATCCGGCTATGTTATTCACATCGCGGCGTTCTGCCCCGCCTCGACCGTTCGACGTTCGACCTTCGACGCCGTCCCGGGGGTAGGGCAAAGCATTCGCGCCGTAGGTGGGCGCCGGGCATCGCGGCGTTCCGCCCGGCGTCCACCGTTCGCCGTTCGACGCCGTCGCCGTCCCTGCCTACTTCTTTTCGATCAGCTCGATCTCGCCCACCTGCGCCGCGTTCGGGTACATCGCGCTGGCGGAGCGGCGAATGGTGAGGCGGAAGTGGCGCAGCTCGGTCGGCTGGATCTTTGCCTCGTAGCGCCGGTTGTTGGCGTTGCCGCGCGCCGTGAAGATGGTCGACCACGCCTTGCCGTCCATGCTCGCCTCGCCGTCGAAGTCGACCGGGTAGCCGGCCGGATCGGCGAAGTGGACGACAACCTTCTCGATGGTCTTGGGCGTGGGCAGCGCGATGGCGATCCAGTGCGGGTGCTGAGTGAGCGCCGAGTGCCAGCGCGCCGCGTCGAACTCGTTCGGCGCCGGGATGATGCCGTCGATGGCGCGCGACGTGCAGCCCGTCTCTCGCTCCAGCTCCGAGTCGGAGGTGGCCTTCGCGCCGAGCTTCGCCAGGGCGACGTCGCGCGGGGAGATGCCCACCTTGCGGGCGAGGATGAACGGCAGAGAGACGGTCTCGCCGGCGCCGGCCACGGTGATGGTCGCCTTGGCAGTGTCGGGCCCCTCATCGGGGATGGACGCGGTGAGCGAGACGCGCCGTGTCGCGCCGGCGTCCAGCACGAAGCGGGCGCTGACCGGAGAGAGCGCCATCGCGTCGGCCGGGGCGACCGCCGAGACGGCCAGATCGACCGCGCGGTCCGACGTGTTCGTGAGATGCAGGTTGATCTGGCGGGTCACGCCGGGCTTCGTCTCCGGGTCGCGGCCGAGGTCGAGCGTCGCGCGGAACGCATCGGCGATGCGCGTCGCCTGCCAGGGCGAGCGGCCCCACAGCTCGCGGGCGGTCTCGGCGTCCATGAGCGCGGCGTCGGGCAGGTGCTTCTTGGTGGCCGGCGCGTTGGCGCGGATTTCGACCGGTGCGCCGTGGGCCGCGAGGACGCGGTGCGCCATGGCCACGGTACGATCGGTGAGTTCCTTCAGGTCCGCGGGAGCGGGGAAGCCGGCGATCGCCACGTTCTTGATGCCCTCGCCGACCGGCGCGCGCCACTTCTCGGGGATGCTCTTCGAGCCGTACAGGATGCCCCAGATCGAACCGAGCGTCGCGCCCGTGCAGTCCGTGTCGTCGCCGCAGTTTACGGCGATGCAGATGGACTTGCCGAACTCGCCGTCGCCGTAGAGCCAGCCCAGGATGGTGAACGCGACGTTGCGCGGCGCCATGAACCAG
This sequence comes from uncultured Chthonomonadaceae bacterium, assembly GCA_964519955.1. Lineage (GTDB taxonomy): Bacteria > Armatimonadota > Chthonomonadetes > Chthonomonadales > CAJBBX01 > CAZFLM01. The sequence continues at coordinate 9,209 of CAZFLM010000113.1, read as the reverse complement.
CCGGTAGACTCCGTCACCTTGATGACCTGCTCGCGCGCCGCCTTCCAGTCGAGGCCGCGCTTCTTGGCGTCCATCGTGGCGCGGACGGCCTTGGCGACGAGGGAGTCCTTCGGTACGTAGCTCAGCGCGATGGCGAGCAGGCGGTCGCGGTCATGCTCGACGAACGCCGCGCTCTCCAGCGATGCGGTGAACAGCTCGGCCCACGTTCCCTCCGCGGTGCCGTGGTCCACGCAGGCGTCCTCGAACGCGTAGCGCGCGGCGAGAGCCGGCTGCCCCGGCGCGACGCACGCCCAGATCTCGGAGCGGATCCACGCGCCGTTGCTGTCCTTCCACACGTTGCGGAATTGGCCGGACATCGGCGGGAGCAGGCCGAGGCGCATGTTCGCCTTGCCGATGCCATATTCGTTCCAGTCGACGGGCACGTACCGCAGCCAGTGGTCGCCGAGGTCGCACGCGTTGATGCGCGGCCCGCGGTCCTCGAGCGCCTTCAGCCACAGGAGCTGCAGGTCGAGATCGTCGTTGGCGGCAGGCTCCTTGGGCACCGGCGTGAAGAAGGTGAGGTTGTGGGCCTCGCGGGCGCCCTCGAACGGCATGCCGAGCGTGCCGCCGATGTTCTTGCCGAGCATGCACGCGTACACGCGGTCGCGGAAGTCGGCTTCGTTCAGAACTACCTTGGGCGCGTCGGCCCAGCAGGCGGCGGCCAGGTTGGTCAGCACCAGCGCTGCAAGTGCTGCCAGTAGGGGCTTTCCAGACAATGATGATCTCCTGGAGGATGCGATGGCATCCCTTCGTCAGGGTGTATCCGTGTCGCGAACCGGGCGAGGTTCTCGCTATCGCCTCGGCTCGTGCTTTGCGCAGCCTGCCAGGAAGTGGGCCAGGGCGTCCAGGAACACGCGCTGGTCCTCGTTCGGCGGCGCGTAGGGCTGCGGGAGCGTGGCGTTCACGAACGGCTCTGTTCGGGGCACCATGTAGACGCGCCCACACCCGGTCCAGGCGTAGGTCTTGTTCCCGTAGACCTGGTCCTCGCGCGGCTTGCCGAGGATCGCGACCAGCGAGTCCAGGACGCGCCGCTGCTTGGCCGGAACGCGCTGGGCTTTGCCAAGCACCACGATGTTCCTGCCGGCGCGGAGGTGAGCCACGGCTGCGGCCGCGACCCCTTCCGGAAGGTTGTAGCCGTCGTTCGCGAACACGATGAGGTCCTGCTGCCCGCTCAGGTCGTCGGTGGCGAAGAACCAGAGCCGCCTGCCGAGCGCGGCAAACAGGCCGAAGTACCCGGCGCGCTTCGTGCTGCCGAAGGCCGCGCGCGTGAGGTCGTCGTAGGCTGCGATGCGCGGCGCGTGCCACCGCCGGTACGGGTCGGGTCGGGCGAGGCCCGGCTCGTGCGTCAGCCACGCGACCGTGTTGAGCCACACGCGGTAGTTGTCGGCGTAGTGGATGAACGCATTGCCGACCATGTTCTGGTCGGGCAGAATCACGATGCGGCCCCGCCCGAGCTGCTTGGCGAGCAGGACGCCGAGCGAGCCGGTGCGCTCCCCCTTGTCGGGCTTCCAGTTGCCGTAGAACCCCTGGCTGGCCACCTCGCCGTACTCGGGAATGGTCGAGCGGTCACCCCAGCCCTTGCCGGAGGTGCGGGCGATGGCATAGCGCTCGTCGACGGTGGTGCCCGTCCCCATGACGAAGGCGCGCAGGCCGCTCGTCACCGGATGCCGCGCGAAGCGCGTCACGGCGATCCACCCGGTGCTCTCGCCGACGGAATCCGCGGTCGGCTCACAGGCCGTCTCCGTCATCGCGCGGATGCCCAGTTCCTCCAGCAGCGGTGAGAGCTTGTAGGCGTTGTAGTAGCAGTTGCTGTGGTCCGTTATCACCAGCAGCGAGCCGCCCCCCTGGACGTAGCGTTGGATCGCGGCGATTTCGGACACGTGGAACGCCGGCAGGTCCGCCGACACCAGGTTGACAAACAGCATGCGGTGGCCGGCGAGCCTGGCAGGCGTGATGCGACCCGTCGTGACCTCGTCGACGCGCACGCCCCGCGCCTTCAGGTACCCGAACGCCCGGCTCAGGCCGCACGAGTTGTGGTAGTCGTAGGCCTTGTCGCCGTGGGGCAGGCAGACGGCGTTGTGCGCGTGGATCGAGTCGATCAGGACGCGGATGGGCGGCGCGTGTGGCGTCGAGCGGGGCGTCGCGGCACAGGGCTGCTCTGCCCAGCACAACGCCCCGAAGGCCGCCGCCAGCAGGCCCGCCAGGGCTCCTGGACCGCGGAACGTACGGCGATTCACCTCCATCGGATGCCCACTTCCCCCACCGGCGCGGCGCCCGCGCTCCTCGTCGCGTCGAAGCGTCCGGTCGGCCCGACGCTCCAGATGGCGATACCGCTGCCCACGCGCGCGTAGCGCAGGGGCTGCAGGTCGAACGGGTCGCGCGGCGCCGGCCGAATCGCATCCGCCAGCCGGGCGGGCCAGGAACCGTGCCGCAGCTTCCACGTCACCAGGGCGGCCAGCGCCTCCGTCGCGATGCGCCTCGCCTGGGTGCGGGCCAGCGACTGGGCCGGCAGGGCGGTGGTCGACCAGGTTGCCGCGGCCAGCAGCGCGCTCGGATCCCGCTTGGCAAGCCTCGCCCGCATGCCCGCGGAGAGCGCGCTGAGCTGCCTGATCGCCTGCGGATACGGCCGGCGCACCGCGTCCATCTGCTGGCGCGTGAGCCAGAGCGAGTAGGCCACGCCGGAGTTCAGGAAGCGGACCCAGTCCGACGGCGCCTTCCACCCCTTCGCCAGGCGCCCCTCGGGACCCATTCGGACGTTGCGCAGAAGATCGGGGAAGGCCTTCGGGCCGGCCTTCTTCAGGCGCGCCGCCAGCAGCAGTTGCTGCACCCCATCCCCGACCAGGCAGTCCGCCGCGGAGTGGTCGCGGTAGGCCGTCTTGAGCGCGGCCTTCACCGCATCCGCCACTCGTGCGTCGGCCTGCTTCGAGGCGAGCATACGGTCGAACGCCTCCAGGATCATCGCGTCGATCGAACACGCCACCGTGAAGCCGCCGACCGTGCGCGACGAAGCGGCGTGGCCGGCGACGATGAATCCGGTGCTCAGCGTCTGCACCGCCTCGGGGCGAAGCCCTCCCGCCCACTGCACGAAGGCCTCGGCGCGGATCCAGCGCGTGGCCGTGAGGAGCGGGGCGTACTGGGTGGCCTCGGCGGCCGCAACCGGCGTCTGCGTCACGGGGAACGCACAGGCCTGGCACTTCAGCGCCCCGTGGACGAGGCTGCCGATGTCCATGTTCCGCAGCATCGCCTGCTTAATCCGGTCGCCCCGCCCGTCGGCGGGGAGCGCGGCGGCCTCGATGGCTGCAAGGTTGGTTCTGGCGCGGACCTTGCGCTTGCGCAGGTCGCCGAGCTGGGCGTAGTAGATGGCGGCGTTCTGCTCCGGCGGCGGCACCGCGCCCTGCATGCCCCGCAGGGTGATCGGAATGCCCGCGCGCTTGGCGGCCTCCATCTCCTGTGCCGACGTGCCGGGGCCGGCGCTCTGGGCGTGTGTGACGGCCGGCGCCAGCAGCACCAGCATGGCGGCGAACGGGAGGTGGCCTCGCGTCAAGTCGGTCTCCTCTAGCCTGACATATTCATGAGTGGTACCGGACGGGCACGGAGGCCCATCCCACCACTGCACTCGTGCCTGATCCAGGCTAGTTGCGGACGGGCTTCGCCGCGCTCGCCAACCGTTCGCCCTCGACGTGCTACAGTCCTTCCGAGGACCTCACGATGACATCGGAAGAGCGACGACTGGTCGGTGATTGCCGGGCCCGGAAGCCGGGCGCGTTCGACGAGTTGTTCGACCGCTACGCGGGGCGCATCCTCGCTTTCGCGCGGCGGCTCACGGGCAGCGAGGCGGAGGCCGAGGACCTGACGCAAGAGGCGCTGCTGGCGGTGCATCAGGGCATCGGCCGCTTCGCCGGGCGCTCATCGCTCATGACCTGGATGCTGCGGATCGTCGTGCGGCGGTGGCGCGATCGGAGCCGGGCCGCGCGGATCGACACGCTGCCGCTGGAGGAGCGCGACGACGCCCACTCGCGGAATGGGCACGAGCCCAGCCTGGAGCGCCGGACCGTTGACCGCGTGTCGTTCGACGCGGCGCTGGCCGGGCTCGACGAGCCGCTGCGCGAGGCGTTCCTGCTCGTGGCGGCGCAGGGCCTGACGCACCGCGAGGCCGCCGAGGTCGCGGGTGTACCCGTGGGAACGATGAAGTGGCGGGTTGCGACGGCGGCTAAGCGCCTGCGCGGTGCCCTTGCTGACGATGATCCGTCCGATGCGACAGATCGGAGGAGTGACGATGTCCCGTCATTGCACGGATGAGGAGCTGATCGGGCTGGTGGTGGGCGACTTGCCCGGGCGGCTGGTTCGTGAGCTGGGTGCCCACACGGCGGACTGTGCGGAGTGCAGCGCGGCTCTGGCATCGACGCGGGCGCTCTGGTCGGCGGCGGGTGAGCTGCGCGCTGAGGATGCGCCGGAGGCGCTGCGGGATCGCGTTGGCGCCGCAGTCGGTGGCCAGACAACGAAGCGGCGGCCGTGGCGGCTAGCGCTGGGCGCGACGGGGGCGGCCGGGCTGGCGGCGGCGGGCGTCGTGGCCTGGATGGCCCTCACGCCGAGCAGACAGACGATCGCGTTCGCGGACGTCCAGAGGGCGATGGGGCGGGTGCGGACGCTGCGGTACATCACGCACATGCGTAGTGGTATCGGCGGCCCGCACGAGATCAGGTCCACGGCTGAGACGTGGATCCGGAAGGACCCACCTGCCATGACAATGCGCTACCTGGATGCTACAGACAGCTTGGAGCCTGCGGTCTCCTTGGCGGATGGGCGTGGGTTACGCACGTTCATGAAGCGGGCCAACGAGCTGTGGGTCTACGAACCCCGACGCGGTCCGAGGACGATAAGGGACGCAGTCGATTCGAAGCTCCGGTTCCTCGTCAATGGTCCGGCCTATCTCGATCCCAGCCAACCGAGGAAGCTGCCTAGTGGTCAACACGCGACCGCGTGGAGAGTGTCGAACGAGATGCTGGACGGGCGGGCAGTCGTAGTGTTCCGTATCGGGACGAAGTTTGATGGCGTGTCAGGCAAGACAGGCCAGACTACCGGAGGCCTGGCCGGCTCACGAAGGGAGGACACGATCTGGACGGACGCCGAGACCCATCGCGTTGTGCGGTGGGAGGGCAGAATGACCGGCATCGCCGGTGGCGACGGCCACATGGTAGAGGACGGGTTCACCTATGACCAGGAGCCGCCACCCGGCACATTTGTGCTGGACCCGCCCGGCGCCCGTGTCATGGTCGTGGGACCAGATGGCGAGCCCCGTCCGTCCCCGTCTGCCCGGCCGCTCTTGAAGCCCCACCCCTGACCAAACGCGCGCGGCCTGCCGACAATGGGTAAAGGGCCCATGCCGGCAGGCCGCGTTGAGTGCGGGTAGGGATAGACAACACTCGCTCCCCAGCGGAGCCGGGGCGCGGCGGGGCCAAACAGGTGCAGGACCTTGACCCCGTCGCGCTGTGCCCGAGTTCTCCCCCTGATAGCCGGGCATCCACCGGACCGTCGTACACCTCTCCGACGACGCAGGCAGCCCCGATGTTCTACAGATCGTACGTCTTGAACTGCGGCAGGTAGTCCTTCGACGCCTCGAACATCTCCCGCACCATCGACTTGATCTCCGCAAGCGAGCAGACCGCCGACGTCAACGGGTCGTGCATGATCGACCAGTAGACCGGGCGCGGGTCGCCGGTGACGGCCGCTTCCACCGCCATCTCCTCGTTGTGCGCGCTCATGCTGATCAGCGCCGCGCACTGGGCCGGCAGAGCGCCCACGTGCACCGCATCCAGGCCGCGCTTGCTGGCGATGACCGGCACCTCGACGCAGCAGCCGTACGGCAGGTTGTCGATCAGGCCGAAGTTGCGCACGTTGCCGTTGAATTCGAACAGCGTGCCGTCGCCCACCACCGCGTTGATGATGGACGCCGCGTACTCATGCCCGCGGTTCAGGTCGACCGGCTCGTTCTTGGCTAGCCACTCGGTGGTCTCGCGTCGCCAGTTGTCCTCGCGGCGCAGGTACTCGTCGAGGATGTAGGCGTACACGCCCGGGTTCCAGCCCGTGCCGTGCGTGCAGTACTTCTCGATGAGTTCGGGGCGCTTGCGGAACCACGCGTTGTACTCGGAGTTGTGCCCGCTCGACTCCGTCACGTAGTAGCCGAAGTGCTTGAACATCTCGTTGCGGACGATCTCCTCGTTGTAGATCTCCGGCTTCTCGACGGCCTCGCGGATCAGCGGGTAGGCGTCCTTCCCGTTCCACTTGTACTCGATGTAGAACGACTGGTGGTTGATGCCCGCGGAGAGGTAGGTGATCTCGTTGATCGGCGCGCCGATCCAGTTGGCCAGCATGTGCGCGGTGCCCTGGACGCTGTGGCAGAGGCCGGTCAGGCGGATCTTCGTCTCGCCCTGCATCGCGCGGCAGAGCATGGCCATCGGGTTCGTGTAGTTGAGCAGGATGGCGTCCGGGCAGACGGCTTCCATGTCGCGGCAGATGTCCACCATGATGGGGATGGTGCGCAGCGCGCGGAACACGCCGGACGGGCCGCGGGTGTCGCCCACGTTCGTGTCGACGCCGTACTTCTTGGGGATCTCGATGTCGTGGCGCCACACGCTCACGGGGGCGGCGAGGATGGTGCAGAGCACGGCGTCCGCGCCCTCGAGCGCCTCGCGCCGGTTCAGCGTGGCCTCGACCTTGGCCGGGTAGTTGCCGGCATCGACGATGCGCTGGACGGCCGTCTTCGCGAATTCGAGGCGGTCCGGGTCGATGTCCATCAGGCTGAGCGTGGAGCCCGCCAACTCGGGGAACGTGAGGATGTCGCGGACGAGCCCGCGGGTGAACCCGAGGCTGCCTGCGCCGATGAACGTGATCTTGGGCATGGGTGAGCGTCTCCTTAAGCGGTGTGGCGGTTGCCGGAGGTCGGTTCGGCGCGGGCGGCGCAGGGTCCTGCACATTGCGCGCGAACCGGCGCCAGCAGGGAAGGAGAGCGTGTGGCTCACGGCGCATTGACCCGTATCCGGCGGATCGGTCCGATCCGGCCGATGACATGACGGAGGACGCGCCATGGCGCCACTGAAGATCGTGCTGGTGGGGGCGGGGAGCCGGTCGTTCGGGCCCGCCACCGTGCGGGATGTACTGCTGAGCGAGGCGCTTGGCGAGCGAGGTGTGCGGCTCGTGCTAATGGATACCGACCCGGAGCGCCTGCCGGAGATGGAGTCCTACGCGCGCTGGGTGGCCGCCGAACGCAAGCGTGGCGCGGTGGTCGAGGCGACCACGGACCTGGAGCGGGCGCTCGACGGCGCCGCGTTCGTGGTGAAGGCCATCGACATCCGGCGCTTCCACTACTGGGCGCAGGACTGGCATATCCCGCGCAAGTACGGGTTCAAGCAGGTCTTCGGCGAGAACGGCGGCCCCGGCAGCCTCTTCCACGCCCTGCGCAACATGGGTCCGACCGTCGAGATCGCCCGCGCCATGGAGCGCCTCTGCCCGGACGCGCCGCTGCTGAGCTACACCAACCCGGAGCACAAGCTCGTCGAGGCGATCTGCCGATCGACGAAGATCGCCGGGGTAGGCCTCTGCCACGGCGTGTTCGGTGGGCTGCACCAACTCGCCAACCTGCTGGAGATGAAGGTCGAGGACATCGACGCGGAGGCGTGCGGCATCAACCACTTCGCCTGGTTCCAGTTCGTCCGCGACCGGCGTACGGGCGAGGACCTCTACCCGAAGCTCCGCGCGGCCGAGCGTGCCGGCGATCCGCTCTCCGACTGGCACGAGATCGGCCTGGGGCGCATCCTGTTCCGCCGCTTCGGGCTCTGGCCGCACCCGGGCACGAACCACTACGGCGAGTACGTACGGTGGGCCGAGGAGTTCTACTGCTCCGAGCTGCAGTTCTACAACGACCCGATGGACGGCTACCCGTGGGAGGGCGGCGAGCAGCCGGAGTGGATCTACTCGCTCAGCAGCCACCCGACGGGCCGCCCGATGCGCCGCGCCGAGGAGAAGCCCGGCAAGCTCGAGGATGCGCCGCTGCGGGCTTCGGGCGAGCTGGCCGTGCCGATCATGGAAGCGATGGCGTGCGGCCTCGAGCGGCGGATGGCCGCGGTGAACGTGCCGAACCGCGGCGCGATTCCGAACCTGCCGGACGACATGGTGGTCGAGGTGCCGGCGGACGCCGACCGCGCGGGCCTGCACCCGGTTGCGATGCAGCCCCTGCCGGAGGGCATCGCGGCGATGCTGCGGCTCCAGGGGTCCATCCATCAGCTTCTGGTTGAAGCGTTCGCGGAGGGCTCGAAGGAGAAACTGCTGCAAGCCGTGCTGCTGGAGCCCACCGTCGACTCGTACAGGAGGGCGGTGGAGTTCGTGGACGAGATGCTGCGGCTTCAGGGCCCGGTTCTGCCGCTCCTGTCGTGAGAACGCGAAACCTGCTCGCCCGGTTCGCGTCTTCTTGAGCGTGTGGCCAATTCCGCACCCGGCCCCGGCAAAGCATACAGGAATCGACCTGGATGTGGAAGAATAGGGGCGACAAGGGGTGTTGTGAAACGAATCGTCCTTCGTTTCTCCGCTCGCACGCGATGGTCGGCGTCCCTGCGTCGGCTGCCGCATCCGTTAGTGTGGGTGATTACCTCAATAGGGTCGTGCGTGGCGAACCGACGCGACACGCGACGCGACCACCTGGACGAAAGGAGCGACACCAATGAGCGGCATCAATGCAAGCCTGTGGCGGCGCGCCGCGCTCGCCCTGCTTGCCGGAGCGGCCCTCGCCTTCCCGATGGGGGCGAAGGCTGACATCACCGACGGCCTGAGCGTCCGCATCGGCACCTTCATGCCTCAGCGCGGCAACGAGGCCAACACGACGATCGGCCTCCGCCAGATCACCGACTTCAACGTCTGGGGTGCGGGTCTCGACTACAAGGTCAACCTGCCGGCGTTGCTGAACGGCGAGCACTGGAGCACTTCGGTCTCGGCCGACCTGTTCTACAGCGAGCGCAAGTCTCGTGGTATCCTGCGCTACATCCCCGTGGCCATCAACCAGGTCTACACGTTCGAGGAGCAGGGCGGCGCAACTCCGTTCCTGGGCTTCTCGCTCGTGGCGGCGACCTTCGGCGCCAACGGTGTGATGGATGCCGGGTACGTCGTCAGCACCCCGATGG